>JBBIIP010000001.1:0-4231 GCA_037446395.1 Lentimicrobiaceae bacterium
TGTTTACTAATCTTGGGTTGAACTCTTTTACAAGGTCTCGTTCTATTTGTAAAACAAAAATTTCTCCTTCATCCCCAATTTCAATTGTAGATACGATTGGAACTTTTGGTGCTACTTCGGTTGGTGCTACTGCCTCTAAACTTGAAATGTTAGTTGCAAATGCAAGTGACTCCTTTTCTGAAATTGCACCGAAATATTCTTGCCATTCAAGTTCCACTAGTTTCCCAATTCCTTTTTCTGCAAAGTTGTATTTGGAAAAATCAATTGCTAATGGTTTTGATAAATCTTTTATAAATAATTCTATTGAAGTTGCTTCTCTTGAATTAAGCCAAATTGACTTTCCGTCTTTGCGAATAAGATTGGCTAACTCTAAATAATCAAACTGCTCGTTGATATGTTGAAATGAATAAGAATAAGCTTTGCCAGGTGTCTCAACTTTCTTTTGAACTTTTTTTGCTCTGTCAGCAAGAATAGCTTTCAGAACTTCGTCAACTGTAACAGTTCCCTGCAAAACTTCAAGTGCATTTAAAACATAGTATGCAACTTCATCTTTTGTCAGAACTATATTTTTTAAAGCAGCTGATTTTAATAGGGCTAAGATGAAATGATATGGTTTGAAATTTATTTTGTTTTGAACTTTATCTTCGGTTGTGTTTATCTTTTGTGAACCATTTGGTTGTTGAAATTTGAAACACACACTTTTGAAAAATGCTGGTTGGTCGTTGTCCTCTAAGAATTTTTTTGTTCTTTCAGAAATGTAAATGATTCCATCTTTTTCAAAATACATTCCCAAAAGTTTATCTACATTTTCTGTCCGATGATTCCGTATTGTCTTGTCATCATCCTTTATGTAACGTGAAAGTTTTTTATCAAATGTTTCGTCAAATTGCTTTGCTGGAATTGGACAGATTTCATTTAATATTTCTGCATAAATAGGAAGGTAATCGTCCATTCTTGAAATGGATTTCCCTCTAATTATTGTACAACGATATTGTAAATCAGGATTAAAACTCATTATATTTTCTTATTGAATTTATATTTTGATTCTGTTTCAGCTAGGTATTTTGCTTTTTCTATCAATAATTCACTTATTTCAACTTCAAGTATTTCGGCAATTTGATACAATATTTCTAATCTTGGTTGCTGTCTGTTTTGAACATATGAATTCACCATATTGTAACTTTTACCTAACTTGTCAGCTAACCAAGTCTGCTTTATTCCTTTTTCGTCCAGTACTTCTTTTATTCTATTCATTGACATTTGAATTATCAAGTTGCAAAAATAGCAATTTGTATTATTTATCTCATTTTTTAAGATAAAAATAAATCACAAACTTATCAACAGTGTACTATGTGGGTCGGCAAAATGAAGGCTCTTTTGGCTTTGCGAAGCATTGGCTTTAGTGTCGGGCAAAGACAAATGTGCCTGAATGTGCGGTGGGCTTTCTTTTTCTTTCTTGTCTTTATGCAGCAAAAATTCCTTTGACATTCTGTCGTCTGTTTTGTCTTTTTACAATGAACGCTAACGTTTTTCGGCTTTGCGTTCGGGCGGGTTTTTTAGCACTACACTCGATACGAAGAACCGCACTTCAATTATACGAAAAAACTGTCAACCGAAGCACGTCACCCCGCCTGACGCAAAACCGATGTTGAACTAAACCTCCGGTAGCAGGCTCGTTTGAATGAGCCGGCCACCGTCGGATAATACAAAAGTAAGTGTTCTTCGTTATGGTTTTGTTTAATCACTAAAAATATAATACGATGAAAACAAAGAAAAACAGCGGAAGTTTACGCTCCCGGGGCGAAACCATCATCGCCAAAGCCTGCAGAACCGTGCCTGGTTTTGCCAAGACTTATCAAACTTTCGAAAGAACACTTACCCTTCGCCAGCGTAGCAAAAGCGCCATGCAGAACTACGGACGAAGCATTGCAAAGGTAGCACTTCATTTTGGGATGGATCCTGTTGATTTGAGTATTGAACAGATCAACGATTTTCTCTATGCGATGCTCAAAACGAATACATCGCCAAGTAAAAGCTACTTTCGGCATACGGTGTATGGCTTGAAATGTCTGTTCAAGATCATGGGTAAACAGGAAAAAGCGCTGAAGATGCCTCCCATACGCGATAAAGACACCATGCCTGTGGTACTTTCGACACAAGAGGTCAAGCGCATGATGATTTTGACTACCAATCTGAAACACCGAGTTTTAATCGGTTTGTTGTACGGTTCCGGTTTACGCATGAATGAAGCCCGCAAAGTGAAGATTGTTGATCTGGACACCCAGCGGCTTCAGTTGCGCGTAGTTCAGGGCAAAGGGAGAAAAGATCGTTACGTAGTATTGTCAAAGCTACTGGTTAAAGGTATTGCTCAATATCTTGCCAAAGAAAAACCTCAGGTTTATCTGTTCAACGGGCAAACACCCGGAGAACCGATGGGTGAGCGCTCCATCCAATGGATCATCAACGAAGCCGTTGAGCGAGCAGGCATTCAAAAACCCACTACCTGCCACACCTTGCGGCACACCTTCGCCACGCACCTGCTCGAAAGCGGAGCCGATCTGTTCAGCATCAAAGAGCAGCTTGGTCATGCACGAATCGAAACCACGTTGGTTTATCTTCACATAGCCCAGATCAAGCCTAAAGCAGTAAAAAGTCCACTGGACACCATTTATCAGCAATGAAGTGCCCGGCAGCCACACTCTCGGATGTGATCAGACGGTATGGCAAAGATTTCATTGAAAAGTTTCAGCCACTGGGATATCACAAAGGGGTTTTGCATGCGCTTTCGGTCTGCCGTACCGCTGAGTTGGGCGGGCATGTTGACCGGTGCGATGATTGTGCTTACATCAGAATCAGCTACAACTCTTGTCGCAACAGGCACTGCCCCAAGTGTCAAATAGTGAACAAACAGCGCTGGATCATGGCGCGTGAGGCCGATCTGTTTTCGGTGGGCTATTTCCATTGTGTTTTTACACTTCCCGATTGCCTGAATCCGCTGTGTCATAAACATCCAAAAGAGCTTTATGATCTGTTGTTCCGTTCGGTGCGCGATACCTTCTTTGCTTTTGCAGCCGACCCAAAACATCTTGGGGCTGAGATCGGTTTCATCGCCGTTTTGCATACATGGGGGCAAACACTCACGCTTCATCCTCATTTACACTGCATCATTCCTGCCGGTGGCATCACCTTGCAAGGCAACTGGAAACAGGCGCGCGGCAATAGCAATTTCCTTTTTCCGGTTAAAGCCCTTAGCCAGGTGTTCAGAGGCAAGTTCCGCGATGGTTTACTTCAAATTGCCAAAGATGCCGGTTTTGAAGTTTCTTCTGATTTGCTCCGGAAGATGCACCAGTCTGATTGGGTGGTGTATGCCAAAGCGCCTTTTGCCGCTCCACAACAAGTCATCGAATACCTGGGACGTTACAGCCATCGCGTGGCCATCAGCAATCATCGGCTGGTCTCAGTTGATGATGGAAAGGTTACTTTTCGATACAAAGATTACCGCAATGGAGACAAACAAAAACTGATGACCCTCGAGGCTACGGAGTTTTTGCGGAGATTCTGTCTGCACATTCTACCGCAGCGCTTTGTCAAGATCAGGCATTACGGGTTTTTATCCTCCCGCCGAAAATCAATTGAATTGCCCGTCCTGCAAGGTAAAGAGGTAAATAGCACAGGTTTAGAAGCTAAACCATCTCCCAGGCTTTCCTGGAAGGAAGTATGCCGCCAACGCCTGAAGTTCGACCCGCAGGCTTGTCCCTGTTGCCAAACCGGAAAGATGAAAACCATCGCGACCATCCTGCCGCGTTCGCCGCCGAAGATGATTAGAATCCTTCATAAATCAACTCAAAAGCTCGCTGTCTGAAACTCTCCATACGCAAGGGATAGCCTCTGCTTTGCCCTGTCTGAAAAATGATTGGATTTTAAAGGAAAATGACTGTGATCAATTAACTTAAAAATTCAGAAAAATGGACTCTTAATAAAAAATTAGCTTGTTCATCCGTGCACTCTAACCCAAAAAGTAAGCCTCCAAAATATTAAAACTCCATAATAAACGCCCATTGTACTGGAGGTTCTGTTCAACACCGACTTAAATCGCAGCCGCCTGAGGATTCTGCCAAATTAGTAACTTCATGTCAGGCGGCTGCGTTTAAGTCTTATTTGTTGAACTAAACCTCCGGTAGCAGGCTCGTTTGAATGAGCCGGCCACCGTCGGATAATACAAAAGTAAGTG
>JBBIIP010000002.1:0-179834 GCA_037446395.1 Lentimicrobiaceae bacterium
GTATTTGTGTAAATTTGCAGCCCTGTTTTCGAATTTGATCTTAAGGAAATCTCGAAAATGCGCCTATAGCTCAGTCGGTTAGAGCAACTGACTCATAATCAGTAGGTCCCTGGTTCAAGTCCAGGTGGGCGCACATAAAAAACCCCTGACTTTTGTTGAACGAAGCTGGGGGTTTTATTTTTAGAGCAGCTCTATTTTAGCCAAAACAAGCGCATTCCATTTTTCTTTGTACTTTTGAGGCCAATTAAACCATAATTCGATGAGACGATTTTTTGTTCTGGCCGTTTTTTTATTTTTTGGCCATTGGGTGTTTTCGCAAGGCTCCAGCCCATATTCTTTGAAACGATTGCGATTCGGGGTTGAGCCTTCGCTTGATTTTTGGATGAAAGCCCCCTCGGGTATTAAATTGAAACTGTTGCAGCGCGGAGCAAGTTTTCATCTGATGTATGATCAACCCATTAAAGAGTCAAACTTTACACTTTCCGGTGGAATTTCGCTAGCATCTCATAACCTCTACTCCGATGGACAGCTTGTGGTTAACTCATCCGGAGTAAGCGCATTTAAGGCAATTCACGATACGATCAGTTACAAAAAGAACAAACTCAGTTTTACCTACCTCGAAGTTCCGCTCGAAATGAAGTATAAAACCAATTCGCACATCAACTTTGCACTGGGCGTAAAAGCCGGTTTGCTGGTCAACGACCACACAAAGTATGCTGGAGAAGATTATCTTAATCGTGGAATTCAGGATATCAAGGTGAAGTTTGCCCGCAATCAGAACATTCTGAACTACCGCCTTGGTGCTTTTGCTTCAATGGGTTATAAATGGGTAAATGTGAAGGTTGGCTACAGTTTCACCAAACTTTTCGAAAAGGACAAAGGCCCGCAGATGTCGCCTCTGACAATCGGCTTGCTCATCAGGCCGTACTGATCTGTTTTTCGTACAATCACACTGCTATTTCGGGCACTTCTCCTTCAAACAGTAGGGTAGCCTGAGTTTTTGCTATAATTTCTTCTACCGGCACCCCCGGGGCGCGTTCCATCAGCCTGAATCCTTGTGGGGTAACCTCCACTACGGCAAGGTCAGTCACTATTTTTTTAACACACGCCACCCCTGTAAGCGGCAAGGTACATTCCTTTAAAAGTTTTGGCTGGCCATCGGGAGAAGTGTGCTGCATGGCAACAACTATATTGGGCGCTGAGGCAACCAAATCCATGGCTCCCCCCATGCCCTTAACACGTTTTCCGGGTATTTTCCAGCTGGCAATATCGCCTTTTTCTGAAACCTCAAGGGCGCCCAGGACAGTTAAATCTATGTGTCCGCCCCGAATCATTGCAAAACTTGTGGTGGAGTCGAAAAAGGAGGCCCCCGGAATGACGGTGGCGGTTTGTTTACTGGCATTGATCAGGTCTGCATCAACTTCGGATCTTAATGGAAAAGGGCCCAGTCCGAGAATTCCATTTTCTGATTGAAGAATTACTTGCATGCCTTTGGGGATAAAATTGACTACCAGGGTTGGTATGCCAATGCCAAGGTTCACATAATAATCATCCTGCAGTTCCTGAGCAATGCGCCGGGCTATTTGTTCTTTTGTGAGTGCCATAATTCAACGTTTGGTAAGGTTAATCGCGCACCATCAGGCGTTCAATCGGTTTAATATATTTTTCGCCCTGAAAAATGCGTTGCACAAAAATGCCTGGTGTATGGATTTGGTTAGGATCGAGTGAGCCTGCAGGAACCAACTCTTCAACTTCGGCAATCGTAATTTTACCAGCCATTGCCATTACATGGTTAAAGTTGCAGGCACTGAGCCTGTAGATCAGGTTTCCCATAGTATCGCCCTTCCAGGCTTTGACAAGTGCAAAATCGGCTTGTAATGCCGTTTCAAGCAAATAAGGTTTTCCGTTAAACTCTCTTGCCTCCTTGCCCCGGGCTATTTCGGTGCCATATCCGGCCGGCACATAAAATGCAGGTATGCCTGCTCCACCGGCACGGCAACGCTCGGCAAGGGTTCCCTGCGGAATCAGCTCAACCTCCAGGGTGCCTGCAAACAACTGACGTTCAGCTTCATCGTTTTCGCCGATATAAGAAGACATAATCTTTTTAATCTGATGATTTCTTGTAAGTAATCCCAAGCCAAATTTGTCAGTACCAGAGTCATTCGAAATGGTGGTGATGTTTTTAATGCCACTTGCCGCTATTGCGCGAATGCAGTTTTCGGGCAGGCCGCATAATCCAAAACCTCCAAACATCAATGTCATTCCATCGCTGATGCCGGCAATGGCTTCTTCTGCATTTTTGAAAACCTTTTTCATGGCGGTTTTGAATCAGTTATTTATTGTGTGGGTTGTTTTGATAGTACATAAGCCACTAAGAAAAAATCATATATGAATCGTATTTCGATGAGGCGATTTATTTTACAGCATGGCCAATGCTTTCTCATAATCAGGTTCCTGTCCAATTTCAGGAACGAGTTCGGTGTAAACCACTGTCCCGTTTTCGTCTATCACCACCACACATCGGGCAAGAAGCCCGGCTAAGAGTCCATCAATGATGGCGAGGCCATATTTTTGGCCAAATTCCTCATTGCGAAATGCCGAAAGTGAAACAACGTTATTTATGCCCTCCGCTGCGCAAAAGCGCGACATTGCAAACGGAAGGTCTTTTGAAATAGCCAATACAATCGTGTTCTCTTTTCCGGCGGCTTTTTTGTTGAACGTTCGAACCGACATTGCACAAACCGAAGTGTCGAGGCTGGGGAAAATATTCAGAAGTATTTTTTTGCCTTTGAGGTCGCTAAGCGATAATTCGCTCAGGTCAGACTTCACCAGGGTGAAATTGGGGGCAGTTGTGCCGGGCATCGGCGGATTGCCGGAAGTGTGAATGGGATTGCCTTTGTGGGTGATGTTTGCCATGTGATTTAAAAGTATTTTGTTTGATATTGAGATGCTTTTAAGTGATACTACAAAAAAATAATTCAGGATGCTGTTGGCCTAAGGCTGCTTTTCAGCAAAGATACGGAGCGCAATTTCGTTTGCTTTGCCGAGTGCATCCATATTCAAATGTGTTACGATATGATTGTCTTCAAAAAATGAAAGGAGTTTCAATGTGTCGAGGTTGCCTACCATTTCATAGCCCGAAAGCGGACACCCGCCCCCCCCTGTGAGAACGCTGTCGTAGCTTCGGCAACCAGCCAGCCACGCAGCCGAGATCTTTTGCTCTATTTCTTTGTTGGTTGAATGCAAATGGAGTCCAAACTCCGTTGTTGGAAATTCACGGAACATCAATTTTAAAAGTGCAGTAATGGCATGGGGCTGGGCGATCCCGATGGTATCAGAAAGAATTACATGATGTGCCCCCAGCCTGTTGAGCTTTAAAACCCATTCTGCCGCCAGATCAATACTATAGGCTTCTCCATAGGGATTGCCGAAAGCCATTGAAAGATAAACCCTTATGCTTCTCCCTTTCTTATCGCTCATTTCGAGAATCTCTTTCACAGTTTCGAGCGATTGCTCGGGCGTGCGATTCAGGTTCATTTTCTGAAATGTGGATGAAATTGAAAAAGGGAAACCCAGCCATTGGATAGCTTCGTATTGAAGCGCTTTTTGTGCCCAACCGACATTACCAACAATCGCAAGCAACCCAGTGGAAGTATTCGTAGTGTCAATCATTGGAACCAGCGCATCAATATCGCTGAACTGAGGAATGGCTTTTGGAGAAACAAAGCTGCCAAAATCAATCACATCAAAACCGACTCCTAACAGGGCATTAATGTATTGAGCCTTGTCCTTCGTTTGAATAAAATAGTTTAAGCTTTGGAAGGCCTCGCGTGATGATTCTGTCAAATTCACCTGGTTCATCTGTTTTTTTGATAGAGATTTAACATCACAATTTACAATTATATAACCTCTGCCAATGATATGAGGCGGGTTGGATGTATTTCAGCAACCAATATACCGCGATATCACCAGCCTTTGTATTTCCGAAGTGCCTTCGCCAATCTGAAGCAGGCGCTGGTCTCTGAAATGGCGCTCAATGTCGTAGTCTTTCAAAAGGCCATAACCGCCATGAATCTGAACAGCCTCATCGGTGACTTCCTTGGCAATTTCCGAGCAATATAGTTTTGCCATTGCCGACTCTTTTCCAAATGGCTGCCCCTGGTCTTTCATCCAGCAAACTTTATATAGAAACGTACGAGCCAGTTCGATTTTCATGGCCATGTCGGCCAGTTTAAAAGCGATCGCTTGAAATTTAGAAATAGTTTGCCCGAATTGCTTGCGTTCTTTGGCATATTGAAGTGCAAGTTCATAGGCTCCCTGTGCGTGTCCCAATCCCATGGCGGCAATTGAAAGCCTGCCTCCATCCAGAGTATCGAGCATAATTTTTGATCCTCCGCCCTTTTTACCGAGCAAGTTCTCAAAAGGCACCCGACAATCATCGAAAAATATTTCGGCAGTATCAGAGGCTCTCCACATCATTTTATTGTGGATGGGAGAAGCCTTGAATCCAGGGGTATCTTTTTCCAAAAGAATGCAGGAGAGTTCTTTTTTATTGCTTTCGCCGGTTGTAAGTGCTTGCACGGTAAGGCCAGCCGTGATTTCGCTTGATCCGTTGGTAATAAATATTTTTGAGCCGTTTAGGACCCATTCGCCATTTTCAAGGCGGGCTGTAGTTTTAGTGCCCTGCGAGTCTGATCCTGCATCCGGTTCGGTAAGGCCGAATGCCCACAGTGCTTCTCCGGTGCAAAGCTGCGGGATGTATTTCTGCTTTTGGTTTGGGGTGCCATACTTCAACAAAGGGTATATTCCAAGTGAATTGTGTGCAGCAATGGTTGCTGCTTGAGATCCGTCAATGCGGGCCAGTTCTTCGATGGCGATGATGTAGGAGAGGGTGTCCATGCCCTGCCCGCCATACTCCAATGGGGTATTGATGCCAAACAGCCCTAATTCGCCCATTTTGCGGGTGAGCGCAATTGAAAATTCAGCTTTTTCGTCCAACTCACGGGCAAGAGGTTTTATTTCCCGTTCGGCAAAATCCCTAACGGTTTGCCTGATCATGTTGTGCTCGTCGCTTAGAATAAAATCCATCGGGTTTGAGAAATTAAAATTTCTGATTAAAAGTACCAATAAATCAGTTAGAATATTTCGGTGCTGAATAATATTAATTCGACGATTTTTCAGGAACCCACTGGCCGAAGTTTAATCAACGTAGCTGCGGTGTTTACCATCAATCCCTTTTCTACAAAAACTCCTTCGACTTCAGCCGGGTAAGGGGCAATGATATTGTTCTCCATTTTCATTGATTCAATGATTGCCAGAATATCCCCTTTTTCTACCCGGTCGCCTGGTTTTATCCTTAAATCAATGATTTTCCCTGGCATGGGCGAAGTAAGTTCATTGTCGTGGCGGTCTTTTCCCTGGCCGGCATCGCCCAGAACCGACTCGTCGGTGAGCACATCGCTGCGCCTAACAATGAAGTCGAATCCATACATTCTCACAACCAATTGGTGGCTATGGTCGCAAGTAACTAAGGCCCGATGTCTGGTATCATTCACGCTAAAATCAAGCGTTGAATCCTGAAAATCATGAATATAACAATTGAAAATTTGAGTTCCTTTGGAAAATATATAACTTCCCCTGCCTGATCTTTTCGCTTTAATCCTGCATATTTCCTCATCACATTGCATCGGTATTTGCATCAATAGGCGCCAATATCCGATTTTATACCAGATGTTGGGATTATTTGGTAGCATCGAGCTTTCAAATCCATAGAGCAAAGCTGCAATTAAAATCGGGTCAAAATCGAAAGATTTTTTTCGCGCCTTGGTTTTTTCAATGATTTCCTTGGTTTTTTCGTTACAGAAAGCAGTGGAAATGTAGTTTTTCTGATAATCGCCGTCTTGCAAAATTCCTTTTAGGTAGTCAATATTAGTTTGGATCCCATGGATTAGAAAATCATCGAGGGCCCTAACTGTGCTTTCAATGGCTTTTGGCCGGACTTCGCTCCATACTGCCAATTTTGCGACCATCGGATCAAACAAACCAGAAATGGTTGCTTGTTTGGCTATATATCCATCAACCCTGATGTTTTTTCCCGTGGGCTCCCGATAGAAATGAATCTGTCCGGGCGAGGGAAGAAACCCATTGGACGGGTCTTCTGCATAGATGCGGCATTCGATGGCATGACCAGATTGCTTAATTTGTTCTTGCTTGATTCTCAGCGGATGGCCTTCGGCTATCCGAATTTGCTCTTCTACCAGATCGAAGCCTGTAACCATTTCCGTAACCGGGTGTTCCACCTGAATCCGGGTATTCATTTCCAGAAAATAAAAATTCAGGTGTTTATCCACAAGGAATTCGATTGTGCCAGCGCTGCTGTAGCCGATGGCCTTTGCCAGCCGCACCCCCGATTCACAAATTTCTGTCCGTTTTTGAGGGGTCAGCGTCACCGAAGGCGATTCCTCAATAATCTTTTGATAGCGGCGCTGAATACTACATTCTCGCTCAAAGAGGTGAATCACATTGCCGTGCAGATCGCCAAGCACTTGAACCTCAATGTGGCGAGGGTTTTCGAGGTACTTTTCGAGATAAACTGTCGAGTCGCTGAAATAGTTGAGTGCTTCGCGCCGGGTAGCGTTGATTGCTTCGGGCAATTGCCTGGGATCGTAAACAATGCGCATGCCCTTTCCGCCCCCCCCTGCAGCAGCCTTAACAAGCAGGGGATATTCCTGGGCAGAAAGAGATGGCGGACTTTCTTCGTCTTTTAGGATGTATCCGGGCACAATGGGCAGTCCGGCGCTCAAGGCAAACTCTCTTGCTTTCAATTTGTTGCCCATCAATAAAATGGCCTCAGGGGTGGGCCCAATAAATATCAGTCCGGAATCATGGCATGCTTTTGCAAAAAGATGATTTTCTGACAAAAAACCATAACCCGGATGGATGGCATCGGCGTGAGTTTGTTGCGCGATGCGAATAAGTTTTGGAATATTTAAATAAGTATCGGCAAGACTACCGACCCCCAACGAAAACGATTCGTCGGCGTATTCGACATGCATGGAGTTTTTATCGCCCTGGTGATATACGGCAACAGTGCTAATGCCATTTTTTTTAGCAGTACGCATGATTCGTAGTGCGATTTCGCCGCGGTTGGAAACAAGAATTTTTTTGATTATCATACTTTTCGAATCTATCAAATTATCCAGTTTGGTTTTCTTTTTTCCAGAAAAGCAGACATGCCTTCCTGCGCTTCGGGGGTGATGCGTTGCTCGGCAATCATGCGGGCGGTATATTCAAGCGCCTCTTTCATAGTAACAGTGTTCATGATATCATGTATCAAAATTTTGCATCGCTCAACCGCATAAGGTCCGGCTTTAAGAAGATTATCAGTTATTTCGCCGAGGCAGGCATCAATCTGGCTTTGGGGCAAAGAATAATTGACCAAACGATGCTTTTCGGCTTCACTTCCTGCGAATCGCTTGCCTGTGAGCATCCATTCGCGGGCAACAGGTTCTCCGACTCTTTTAATTACATAAGGAGAAATGCAAGCGGGAATCAGGCCAATTTTTACTTCGCTGAGCGAGAAAACGGTGTGTTCTTCGCAAATTACAATATCGCAGGCGGCCAACAAGCCATTGGCGCCACCAATAGCCGCACCGTGAACCAGCGCAATTACTGGTTTTCTGAAAGTATAAATTTTATGAAGGCACTTGCTGAGCTCGAGACTCTCGAGATAGTTTTGCTCAAAAGTATAGTCTTTCACTGCGCGCATCCAATTGAGGTCGGCACCGGCGCAAAACGATTTTCCTTTCCCGCGCAAAACCACTGTGCACAAGGAAGGGTTTTTGTCTAATTGATCGAATGCATCAATTAATTCCTTGATTGTCAAATCGTTGAATGCATTATGCACTTCGGGGCGGTTGAGCCAGATGGTTGCTGTTTTATCAACCAGCTCAATCAAAATGGTTTTATAGCTGAAAGCAGTCATAGCAATATCTTACATTCTGAATACTCCATAGTTGGTTTCTTTGAACAAGCTGTTAAGCGAGGCAGAAATTGCCATAGCCAGGATTTTACGCGTATCAACAGGATTGATAATGCCATCGTCCCAAAGACGTGCCGTGCTGTAATAGGCCGAACCCTCATATTCATATTTTTCGAGAATACTTTTACGGAGATCTGCCTCCTCATCGGGTGTCAAGGCTTTGCCCTTGCCAAGAAGCTGCTCTTTTTTTACCGACAAAAGCACCTGGGCTGCTTGTTCGCCACCCATGACCGAGATTTTAGATCCCGGATACATGAACAACAGCCTGGGTTCATAGGCCCGGCCAGACATTGCATAATTTCCTGCTCCAAAACTACCTCCGAAAATGATGGTGAATTTGGGAACTTTTGTGTTTGCAACGGCATTTACCATTTTGGCTCCGTCTTTTGCAATGCCTCTGTGCTCGTATTCTTTGCCGACAATAAAACCAGTTATGTTTTGCAAAAAGATGAGGGGAATATTACGCGCTGAGCAAAGCTCGACAAAATGGGCCCCTTTCAGCGCAGATTCCGAAAAGAGCACTCCGTTGTTTGCAATTATTCCCACAGGGAATCCCATCACATAGGCAAAACCGGTTACCAGGGTTGTTGCATATCTTGCCTTGAATTCATGAAACCTGCTTCCGTCAACAAAGCGTGCAATCAGTTCCCGGGCATCCACAGTTTTCCGCAAATCAACGGGTAGAATTCCGTAAAATTCTTCCGGGTCATAATAAGGTTCTTCCGGCGAAATGATATCAAGTGGCTGTCGTTGAGGTAATTTGAGGGTCAAGAAGATATTCCGGCAAATGCGCAGTGCGTGATGATCGTTCACGGCATAATGGTCGGCAACCCCCGAAAGAGAGGTGTGCACATCGGCGCCGCCGAGTTCCTCGGCAGTAACCTCCTGCCCGGTGGCAGCTTTAACCAAAGGGGGGCCACCGATAAAAATGGTTCCTTGCTTGCCCACAATGATTGTTTCGTCGCACATGGCAGGAACATATGCCCCGCCGGCGGTGCAACTTCCCATAACGATGGCAATTTGCGGTATTCCGGCAGCACTCATGCGTGCCTGGTTATAAAAGAACCGGCCAAAGTGATCACGATCGGCGAATACTTCGGCTTGTTGGGGAAGAAACACACCGCCTGAATCTACCAGATAAACGGTGGGCAAGTGGTTTTGTATGGCTATTTCTTGTGCACGAATGTGTTTTCGTATGGCTTCATGTATATAGGTACCCCCTTTGACGGTGGCATCATTGGCCACGATTATCGCTTCGCGCCCATGAATCACCCCAATGCCGGTAATGATGCCAGCAGATGGAAATTCATTATTATACATACCATAAGCGGCCAGGGGAGAAAGCTCAAGAAAAGGTGTTCCCGGATCAATCAAAAGATCAATCCGTTCGCGGGCCAATAGCTTGCCTCGTTCGCGATGCAGACTTACGGCTTTTTCTGGAGGGGCGCTGTGTACTTGCTCCAGGATGGTGTTGTAATTTTCGAGAATTTGAAGATAGGCCTGCCGGTTTTGCCGATATGCCTCTGAAGATGTCTTTATGTTTGATTCTATTCTATACACAGGGAAAAATTTATCTGTTAATATTCTATGACATAGGTTTATAGCTGATATTGTAATATTAGCCCGATGGCTACATGAAATTGTCCGTATTGCCAAAAACGGTATCTGTCGTAAGGTTTGCGGTCGGCATTTCTCAGGCTCAGGATTGAATTATTCATCCTCAGGTTGACAGATGTTTTTTCATTGAGATAAATATACATCCCCCCGATATAATTCACAATGGTTTGCCTGAACGGTACCGGTGAAAGATCTGTCAGGCCGTTTTTGCTTTCAAAGGTATGCAACAGATAACCGAAACTTGGTCCCAATTCGAAAGATAGTTTTTTAGAATAAATAAGCTGATACAATAAGGCCAACTCAACATAATCTGTTCGAAGCAGGTATTCATCAAAATCTTCTTTTTCGTAATTTGGATTCTTGCGAGAACCCTTTTGCACATATGCTAACTCCATTTGGATAAGACTATATGGAGAAAAACTTTCGCTAACAACAGCGTTTTCGGCAACGGGAAGGTTGATGTTTAATTCTTTTTGAACAGGCACTCGCAAATTCACATAAACTCCGGCCATGATGCCGGGTTTGTTGAATCCACTGTAGGTATCCCCATCCACCTGTGATCCCATGACACCGGCCTTCAGTCCGCCATTGAATTGTTGTGCCATCGAAAACATGCTGAGAAAAAACAGGAACTTAGCAAAAAGCAGGATATGTTTCATCGTCAACAGGGATTAACCATATTCGTAACCAACGGATAAAAATAAGAAAGTTCTTGTTACGGCCTACCATCAGGCAGCGGAATGCCAATAAAAAAACTATAAAAGCCTAAATCATTGACAGATTGTTACGTTGCGGGTATCGGGATCCGAAAGCGCTCCAAACCAGATTGTGGCATAGCCCATATAATATCCAACGCCAACGGCCTCCCAACGCAAATTTTTCCATCTGGATCGGGATAAAATTATCAGGTTATGGCCAGGACTCTTGCTCCAGTTTACAAAGGCATCTTTTGCATAATCTCCCGGGCTGCTGTATGGAAACGATGAAAAGAACACTATTTCGAATCCATCGCCTTGATATCGTGTGAGTTCTCGGGGCTTATTCCATATACAAGCAGCTTTTGCATGGTCAGGCGTATAGCAGCAGGCAGTCCAAAGACCATTTTTCGACCAGCTATGCAGGTTGCAGTTTCTTTGCTTGTGGGGCTCGTTTGTTGCCAGGTCTTGGCTATGAATTTGGGCAACACGTGTGAGGGAGTAGGATAATTCAATTTTGTGCAGCCCATTCAATTGCCTGTATTGATTCAGTTGTTCGTAAAGCGCCTGTTCATACAGATTAAGGCAAATCCTCATTCCGGTGGAATCATTGGCAGCTGATATTACGAGGTTTTTGGAGTCGGTTTGGGCATTGAAAAAGAAAAGGAGAAAGGCCAGGAGGTTTATCAGAGCAATCATGGCAATCAAATAAAAATGGTTTTCGTTTCATTAACGAAATAAAGTTGCCGGACATTGTTAAACCCCAACATTTAAAATGCCTGTAGATTGCTTATTTGAAATACTTTTGCAATTGAAAACAATAATTCTTGCAGTGAAAAACGAAGAATTTCGTATTCTCCTGGCTGATGATGAACCCGACGTTATTGAATTTCTGAGCTATAATCTCAAGAAAGAAGGGTACCAGGTTTTTTCGTGCAGCAATGGCAAAGAGGCTGTGCGTTTGGCCATCCAGTTAAACCCCCACCTGATCTTTCTCGATGTAATGATGCCTGTAATGGATGGAACTGAAGCCTGCAGGAGAATAAAACAAATACATGAGCTTCAGCATTCGCTGGTTATTTTTCTTACAGCACGGGGCGAAGACTATTCGCAAATCGCTGGATTCGAGGCCGGAGCCGACGATTATGTGTCGAAACCTATCATGCCACGCGTCTTACTTAGCCGCATTCATGCTCTTCTGAGGCGATACCAGGCCCCGAATAACACTGAAGATGTATTGAAAATCAGCGATTTAGTGATTGATAAAGAAAAATATCTGGTTGTCATCAAAGGGTTGGAAATGATGCTGCCAAAAAAAGAATTCGAACTTTTGCAGTTATTGGTATCTAAACCCAACAAAGTATTCTCCCGTGCCGAAATATTTACACGGGTATGGGGCGACGACGTCATCGTGGGCGAGCGTACCATTGATGTGCATATTCGAAAAATTCGCGAACGAACAGGCCTTCAAAACATTAAAACCATCAGAGGGGTCGGCTACAAGTTTGAAGCATAGCCCCCGTTAATTTCTAAAATAATAATATTAAATGAAGTTCTCTGACCCCAAGCAGCTTTCCTACATGTTGGCCTTCATGGTTACCACGTTTATTGGTGTAGTGCTAATACTTTTACAGTTGCTAAATATTGGTTTGCAGGGTTGGCAGGAAGTGCTCATTGCGCTTTTATTGATTTTCCCCTTCTCGTTCCTGGTTTTTCGCTATACGCTCCAGAAATTTATTTATGAAAAAATCAGATTGGTGTATAAAACCATTCATAGCCTGAAACGCACAAAGGAAGAAGAAAAGCTAAAATTGGACATTACCGCCGACACCCTGGATCAAGTGAACCGCCAGGTGCTCGAATGGAGTGAATCCAAAGCAAGGGAAATTGAAGAACTTAAAAAATTGGCAGCCTATCGGCGCGAATTCATAGGTAACGTGTCGCACGAACTTAAAACGCCCATTTTTAACATACAGGGCTATGTACTTACACTCCTTGATGGCGGGCTTGAAGATGCTTCGATAAACCGAGACTATTTACTTCGAACCGAAAAGAGCATCAACCGGATGATTGAGATAGTGAAAGACCTTGAGTCAATTACACAATTTGAAGCAGGCGAACTGAAGCTTAACTTTACTAAGTTCGATATATTATTACTAGCCCGTGAGGTGATAGAGTTGCTCGAGATGAAGGTGAAGAAAAAAGACTCGATGATTTTCTTTGCCGAAAACTACGAAAAGCCTGTTATGGTATATGCCGACAAGGAAAGAATCCGTGAAGTACTGATTAACCTGATAGATAATTCAGTTAAATATGGAGCCAGGTCGGATGGAAAAATAAAGATCAGTTTTTTTGATATGGATGAACATATTCTTACCGAGATAACCGATAATGGAATCGGAATCAGCCGGCAGGATATTCCACGGGTTTTCGAGCGCTTCTATCGCACCGATAAAGGCCGCTCTCGCGAACAGGGAGGAACCGGATTGGGGTTAGCCATCGTTAAACACATTATTGAAGCCCATGCGCAAACTGTGAATGTGCGCAGTACTATTGGCGTTGGAACCACCTTTTGGTTTACTTTAAAGAAGTGGCCTTAACAGCCTGAACGATCACCCGAAAGCCAATGGGTTTTGTAAAAATCTCCATCCTGGATTCCTGTATTAGGAGCGACTTGTAAAGACATCAATAGCTTAAAAGATGCCTCACTTATCGCGTTCAATCGTAAAATAAACCAGTTTTTTCAGAGAATTATTTGAAGGGCCGGAAGGCAATGAGGTTAGCAACTCAAGGGCTTTATCGCGGTATTCGAGCATACGAACCCGTGCGTAGTCAAATCCCCCTGTTTTTTCAACAGTTTCTATAACCTCGGCTACCTTTTTCGGATCGGTGTTATGGTTTTTCACAATGTTTTTGAGGTGTCGTTTGATCGTAGTATTGCTATTGTTAAGGGCATAAATCAGTGGCAGCGTCATCTTTTTCTCTTTTATGTCTGATGCACTGGGTTTTCCGGTTTTGTTCATGGCCTGATAATCGAACAAATCGTCTTTGATTTGGAAAGCTATTCCAACAAATTCGCCGAAATACCGCATGCGTTCCTGCAATTCGGTGCTGGCTCCGGCTGAGGCAGCTCCCGCTTTGCAACACGAAGCGATAAGCGAAGCCGTTTTCTTTCGTATGATTTCAAAATATATATCTTCGCTGATATCGAGGCGGCGGGCTTTTTCAATTTGCAGCAATTCTCCCTCGCTCATTTCACGAGTTGCCTCCGAAACTATTCTCAGAAGGTCGAAATCGTCATGATCAAGGGAAAGTAAAAGCCCTTTAGATAGCAAGTAATCGCCAACCAGCACTGCTATTTTGTTCTTCCACAATGCATTGATTGAAAAAAAACCACGGCGCCTGTGCGAATCGTCAACCACATCATCATGCACAAGGGTGGCGGTATGTAACAATTCGATCATTGAAGCCGCACGGCGAGTGCGGTCGTTTACATTCCCACACACAGCAGCCGAAAGATATACAAACAGAGGCCGCAACTGCTTGCCCTTTTTCCGGTACATATATCGCAAAACAATATCAAGTAGGGGCACCCTGCTTTTCATTACCTGATTGAACGACTCTTCAAATTCAATCAGGTGTTTTGAAACAGGTCGCCTAATTTCATCAAGTATTGCGTTGCTGCTCATAAGGATCCAAAAGTAGTAAAAAGACTAATCGTATCTTTGTAAAAAAAAACATGGCAGGTTTCCTTTTTCAGGACATTGTATTCGGCCCGGTGCGCAGCCGGCGGTTTGGGATTTCTTTAGGGATAAACCTGCTGCCTACAAGCCTCAAAGTATGTTCCTTCAATTGCATATATTGCGAATGCGGATATACCGGTGGGGTGCCTGAACCGGAAGAAAAAAGATTTTCTGATCGCCGGGCGATACTTAATCAAATGTATATTAAATTTTCGGCTTTATCCGCAAAAGGCATTTATCCCGACAACATCACATTTGCAGGCAATGGAGAACCAACACTGCATCCTGAGTTTCCCGACATCATCACCGACACAATTGAAATCAGAAACAACATCTTTCCGAAAGCGCAAATTACTGTTTTGTCGAATGGAACCCGGCTTCATGATAAAGACACACGCGAAGCACTCATGAAGGTGGACAATAATGTTTTGAAACTTGATGCCGGGACCGAAGATTCCTTACAAATTATCAACAGGCCTTTAACCCACGCCTCACTATCAGAAATTGTAGCGCAGTTGAAACTTTTTCAAGGGAAACTGGTAATCCAGAGTTTGTTTCTAAAGGGTCATTTTCAGGGCCAGGAGATTGATAATACAACCCCTGAACAAGTCGAAAGCTGGCTAAAGCTGATTCATGAAATAGCACCTCGCAAGGTCATCCTTTACGGCATTGATCGTGCCACTCCTGAAAGAGGCCTGGAAAAACTTCCCCTGGCGGCACTGAATGCAATAGCCGCACAGGTAAACGATTTGGGGATTATTACTGAAGTCTATTCCTGAAAGGAAATGAACCAATATCCTGTTAAAATTTTGGTGGCTTTTGGCGAAACCTTATCAGGGAATATAGAATTGTTTAATTGGTTGTTGCAGAACGGCTACCCTGAACTGGCTGCCCTGTCGAGTGCGCTGCGCGGAAGCGACCAGGCATTGCAATGGCTCCTCAAAAACGGCTACCCTGAACTGGCTGCCCTCGACCAGGCCATTGCCAATAAAGAAGAAGCACAGCAATGGTTGCTCAGAAACAACTTCAATTTCTTGGCAATTTTTGCCGACTTATGCAACAAACAGCCTGCCGCCATACAGTGGTTCAGCGCGAATGATTTGAAAGTATTTTTAATTCTGGCCGAAAAAATCAACTACTTTCGAGATAATCAGACGTTTGATTATCACAAACTGCATTTCTAGGGCAAAGTATCCGGATTGATTATCCGTCATACGATTGGCAATTTAAAAACCCATGAAAACCCAAAACCACCATTAAAGAGAATAATGGTGGTTTTGGAGGTCACCTTAATTTGCAATTTAGCCGCATTTTGAAAAGCCGCATTTTGTACAGGAAATGCAGCCCTCTTTGTAAACAAGCCCACCGGCCTCACCACACTCAGGGCATTCGCGCCTTCCGGCAATGGTTCCGTCGGGGATGTATTTTTTCAAAGCCCTTACAATACCATTCTTCCAGGTGTTAATATTGTCCTGATCGAGAGTAAGTTTATCCACCAGGTGCACCACATACTGCAGGGGCATTCCATGGCGCAGGATTCCGCTGATGAGCTTTGCATAATTCCAGAAAATCGGGTCAAAGGATCGCGACAATCCTTCGACCGTCACTTTGTATTGATCTTTGTCTTCAAACTGAAAGTCGTATCTTGTAGTTTTATTTTCAAGTTTATTTTTAATAACCCAGCCTCTATTCACCCAGGGTGGCAAATAAAACCCATCGGCTTTTCCGGTAAATATTTCGTAGGGCCTTCCGTTGAGGATCCCGACCACGGCAATCCACTTTTCGTAATCATTCTGAAAACGAACCACATCGGCTTCTAATAACCGCGGCCTGGGCGGCGCCTTGGTTTCCTGAAATTCATTAATGTCTTCCTTGTTTTTGTCGTTGCTTACCAGCACCCCTGAACGGGAACCTTCGCGGTAGATGGTCATCCCTTTGCACCCGACTTCCCAGGCAGTTTTGTAAACTTCCTTAACGAGGTCAATGCTTACATCCTTTGGAAGGTTAACCGTAACGCTGATGGAGTGATCTACCCATTTTTGAATGGCGCCTTGCATTCTTACTTTACTCACCCAGTCAATGTCATTCGATGTAGCTTTGTAATAAGGAGATTGTATAATTATTTTCTGAAGTTGTTCGTCATCATATTTTTTTATGTCTTCAGCATCATAACCATTTGTTTTTAGCCAATCTGCAAATTTTGGATGAAATACATTGTATTCCTCCCATGAATCGCCCTGTTCATCAATAAATGAAACATTTACATTTTTGTCATTGGGATTGACTTTTCGCCGGCGCTTATATGAAATCAAAAACACCGGCTCGATGCCTGATGTAGTTTGTGTGCAAATACTGACACTTCCTGTAGGCGCAATGGTCAGCATGGCGATGTTGCGGCGGCCATATTTCACCATATCTTCATAAATCTCGGGGGCTACTTGCTTGATGCGATTGATAAAGGAGTTTGACTCCTCGCGCCTTATATCGAAAATCGGAAAAGGCCCTCTCTCTCTTGCAAGGGCTACTGATGAGCGATAAACTTCAGTGGCAAGGAGTTTATGCACATCAACCGAAAAACTGATGGCTTGTTCCGATCCGTAGCGCAATCCCATGGCTGCAAGCATATCTCCCTCGGCGGTGATTCCGATGCCTGTTCGCCTACCTTGCAGGGTTTTTTCGCGAATCTTTTCCCAGAGCTTTCGTTCAATGCGTTTGGTTTCGTCATGCTCGGGGTCGGACTTAATTTTTCCAATTATCCCATCAATTTTTTCTGTCTCCAGATCAATGATGTCGTCCATGATGCGCAGGGCCAAATGAGCATGTTTGCCCAAAAGGATACTATTAAAATAGGCTTTTTCGGTGAATGGGTTTTCAACGTAACTGAATAAATTAATCGCAATCAGGCGGCAGCTGTCGTAGGGGCAAAGTGGAATTTCGCCACAAGGATTAGTCGAAAGGGTTTTAAAACCCAGATCGGCATAGCAGTCGGGTACCGATTCTCGTTTGATGGTATCCCAAAACAAAACACCCGGTTCGGCTGAACGCCAGGCATTATGAATGATCTTTTCCCACAAGTGGCTTGCCTTCACTGTTGTGCTCACCAAGGGGGTATCCGAATCAATCGGAAATTGTTGTAGATAGTCGCCCCCTTCGATAACAGCGCGCATAAACTCATCATCAAGTTTCACTGAAACATTGGCTCCGGTTACTTTCCCCTGCTCGAGCTTGGCATCAATAAAGTGTTCTGAATCAGGATGTTTTATAGAGATGGTGAGCATGAGGGCTCCACGACGGCCATCCTGCGCGACCTCGCGGGTAGAGTTCGAATAACGCTCCATGAACGGAACAATGCCAGTACTTGTTAGTGCGCTGTTATTTACAGCGCTTCCTGCCGGGCGAATATGAGATAAATCGTGTCCGACACCCCCCCGGCGTTTCATCAGTTGCACCTGTTCCTGGTCGGTTCTGAGTATGGCGCCATAAGAATCACCTTTTTCATCACCTCCAATCACAAAACAATTAGACAAAGATGAAATTTGAAAGTTGTTGCCTATTCCGGCCATAGGGCTTCCCTGGGGCACAATGTAACGAAAATCTTTGAGTACCTCGAATATTTGATCCTCGCCCAACGGGTTGGGATATTTTTTTTCGATACGGGCAATTTCGCGGGCAAGCCGGCGGTGCATATCGTCCGGAGTAAGCTCATAAATGTTTCCGGCACTGTCTTTTAGCGCGTATTTATTTACCCAGACACTGGCAGACAAAGTGTCGCCTTTAAAATATACTGTTGCGGCCTTCAAAACTTCTTCATACGGATAAGCGGTCAGGGAATATTGCTCAATTGCTTTCTCTTCTGATTCGGCTTGCTTTTGGTCTAAAAATATATTGGCTGATTTTTCTAATCCGCTAAAAATATCAGGTCGTTGTCGTTTTTCTGAAATCTCCAGGTATGGATCTTGCTTCTCCTTATTTTTCACCTCTTCCTCTATGTTATAAAACAAACTGTTTTCCAATATAATAGCTTTATGCTTTCTCATAACTGATTTTCAAAAATCCACGTATCTTGTTAAATATCAAATACTTATCGAAACTCAAATGTGGAGTTTTAGAAACATCCAAGATACAGTGATTGGAGATATCGGGTCAAATTTGTTTATTAACAATTGTTCCGATTCAACGCATAAAACCTTGATTTTAATAAGCTAGCCCATTGAATAAATTTTTTCTGACGCATCAATGAGGCCAATTATTGATGTGCCGAATTAGTGGCAAAATTTGTAACAATCAGGCAAACAGTCACTTAAAGTTGTTAACAATATTTTATTTACTAAAAACCATATAAAATGCAATACAGGCAAGCACTACGCCAAAAATGCGCTTCACGATATTAACAGGCAACTGAAGTGCAAAACCTGAGCCAAAATAGGCTCCAATGATAAATGCAATGGCGATAATTAGCGCATATGTAAGATTCAAATGGCCGGCTTTGTAATAATTATAAGCGGCCAGTATACCGATCGGTGGAAGCATTACTGCAAGACTGGTACCCTGGGCCTGCAGTTGAGACATTCCCATGATCAAGACCAGCGCAGGGATAATTAAAATCCCACCTCCCAGTCCAACAAAGCCACTGAATACGCCGGCAGTAATTCCGATCAATATTAATAATAGAATGGTTGATAGAGTCATATTGTAGTATTTATTGGGTTTCTTTTCGATAGCACATACAATACCAGAATTCATTATTCAATCATAATCCCGGGGCTATATTAAAGCAACTTGAAGGTTAGGTAATTGCGGTCATCTAAAAGTCGAGTCCGATTGATAAATGAAAAATACGGTCTTGTAATATTCTGTCATCCAACCCCCAGGCAACGTCGGCCCTGATAAAATAGCCGAGGAGTGTGGTGCGGACACCCGTTCCAAATCCGGCCACAAAAGGCTCTTTTTGCATTTCAATCCATCCACTGATCGGGCCTTGAGTGAATTCTTTCCTAAACAGGTGATTCTCTTCAGAAAAAGGATGAGGGCCGGTCCAGGCTGTACCTGCGTCTGCAAAACCGATCAGCTGAAAATCTTTAATAAGGCTCGACCGGATGGGGCGGTTTAGCAAATAGCTAAAGACAGGGATGCGCAATTCGCTGTTGAAAACAACAAAACTATTGCCGTTTCGGATGTTTTGTGAAAACCCACGCATATTGGTTGCAAGGGTTTGGTATGTGTAATTTTTGCTCCTGTTAATGGTCATATCGCGATTGAATTTTGGCACCAGCCAATTATCTACCCCGCCAAGATAATAGATAAGCTGATTGTTTCCGAACGATGTGCTTGCCGCCACCCTGTTGGCCCAAATAATGTTGCGATGCAAAGGAAGATAATGGCGTATGTCCATCCCGACTACAACCATGTTTTCTTTCAGGTCAAGTTTAAAGGATAAATCCTGGCTGTCTTTTTCGTTAATGGCCAGGTAATATTCTCCGAATAACTTCCACCTCATTCCCGAGAGCAGGTTTGTTCCCAGGTTTCTGGTGTTGTTATAAATTAGTTCTCCCTTTAACCCAGACCAAACACTAAGGGTGCTCTTGGCGGCAAGGCTAAGTTGGTCAATCGCCATGGGCAGAGAATTGTTGTGTTTATACACAATGCTTCCTTTAATGCTTAATGCTCGAGTAAAAGGCCATGTGAATATATAT
This sequence comes from Lentimicrobiaceae bacterium, assembly GCA_037446395.1. Taxonomy (GTDB): domain Bacteria; phylum Bacteroidota; class Bacteroidia; order Bacteroidales; family JAAYJT01; genus JAAYJT01. Next base: position 19,790 of record JBBIIP010000002.1, read on the forward strand.
TGAACCTCGTGCAACTTGTGTTTGACATATTGCTCAGTTTCGGAGATTCCCTGCCTATGAAAAACCAGTTGTTTATTCAGCCTTTTCTTGTTGTTAGAAAAACTAACCACATATTCGTTATCAACCAGGTCGGTATTGAGACGCACCCCGCCGCTGATTGAATAATCTTCGAGCAGGTCAGTCAACGTTACACCGAGGAATGCATTCAGGCCTGGATTCAGGTATAGCGGGCTCTGGCCTCCCATGAATGGCTGGTATGTAGCGTTCAGGAAACTAAAGTCAAGTTGGCTTTTTAATTGATTAATATAATACTCAACATTATAATTTCTTCGCTTGGGCAACCTGAATTCGTCCTTGGGTATCTCTTTTTTGAACTGGGTCATGTCTATCGTGGCCATTCGCCTTATGTTCTCAATATCCGTGTCGGTAATCTCGGGCTGCAAGTCTTTTTGGGGCTCGGCTACTTTCTCAACCTCATCCTTTCTAACCGTTCTAAACTGTTTTGTTCGCTTTGGGGTTTGGGAGTTTTTGTCTGCATCCGTAGAATCGGATTGAGTTGCAGATCCCATGTGTAATCCCGAAATATAATTTGTGTTTTCTAAGGGCGCCGGCGCGACATCAGCAACTGAAGGAAAAGGAAGCATTCTGATAAAATTCTTTTTATTGAATTGAACAATCTCGCCAGCCATACCTGAATTTTTCTGTATGTCTTGTTCTTGAATGTTTCGGGGATAGTTTGATGCTGGATTTGTCAAGGTAAAATAGCGATAGTGCGTGGTGGTGTCAACATATGCAATGGTGCTGTCGAACCGGGCAAGATAGCGATTAAAAATCCCATTTTTATCTGACAGGTAGGAAAAGAATCCATCGGTATATTCCACGGGATTCATTGCATTGCCGTAAGGCTCGCTTGTGATGCGCCTTATACTTGATTTTTTGGAACCATACTCATACTCATATATATTAAAGTTACTGAAAACCGGCAAGCCTGAAAACCTGACTTTCGTGCTGAGAGAGTCAGGGGGACGATTTGAGCTAAAAATAATCCGCCCTGAGTTTCGGATAAACTTTGGTTGAAGGTTATCATAAGGGCCGCTGGTAATTTGTTCAAAGGATCCCGAAGGAACATGATATACAAAAATATTGGATTGCCCCTGCTGCACAGCCGACATCACAAACCGCTGACCATCGTTGGCGTAATGAAAATCCAGAATCTTTTCAAAGCCATAAATATATTGATGGATACTTTTTTTACTGATCAGGTCATAAAGATAAAAATTGATTAATCCCTTCTCCTCGGTCAGTATTGCAAGCAAAACTCCGCCGGGGTGCCATGCCAGCACCGGAAACGAGTAATCAATTTGTTTGTCGAACCGAAATCCGCCTCTTTGTACGATGTTCTTTTTACCGCTTACCAGGTTATAAATGACCACCTTGTATCGGCCATGCCTACTCCATACATAGGCAGCGTGATCTCCATTTGGGGAGATGCACAGGCTGTAGTACGAATCCTCTTTGCTTTGTTTGATTTTTAGGTTTTGGGCGGCAGCGAGCTGTTGGGGCTGAAATGCCCGAAAATTATTTGAATTTTGCTCTTCCCAGTCTTTGAGCAGGGTTTTCAACGAAACACCAATTGTGTAAACCAGCCCCTGATCAATACTCCTTCCAAGTCGTGTGAGATAAATAATGTTAGGCATAATAGCAGCCCCGTATTTATCTGCGATAAACTTCCAGAGCGAATGTCCGGCAAGCACTGCATCGGCTCCCTGAAGCCTGTTGAAACGTTTAAAGCTTCCTGAGAGAAACCCATCGCGAAGTTCATTGTCACGGGTTGTGCTCCAGGGTTCTGCTACATAGGAAATTAGTCCTTCTACAAACCATTCGGGCAAGCGTGTCGAAGTGGACGATGCCACCTGATGCACCACGCTGCCTCCATAGAGCGATTGACTAAGGAGAACCCGCGCAATTCCTTCCCGGATTTGCCTGTTAAAAACCGAGTAGTTTCCATCGAAAAACAGAAGCACTTTATTTTCGATCACCTGGGTAGTTCCACCGGTATTTGAAGATGTCTGGGTGGCTTCATCCTGTAAGACATTCGCCTGGTGCAAGTCTGTGAGTCGGTTGAAAATAAAAAATTGAATTTTGTCCTGAGGCGTTGTATTGAGCTTGCGCGAAATTTCAGGGATTACATTCAAGGCTGTTTGTGATACAAAGGCCGCCAACTCCTGTCCGTTGAGATAAAAGTAGGTGTCGAAATCATCAAATTGATAATATGTCCAAAAAAAATCAGTGAACGACACACGATTGCGATCGAAATTTTGTTGTAGCCCATAGTAGAATTGGCCGAAAGAACTGCTTGGGAGCAAAATAAAAAGCAACCATCCGACCCACAGGCCCAAAGTGTGTTGCTTTATTTTATTCTTTATTTTCACCCCTGCAGATAATCAGCTAAATTACTATATTTCTTCGTGTCAAATACCTCTAACAGCGATTAACTGTAACCGGAAGGTATTTTTCAGGCGATGCAGATCAATAAATCATTCCTGAAAATTTAGGCCATTATCCTACTTTTGCACACTGTATTTACACAAAAACCATAACACATGATCAAGATTAAAGTTTTAGTTTTTAACCCTTTTCAGGAAAACACTTATTTGCTTTATGACCAAACCAAAGAGTGCGTTATCATTGATCCAGGCTGCTACGGTGCATCAGAAGAAAAAGCCCTGATGGAGTTAATTAAAAGAGAGGAGTTGAACCCGGTAGCATGCCTCAACACCCATACCCACATTGATCATGTGCTGGGGAATGATTTTGTTTATCAAACATTTGGCCTCAAACCAATCATACATCGTGCCGGGCTTCAAATTCTTGAATCTTCCCCGGAACAGGGGCAGATTTGGGGAATTGAAATCAACAACTCTGTGCTTCCCGGAGCTTTTATTGACGATGGTTCGATTGTATCGTTCGGAGAGTCGCAACTCGAAACCCGTTACACTCCAGGTCATGCGGATGGTTCGGTTTGCCTTGTAAGCCATGAAGGCCGTTTTGTGATCACTGGCGATGTATTATTTAGTGGAAGCATCGGCCGCACCGATTTTCCTACAGGGAGTTTTGCGTTGCTCGAAAATAGCATCCGCACAAAACTCTATATCCTGCCGGATGATTATTTAGTCTATCCCGGCCATGGCCCCGCTACAACGATTGGTGAGGAAAAATCGGGTAACTTTTTTGTGAAATGGTAGTTTTATGATTATTTTTCAAGCAAGCGAAGGGCTTCTGTTGCCAGGTGCTGGCCCGAAATTTTATTCATGCAGTCAAAATGTTTTTTAGGACAACGCTTATAGCCGATTTTACTGCATGGCCGGCACTTAAGTCCGTGTGTTTCAATAATTAGTGAGTCGTCGTTCTGATTATTATTGATATATGGATACATTCCAAATTTTGGAACAGTGCTTCCCCAGACAGAAATAATTTTTTTTCCGAAAACCGCAGCGATATGCATAAGACCAGTATCATTGGTAATAATCAGCCTGGCTTGTCGAACCAATTGCGCTGACTGATTTACCGAAAATTGTCCACAGGCATTGTAACACATTTGCCCAACAGCCCGGCAAATTTCTTCTGCAACAGTATGATCTTCACGGCCACCCAATAAAACCACTGGCTGATTCAGGAATTTGCAAACTTCAACTACTTTGCTGGCTGGAAATATTTTTGTGTGATGCCGACCGCCAATGACAAAGCCAACAAATCCTTGCCGATGTGTTTCGGGAAGGTATACAGTGTCGAATTCCTGGTTGACGGGAAAAAAATATTCAAGCCCAAGTCCATCGTTTTTTACAGCAAGTGATTTAACTGCCTCAAAATAGCGATCAACAACATGTAATGCTGGCAAAAGATCAACCTTTGTATTGACCAGCAACCACTTCCTGAAATTCAACTTCGGAAATGAGGCTCCGGGTACAAGTAACAAAAATCGCAACAATCTGGATCGCAAACTTTTATGCAGGTCAATCACAAAATCATATTTTTCTCTTTTCAAATCCTTATATAGTTTCCAAAAATCCTTATCAAGACAATACAGTTGATCAATATAAGGGTTTGAGTTGAGTAGTTCAATATATTGCAATTTGGTGCAATAATGCAGCTCTACACCTTCAATTTGCTTTTTTACACATCGGATGATGGGTGATGTTAAAACAATATCACCAATTGAGCTGAAGCGAATGATGAGGATTTTTTTCAAAAGCAAGAATTTATGCAAACCTAAATATTTTTAGTGGTTTTAAGTATAATCCTATCTGCCGTATCTAATCCACTTTAGGGTAGCCCTAACCGACAAAGGCTTTTATAGTACTTTTGCCACATGATTTTCATTGATACCCACACCCATCTTTATCTCGAACAATTCGACAAAGACCGCCATGAGGCAGTTCAAAGGGCAATCAATGCAGGGGTGAAGAGTATGCTTCTTCCAAATATCGACAGCACTTCAGTTGACCCCATGCTGGGATTGGAAAATGAATTTCCCCGGCATTGCTTTGCCATGATGGGATTGCATCCAACCTCTGTAAAACAAAATTGGAGAGAAGAGATTGCGATGGTCGAAGAACATTTGCGCAATCGTAAATTTTATGCTGTGGGAGAAGTCGGCCTCGATTTTTATTGGGATCAAACCTTTCGTAAGGAGCAGGAAATTGTATTCAGGCGCCAGATCGAACTATCAATCTTTTACAATCTCCCATTGGTTATTCATTCGCGCAAAGCCCTCGACGAGATTATCCAGATTATTGAAGAGATGAAAAACCACAAATTAAAAGGCGTTTTTCATTGCTTTCCGGGATCTCTCGAACAGGCCCGACGGTTAGCGAAACTTGGATTTAAGCTTGGAATAGGCGGAGTGATCACCTATAAAAATTCAACACTTGGGAACATTGTGAATGAAATTGGGCTTGAGCACATACTACTCGAAACAGACGCCCCTTTTATCTGTCCTGCTCCATTTCGAGGCAGGCGAAACGAAAGCGCTTATGTGCCGATAATCGCAAAAAAGGTGGCCGAAGTTTTTCAAATTGATATTGAAACTGTTGCAGCAATAACCACCCAAAATGCACTGGATTTGTTTTCATCACTACCAAGATCAGAATAGTTATGGAAGAAAAGGCAAATATCCTGGTAATCTACACCGGTGGAACAATCGGAATGGTAATGGACAAAGAGAGCGGAACCTTGAAACCGTTCGATTTCAAGCAGGTATATAAGAACATACCCATTCTTGAAAATTTTAATTGTTGCATTGAGGTGCACAGTTTTAAACCGCTGATTGACTCTTCTAATGTGAACCCTGCTTTTTGGGTTACGCTTGCCGAAGTGATCACGCAGAACTATGAAAAATATGATGGATTTGTGGTTCTGCATGGCACCGATACCATGGCCTATTCGGCTTCGGTGCTGAGCTTCATGCTCGAAAACCTTAACAAGCCGGTCGTTTTCACAGGGTCACAATTGCCTATGGGAGTGATCCGAACCGACGGGCGGGAAAATTTTATCAATGCCATTGAAATTGCCTCAGCCAAAATTGAAAACACACCCATTGTGCCGGAGGTGACCATTTATTTCGAAAACAAATTGTTCAGAGGAAACCGAACCAATAAATTTAATGCCGAAAATTTTAACGCATTTGTTTCGGGCAATTTCCCGCCATTGGCTGAGGTAGGGGTTCACATACGCTATCATCATCACAACATACTAAAGCCCAATTTCAAACGACTAAAAACCCACACCTGCCTCGATCCAAATGTGGCGCTGCTAAAATTATTTCCGGGAATTTCAGAGCCAGTCGTAGGCGCAATGCTCAACATCCCCGGCCTTAAAGCGCTTATTCTCGAAACTTACGGATCGGGCAATGCTCCCACAGACGCATGGTTTATCAGCATTTTGGAAGACGCCATCAAACACAAAGGCATCACTGTTTTCAACGTTACCCAATGCAAAGGTGGCTCGGTTGAAATCGGCAAATACGAAACAAGTGTTAATTTGGGCAGAATAGGGGTTATTGGGGGCTATGATATCACCACCGAATCAGCCATTGCCAAAACAATGTATCTTTTAGGGCTCGATTTACCGAAAGACGAATTTCAACGCTTATTGCAGGTGCCCCTGAGGGGAGAGATGAGTATCTAAATCAAGATAACCTGAAGCAGTATAATTAAATTAATAAAACGCTAAACATTCGTATTGTTATATTTTTTTTTAATTTAGCTGCCCAAAAGAAATGGGATTGTCCTCAATTGCTTCAATGGAGAGATGGCCGAGCGGTCTAAGGCGCACGCCTGGAAAGTGTGTATACTCCAAAAGGGTATCGAGGGTTCGAATCCCTCTCTCTCCGCAAATATTGTTCTCATATTTTTAACCAAAAGAGTATCAAAATCAATTGCAATCTACTATGAAAAAATTAATTGCTTTGTTAACAGTAGCAGGAATGCTCATGATTGGAATCGCTGCCATCGTTCACGCTCAGGAAGCCACTCAGGCAGGCCAACAAACTGAAACCCAAACACAGGTTGAACCACCTCAGCCGGTCCAAACCCTTACTCCGCCTTCTACCGAGGGAAAAACCTTTCACCAGGTATTGAAAGAAAAATTTATTGAAGGTAGCCCGGGCTTTATGGCAATTGTGTTGCTTACGCTGATTTTTGGCCTTGCACTGGCAATCGAACGTATCATATACTTAAACCTATCTACCACCAACACACGCAAACTCCTCAACAGTGTTGAAGCTGCCCTGAAAACCGGTGGCCTTGAAGCAGCTAAAAATATCTGCAAAAACACCCGAGGCCCGGTTGCAAGCATCTTCTATCAGGGGCTTGACCGCTACAACGAAGGCCTGGATATCGTTGAGAAATCGATCGTGTCTTATGGCAGTGTGCTTATGGGGCGTCTCGAAAAAGGCCTGTCATGGATTTCGCTATTTATTGCCCTGGCTCCCATGCTCGGATTTTTGGGAACAGTAATCGGTATGGTTGGTGCATTTGATGCCATTGCCGCTGCTGGCGATATTTCTCCAACCATTGTTGCCTCCGGTATTAAAGTTGCTCTTTTAACAACAGTGTTCGGGCTGATCGTTGCCATCATCCTACAGATTTTCTACAACTACATTCTCTCGAAAATCGACAGCCTGGTGAACGACATGGAAGACAGCACCATTTCATTCATCGAAATCCTCGTTAAAAACGACCTTAAAACCAAATAATCCACCCGTACAATGGAAAAAAATATTATCGTCAGGATATTCAAAATAATCTCGATAATCATTATCCTTGCTGGTGTTGTTTTTGTTACACTTACATGGGCAAACAGCGACAAAGCATTTAATGAAAATCTCGGATTACAGAATATGATCCTTAATCCTTTCTTTGCTGTGGGATATATTGCCTTAGGCCTATGCCTGTTGCTTGCATTGCTTTTTCCAATCCTCAACGTTTTAAGTAACCCCAAAAAACTTGTTAAAGCGTTGATCGGGCTTGCCGTGATTATTGGGCTGGGATTTCTCATCTACTCATTATCTACGAACGAAATCAGCGCAATACAACTGCAGGAGTATAATATTACCGAAAGCACCTCACGCCAGATAGGCGCTGCACTCTTAGGCACCTATGCCATTGGGGCAGTGGCAATTCTTGTGATTTTTTATGCTGAAATATCTTCATTTTTTAAGAAATAATCCGTAGAAATAATGGCGAGACCAGTAAATGAAATCAATGCCGGTTCGATGGCTGATATCGCCTTCCTTTTGCTGATATTCTTCCTTGTTACCACAACAATGGACGTTGACTCCGGGATCATCCGCAGGTTGCCACCTCCTCCGGACCCCACCGTTAAACCACCGGATATCAAAGAAAGGAATGTGATCAATGTGTTGGTGAACAGTCGGGATGCTTTGTTGGTTGAAAGACAACAAGGCGATGTGAAAACACTCCGCAGACAAATTTTTGACATCATTGCCAATGTTAACAATCGTGAGGACTGGCCCGAAAAGCGCCTCGAGAATATTGAACATCTCGGAGAAGTGTGGGTTTCGAAAGGAATCGTGTCGTTGAAAAACGACCGAGGGACTTCCTACAATATGTATATCCAGGTGCAAAACGAGTTGACGTCGGCTTTCAACGACTTGCGAAACCAATTGTCAAATGAAAAATTTGGCCTACGCTACAACCAGTTGCCCAACGACCTGAAAGAGGCAGTGAATAAGGCGATCCCTATAGCAATCTCAGAGGCCGAGCCAGAAGATGTAGGAGGGAAGAAATAATGGGAAGATTCAGAAAAAAAGGCAAAGGTAAATTGCCGGGTATTTCAACAGCATCACTGCCAGACATTATCTTTATGCTTCTCTTCTTTTTTATGGTAACAACCGTAATGAGAGAAACCACACTCATCGTAAAAATTAGAGTTCCTGATGCTACCGAAATTCAAAAACTTGAAAGAAAATCCCTGGTTAGCTACATTTACGTCGGCCCGCCACTTCGAAGCCAAATATATGGTACCGAATCACGCATTCAACTAAACGACAGGTTTGCGGCAATTGGCGAAATCCAGAACTTCATTGTTGCCGAACGCGAAGCCCGGGATGAAGCGGACCGCGGTCTTTTGACCACCTCCCTCAAAGTGGATCAGGAAACCAAAATGGGAATCATTACTGATATCAAACAGGAGTTGCGCAAAATCAGTGCTTTCCGTATAAACTATTCCACGCGCAAGCGAATTGAAAAATAATTGATTGTATTTGAAGTTTTACTTCTAAATGGAGCAGGGAATTAACAGCCCTGCTTTTTTTATTCACGGCACACCATTCTAATCCCGAAACACTACACCGATTCTTCTGATAATGATTGCTAAGATATGATATTGGTCGCAGGGAAAATGTTTTCCTGATCCGAGCAGATCACATTTGGGATTCAGAGCCACCAGATCTGGATGAATGCTGTTTTAAATACTGGTTCAGGCTGAAGAAAAGCAGTATAACCAAAACAAAACTTCCTACAACCCAACCGGCGTTCGATGCCCGCCCGAACTCCATATAATCGGTTTCGAGAGAACCACTGCGATAGAAAAATGCGACCAATACCACAGCCACGTTATTAACGAAATGAACCAGAATTGGAACCCACAACGAAGAGGTTGCAAAAAATAAATAGCCAAAAATGACCCCTAATGCCGTGCGTGGCAGAAATCCGTAGAATTGCATATGCAAGCTGCTGAAAACAATGGCACTTATAAGAATGGCGATATGATGGTTTTTAAACCATTCTCCAAAAAGCCTTTGAAGCACTCCCCTGAAAACCATTTCTTCACCAACGGCAGGCAGCAAGGCAATCATGAAGATATTCACAATCAATCCTCCTGTGGTTTGTGTTTCTAAAAACAAAAGGGTCAGCTTTTCTGCATGATCTTCAGAATACCTCATCCACTCTTCAAGCTGATGAAGCCAAGAGGGGAATCTTAACTCCTGGTTTATTTCGAGCATCCAATGTATAAGAGGAAGGGATGAAAACAGGATAAGCGAACAAAGAAGAAAGGTTAACAGCCTTGCGCCAACATTTAGATGCAAGTAACGCATGGCATGTTTGTTGGCAAGAAAAGCAAATAACAGCGAGGGGAAAATAAAAAGCCCCAGTTGGTTGATAATCTGAAAATACCTCAGCAAACCAATGGCCTCAGGATGATCATAATTCCCAATGATGACAAAAATCTCATCGAAACTTATTTTCCATATCAGAGAGGCCGAAATCGCAGCCAGCAGCATAAACGTCATCAGGCTTGCCAGGGCCAGCAAACAAAACAGAAGCAATTTTTTAAATGGGGAAAATTGTGAAAATAGCCCACTGAAAATCATAATCAACTTAGCAAATCCGAGGTGTAAAATTAGTGTTTTGAGTCGGATTTGAAACATTAATACGCTTGGGCGCATCATAGTAGGAATAATTGAGTCGAGGATATATTTTTTCCGGCCATCTCATAAAGAACATTATTTGTTATTTTTGCTAAAGGAATTATCTAAATAGGCAAATCGTTAAATCCAAAAATATGGCCGGAATAAACAAAGCGATCCTGATCGGAAATCTCGGGAAAGACCCCGAAATACGCACCCTTGAAGGAGGGGCAAAAGTTGCAACATTTTCTTTGGCAACAACAGAATCTTATAAAGGCAAAGATGGCAATCGCGTTGATCAAACCGAATGGCATAACATCGTTTTATGGCGCGGACTTGCAGAGATTGCCGAAAAATATTTACGCAAAGGCAGCCCGGTCTATATCGAAGGCCGCATAACCAACCGTGCATGGACTGACAAAGACGGGGTCAAACGATACACCACCGAAATCGTGGGGGTGAATATGACCATGTTGGGAGGTCAAAAGCGTGATGACGCCTACACCCCCCCGGGCATTGAAGATATACCCATGGTTGACTCTGCCTCGTCCCCAATTGATGACGGCTTGCCTTTTTAGCCTCCAGGTGAACGTAAACACCCTGACGCATTGTTAATGCCCCGGCTATTTGAAAGTCGGTTGCAGTTTCATATTTTTGCACACAGATTTTAGTGTATAATCAAAAATCTTTGCTTTGCAAGAGATTGATGTTGAGTTTTTCAATTGGCTAATCTGCCAAATTCCCACAATTTTGCTTAAGCCCATAAGTCTTGAATTTGTGTTGATGATTATTGGCTTGCTATTATTGCTGTTTCTGTCGGCCTTGATTTCAGGAGCTGAAGTAGCGTTTTTCTCACTTACACCACATCAGATTCATGAATTAAGAGAGAACCTGAGCAGGCGCAATACAGCCATTTTGAATTTAATAGAAACGCCAAAAAAACTATTGGCAACCATCCTGATTGCAAATAATTTCGTAAATGTTTCAATTGTAATCATTTTTACAATCATTGGCCTTCATTGGATTAGTCTTCCCGTATCGCCTGTGCTTTCGTTCATTTTTCAGGTAATCATTGTAACTGCACTTATCCTGCTTCTTGGCGAAATTGTTCCCAAGGTGCTGGCTTCCAATATTACCCTGCATTATGCACGTCAGGTGGCACCGCTAATGGAGCTCATTTCAGCAATCTTTTCGCCGTTGGCAATCATTTTGGTGCGGTCAACATCGTTCATTGATAAACGCATTGCCCGAAAAGGCCATGACATCAGCCTGAGCGAACTTAGCCATGCAATTGACATTACATCAGGCAAATCTACACCCGGCGATGAAAAAATGATTTTAAAAGGAATTGTCAGGTTTGGAAATATTGATGTTAAAGAAATTATGAAACCCAGGATAGATGTATCCGCAATTGATATTAATACCCCGTTTGATGAGTTGCTAAGATTTATTCTTGATTCGGGTTATTCCCGCATCCCTGCCTATGAAGAGTCATTCGATAAAATTATTGGAATACTATATATAAAAGACTTGCTTCCACACCTGAATCAACCAAAATCCTTTGAATGGAGCAACCTATTGCGGCAGGCATTTTTTGTGCCCGAAAACAAAAAGATTAATGACCTGATGCAGGAATTCAGATTAAGAAAAATTCACATGGCCATTGTGGTTGACGAATATGGAGGCACTTCAGGAATTGTGACATTCGAAGACATCATTGAAGAAATTGTCGGGGAAATTAATGACGAATTTGATATTGAAAGCGAAAATTTTATCTATACGAAAATTGACAACCACAATTATGTTTTTGAGGGAAAAACACTGCTCAACGACTTTTGCAAAATAATTGGGATAGAGGATAAAATTTTTATGCAGGTGAAGGGAGAGTCGGATACCCTGGCTGGATTACTACTTGAGTTGATGGGAAAGATACCCGAAAAAGATGAGAGCATCATCTTTAATGAGTTCATTTTTAGGGTTGACGCCGTAGACAAAAGAAGAATAAAGCGAATCCGGGTAACCATTACACAATCTGAAATGCAATAAGAGCGTTTGCCAGATGAATCATCGCTTGAAATGAAAAAGCACATAAAATGGGCTCTGTCAACAATCATTCACGGTGGCTTGCTTTTCATATTGCTTATCAGCGCCTGCAATAATAGCCCTGCTCCGAAGCCACGTGGTTTTTTTCGAATCGCCTTGCCTGAAAAAGCCTTCAAGCCTTTTGATAATGAATACCCTTATACTTTTGAGTATCCGGTCTATGGGGTTGTGATGCCAAACACCAGCTCAAATAAGGAACCCTGGTGGGCCGACATTGTTTTTCCGGAGTTCAGGGCAAAAATACACCTGAGCTATAAGCCAATCAATAACAACCTTGCAAACTACCTGAACGACACACACACAATGGTTGGAAAACTTATTCCGAAAGCTACCGGCATAAGAGAAGATCTGGTGAGCGATGCAGAGAACAATGTTTACGGAATCATATTTCATATCAGCGGCAGCGGGGTTGCATCAACGTGCCAGTTTTTTGTAACCGACAGCACAAATCATTTCCTCAGGGGGGCACTTTATTTCAACGTGATTCCGAACAACGATTCCCTCAACCCTGTCATCGAGTTTCTGAAAGAAGACATTCAACACATGATCGCCAGCCTGCGCTGGAAATGAGGCCTTTCTAAGCCCGGTTGATGCTGAACTAATTCATCTTTAGTGTGGGCTTTAGTACCCTGCTTTGTCAATAATCCACTATTTTTGCCTACGAGTGTTACAAAAATGAATGGCCTTTCCTCTAACATTTTTTTATGAAAAAACATCTCCTCTTTTTTACTATGGTTTTGGGTCTCTGTCTACATCTCAACGCACAGAACACCAATTATTTACGGGTAAAAATATACACCGATAAGCCTTCACAAATTAATGAACTCGGAATTTCTCTTGAGAATGCTGAAATTAAGGCCGGGGTTTTCATAATTGCCGAACTATCAGCCCATGAGCTCAGCTTGTTGGCCAATAAAGGCATTCACTATGACGTATTAATTGGGGATATGAGTGCCTGGTATCGGCAACGGAATAACACACCTGAATCAAAATCAGATATTCATACAGGTACAACCCTGTCAAAAAATTACCCTGTACCTATCGGCTTCTCGCTTGGTTCGGTAGGTGGTTTCTGTTCCTACAGTGAATATCTTACCCACCTCGATCAGCTCTATGAAATGTATCCTTCGCGGATAACCCCAAAGCAGCTTGCCAGCCCAACAATCTTCACGATAGAAGGAAGGCCGGTTTACATGGTTAAGATTTCAAACAACCCGTCGGTTTACCAGGCAGGTAAGCCCAAAGTGCTGTATACTGGCATGGTACATGCCCGTGAGCCGATTGGAATGCAACACCTGCTCTATTTCATGTATTATATCCTTCAGCATTATCAAACCAACCCTCAAATTAAATACCTGATCGATAACACGGAGCTATATTTTGTACCCGTTGCAAACCCAGACGGATATTTATACAATGAACTCATAAATCCGTTTGGTGGGGGCATGTGGCGCAAGAACCGCAGGGTTAATGTTGGGGGAAGTATGGGGGTTGATCTGAACAGAAATTTTGGTTTTATGTGGGGATATGATAATGTTGGATCTTCGGGTAATCCTTCATCTGAAACCTATCGGGGAACAAGTTCTTTTTCGGAACCTGAGACACAGATAATCCGAAATTTATGCCAAAATATCCCCTTTTCAATAGCATTAAATTATCACTCATATTCCAATTTATTGCTTTATCCATGGGGATACATTGCCCAGTCAACTCCAGATGACTTGCTGTTCAAGAATTTCGCCATGCACATGACTGCAGACAACAAATATGTTTATGGTATTGGCAGCACCACTATTTATGCTACCAATGGCGGATCGGACGATTGGATGTATGGCGAGCAGGCAACCAAGAATAAAATTTTTGCCTATACTCCTGAAATCGGCTCTACTACAGACGGTTTCTGGCCTGCGACGAATCGCATCATTCCACAGTGCCAGGAAAATATGCTTCAAAGTATGCTTGCAGGGCTGTTTACTCTGCACTACGGAACTCTTACCGATAAAGGCAACCTTATTTCGGCTACAAGAAATGGACACATTGTTTTTGATCTTCAGCGACTTGGGCTAAAGCATGGAGAAAATTTTACTGTTTCGTTGCAGCCTCTCTGCTCAGGAGTTCAGTCTGTAGGTAGCCCAAAAGTATTTACTGGCCTGAGCCTGCTTCAGACCATCACGGACTCTATTTCATACACCCTTGCACCAGCAACTCAACACGGCACTAAGCTTAGATTTCTGCTCACGCTAAATAATGGGCACTTTGTTACGACAGATACCATTTCACGTATTTTCGGCACCTTAGCTCCAGTCTTTTCCGATGATTGCGCTACGCTCAACAACTGGATCGGAACCTGGGGCGTAACCACAAGCACTTTTGTTTCATCTCCGGCCAGCATCACCGACAGCCCTTCCGGCTTTTATGCTTCCAATTCAAACCGGACAATTACAACCACCAATGCCATTGACCTGAATAATGCAATGTTTGCCCAACTAAAATTTTGGGCCAGGTGGAGTGTTGAGGTGAAGTACGATTATGTTCAGGCTAGAATCACGACAAACAATGGTGTTACATGGACTCCGCTCAGTGGAAAATACACAAAACCCGGAGGCACCAATCAATTATTAGGGCAGCCATTATATGATGGGGATCAACTCACCTGGGTGCAGGAAGAAATAGATTTAAGCGAATATCTGGGTCAATCTGTTAAAATCAGATTCATTCTTGTGAGCGATAATTCAGTGAATGCCGACGGGTTTTATTTCGACGACATCACCATCACAAAAATAAGCATATCACCGGGGGTTACTGCCCAGTTTGCAGCAAATACTACCACAGTATTGCAGGGGCAAAAGGTTCAGTATAATGATTTGTCGTCAGGGAATCCACTATCATATCAGTGGCTTTTTCAGGGAGGAACCCCTCCTTCGAGCATCCAGCCAAAACCATTGGTTTCCTATACTACGAGCGGCCTTTATGATGTAAGCCTGACCGTTTCGGGTGCATCGGGTTCAAACACAGCTTTTGCTCCCAATTTTATTTCAGTTCTCGACTCAATTCTATGCCGTCCGGTGGTTTTTGCAGGGGCAGATGCGAATATCCTACCCACCCAAACACTCCAGATTACTGATGCGAGTGCTTCAAATTTCAGCACCTTGTTTTGGACAACAAGCGGAAACGGTACATTTAGTAATCCCACCATTCTCAATCCAATGTATACGCCAGGAAGCCAGGATATTACAACGAGGCGCGTGGTTCTACAACTTGATGCACACCCTATTTATCATATTTGCCGGGGCGCAAGCGATCAACTTGTACTCACGATAGGCAACCAAACAGCCATCAATGATTTGGACAATAATTTAATTAGTATCTACCCGAATCCTTCTCAAGGTGTTTTTCATATCAAAAACCAATCTGATGAAAACATTCTGAGCGTTGAAGCAGTAAGCACTTCAGGAATAATTGTTTATAAGAGCAAAGCTGCAATCTGTTCAAACCATGTGGCGAAAATTGATCTAGCCTCCTTGATGCAGGGAGTTTATATGATCAGAGTCACAACTCAAAACAAGCGTTATGTTTTTAAGGCGATAATAACCAGATAGTGAGCCCGAATTAATAATTTTTCTTACCATCGAACCGTCAAAATCTTCATGGCCATCAAATAAACATTCCATACATCATCCGGCCAATCATAAAATAGATGAACAACCCGATTATATCGTTTGAGGTTGTGATAAAAGGCCCGGTTGCCAGCGCAGGGTCAATCTTATATCTATTAAGCGCAAGCGGAACAAAAGTGCCAAAAATGGCAGCGAAACATATTACTGCTACCAAAGCCGAACTCACTGTTAGACTGAGGGCAATCGAATGATCAAAAATGAGATTATAGGCCAGTAAAAGAGAAGAACAAATCAGGGCATTCAGCAAGCCGATTGAAAACTCTTTAAAAAGTTTCGGAAGAATTCCGTCGCGGCTAAGGGTGTCGTTTGCCAAGCCCTGCACAACCAGTGCCGAGCTTTGAACCCCTACATTGCCGCCCATTGCAGCAATCAGGGGCATGAAAAAAGCCATTTCGGGATAGATTTTTATTTGTGGTTCATAATTGCTGATCACCCTCGAACCGACTATTCCACCAAAAAGCGCGACCACCAACCACGGCAAACGGGCCCGCGACAACAACCAAACATTGTCTGTTGATTCGACATTTTCTGAAATACCCGACATGAGCTGGTAATCCTTGTCAGCTTCATCCTTGATCACATCTACCACATCATCGATTGTAATTCGCCCCAGAAGCCGCCCCAAATCATCCACCACAGGCAAAACCACCAAATCGTATTTTTGCATGATACTGGCCACTTCTTCGGTCGATTGCGTTGCATTAACTGAATGAATATCAGGATCATATATGTCGTTCACTTTGGCCCTGGCCGGTGCGAGCATGATTTTTTTAAGTGGGACAATTCCTTGCAATATATCCCGATCATTCACAACATAAACATTATAGAATTGCTCAATTTCTTCTGCCTGCCTGCGGATTTCGCGAATACAAGTAGTCACTGTCCAGTTCATATTTGCCTTCACCAATTCTTTGGCCATCAAACCACCGGCGGTATCTTCCGGATAATTAAGCAAATCGGCAATATTAGCCGCCTGTTCGGCATCCTCAACATGCGAAAGCACTTCCGAACGTAAGGTTTGGGGTAGTTCTGAAATAAGGTCAGCCGCATCATCAGAGTCTAAATTGTCAATATATCTTTGGGCGATATCTTTCGAGGAAACATTTTCGAGCAGATCCTCTCGGACATCCTCCTGTAATTCCATCAACACATCAGCCGCCTCTTCCTCTTCGAGCAGTGAGAAAACATATCTTGCCTCATTCAGATCTAATTCCTCAATTATCTCGGCAATATCTGCCGGATAGAGCTCATCTAACATCTTCCGCACAATTTGCTGATCCTGCCTAGCGATCGCTTGTGCGATGGTTTCGAGATAATCCCGGGTGACCGTAAACTGCATAATACCAAATTTGATGGGTGCTTTTTTTGAGGCACGAAAGATAACGATTTTAAAGAATTTTGGAGTGCAGCATCATATAAAAATCAATCATCCAAAAATTTTCATAAACTAACAGAACGTTTTTTTTATTCAAACTTAACTTCACTCAGTCAAATTTGCCTATTTTCACATGCTGAATATAAATAATACGCAACTATGAAACTACTCGCCTCAATTGTCTTTCTGATAATTCTTAATCCTGTCTATGGAGCGTTTGACAAATATTTTACATCCAACACAATGCGATTGGATTATTTTCGAACGGGGAACTACAATACAGAAATTCTTTCTTTTGATGAGTTGATTTCAGAAGGCCACTGGGCCGGTTCTATCGTTAACCTGATTGATACATTCGATTATGGGGTGCATAAGTTTGAAGTGTTTGACCTTGCCTCAGGGGTCCTGATATTTTCACGTAATTATGCCTCTCTTTTTGGCGAATGGCAAACCACAGAAGAGGCAAAGCATACTTGGCGCACTTTTGGCGAAACAATTATTTTCCCGTTTCCAAAAGAAAAGGTGGTTGTTGCTTTTTTTAGTCGCGCTCGCAAAGGAAATTGGGAGAAGAGATTTGATTATACGATTGACCCTACAAGCATATTTGTTTCGAAAGAAGCCAAAACTGTTTTTCCTGTGCTTGATATTCATGTCAAGGGAGGAACCAACTCATGCCTGGATGTAGTCTTTTTGCCCGAAGGATATACCGACACAGAAATGGAAAAGTTCAAGAACGATAGCCGTCGCTTTGCTGATTTTTTACTGAAATCCAAACCGTTCAGCGGAAGCCCCGATAAAATTAACATCCGTGCTGTCTTAGCCTCCAGCCTCGAAAGCGGAACCGACATCCCCGGTAATAATACCTGGAAACAAACTGCAATGAATTCAAGTTTCTATACATTCGGATCGGAACGCTATCTGATGACCATGGATGTGAAAAGTGTGCGAAACCTGGCCGCCAACGCCCCCTACGAACAAATTGTGATTATTGTGAATTCGCCAAAATATGGTGGGGGTGGAATATACAACTACTACTCTGTAGCCACCAGCGACAATCCCGTTGCGGATTACGTTTTTATTCATGAATTCGGCCATGCATTCGGCGCCTTGGGAGATGAATACTATAGTTCCGAGGTTGCTTATCTCGACTACTATGATCTAGCGGTTGAACCCTGGGAGCCAAACCTCACTACTTTAGTTGACTTTAACCGTAAGTGGAAAGATATGGTAAATTCTAAAACCCCCATTCCAACTCCTGCCGACAACAAATTTGAATGCAGCGTTGGGGCCTTCGAAGGAGGAGGCTACACAGCCCAGGGTGTATTTCGCCCTTCGCTCGACTGCACCATGAAATCCTTGAAATACAATGCTTTTTGTCCGGTTTGTCAGCGGGCGCTCACAAGAATGCTGGAGTTCTGTACCCAATGAAGCATCCTACAACACGTAGGACCTACACTGATAATATTTAGGAATTTCTGCGTTTAATCCGAAGATTTTTCGGTAATTTGCATAAAAAATACGATTTTAATACTTTAAGAATATAAAGCATTTCATATGTTAAAATCTTTCGAATCCATTATTGACCTCGCAAAACAAAAAGGAACGCGCCGCCTGGTTGTTGCTGCAGCCACCGACCGGTATGTTCTTACTGCAGTCATGAAAGCAAAGGCGGAAAAAATTATCGAACCCATTCTCTTCGGAAGGAAGCAGGAAATCCTGAAAATCTGTGCGGACATTGGATTTGATGTCAGCGGAGTTGAAATCACTGATATTGCCGACCCTGAACAGGCTCCATACGAAGCCGTTTCGATGATTCGTTCCGGCCAGGCTGACATTATGATGAAGGGAATGATTGATACCAAGAGTATGCTAAAAGCGATACTTGATAAAGAAAAAGGTTTACGCAAGGGAGCTGTAGTTAGTCATGTTGCCCTCTTTGAAAGTCCTTATTATCATAAACTGATCGGCGTTACAGATGCAGCCATGCCCATTGTGGCTGATCTGGCCGAAAAAGTCGAGATTATTAACAATGCCGTTGAAATGTATCATCGCCTGGGGGTTAATGAGCCTAAAATAGCCGTATTAGGACCGATTGAAACCATAAATCCGAAGATGGAGGCGACTGTTCATGCAGCGATCCTTGCACAAATGAACCAACGGAAACAAATTAAAGGATGTATAATTGACGGCCCATTGGCCTTGGATAATGCTGTTTTGGCCGATTCTGTCCGTCAAAAAGGCATCGTCAGCAACGTGGCAGGCGACGCCGACTTGCTGGTTACCCATGATATTAACAGCGGAAATATTTTATATAAATCGCTTAATTTCCTGGGCGGGGCTGCTTCAGCTGCAGTTGTCATGGGCGCCAAAGTTCCCATTGTGCTTACTTCGCGAGCCGATCCTGATAAAAGCAAACTAATGTCAATTGCCCTGGCTGCTGCAATCAGCTAATCACTCCCCCGCTTAATTTATAATTCAAAATGGAAGAACTCCGAATACTTGCTATAAATCCCGGGTCCACCTCCACAAAAATAGCAGTATATGCTGGCACTACCCCGATGCTGGTTAAGACCATCATCCACTCTTCTGAGGAACTACGGCAATTTAATAAACTAACTGACCAGTTCAATTTTCGTAAAAACATCATTTATCAGGAACTTAAAGATGCCGAAATACGCATAGACCTGATTCGGGTAGTCATGGGCATAGGGGGTTTGTTAAAACCCATACCTTCAGGAGTTTATGCTGTAAACGACAAAATGAAGTATGACCTTCGCAACAGCCCCATGGGGGAGCATGCCAGCAACCTGGGGGGGTTGATTGCTGACGATATCGCTCAGGCCCTGCCCGATGCAAGAGCGTATATCGTAGATCCGATTGTGGTGGACGAGTTGCAAGACATCGCACGATTATCAGGACATCCTGCATTTAAAAGGGTTTCTATCTTTCATGCCCTTAACCAAAAAGCAATTGCAAGAAGCCACGCCAAATCCATCATGAAGGCGTATGAAGATTTGAACCTTATTGTAGTACACCTTGGTGGTGGAATCACCGTTGGGGCACATCAGAAAGGGAAAGTTATTGATGTGAACCAGGGCCTTGATGGCGAAGGGCCTTTTTCTCCCGAAAGAAGCGGAACCCTTCCCAGTGCCGACCTCATAAAAGCTTGCTTTAGCGGAAAATATACCGAAGAACAATTACTGAAAATGGTCAAAGGAGAGGGAGGGCTTGTTGCATACCTCGGCACCAACAATGCGTATGAAGTGGAACAACGCGTTGAGGCTGGGGATTCTTATGCCTTCCTTATATTTGATGCGATGACATACCAGGTCGCAAAATTTGTTGGCGCAATGGCTACAGTTCTTTTCGGCCAGGTAGATGGAATTCTCATTACTGGAGGCATAGCCAAAAGTAATTGGTTTGTTAACCGCATTATGGCCCGTGTTCACCGCATTGCTCCTGTGTTTGTATATCCCGGCGAGGACGAAATGCGCTCCCTGGTCATGAATGGTTTGATGGTAATTAAAGGGGAGGTTGAAGTGAAGGAATACACCTAATTAGTTATAACTTCCAACTCATTAGCTTCAACCATATGCCATACCAGGAAACCAATAAGCAAACTGCCACTTTCGATGATTTTTTAAAGATTGAAATACGGGTTGGCAAAATTATTGATGTCGAACCTTTTCCTGAAGCTCGAAATCCCTCCTATAAGCTCATCATTGATTTTGGAAAACCGATTGGACTTAAGAAGTCAATTGCCCAACTCACTACGCATTATTCTGAGCAATCGCTCATTAATAAGTTGGTGATATGTGTAGTGAATTTTCCTCCCAGGCAAATCGGAAAAGCCATTTCTGAAGTTCTTACCCTTGGTGTCCCCGACCCGAATAACCAATGCGTGCTTCTTGCGCCCGACAAGGAAGTGCCTTTAGGTGGGAAATTATACTGAAGAATATGGCAATAAAGAATTTCGAATTCAAAGCAAAAGTCGCCGACCTTGAACTTCTTCAAAAAAAACTTCTTGGCCTTCATCCCCACTATATCGGTGAAGATAATCAGGTTGATACCTATTTTAATGTAGCCATTGGAAGACTAAAGCTGCGAGAGGGGAATATTGAAAATGCACTTATTCACTACTTTAGGCCTAATACTGCAGGGGCAAAACTTTCTGAAGTGTTGCTCTATCGCCATCATCCCGACCAGGCACTCAAAGAGATATTAATCAAAACCCTCGGTATAAAGGTAGTTGTGAGAAAGCAGAGAAAAATCTATTTTATTGAAAACGTAAAATTTCATTTCGACAACGTAATGAACCTTGGAACATTTGTCGAAGTTGAAGCCATTGACAAAACAGGTGCTTTCGAAATCCATGAATTACAGAAGCAATGTCTTGATTATGAAACCTTTTTAGAAATTAAACAACAAGATTTCATCTCTGAATCATACAGCGATTTGCTTTTAGCTTTGGTTGATGGAAGTACTCCCTAGGTTAGCTCAGGGAAAGAAGAATAAAATTTCTTCCACCCGTATTGAACCTCGGAAACTTCTATGGTGTTTGTTTTCAAAATCATTTACCAATGAAACTATTTCCAATAGAAACAGGTACCTTTAAACTTGATGGAGGAGCCATGTTTGGCGTAGTTCCCAAAACATTATGGAGCAAAGCCTATACTGCCGACCAAAACAATAAGATAACGATGAGCATACGATGCTTACTTGTGATCAACGGGGATCGCAAAATATTGATAAACAATGGAATGGGTCAAAAAAATAAAAATAAAAATATTCGATATTTTGACCTTTCTGATAGCCCCGGACTGTATGATTCACTAAGTGCCATGAGCCTCAGCCCCGATGATATTACTGATGTTTTCCTGACCCACCTGCACTTTGATCATTGTGGGGGAAGTGTTGAAATGGATGAAGCCGGAAACCTGTACCCAGCCTTTACGAATGCCGTTTATCATGTAAGCAAGCAACAATGGGAGTGGGCAATGAATCCAAACAAGCGCGAAAAACCATCGTATCCTCCCGAAAACCTCTTGCCAATACTTGAATATGGGAAACTCAGACTATTTGAAAACGAAGGAGAAATGTTTCCGGGATTCAGGGTTAAGCTTTTCAATGGCCACACGATCGGCCAGGCAATTCCTATGATTAATTTCAACGGAAAAACTGTGGTCTACACGTCCGATGTAATTCCTACCACCGCTCATTTGCCTCTCCCATACATCATGAGCTACGACATTCACCCGCTGGTGTCGCTCGAAGAAAAAGAAGCCCTACTCAACGAGGCGGTTAATAACAATTTTATTCTTTTTTTTGAACACGATTATTACACCCAAGCCTGTACACTAAAGCAAACTCCTGCCGGGGTGCGGCCAGAAGAAAAACTACGTATAGAAATCCTGAACTAGGTTCCCCTGATTCCCATACCTGTCAGGGTACCAACTCAATATATCTATGAATTAAACCGTAGTTAGATAAAGAGCGTAACTATACTGACTTCCCAAATTGTTATTCATGTCGGCAATTTATATCCATATCCCTTTCTGTAGAACCAAGTGCAACTATTGTAATTTCTATTCGCTGGCTTCGGGTAAATGGATAGAGGGCTTTACTGAAATAATTTGTCAGGAAGCAGTCGATAAAAAAAAATACTTCGGTAGCCAGACTGTCGAAACAATTTACTTCGGCGGAGGCACTCCATCGTTGCTTTTTCCAAAAGACATTGAAAAGGTTATGCAGTGCCTGCATACAAACTATGCAATTTCTTCCGAAGCAGAGATTACCCTCGAAGCCAATCCCGAGGATCTGAAAAGAGAAAAACTTGACGCATATAAAAGCATTGGGATAAATCGCCTGAGTATCGGCATTCAGTCTTTCCGCGACACTGACTTGCAATACTTGCGGAGAAGGCACAATTCGCAACAATCCATTGATGCGATTGAGTTGGTGTTAAACAGTGGTTTTACTAATCTTTCTCTCGACCTCATTTATGGGATACCTACTCTCGACTTGAGAGGATGGGAAAAAAACCTCGCTCAAATAGTTCACTACAAAATTCCTCACCTTTCTGCCTATGCCCTCACCATTGAACCAAATACCATTCTTCAATGGCAGGTCACAAACAAAATAATCCCCGGCCCTGAAGCCGATTCCCAGGCCGATCAGTTTATGTTTCTGATGCAATGGGCTAATAACGAAGGATATAGGCAATATGAAATTTCAAACTTTTGCCAGTCCGGAATGCATTCGAAGCATAACAGCAGCTATTGGAGAGGCAGCCATTATCTTGGGCTTGGCCCTTCGGCACACTCCTACAACGGAAAGACCAGGCAATGGAACACTTCAAACCTGCAGCGATACAGCCAGGGAGTGAAGACAGGCCACCTTGCATTCGAGCTTGAAACACTCACAGCATCCGATGTTCACAACGAGTATGTAATGACAGCTTTGCGGACAGACACCGGAATTAATTTGGACGAGTATCCTGACCGGTTTGGCGCCGAAAATTTTGCGATTCTTTGTAAAAACATGGAACATTTCTTGAAGCAGAATTGGGCATTAAAGACCGAAAGCCATGTTATGCTTACCCCTCATGGCAAGCTCTTTGCCGACAAAATAAGTGCTGCACTATTTATATGAATCGCTTCTAAGAAGATTTCATTTATCCCTGGCAGCCCCTTACGGTGGATAAATGATAAAACACTATTTTCGCAGCTTCGAAATCACCCAGCGTCGATGTTTCCTTTTTTTGAAGGTGTTTTACTCGGGCTTACGATGTCTGTAATTTTTGGGCCGGCGTTGTTTACCCTCCTGCAGACAAGCATCCATCGTGGGTTGCAGGCTGGGTTATTGGTGGCTACCGGCATTATCTTGTGCGATGGGGCAATTGTTTACCTGAGCTACCTTGGCGTGGCACAAATTATCGAGAACCCAAGAAATCATGGCCTGTTTAGCATTATTGGCGGCATCATGCTTATGATTTTTGGCGTAGCAACCTTTACGAGGAAGGTTTTATCAAAAGAAAAAACCAAAGAACTCCAGATCAGGCTTCCCATGCCCGCCACATATGTTGTCAAAGGGTTCTTTTTAAACTTTGTCAATCCACTTCTGTGGTTTTTCTGGATATCCCTGATGGTTGGTATCAGCTCTAATTATGCAGGCTCCCAATCCCATATCATTTCATTTTTCTTAGGCGCTTTGCTTACTATCTATGCAACCGATATCGGCAAAGTCCTTATTGCGCAGCGGCTTAAGAGGTTCATCACCTACAGGGTTATTTTATGGATTAACCGTGTGGTGGGAGCTGTCTTGTTTGTTTTCGGAATAGTGCTGATTATCAGAATTTTTGTTCCTTTAGACCTTCCGACGATACATTAATGAACAACTCCGGATCAGAAATTGATCCAGGCTGAGGTTGATAGAATCAACTCCGCTATAACGAAAAGGACCAGACTCGATGGATGTGCTGTCTAAGTGAAAACCACGTTATCGCGCCGGCAGGATATCCTTCACATTTAGCTGAACCGATACAGCGCCATTCCAATGATTTTCTTCGATGTGGTAGGCGATGTTTATTGGTCGTCCTGAGGCCACCAGGTCGAAATGCTCACCTTGTTGAAAAGCGATGGCCGAGAACGGAAAACCGCGGGTGTCAGGATGAACCACTTCAAATTTCAGGTGGTTTTTTCCGACAATCCTTGCCTTGCCGGTATCAACCACTCCAGTGGTTTCGAAAACCGGGGAAAGGTTTCCCGGACCAAACGGAGCAAACTGCTTCAGAATCCGATAGAATTTTGAATGGATCTGGTGAAGTTCGAGTGTAGCATCAATTTCCACCTCAGGAATCAGCATATGATCAGTAATACTGTTTGCCACAACCTGTTCGAAGCGATGACAAAACTCATCAAATTTCTCGGGTTTCAGCGAGAGCCCGGCGGCATATTTATGCCCGCCGAAGTGCTCGAGTAAATCGCTGCAGGCATCAATTGCATCATAAATATCAAAATCCTTGATGGATCGCGCCGAGCCGGTTATCAAACCATTCGCCATCGTAAAAACAATAGTTGGCCTGTAAAACGACTCGGTAAGCCGTGATGCCACAATGCCAATCACCCCCTTGTGCCACTCGGGCTGGTAAACCACGGTGGATTTTCTTTTAAGCATAACCGTACTACTGCCTATCAAGTCGAGTGCCTCCTGGGTGGTGAGCATGTCGAGATTGCGTCTTGTAGTATTGTATTGGTTTATTTGCTCGGCCATCACCATCGCCTCATCGAGGTCATTGCTGATAAGCAGCGCAACTGATTCACCGCCGCTTTCCATCCGTCCTGCTGCATTTATACGCGGCCCCACAAGAAAAACCAAGTCGCTTATGGTTAATTCACGAGAGAAGAAGAAATCAGTGCCATTGTCTTCTTTAGTATTTTTTAGCAACCCGCTAACCTCCAAAATTGCCTGTATACCTGGACGAGGCTTCTCGTTGAGCAACTTAAGGCCATAGAACGCCATAATACGATTTTCGCCTGTAATGGGAACAATGTCTGCTGCAATGCTCACCACCACCAGATCGAGGTAGTTAATTAGTGTGTCAGCCTGGTCAATTTCCCATTCAGATGCCAGTGCCTGTACCAGCTTGAAGCCAATTCCACATCCAGATAACTCCTTGTAAGGATAAGGGCAATCATTTCGTTTGGGGTCGAGCACAGCGGCTGCAGCCGGCAATTCGTCGCCGGGGCGGTGATGATCGCAAATAATGAAATCAATACCGTATTTAGTGGCATAGGCAACTTTTTCGACTGCTTTTATTCCGCAGTCAAGGGCGATAATCAGAGAGAACCCATTTTCCCTGGCATAATCTATGCCCTTAACCGAAATTCCATACCCCTCATCATAACGGTCGGGAATATAATAATCTATGCGTTCGTATTTGGATCTAAGAAAAGTATAGAGCAGCGACACTGCAGTAGTTCCATCAACATCATAATCACCGTAAACTATAATCTTTTCCTGCCGCTCGAGCGCCAATGAGACACGCTTCACGGCTTTGTCCATATCCTTCATCAGAAAAGGATCATGTAAATCTTCAAATTGCGGCCTGAAGAATGCTTTTGCAGTATCATACGATGTAATGTCGCGTTGCACAAGCAGGTTGGCCAAAATTGCACTTATCTTAAGCCGATCCATCAGCGAATCAACCAATTGCTCATCGCCGGGGGGCTTAACAACCCATCTTTTTTCCATGATTTGAATTTATTTTTAGATTACAAATTTAGGAATTAATTACCAAAAATAAAATTCAACTTTTGCTAAAACTGTCCTATAATTATTCAAGCAACACATATACCCACACAGAATTAGGGTTTGCTTCAATCGGGCAATAAAAAATGTTTCAGATCGGTTAATATTTCTTGGCTTACGAAGACTGGCTGCCATTATGAGCAGGCCTGAATATATAGAGCCTGCACAGAACAGCCCAAGGAGTTAGCGCCATAATAAAGATCAAACTTATTTAAGGGAATTATCCCAAACAAAAACCATCAAGGCTTCTCCGCTGCATTCCAATCAAAATCACCGCTTAGTTCGTGGGCCGGATCCCAGAAAATTTTTTGAAAGTCAACAATCACATCATCTTCTATAGCAATTCCTTCGCTTTCGAGCAATTGCCTCATTGTGTCAATTCCGCCAAAATGGTGTTTGCCGGTGAGTTGTCCGTTTCGATTTACGACCCTGTGGGCTGGAATGGGCTTACCGCACAGATGCGATGCATTCATTGCCCAGCCTACCATTCTGGCCGATTTTCTTGTTCCAAGATATGCCGCAATGGCCCCGTAGGAAGTAGCCCGCCCATGCGGGATAAGACCTACAATTTCATAAACCCTCTGGTAAAAAGATGTGTCCCTGGCTCTCATAATGTATTCCCT
Source organism: Lentimicrobiaceae bacterium (assembly GCA_037446395.1). Lineage (GTDB taxonomy): Bacteria > Bacteroidota > Bacteroidia > Bacteroidales > JAAYJT01 > JAAYJT01. Next base: position 46,808 of record JBBIIP010000002.1, read on the forward strand.
TGATCTATGAATCAGATTGCCAACCGATTTAGACGAAAGCACAAATAAGTAATTTTCAAACCCTGACCGAGAAATATTTTCTCATAAAAAGTTTGAATAGAAGAAGCGGCATTTTCAGTATTATTTGCGTAAAGGTCGTCGGTTTTGAAAATGAGCTCGTGCTGCTCAGATTTAATTACATTCAGGGTGTACTTAAACAACGGAACGTTATCAGTTTTCAGGTGAATCAAGCTGCCTGGCGCAAGGATTTTGTGATAGCGATTCAGAAAACGGGGAGAGGTAAGGCGTTTATTCACCTTACTGGGCTGAGGATCGGGAAACGTAATCCATATTTCGCTGACTTCGCCGGGGGCGAAAATTTGTTCAATTTGCTCAATATGTGTTCTTATAAAGGCAACATTGTCGAGCTGGTTATCAATGGCGCTCCGGCAACCCCTCCACAGCCTGGCCCCTTTGCTGTCAATACCGATATAATTGACCCCCGGATTTTTAATTGCCAGATTCACTGTATACTCTCCCTTGCCGCATCCGAGCTCAAGAACGATAGGGCCAGCCTTTTTGAAGTAGTTGCCATTCCAATTCCCTTTTAGCCTGAAGTCTTGCAGCAAGTCAAAATAATTGAATTGAAAAAGGTTATCAAAGGTTTTACATTCCTCAAATCGCTCAAGCTTACGTTTGGTCACAATAGTATTCGTAATTAGCGGGGATAATAACGTTAAATGAAAGTTTTTAGGTTATGAACCGATAAGCATCATGCAATTCAATTTTATCGCATTGGATGCAGTTAATAACAGAAACTTATGTAAGTCCAGGGGTCATCTGGAATTTCACCTTGATATGGTTTATTCAGATTTCTCATATCCTAAAGCTTATTAGCGTACTTCATTCAGTACCCGAATAGTTATTAATGTTTTTTTTGAATGGCCTCGGTTATCTAAAGCCGAAGAAGCCAGGCATCCGGAAACGACTGTTTTCTCAGGCTGGTCAACAAAGCCAGTGCATGATCGAGCGAAGGATTGGATGTCAGGCTTACCCGATACATTCCTTCGTTTCCCGGGATGACTAAGGCATTATATCCCTGAGAAATAAACTGCTGGCTCAGATGATTTGCATTGGCTATCTTCGAAAAGGAGCCAATGATGATATGATATCCTTTTTCTATTTCTAGCGTTTTTGGTGTTAATTGCGGATGTGTTTCAGGGGAAACAACATCAGTTGCATCCGAAGAAATAATGGGCTCATGATTAGAAACGTTGGGGCTGGTGGTTACTGTTATTTCATCAGGATTCTCCTTACTTTCTGCTGAGCCTTTTTCGGATAGAACAAATGCATCAGGGGTTGATTTTGGTGCAATCTCCGGAGATTCGAGAATGCTCATGATTGTGCTGGCCGATTGTCGTGCAAAATGACCGATGGTGTCCTGGTTAAGAGTAGCCCAAAGTGTTGCAACCACCAAGGGGATGGTTATCGCGGCAGCCCTAAGAAGAACTTTGACCCTGGCGGGAGCAGGTTTTATGAAGCGCTTGTTAGAATGGCCCGACAAAGCATGGAACCCTTTTTCCTTTTTGGCTAATGGAGGTGCTACGATAGAAGTCATTCCATAAATATCAGCCATAAAATTTACATTCAGGTCGGGTTCAAAAATAATTTTCTCTTCTTTGCTGAAATAAAACTGACCAATGTCGAGCAGAGTCACCTTTTTTCCTGCACGCATCCTTTCGCGCCATGCAACTACATCGCGCCTTATCAGGACCATGGCCTCCTCAAAACTGACCTGTTTGCCTGTGGCGATTTGGGTGGCGAGCAGGCCATCGTTGATGGTCAGGCCCGAATTGAATACGAGATATTGTTTTGGCGGAAAGAAAATATGTGTTCCGGGCTGAATGGTGGCGGGTTGATAATTTTTAATGAATGCGCCAAAGCCAGGAACAATCACACATTCGTGCTCGAAAAGAAGTTGAAAAAGGTATTTTTCGATACCCATGGCAGGAATTTTTTCTCGAACCAAAGGTAGAAAGAAAACCGAATTTTCCTAATCAATGTTCGTAAGTTTTAACAAATCTTCCGGAGTGTCAATGGCGATTGACTCAAATTGGGCAACCCTGGTCTGTATTTTGAATCCGTTCTCAAGCCAACGCAGTTGCTCGAGGCTTTCGGCTTGTTCGAGCGAAGAGGGAGGCAGCGAACAAATGGCTTTCAGGACATCGCTCCGCCATGCATAAATACCAACATGTTTATAGAATTGATGATGTTTGTTCCATTCGCCAAATTCAAAATTGCGCAAAAAGGGCACGGCTGACCTTGAAAAATAGAGGGCTTTGCCCATGTAATCCACCACTACTTTAACAGCACTGGGATTTGCAATGGTGGCATTATCGCTCAGAGGATATATAAGTGTGGCTATTTCAACTTCCGGATCCAAAAAACAATCACTGAGTAAATCTATTTGCGATGGGTCAATAAAAGGTTCGTCGCCTTGTATATTCATCACTACATCAAAAACATTTCCCGATTGTGCATTAATTTGCTGATACGCCTCGTTGCAGCGATCAGTGCCGGTAGGCTGGCAGGATGAGGTCATCACTACATTTCCGCCAAAAGACTCGACAACTGATAAAATACGTTTGTCGTCTGTGGCAACAAAAACAGTTCCAACTGTTTTGGCTTTGAGCGCCTGTTCATAAACCCGTTGTATCATCGGCTTACCCCCAATGTCAATGAGGGGTTTTCCGGGAAAACGAGTTGATGCATAACGTGCCGGAATGATACAGATGGTCTTGCTCATAACTTTGGATATGGCTGCAAAGATAGTGATATCAATCTTCTTATGAGTATTTTTGCACTTCAGGAGAACCTAAAGCCATGCATAAAATATTCATTGTCTCTGATGGCACAGGCCGCACAGCCACTCAAGCCCTCAGGGCAGCACTCATGCAATTTCCCGATCAGGAGGTTGATATCATCCTTCATTCCGATATCAGATCAGAGTCGGATATTGAAAAGGCACTTACCGGGGCTCAAAACGAAAAAGGATTCATTGTTCACACCTTGGTTTCAAACCAATTGCGAGATGTAATGATCACCTCGGCCCGAAAGAAGAATATTGAAACCATTGATTTGATGGGGCCTTTTCTTGCAAGGCTTTCGGAGCAGTTTATGCACTTGCCAGCCGAAAAACCAGGGCTTTTTAGTGAGATAAATAAGGAGTATTTTAAACGAATTGATGCCATGCAGTTTGCTTTTCATCACGACGATGGCCTTAGACCGGACGAACTGCACAAAGCAGAAATCGTGCTGCTTGGTGTGTCGCGGACTTTTAAAACTCCTTTGAGTATTTATTTGGCTTTTAAGGGTTGGTTTGTTGCCAATGTACCCGTGGTGCTAAATATGAATTTGCCAAGCGAAGTTTTCGATTTACCGACTGGAAAAGTTTTTTGCCTGAACACACATGCCCATAACCTGGCTAATTTGCGTCACGTTCGGCAAGAATATCTCGGAATAATACCCGGACACTACGCCAGTATCGAATACGTGCAACGCGAAATTAACTATGCAAACAGCTTGTTCAGGCGCCGGCCCGACTGGCCCATCATCAAGGTTACCAATAAGCCCATCGAAGAAATTGCAAGTGAGATACTTGCCGTGCGTAATGAAATAGTAAAACTCCGGAATTAACGAAAAAGCCCGTGCAAATCAGCATTGATTCGGTTGATAATAAAGCCTAAACCTTCCGGGTTGTCAATAAACTTGATAGTATCCACATCAATAATCAGCAGCTTTCCGATGTTATATCCGGTAATCCATTCCTCATAACGATCGTTAAGCGATTTAAGATAATCAAGTCGTATTGAGCTTTCATATTCCCGGTTCCGTTTTTGAATTTGCTGCACCAGCGTTGGAACAGTGGCCCTGAGATAAATGAGTAGATCGGGGGGTTTTATGAATGAGCTCATCAGCTCGAAGAGCGAACGGTAGTTATCAAAATCGCGAGTCGACATGAGATTCATGGCGTGAAGGTTTGGGGCAAAAATATAAGCATCTTCATAGATGGTACGGTCTTGCACTACCGTTTTTCCGCTATTGCGAATGTTGACAATTTGCCTGAAGCGGCTATTCAGAAAATAAATTTGCAGGTTAAACGACCACCGCTGCATGTCCTCATAGAAACTATGGAGATAAGGATTTGATTCAACATCTTCGTAGTGGGCCTCCCAACCAAAATGTTTCGAGAGCAACCTCGACAAAGAAGTTTTACCTGATCCAATGTTTCCGGCTATGGCAATATGATGCATATCAATGATGAATTTTAGGGTGTGTTGTAATGTTTCAAAGATACAAATACTTTACGCGCGATCAATTAATTTTAATATCTCCTCAACATGTTTCCTGTCGTTCGATAACCTGGGAACTTTGTGCTGTCCGCCAATTTTCCCTTTGGATTTCATCCAGGTATAAAAAGTATTTGGCTTGGCTACTCTTACAATGGGAAGCCTTAAAATCAGATCACGGTATCGCTTGGCTTCGTAATCGCTATTGAGTTTTTTGAGTGAGTTGTCGAGCTCTTTGGTAAATAAATCTAAATCATCGGGGGGCTTTTCGAATTCAATCAGCCATTCGTGGGCTGCATTGTTGTCGTCGCTGAAATACGTGGGGGCAGCCGTAAATTCAGTTACCAATGCATTGGTTGTTTTGCTTGCTAAAGCAATCGCCGTTTCGGCATTTTCTATCATTAATTCTTCACCTACGGCATTTATGAAATTTTTTGTGCGCCCGGTAATGCGGATACAATAGGGGGAAAGGTTGGTAAACCTGACAGTGTCGCCAATAATATAACGCCATAAGCCTGCATTGGTCGAGATGACCATGGCGTATGGGGTATTCAATTCTACCTGATATAGTTGCAAGGTTTTGGGTTGTTCCTTCTCCAATTCATCAAGCGAAATAAATTCGTAATAAATACCATAATCAAGCATCAGCAGCAGGTCACTGTTTTCGTCCTGGTATTGCATACCAAAAAATCCTTCAGAGGCGTTGTAGGTATCCAAATAGCAGATTGTTGCAGGCATGATCTTATGAAATTGTTCGCGATAGGGTTCGAAATTCACACCTCCATGCACAAACAGCTCAAGATTTGGCCAAACCTCTCCGATATTTTGTTTTTGTGTAGCTTCTAAAATTCTTTTAAGCAATAGCATCATCCAGGACGGAACCCCGGTAAGATTTGTAACATTTTGATTAGTAGTAGTTTGGGTCATTATCTCAATTTTCTCTTCCCAGTCTGGCATCAGCGCAACCGAGCGCTCAGGAGTTCGCATCATGTCGAGCCATGTGGGTAGGTGTTGCAGGAGGATGGCCGATATATCGCCATCGAAAGAAATGGCCCCCGGTGAAAATTGGTTGTGAGAGCCGCTCATCCCCAGTATCTTTCCTGTGAAAAGACGTGAATTTGGATGGTTATTGCAATAAATCGCAACCAGGTCTTTACCGCCTTTAAAATGGCATTCATAAAGCGCCTCTTTGCTTACCGGAATAAATTTGCTTTTATCGGAGGTCGTTCCCGAAGATTTAGCAAACCATTTGATTAGCTTCGGCCATAAAATATTGCTTTCCCCCTTGCGCATCCGATCTATGTATGGCTTAAGGTCTTCGTAATAACTTAAGGGAACCAGTTTAGCAAAATCTTCCTGATTTCTGATTGTAGCATAATGGTACTTTTTCCCCCATTCAGTGCTAGTAGCACGACCAATCAGCGACCTGAAACAATCCTCCTGCACCTCATGAGGATATTTCATGAAGACTTCTACCCGGGGGATTCTTGTCCTCATGATCGAACAAATCAATGAGTTGATAAAATGCATCTTTGGGAGCTAATTAATTGTTTTTTTTTGAAGCCCATAATCAGAACCCGTGAACAAGGGCTAAGATCAAAAGTACAATGAAATCCAATGCGCAATATAGAATTTAGAAAAATTACTGATTCTGACCAAACTAAAACCTAATTCGCAAAGCAGGGCGCGATTATTAACATGATGGCATTTTCCTTGACTTTGATTAATTTAGCCAAAATTTTCGTGGATTGACATCGTCAATGATGCAGCATATTCATTAAAAATGATATTTATGGTAGTCTTCCCAAATGCAAAAATAAACATTGGATTATGGATCAAGCAAAAGAGGCCTGATGGTTTTCATGAAATCGAAACTTGCTTCTATCCCATTCCACTCAGAGAAATTCTTGAAATAATGGAAGTGGACCCCGGAAATGAGGTATTCAGAACCAGTGGGCTCAATATTCCGTCTACACCAGACGACAACCTGGTTATGAAAGCATACGAATTGCTTAGGAATGATTATCATTTGCCTCCACTATATATCCACCTGCATAAAACAATTCCTATGGGGGCCGGACTGGGTGGAGGTTCATCTGACGCAGCTTTTGCAATAAAACTATTAAACGATCAGTTTAAACTGGGACTAAGTCAGGCCCAGATGCAGGCCTATGCCTCCAAAATTGGAAGCGACTGTGCATTTTTTATTCTTGATCAGCCTGCCATTGCCACAGGCCGGGGCGAACAACTTAAACCAATCACTCTGAACCTTTCGGGATATTACATTGCCATCATAAAACCTTTAGCCGACATCAGCACAACTTGGGCGTATGCATCAATCATCCCTAAACCCAGAACTAAGTTGCTTGAAGAAATTATTTTCAAACCCGTTGCATCGTGGAAAACTCAACTTGAAAACGACTTTGAAGAAGTTGTTTTTAAAAAACATCCAGAGATAGAAAAACTAAAGAGCCTACTGTATGAACGTGGGGCAGATTATGCCTCTCTCACTGGCAGTGGTTCGGGTGTATATGGACTCTTTGAGAAAGATCCCGGGATCCTCCGCACGGATAGCAAGTTTTTCTTATGGCAACGCAGGCTATAAATTTTATTTTGGTGTTGTTTTGATTAGCACAAGTGCTATTATACCAAAAACAACATTTGGTAGCCAGGTGGCGATTTGCGGAGGTAAATTCCCGTAAGTTCCGAAAACAATAGAGATTTGCATAAATAGTACAAAACCAAATGTGAGTGCAAGCCCGATGCCAAGGTGCAAACCAGTGCCTCCCCGTAACTTTCTGCTCGATACAGCAAACCCGATCAACGTGAGAATTATATTGGCAAACGGAAATGCAATCCGGGTATTTTTTTCTACCTTGTAGGTCACCACTGCACCCGACCCCTTCAAACTTTCGAGGGCAATTTTGTTGGTAATTTGAGGCAGGGTGAATACTTTTATTTGCTCACTATTGAAGTCGAAGTCAAACGGAGTTATGTTTAAGGCGGTATCAATTACACTTCCGGTAATAATGTTCTCGCCGAGGCTATCAATTTCACGAACCTGGTAATTTTCAATTTTCCAACGTGTGTTTATACTGTCCCAGCGAATGGCATCAGCCATTAATTTATAATAAAGGCCAGTGCTGTCAATTTTTTCCATCGTAAACCGATAGCCGATATTTTGGATGTTGTTATAGCGCTCAACATACAAAAACACTCCCGGACTGATCTGCATATGCATATTCAATGCATTTGAGCGGCGCGGATTTTTAATATAGACCCTTTCGAATTCGAATAACGTTCTATTTGTAACTGGTATGATATAGCTGGCAAGCACAAACGACATTAGGGCAAGAACCACTGCAGAAATCATATAGGGCCTCAGCAGCCTCCAAAAACTTATACCGCTGCTCAGAAACGCAATAATTTCGGTGTTGGCAGCCAGGCGCGAAGTAAAAAACACCACTGAAATAAAAGTGAAAAGCGCACTGAATGTATTGAGGAAATAAGGAAGAAAATTCAGGTAATATGAAAAAATGATCTCGCTCAGCGGGGCTTTTTTGTCAATAAAATCGTCTATCTTTTCAGAAATGTCGAAAATAATAATGATCACAGAAAGCAAAAGGATAGAAAAGAAAAAAGTGCCAAGGAACTTTTTGATAATATACCAGTCGAGTGTTTTCATAAATCCTTTGGTATTCCTTCTCTCGCACTTACTGTATTTGCGGGGTTTATAGCTATTTAAACGGAATAGGTGATTTTTATTGCCCTGCCTACAATCGTTGGGCAAGTTGCTTTATCATTATGTTTTTCCAAGGCACAAAATCTCCTGAGATGATTTTTGTCCTCGCCTCATCAACCAGCCAAAGGTAGAATGCCAGGTTGTGGGAGCTGGCAATCATAGGGCCCAGCATCTCGCCCGAAACGAAAAGGTGCCGCAAGAAAGCTTTCGAATACGCATGGTCAACAAAAGATGTGCCTTGCTCATCAACCGGAGAAAAATCCAGTTTCCACTTCTCGTTCTTGATATTAATAACTCCATCGCGGGTGAAAAGCATTCCGTTTCGGCCATTTCGCGTTGGCATTACACAATCAAACATATCAATACCCATGGCTATGCACTCAAGTAGATTGATAGGTGTTCCGACTCCCATCAGGTATCGGGGCTTGCTTGAGGGGAGAATACGACAAACCAGGTCGGTCATTTCATACATTATTTCAATAGGTTCTCCCACCGATAATCCTCCGATGGCATTCCCTTCGGCATCAGCTGCAGCAATAAACTCAGCAGATTTTTTCCGCAAATCGCTATAAACGCTGCCCTGCACAATTGGAAATAATGTTTGATCGTAGCCATATCTGGGCTCGGTTGTTTTGATTCTTTCTAAACAACGTTGCAGCCAGCGATGGGTTCTTTCCATCGAAAGATTAGCGTAATCATAATCGCACGGAAATGGCGTACATTCATCGAAGGCCATAATGATGTCAGCCCCTATGCTGCGCTGAATATCCATCACATTTTCCGGAGTAAAAGCATGACGCGAACCATCAATATGCGACTGAAAAATTACACCCTCTTCGGTCATTTTTCGTCTGTCGGTTAATGAATAAACCTGATACCCACCACTATCAGTAAGAACAGGTTTCTTCCACCCATTGAAATGATGAATACCACCGGCTTTTTCAAACACTTCCAACCCGGGGCGAAGATAAAGATGATAGGTGTTGCCAAGAATAATGCGGGCTTTAATGTCCTCAATTAGTTGTTTGAAATGCACTGCCTTGACTGTTCCGGCAGTGCCAACCGGCATAAAAACCGGAGTTTCAATACCCCCATGATCAGTGTAAAAGCATCCGGCTCGTGCGGATGATCCTGGGTCAGAAAAGATTAACTCAAACTTCATGATTGGAGCAGATATTTGTTAAGCCAAAAAATATCAATAAGATATAGTCATATTATTAAACGAAGCACAAGGCAGTTACCGGCTTTTTATACATTTGAGAAGCATTTCATTTTCAGAGCGTTTGACAACGAGATTTCATTTGTTCACTAAACGCTGATAACTTTAAAACTCCAAAATTATACTATTTGACGGAGTTGTATAATTTTGCCGCCTCAAGTACATTCCGATATGCCAACCTTGGATCTATACCCACTTTATTTGCTCTTAATTGCGGCCTTGTTCCTGCTTGCATTTGGTGTGCAATGGATTTATTACCTGGTTTTTTATACCCGGTTGGCTTTCTATCGTAAACTGAATGCTGTTTCGACAGATCAGCCTGTTTCGGTGGTAATTTGTGCCCATAACGAAGCGTATAATTTGCTCGAAAATCTACCATTGATACTCGAACAAGATTATCCTGATTTTGAGGTGATTGTGGTAAATGATACTTCAACGGACGAGAGCAAAGAGATATTACTCGAGCTTTCGCAGATTTATACCAACCTGAAAATTGTCAATGTTTCAAATAGCGTAACTTTTTTTCGCAGCAAAAAGTTTCCGCTATCTGTTGGAATAAAATCGGCCCAGCACGAAATTTTACTTCTGACCGATCCCGATTGCCGCCCTGCATCAAACCAATGGATTCGCAAAATGCAAGCCAACTTTAATGAAGATAAATCCATTGTGCTGGCCTTCAGTACATTTGATTTTAGACCTGGGTTGCTAAACCTGCTGATGCGCTACGATAACTTTCACCTGGCCATCCAATATTTGTCTTATGCAATTGCTGGTGTTCCATTTATGGGCGTCGGGCGAAATCTTGCTTATCGCAAGTCGCTTTTTTATGAGCAAAAAGGATTTATTAATCATTATAAAATCAGCTCGGGCGATGATGAGCTATTTATCAATGCAGCATCCACCCGTCGCAACACGGTGATTGAAATAGATGCAGCCAGCCAAATTATTTCTAAGCCAAAATCTTCTTTTGCTGCCTGGTTCATCCAGAAACGCCACCATTTTAATGCGCAGAAATATTATCGCACAAAATTTAAAATTTTACTTAGCACATATTCGGTTAGTGCCACCGCATATTATCTTCTGCTTGTCGCTTTATTATTTCTCAAATTCGAAATTTATTGGATTCTGCTTTTTCATTCAGTGCGCCTGATCACCCGAATGATTTTCATGGGAATGGCCGCAAAAAAACTGAACCTTAGAAAGTTATTCCTATCTTCGCCAATACTTGATCCGGTTTTTGCGTTTTTAAACCCATTACTTGCATTGAGCAGTAGAGTAAGAGCAAGTGAAAGATGGAACTAGATTCACAACAGCACTCAAAATCTCAAAAAGACAATGATCTTGTTATAAATGCCTTGGTTGATGGTAACCAAAAGGCCTATGCTCAATTAATGAACAATCATTGGAGCTCGGTATATGATATGCTTTTCAAAATGACCAATGATGGCAACCTGGCTAACGACATGACCATTGAAGCATTTACCAAAGCATTCAAAAATCTCCATCTCTACACCTCGCGTCATGCATTCAGTTCGTGGCTGTTCAAAATTGCAACAAACAACTGTATTGATTATCTTCGAAAAAAAAAGCTCCACACGTATTCCATTGACGACCCTCAGGAAATGCAGGATGGATATAATGTAGAAAGAGAGTATCCAAGCCAGCAACCCGACCCCGAAGAACACATTATCCGCAAACAAAAGGCCTTGATTATGCAGGATATAATCCAAAGCCTAAAACCTCACTACAGCAAACTGATTACGCTAAGATACTTCGATGAGCTGAGCTATGAAGAAATTGCCACTGAACTCAACCTGCCGTTGGGTACCATTAAAGTGCAGTTATTCAGGGCCAAGGAATTGCTTTACAATATTCTGAAGAACTCGCGTGAGGTTATTTGATTATGCAGCGATTTGCATAAAAAAACCGGCCCTAAATGACCGGTTTTTACTCTGCTTTCCCTATTGTTCAAATTATGAAATCTTGATCTGACGGGCGGGCTTTTCTTTTGCTTCTTCCTTTTTCGGAATCACAATGTTCAGCACACCATCCTTGTATGTTGCATTGATTTTGTCGGGGTCAATTGAATTGGGCAATGCAAAAGAACGACTAAAGGAACTGTAGCAGAACTCGCGGCGCATGAACTTATTGTCTCCTTCTTCAGATTTGCTCTCTTTTTCAGAACTAATGGTTAGCACATTGTTTTGAAGGTTAAGTGCAAAATCTTTTTTTTCGAGCCCGGGAGCAGCCAACTCAATTCTGAAGTCATCCTTGCTTTCGACAATATTGGCCGACGGCATGCTGATTCCAGTGCGATCTTCAAGGAAGTTAGAAAGAAAATCTCTTCCAAAAAATTCATCAATCATTGATGGGAAAGCAGTTCCTTTTCTTAAAATTGGTAACATGGCTTGATCCTCCATAATTAAAGTTAAACATTTTTTGAATTTCGCTAAACGCTTAACAATTCCTGTACCATAGAAAGACGGAACAAGTTTTCTTTCAGGCCTATTGGCTGTAGAAGATTAAAAAATAAATGAAATACAACAACTTATGCCGTACCTAAAAGTGATATTTATTCTCCAACATTAAGGGACTGAGTGAATAAATGTTAGCGACCAGACAAATTGTCTGTTTTTAAGCAAGTAGATTTTGTTGTGGGCGCCATAATGGCAGGGGCTCGATTGCAAGGCTATTCTAACTGCCTGAATATGCGTGAGGCGAGAATATCAATAGCAACCTTGTTCGTTCCGCCCAGGGGCACAATAATGTCGGCGTAGCGTTTGGTTGGTTCAATAAATAAAAGGTGCATGGGTTTCACATATTTTTCATAATGCTCGAGCACCTGCAAAAATGACCTGCCCCGCTCTTGAATATCACGGCGAATTATTCGCATTAAACGGTCATCATCATCGGCATCAACATATACTTTGATTCCCATTCGGCTTCTCAAACGCGGGTTTGTGAGGATAAGAATTCCTTCTACAATCACTACATCCTTTGGGAACACAGTAGTGGTTTCTTTGGCCCGTGCACAAGTGAGGTAGCTATAAATAGGCATTTCGATCGGGCTTCCGCTTCTGAGCTGATCGAGGTGCTTTATGAGTAGATTAAACTCAATACTCGAAGGATGGTCGAAATTAATTTTTGCCCTTTCTTCGGGGGTCAGGTGACCATTATCGCGATAATAGGCATCCTGGGGGATGATGACAACTGAGTCCTTGGGCAACATTTTTGTGATTTTCTTTACCACTGTTGATTTGCCCGATCCCGAGCCACCTGCAATTCCTATAATTAGCATAATTTGGGTTTAGTTATTAGGTATATAGATTTTAAGTGGAAGGCATTTAGGATAGACCCTTCAAAATCAATGTCATTACTCGAATCAACGTGCTCAAAACATTTCGATAAGCCCAGGTATCTTTTTTGTTGTTTCTATTTTTAGCGCAATTTCACTAATTTCTGATTTCTATTCATTATTCAACCGACAAAACAACCTGTAACATCGTCTCAGCCCATTAAATATTTTGATATCTTATATTCTAATTCTCTATTTATCTGACAGTTACTTTTTAATTTAACAAGAAACTCATTAAAATACCTGCTGCAACTGCAGACCCGATTACGCCGGCAACATTGGGAGCCATAGCGTGCATAAGCAAGTGGTTCGACGGATCATATCTAAGGCCTTCCTGTTGTGCAACCCTTGCGCTGTCGGGCACAGCCGAAACCCCGGCTGCTCCGATTATCGGATTAATTTTTTGATCATCTGCTAAAAACAAGTTCATCACTTTGGCAAACATAACCCCACCAGCCGTTGCGATCATAAACGAAACTGCGCCGAGAATGAAAATAAATACTGACTGAGGCGACAAAAACACATCCGCCTGCGTTGAGGCCCCAACCGTCAAACCAAGAATCATGGTGATGATGTCTATAAGAGCGTTTCGGGCAGTGTCGGCCAAGCGCTTGGTTACACCGCTTTCTTTTAAAAGGTTGCCAAAAAACAACATTCCGAGCAAAGGAAGCGCACTGGGAGCGATAAAGGTGGTAAGCAGCAGTCCGATGATCGGAAACAATATTTTTTCGACCCTGGATACAGAACGCGGAGGTTTCATTTTGATTACCCGCTCTTTTTTGTTGGTTAGCAGGCGCATAATTGGTGGCTGAATCACAGGCACCAATGCCATATATGAATAGGCTGCGATCGCAATAGGCCCGATAAGTCGTGGTGCAAGTTGAGAAGAAAGGAAGATGGCCGTAGGACCATCGGCGCCTCCAATAATGCCAATTGAGCCGGCTTCTCTGGGATCAAATCCAAAAGCAAGGGCACCTAAAAATGTCATGAAAATACCCAGTTGGGCGGCAGCACCCAGCAACATCAGGCGCGGATTAGAGATCAGGGAAGAGAAATCGGTCATCGCGCCGATGCCAAGAAATATCAATGGTGGATAAATGCCTTTGGTCACCCCCATGTACAAATAGTTGAGCACACTACCCTCTTGATAGATACCCAATTGCAGATTAAATCCGCCATCCTGAAAAAATGGGATATTCCCAAGCAAAATTCCGGTGCCGATTGGAATCAATAACAATGGCTCATAGTCGAATCGAATGGCGAGAAAAATAAAGAACAGACCAATAAAAAGCATGAGAATATTGCCAATTTTTGCATTCCGAAAACCAGTGTAACTCCAGAACCTTTTCAAGCCAGTTTCTGTTGCTTCTTCGGTTTCTTTGAGTAATTCGCTGATGTCTTTGTGGGTGTTGCTGTTCAGGCTTGTGTCACTTTTCGGCGATTGGTTATGTGTCGTGTCGGTTACGGGCCGCTCAATTTGTGCAGCCACCATACTCACCATCGTAAGAATGCCAATGATGCCAAGAACCGTTAAAAATCTTTTCATTCTTGAGCTTGGTTTAGTTGTTGGTTGTCAGGCAATTTCCATTAACACATCTCCCTGAAGGATACTTTGGCCTGCAGTTACCCGGATATTTTTAATCACACCGTCTTTATCGGCCAGGACAACGTTTTCCATTTTCATGGCTTCATAGGTCACCAACTTTTCCCCTTTTTTAACCGAATCATTTTCTTTGACGAACACCTGTAGCACGATGCCGGGCAGGGGCGATAAAATATTATAAACCGGGGCAATTGTTTTTTTAATCTTGCTTTCTGCCCGGGTAGTTATTACCTCTGACCGCACAAGTTTCGGGGTTTTGGGTATTTTCAGCTCGCGGTGCACCTCAATGATATAGGGTGTACCGTTGACTTCAACCTCAGCGATGTTTTCTTCAAACTTTTTCAATTCAACCTCGTACCGGTTGCCACTGATGGTAAATTCAAAACTCTTCATAACTGCATGATTTATTCAGGAATATTTATTTTACAGTTGCTAAATTTTATCAAGGCCGTAGATTTTTGAGCTCCACGGAGAATATCTTTTTGAAACCCTTTTGATTGTCATCACCGTATTTTCTGAATCATGGATTTCGGAGAAATAGAGGATGAGAGCCATGCTGATGGCAGCATTTACCTCGCCCGTAATATTCAAATCTTTTTGGTTGGCTTGTTTGAATTTGCCCTGTTTGTTTAATTTCTGCCGGAGATTCATTTGAATGACTCTCGGGATTAAGGTATAAACGTAATAGAGCGCTACCAATGCTAAAAACACGATCACATAGCCGACAACAGTCACCGTGAGGGCAAATCCATCTATTGCCGATAAATCAAAACTTATTTTGGCCAGTTCCATAGTGCGATTGGTTTAGAAGGTATTTCATTATAAAGGCATGTTGTTGTGTTTGCGCGGGGGATTGGTGTCCTTTTTTGTGGCCAGGGTTTGCAGGGCTCTAACCAGGCGGAAACGGGTATTGCGTGGTTCTATGATATCATCAATGAAGCCATGTCGGGCGGCAATGTATGGATTGGCAAATTTTTCGACATATTCAGCTTCTTTTTGGGCAATATATTTTGCCTTTTCCTCAGGGTTTTCAATTTTTTCAATATAACTTCCTTCCAGAATTTCTATCGCCCCTTTGGCTCCCATCACTGCAATCTCAGCCGAAGGCCAGGCATAGTTGATATCTCCCCGCAATTGTTTTGAACTCATCACATCGTGGGCGCCACCGTAGGACTTGCGCAGAGTCACCGTAATTTTTGGAACGGTTGCTTCGCCATAAGCAAAGAGCAGCTTGGCTCCGTGAGAAATTATACCTCCATGTTCCTGCCGGCTTCCAGGCAAAAATCCGGGCACATCAACAAGGGTAATCAGCGGAACGTTGAAGGCATCGCAAAAACGCACAAATCGGGCGGCTTTCTTTGATGCATCAATGTCGAGAACTCCAGCCAAAAAATTGGGTTGATTGGCTACAATCCCAACCGGAATGCCATTGAACTTGGCAAAACCAACAACAATGTTCTTGGCAAAATGGCGGTGCATCTCTAAAAACTCGTGTTCGTCGGCGATCGTATAGATGATGTCTTTCACATCGTATGGCTGATTTGGATTTTCAGGAATGATTGTGTTCAGCACATCGTCGAGCCTGTCAATCGGATCTGTACACTCAGTAATGATAGGGTCTTCAAGGCAATTCGAGGGCAAATACTCCAAAAGCTTCCTAATCAGAAGAATGCCTTCATCTTCGCTTTCGGCCCTGAAATGAGCCACTCCCGATTTACCTGTGTGAATGATTGCGCCACCCAAATCTTCTACGCTTATCTCTTCACCTGTAACTGCCTTGGTAACTTTAGGCCCGGTTACAAACATATAGCTGTTTTTCTCGCTCATTATAATTACATCCGTAAGGGCGGGAGAATAAACGGCTCCTCCTGCACATGGCCCAAAAATTGCGGATATCTGCGGAACCACCCCTGACGCCATGATATTGCGCTGAAATATTTCTGCATAACCTGCCAGGCTCATCACCCCTTCCTGTATGCGGGCGCCCCCACTATCGTTGATACCAATAATGGGTGCACCAACCTTCATGGCTTGGTCCATGATTTTACAGATTTTGTTGGCAAATGTTTCGCTCAGCGAACCGCCCATCACCGTAAAGTCCTGAGAGAACACATAAACCACTCTGCCATCTATGGTACCATGCCCAGTGATGACCCCATCTCCTAAAAACTGTTGGTTTTCAAGGCCAAAATCACGGCATCGGTGGGTTACGAACATATCGTATTCTTCAAAACTACCTTCATCGAGCAACATTTCAATGCGTTCACGGGCGGTATTTTTACCTTTGGCGTGTTGTGCTTCATTGCGTTTTTCGCCTCCACCCAATTTGGCTTTTTCGCGCAATTCGATGAGTTCTTTGATTTTTTCCACTCTCTCCATATATTCTGAGTTAAAAAGAGAATTAATGTTATTTGTAAGAATTTAGATGTTTGGACTAAAAGTTGCCGGACTGCTAACCGATAATAACAAATGCGATGCTCGAATCAACATACTCAATACACGATGATAAGCTCAGCACATCGCTTTTTTATAGTTCAAATGATCATATACTAATTTTCGCCGGTTTATTATTTTTCAACCAAACCCAACCGATAAGTCAAACTGATCGTTTGCCATCGGTCTTAATTAGTTTAGATTCCTCATACCCGATGTGCAAAATTTTTTTATCCCTACATGATATTTTTGTTTTCACAAAGTTCGGTAAGAACCCCCCCGGTCGATTTGGGATGCAGAAATGCAATATGCAGCCCTTCGGCCCCCTTGCGGGGTTGTTTATCAATCAAATGAATTCCTTTGGCTTCGGTTTCTGCTAAAACCGCCTCCAGGTCATTCACAGCAAAAGCAATATGATGAACCCCTTCTCCTCGCTTTTCAATAAACTTGCCAATTGGCCCATCCGGATCGGTGGATTCGAGCAACTCAATTTTGGTTTGTCCTACCATAAAAAAAGCAGTCTTCACTTTTTGATCCTTCACTTCTTCGATGGCGTAACACTCAAGTCCTAAAACGTTCTTATAGTAATCAATACTCATCCCGAGGTCTTTAACAGCGATTCCAATGTGTTCAATATGTGTCGGTTTCATTCCTTTAATTTTGGGCCAAAATTACCTGCTTTTTATGAGCCGGCAATGAAAAAAAATAAGAAAATATTTATGTAGCCAGTATATCTGTTAAGTACTATTTCGGGCGCGTTGAATCTGCCTCTACAGATAATATCTGTCGAAGCTGAATGTCTGATACAATATTTAGTAATTTTATCGGATCGAAAACCCATTTTAACACCAACAACCTATGAAGATTATTAAAAATTTTCTGATCATTGTCTCGGTGATCATGTTTTTGTTTTCTAATTCACTCACTGCTCAAACCAATGAAGATGTTGTGAAGCTTATCAATCAAAAATTTAATGAGCTGGATCACCGCTTTGATGTCATCAGCAAGGCAATTGATGACCTGGCTTGGTATAATAATGTTGGCGATGTGGCCTATGTTGACAAGGTATTTATCACTGGGCCACCACCGGCGGTGATCAAAAATCACAAACTCAAAGGCGCATCAAATCCAGTACGTTTCTATACATATATCTTCATTCCGCGCGATCTTGACCCTCAGAAAAAATATCCTTTACTTGTGCTACCACATGGAGGGGTGCATGCTGATTTTACTACCTATTATACCCATATCATCCGGGAAATGATTGCACAGCAATATATCGTTGTCGCTCCTGATTATCGGGGAAGCACAGGCTATGGCCAGCGCTTTTATGAACTGATAGATTATGGTGGCCTTGAAAATGAGGATGTAAAAGCAAGCCGCGATTATGTGGTTGAAAATTATGAATTTGTTGATCCAAAGCGCGTTGGCATCATCGGATGGAGCCATGGTGGAATGATCGCCCTGATGAATATTTTTGATTATCCCAACGATTATCAGGTTGCATTTACTGGCGTGCCAGTAAGCGACCTGGTTGCCCGGATGGGCTATTCAACCGATTCTTATCGAAAGCTCTTCTCAGCCGACTATCATCTTGGCAAAACAGCCCGCGAAGATGTAGATGAATATCGCCGCCGTTCACCCGTGAATCATGCGCACAAACTGCAAACGCCTTTGCTGATTCACACCAATACAAACGATGACGATGTGTATGTGCTTGAGGTCGAACACCTGATAAGGGCACTGAAAGCCGAAGGGAAAAAGTTTGAATACGAAATTTATAAAGATATCCCCGGTGGCCATGGGTTCGACCGCATTGACTCCAGATTTGCCAAAGAAACCAGAATCAAAATATATGGCTTTTTGTCAAAATATCTCAATCCCCCACGGCCAATAAAAAGCCTTCGCGAAATTGACAAAGCCGCCTACAGGCCGGTTGAGTTTAAATCTAAACAGTAATCGGGTCATTTTAACTGCGGCTATGTTTAAATTTAAGAAAATTCCACACACATTTGCTATCGTGTTTTTTATCATCATAGTAGCTGCCACGCTCACCTGGGTGTTGCCTGCAGGGAAATATACCGAGCAAAAACAGCTAGTCAATGGGGAAGAACTGACCACCATGGTTTTTCGTTACGACAACAGTTTGCCTGAGAGCCAGAGCCAAAACACTGGAAGTGGTGGGAAGCCGCAAACGTGGCAGGTTTTTGCAGCCCTTTTCAAAGGGTTTGTCAAGCAATCGAACATCATCATCTTTATCCTGATGATTGGCGGTGCTTTTTGGATTATGAACCAAAGCCGTGCCATTGATGTAGGCATCCTTGCTTTCCTGCGTTTCACGCATGGGCTGGAACGATATAAGTTCATAAGAAAACTCGGGGTTCATAATATTGTGATTGTTCTTATTATCCTGATGTTCAGTATATTTGGCGCTGTTTTTGGAATGAGCGAAGAAACCATCGCATTTATCATTATCCTGGTTCCGCTGGCGATACGCATGGGATATGATTCCATCGTGGGGGTTTGCATGGTGTATGTAGCTGCTCACATTGGATTCGCCGGGGCGGTACTTAACCCATTCACCATTGGAATCGCACAGGGATTGGCCAAAATTCCGTTGTTTTCGGGCATCGAATACCGAATTTTTTGCTGGGCAGTGATCAACTTTGTTGGAATTGCATTTGTATTATTTTATGCCCGAAAGGTGAAAAGAAACCCAATGCGTTCAAATGTTTACGAGGAAGATGCCTACTGGCGCCAAAAAGAGAGCGAAAATCTGGAAACAATTGAATACCAGACCCCCAAAGCTGCCTGGGTGGTTTATTCGGTCATTCTGGCTGCCCTGATTGCTTTCTCAATTTATCATCCGGTTTCCAAACTGAGCATTGGCAACTCATCTGTCACCTTCAGTGTGTTACCAATTTCAACACTCCTGTTTGCGCTCGGTGGCCTCCTCACTTTGCGGCGGTCGGTGCACTTCTTCATCCTACACTTGCTGGCCTTTACCATACTTTTTCTCATTATTGGTGTTATGGGATACGGATGGTATGTGATGGAAATAGCCACCCTGTTCATGGCTTTGGGAATAGCATCCGGACTGAGCATGGGGCATTCGGCCGATAAAATTTCGCGGTTATTTCTCGAGGGTGCAAAAGACATTCTTTCGGCTGCCGTGATTGTAGGCCTTGCAGGCGGAATCATCGTCATACTCGAAGATGGGGGAGTGATTGATACCATCCTATACAGCCTCTCAAAAGGCATGGCCGATTTTGGCAAAATTGCCTCGATTGGGGTGATGTACACAATCCAAACAATCATCAATATTATCATCCCGTCGGGTTCGGCAAAGGCAGCGCTTACCATGCCAATCATGGCACCATTTTCTGATCTGATCGGCGTTTCGCGACAGGCCACGGTGATGGCTTTTCAATTTGGCGATGGTTTTACAAACATGATCACCCCAACCTCGGGTGTACTGATCGGCGCCCTTGGTGTAGCTCGAATACCTTACGATAAGTGGGTAAAATGGATTTGGCCGCTGATGCTGATGCTGATCGTTATCGGGTTCTTGCTTCTAATTCCTACAGTCCTTTTCCGACTCAACGGATTTTGAGCCTGGCATCGAGTATGCTAAGTAGGAGAGAGTGGCAAAATAATTTGATAATTGGGTATTTCGCCCAAAAAAGCAAAGCCACCTGCCGATGGCTTTGTTTTCTTCTAGTGACCCCGACAGGATTCAAACCTGTGACTTTCAGAACCGGAATCTGACGTTCTATTCAGCTGAACTACGGGGCCTTTTTGACTGACAAAGATAATTATTTTTTTCACCATCATGCGACCATAGTCTTCGCAACGGTTCAACAGGTTACATTGTATTTTCTTACATACTTCCGACAGGGGTTGTTGCAAATGGATTATTTTTGCCGACGAAAACATCAAACGATCATACATAAAAAAATAAAACACTGAAATGAGCGAAAGAATCAGCAATAAAATCGTCCCTGGCGTAGTGACCGGAGAGGACGTGAAAACAATATTTCGGATTGCCAAGGAAAACGAATTTGCAATTCCTGCAGTCAACGTTGTTGGAACAAATTCAATAAATAGTGTGCTTGAGGCAGCAAGTATCGTCAATTCACCTGTAATCATTCAATTCTCAAACGGGGGCGGCCAGTTCTATGCAGGGAAATCCCTGAACAACGATGGTCAAAAGGCATCCATCGCCGGAACAATATCCGGAGCGCTGCATGTGCATCAGGTTGCGAAAATGTATGGCATTCCTGTGATCCTGCACACCGATCATGCCGCCCGCAAGCTACTGCCGTGGATTGACGGATTACTTAGTGCCAGCCAGGAGCATTTCAAAAATTTCGGTCAACCTTTATTCAGTTCACATATGCTCGATCTGAGCGAAGAACCGCTGAATGAAAACCTTGAAACCTGTAAGAAATATTTCGACCAGATGAATAAAATAGGCATCACCCTCGAAATGGAACTGGGAGTTACCGGTGGCGAGGAAGATGGTGTTGATAATACTGGGATCGAAAGTTCAAGGCTTTATACTCAGCCCTCAGAGGTGGCTGCAGCTTATGAGGCACTGAGTGCAATCAGTAACAGGTTTACCATCGCTGCTTCTTTTGGGAATGTTCATGGCGTTTACAAACCAGGCAATGTGAAGTTGCAACCCATTATTCTGAAGAATTCCCAGGAGTATATACAGCATAAATTTAAGACTTCGGCTAAACCTGTTGATTTTGTTTTTCATGGCGGCTCAGGTTCGGCTCGTGATGAGATTCGCGAAGCCATTTCGTATGGCGTGATAAAAATGAATATTGATACCGACACCCAGTGGGCTTATTGGGATGGAGTCAAAAATTATTACAAGAAAAATGTGGGATACCTGCAGGGACAGATTGGTAACCCTGAAGGGGAGGATAAACCGAATAAAAAATATTACGACCCCAGGGCATGGCTACGTGAAGGTGAGAAAACAGTCGTTGCAAGGCTAAAAACTGCTTTTGAAGATCTTAACTGCCTTGACAGGTACTAAATCTTGGAGGGTGATTAATATAAATTAGTGGGCTTGCGTGCAAATCGCAAATTCTCCTGACCACTCACGATGAAAGAGTCCTTCACCTCAATCACCCAACAAAAGACCATGTTCATTGTCGGGTATCAGGCATTTGGATTATTTTGAATTGTATAGTTAAAACCATCTGAACGAGGTGCTCTCTAATGGGTTTTTATTCTTCCAATCCTTGTCTTTAAAGGCAATCCACCAATCATTATAAAGATTCCTGACAATAAGAATCTCAACTCCTTTCAGTCCTTTGTTTCTGTCTTCAGCCTGTATATCAATTAAATATGGATCAAGGGAGCCATATCTGTTCCCATTTCTTATACCTTCAACAGTCCACAGCAAACATTCTCCCAGTATAAGATATTGTCGGTTATATGGGAAAGGTGTCCTGGACGATATAGGATTAAAGGGGAAATTAGTGATTTGGGATGTATCTTTCGAATGACAAATGAGCGCCTGAATATGATTTTGGTTAAAGTCTGGCATAATAAGCCATAAATTTTTGCCATTTTCTCCCTTCTCATAGCAATTATACGTTCCATTCTTAACTTGTTTGACAAATTTCTCAACATCAGGATGCTCTGGGTCAAAACTTTTTTCGCATCCAAGGCAAGAAAGCATCGAAATAACGACGATTATCACATTTTTCATTTTAATCAGTTTTGTGATAGACGAGGGATACCTGCTCAGGGTTGCATTCCTATTTTAGGTTGATCAAAGTGCAATAGCACGACTTCTTTGGCGGGCATTCTGCCAGTGGTCAAAGAGTAAATAATGTTACAAAGTAAACTGGCTTTTCCCTTTATTCGGCAATAATTTATCAACGCCTGCGCTATTCTATTTCGGCCGTTATCGGATGGATGTTGAGCACAGGAATCGGCGATAGATTCACGATTTGCTGTGCATAGGGACCTAGCCAAAGATTTGACGGGGCTGATTCCTGTTCTGTCATGATTGAGATAAGGTTGCCTTTCTTTTCGATGGCATACTCAATGATGGTTTCGGCGATGTTTTGAGTAGGACGTGAATCAAATGAACATTTAATATTCTGTTCCTTCATAAATTCAACTACCTGAAATGCATAGCCTTCTACCTGAAGCTGCACATTCCTGACTCCGGATTTTAACAGTGCCACAACCAACACCTCAGCGTTGAAAATCTGTGCAATTTTAGCAGTAAAGGCTGTTTTTTGCCTTGTTTCTGGTGTGCTGTCTATTGGTAATATGATTTTTTTTAGATTACGGCTTGCGCTTAACCCACCCCGGATGGTGATCACCGGACAGGGGGAAATTGAAATGATCTTGTTGGCGTTGCTGCCAGCCCAAAACTCAACAAAGCCTGATGCCCCATGGGTGCCCGCCACAATCATTTCGGCATTGCTTTCCTTGGCCTGTTGAGCAACTTGCTGATACACTTTTCCTTCACGAATTACATATTCGATTTGACTTGGGAAAAGCTGGGGTGAATACTTATCAATGAGGCGCCGGAATTGCAGCTTGACTTCTTCCTTCAATTCGTCTGAATGATCAGATGAAAGCAATATTTTGGTGGTTGTTGGGTTGTTTACCCACACCATGATAATTTTATATCCTCCCTTGTCGGCAATTGTAATGGCATGCTCCAATGCATTAATGGAGCAATCCGAAAAATCAATTGCTGTGATTATATTTTTCATAATCAATAATTTAGCTTAAGTGTTTTTTCAAAAAAAGGTTTAACTTCCGAGCCAAAAATTTTGTTTTCTATTATGAATTGAATTTTAAAAAACAGAATCGCTAAAGTTCAGCTAAGATAGTCAAAAAAGGGGACAAATCAAATACTCCGGCCAAATCTCTTGAATTTTTAATTGATAGAAGGCGGATTGATTTTATCATTTACGGTAAATGCGTTGGGATAATCTCCAGAAATGATTTGTTTGAACCCTTCCGCCTCAAGGCGTGTTCTGAAATCGCCAACCCTGACACGGAAGAAGGGCTCCTTAAAGTCAATGTAAGCATTCGTTGACGGATAGCGCTGAAGAAATCTCTCTCTGGTTGATGAAGCGTTTCGTTTACTTTGGTTGCCCGAATCAAAAAAAATCTGCACCCTGAACCCGTCGAGACGGTTCTGATTGGCTGCATATTTAAGGTATTGCTCCTCAAGTTGATTGATCCGGCTATCTTTGATTATGGTTACTTCGCCAGTACCAACCGGACTTTGGGAATAAGCATTTAAAAAGGCCTGGATGCAACCAAAAAATAGCAGGAGTGTCAGGTATCTTTTAATCAACATTATGCTTTAACGCAGTATAAATGTTTTTATTTCGGTGGGTTGCACGCTCAATACCGGAATCGGCGAGTAATTTACAATCTGCTCGGCCTGAGGGCCAAGAAGCAGGTTTGATGCAGAGCCCTGTTGCTCGGTCATGATCACCAAAAGATCAGCGTTCACGTCATTGGCAAAATCAATGGCAGCTTTTGTAACATTGATCGAATGAATTTCGACAGATTCGCATTCAATACTGTTTTTCTGACAATATCTCACTGCATACTCCATGTTGCTCAATGCCTTTTTCTGCAATGATTTTAAAGTGGTACTGTGTAATCCCACGATATGAATCTTGCTGCCGAGAGTTTGAGCCAAACTGATGGCAGTGGGCACTTTCTGCTTGGTTTCTGAGGTGGAGTCAATGGGCAGTACAATGTTCTTAAAATCACTTTTTATTTTATAATCAAACCTGACGGTTATTACCGGGCATGGGGCATAAGATACAATGCGGTAGGCATTGCTACCGATCCAGTATTCTTCAAAACCTGTAACCCCATGGGTGCCAGCTACAATTAAGTCCGCCCCGATAATACGCGAAAGCGCAGCCACTTCCTGATAAACTTTTCCCCGCCGAAGTTTATATTCAAGACTAACTTTAAGCCCTTCTTTTTTATTGATTGCAATCAGGTCATTAAAGTTTTTAATGGCTTCGTTTCGAAATTCACTGTTGATAGTGCTGCTGGCAAGGCTGATTCCACACTCATTATCAACCCATACCATGGTTAGATTTGCCGAGAGCTTTTCGGCCAACATTCGGGCATAATTCAATGCATGAATCGAGCCCTTTGAAAAATCAATGGCTGCTAATATCTTTTTCATTGCAACTGCATTTGGGGGAAATTACCCCGCTAAATTATTGATTTTTTAATTACCGTTGCACGATAGTTATATTCTTTCTATGTTTTTTCATGAGGCTGATGCCGTAACTTCATTTATGGCTGTCAGCTAATTGAAGATGAATTGATTTAGAAATCCGTGATTTACATTGAATCCGCGGCATAACATTCAAATTTTGTACTTTTGAATTTTGAACTGCAGCTTTTATAAAATTTACTGTCCAAATGGCCACACACATCTCTCTTGACCCTGAATTTGAAAACCTGAGCCAGGCCGAACGCGAGCTTGAGAAGGTTTTGCGCCCCGCTGATTTCCGGGATTTTTCAGGACAAGCCAATGTGGTTGAAAACCTAAAAGTCTTTGTGAAAGCTGCCCGGCAGCGCAACGAACCGCTCGACCATGTGCTCTTGCACGGCCCTCCGGGGTTGGGAAAGACCACCCTCTCACACATTATTGCCAATGAGTTGGGCGTGAATATTAAAATAACTTCAGGCCCGGTGCTCGATAAACCTGGCGACCTGGCCGGCCTGCTGACCAACCTCGATAAGAATGATGTACTTTTTATTGACGAAATACACCGTCTGAGTCCTGTGGTTGAAGAATACTTGTATTCGGCCATGGAAGATTACAGAATTGACATCATGATCGAAACCGGGCCCAATGCTCGAAGCATACAAATTGTAATTAACCCCTTTACCCTCATCGGTGCAACCACCCGAAGCGGATTGCTTACTGCACCGTTGCGCTCGAGGTTCGGCATCAATTCTCGTCTTTCATACTACGATGCCAAAACCCTCGAAGGGATTGTTGTGCGCTCTGCAGGGATACTGAAAGTCCCTATCACCAGTCAGGCTGCTCACGAAATTGCAGGGCGGAGCCGAGGCACCCCGCGAATCTGCAACCTGCTCCTGCGAAGGGTTAGAGATTTTGCCCAGATAAAAGGCAATGGCTCAATTGACCTGGCCATCACCCAATATGCGCTCGAGGCACTCAATGTTGATAAATTTGGACTCGACGAAATGGATAACAAAATTCTGAGTACCATTATCGAAAAATTCAAAGGTGGGCCGGTTGGCCTTAACACAGTTGCCACTGCCGTTGGCGAAGACCCGGGCACAATCGAAGAAGTATATGAACCATTTCTGATCATGGAAGGATTTATTATGCGCACACCGAGGGGGAGAGAAGTTACCCCCAGAGCCTATGCGCATCTCGGCAAAACAAATATTCCGCAGCAAAAAAAGCTCTTCGAGGAATAAGACGCCATTAGTAACAGACGATTAATTTAGTTTTAATGCATATAGTTTT
Organism: Lentimicrobiaceae bacterium; assembly: GCA_037446395.1. GTDB lineage: Bacteria > Bacteroidota > Bacteroidia > Bacteroidales > JAAYJT01 > JAAYJT01. Next base: position 73,020 of record JBBIIP010000002.1, read on the forward strand.
CGCAAGCAGAGGAGGAATTCTTTGCTAAAGAAAAATTTTTCGAATGCGTAGCCTCGATAACCCCTATTACTTTTTGCATCAAACCCAATAGGATTAAAACATGGATAACCAGCATGCTTCACAACGCATTAAAGATTTTGCAAGAAGCCTTGGCTTTCGGGCATGTGGGATTGCAAAATATGAAGTGCTCGAAGATTACCGGGTGCGATTGGCCAACTGGCTCGAAAATGGATTTCAGGGAAAAATGAGTTACATGTCTAAAAACTTCGAAACACGTCTCGATCCGGGCAAATTGGTTGACAATGCACGCAGTGTGATCGTGGTATTGCAAAGCTACAACCCGCAGCGTTTATTGCCCGCAGACTCTGCTTATCTCATTTCGCGATATGCCTACGGCAATGATTATCATGATGTTATAAAAAACAAACTTTACAAATTGCACAATTATATTGCCCAACATATTGCTGAATGCAGGGCACGCGTATTTACTGATTCGGCTCCACTGCTTGAGCGGGCATGGGCGGTGCGGGCGGGCTTGGGATGGTTTGGAAAAAATTCAATGCTAATCACTCCAAAAGAGGGGTCTTATTTTTTCATCGGAGAAATTATAACTGACCTGGAGTTGGCCTATGACACTCCGGGTAAAAAGAATTATTGCGGAAATTGCACGCAATGTATTAAGGCATGCCCAACCAAGGCCATCGTTGGCAATGGAATCATTGATGCCCGACGCTGCATTTCCTACCTGACTATCGAAAATAAAGAGGAAATTTCCGTGGAGTTCTCGGGTAAATATCAGCAATGGATTTTTGGTTGCGATATTTGCCAGCAGGTTTGTCCATGGAACCAATCTGCACCATATCATAATGAGCCCTCATTTTCTTTGCCAGACGAAGTAATGCAGATACAGGCTGCCGACTGGGAAGCCCTTACAAAAGAAAAATTTGAAAGCCTGTTTGCCAATTCACCCATCAGAAGGACAAAATTTGAGCGACTCAAAAGAAACATTGAGTTCTTAAAAACAGCCAACAATCAATCCGGCCAATCTCCTATTTCCTGAGCATCAGCCTGAATGTTGTTCCTTTTCCGATTGTGGATGACTTGATAAATATTTTGCCGCGGTGATAATCTTCGATGATGCGCCGGGCAAGCGACAATCCCAAACCCCAACCACGTTTTTTACTGGTATAGCCCGGTTTGAAAACCGACTCGAACATTGATTTGGGCATGCCTTTTCCTGTGTCGCTAAAATCAATGATAAGATACCGGCCCTCCTCGGAGAGAACAATGTCTATTTTCCCTTTGCCTGCAAGCGCATCTGATGCATTTTTCCATAGGTTCTCAATGACCCATTCAAACAATTGCCGGTTCAATGGAACCATAACTTCCTGGCAATCTCCGCCATGTAGCGTTGGAGTGATTTTTTTTGATGTGCGCGGTTCAAGGTATTTAAGGGCATTTTGTATCACTGCATAAATATTCTCTGGTTGCAAAACCGCTGCCGATCCGATCTTCGAAAATCTTTCTGTCACTGTCTGAAGGCGCTCAATGTCTTTTTCCATTTCAATAGTGATTGACTGATCGGTTCCATTAATCTTTAATAATTCAATCCAGGCCATAATGGCCGAAATGGGCGTGCCAAGCTGATGTGCCGTTTCTTTAGCTAATCCAACCCACACCTGGTTTTGCTCCGACTTACGCGCTGTACTGAAAAGCAGATACGCAATAAATAAAAACACAGCAATAATACCGAACTGGAAGAATGGATAATACCGCAGTTGCATCAGAAGGTATGAACTTTTGTAATATATGTATCTCTTTCCCTGGTTAGCCAGGACGATTTCGATGGGATCATTTTCGCTGGACATTTCTCTGATGAGTTTTTGAATTGCCAGGCTATCGCGAATCGTCTGTTCATTGATGTTTCCATGCGCAATAATATTCACCAGGGTGCTGTCGGTAATGATTACCGGAACAGATACTGAATTGCTTACAACCTCAGTGATAAAGGAATCAATCAGGTCATCAAGGTACGATTTTAATTGAGTAAAGATGTGAGAGTCTCTGTAATAAGCATAGAGATTTTCGGTTTTATAATAACGGATTACCACAGGGTCGTATTGATAAAAATCTCGCCTGAGTTCTCCATCGAACATTTCGTAGGAAGAGATGTCTTGCCCTATGTTGGCACTTGCAACGATCTCATTATCAGAGTTTGTAATGATTACAGGAATGGTTGTGTTGTCCGAAACAATCCGTAGGTAAAAATCAAGCGGCCCTTTGTCTTCAGCGTCTCCCATCCGCCGGTGGGTTTCGGCAAGCAACTCAACCCGTTTGCGCTCTTCGGTCTTCATCTGGTCGAAAAGTATCTGGGTATATTGAACCAATTTGGCTCTGTTCTGGATTGCATCTGCCCATATGGTAATATTGCGCCTTTCATCGCGGGCAATTTGATCTACCATAATGCTTGAATACCAGAGCGAGAAAAGAACAATGATGAATCCAACCAGCCCCAACAAAAACTTCCAACGTTTTTTTTGCCGATAGATATTTAATTTGTTTGACAAGGACGATACCGATTTAATAGGTGATGCATTAAAAAACTTCTGACAGATTCAATGAGGTCATCCAGAATAAAACGCAATGTAATTATCAAAAATACACAAACTATTAGATGCAACTCTTTTTTAATGAACAGAGGTATTCAGTAGAACAGAAATTCCATGAAATTCGCTGCTGCACTTTCCGATCTATTAGTTCCAGCAGGGTGATTTATTGGATGTTAAATATTCCGGTTATTTGTATTCAAGAATATCTGCGGTGCCGGTTAATACCATCATGCCATTGGCTGCCAGCGAATCCAGATCGTTCACAACCGGATAAACATTAATTTTTGCCAGATGCTCGATACGGCGGATTACTTCGTGGGCAAAGATGCGGTTGCTGAAAAAATTTCCTGTGAGCAAAATTGCGTCCACTTTGCCTTCGAGAACAGCGGTCATGGCGCCAATTTCTTTAGCAACCTGGTAGGCCATGGCTTTTACGTAAAACGTTGTTTTTTCGTCTCCGGCAGCCAGGTTCGTTTCAATTTGGCGCAGGCTACTGGTTCCCAGGTAGGCCGACAAACCACCTGATTCGGAAACCAAGGCGATCATTTCCTGATGGGTGTATTTGCCGCTAAAACATAAATCTATCAATCCGCCCACGGGCAGCGACCCGGTGCGTGTGAAACTGAAAGGCCCATCGCCTTTATAAGCCTGGTTTACATCAACGACTTTTCCTTTTTGGTGTGCCCCCACCGAAATTCCGCCACCACCCACATGGGCAACCACAAGCTGAAGGTCGTTATAGCTTTTTGCGGTGCTTTTAGCATAAGCACGTGCACAATACTTATGATTCAGGGCATGAAAAACAGATTTTCTTTCAATCAAAGGATGGCCACTGATTCGTGCCATATCCGATAGTTCATCCACCACCACAGGGTCTCCAAGATAGGCTTTGGCATTTGGAAGCCGTTTTGCAATTTCATCGGCAATCAACCCACCTAAATTGATTGCATGCTTCCCAAGAATTCCTTTCCTAAGGTCTTCTTTCATCCGGTCATTCACTTCATATACTCCGCTATGCATTGGTTTAATCAGTCCGCCTCGTGCCATGACCACCCGGATGGTGTTCGAATCAAAATCATTCGTATCGAGTTCATTTAGTATGCCTGCAACACGCATAGTCAACTGATCCATGACATCGGCAAACTGAGCCAAAAGATCGGGTTTGTATTTGAGGGTTTTCAAAAAAACCACTTCAGCATTGTGATAAATGGCCATTTTGGTCTGTGTAACCTCAGGATAAATTACAAGAATCTTAATGTTTTGCATAAAATCGGCGATAAGATATTAGTAAAAAACGTTCAAAATTAATGAAGTGTTCTGAAAAACAAAAATGAAATTAACACTCCTTGGGTAATAGATTCAACCATTGTTTACATGTTTCTTCGATATTGCCCGCCGACTTCAAACAAGGCTTCGGTGATCTGCCCCAATGAGCAATATTTTGTTGCACTCATCATGGCTTCGAAAGTATTCAGGTTGTTCATTGCGGCAAACTTCAGCATTGAAAGGCTATGCTGAGCCTCGTTTGAGTTGCGCTGATGAAGTGCCATCAGTGTCGAAATCTGTTGCTTTTTTTCTTCCTCAGTGGCACGGATAACAGTACCGGGAATAGTTGTGGGGGAGCCAGTGGAGGAGAGAAAAGTATTTACTCCCATGATCGGCAACCTGCCATCGTGTTTAAGCTGCTCATAATAAAGCGATTCTTCCTGAATTTTATTGCGCTGGTACATTGTTTCCATGGCCCCCAACACCCCTCCACGTTCTGTCAGGCGATCAAACTCCTGCAGCACAGCTTCCTCAACCAGGTTGGTCAGGTAGTCAATGATATAAGCCCCTTGGAGCGGATTTTGATTTTTGGCCAGCCCCAATTCGTGGTTTATGATCATCTGAATTGCTACGGCCCTGCGCACCGATTCTTCGGAAGGAGTGGTAATGGCTTCGTCGTAGGCATTGGTATGCAGTGAATTACAGTTATCATAAATTGCGCCAAGCCCTTGCAATGTGGTACGGATATCGTTGAATTCAATCTCCTGGGCGTGGAGCGAGCGCCCTGATGTTTGGATGTGATACTTCAACTTTTGGGAGCGGTCGGATGCTTTGTAAAGATGCTTCAGGGCTTTGGCCCAGATAAGCCTTGCCACGCGACCGATCACTGTATATTCTGCATCCAGCCCGTTCGAAAAGAAAAAAGAAAAATTGGGTGCAAAAAGATCAACATGCATGCCCCTGGAACGATAATATTCAAGATATGTGAACCCGTTGGCCAGCGTAAAAGCCAATTGTGTAATTGGATTTGCCCCGGCTTCGGCAATGTGATAACCTGAAATGGAAACCGAATAGAAGTTTCTTACTTTGTTTTGTATAAAATATTCCTGAATATCACCCATCATGCGCAGTGCAAATTCAATTGAGAAAATGCAAGTGTTTTGTGCCTGGTCTTCTTTTAGGATATCAGCCTGCACAGTTCCGCGCAATATCGAAATCGTTTCCGCTTTAATTTTGTCATACACCTCGCCAGGCAGAACCTGGTCGCCGGTAACGCCGAGCAGCATCAGGCCAAGTCCATCATTTCCAGATGGAAGAAATCCGTTATAAACAGGGCGCTTGGCCATTTGACCCTCATATATTTCATTGATTTTTTCTTCAACCTGTTGCGTCAACCCTTGCTCCCGGATATATAGTTCGCATTGCTGATCAATGGCAGCGTTCATAAAAAAGCCCACAAGTGATGGGGCAGGGCCATTGATGGTCATCGAAACCGAAGTAGCTTCATGGGCCAGATTGAAGCCTGAATAAAGCTTCTTGACGTCATCGAGACAACATACCGATACTCCAGAGTTTCCAATTTTACCATAGATGTCGGGCCTGATATCAGGATTGCGGCCATATAAAGTCACCGAATCGAAAGCCGTGGATAATCGCCTTGCAGGCATTCCCATACTCAGGTAGTGGAATCGTTTATTGGTACGTTCAGGCGTACCTTCTCCGGCAAACATGCGCGTGGGATCTTCTGCTTCTCGTTTAAACGGAAAAACCCCTGCCGCAAAAGGAAACTCTCCGGGGACATTTTCTCTTAACTGCCACTTCAGCAGATCGCCCCATCCCGAGTAAGATGGAAGTGCAATTTTGGGTATCCTTGCATGCGAAAGCGTTTCGTTGGTGGTTTCAACCTGTATCTTTTTGTTTCTTACTGTGTAAGAAAATGTTCTATCAGCATATTTACGCGCTTTATCATTCCATCCTTCAATTAACCGAAGATTTTCGGGGGTGAGCTTTGACTTAACTTGAGATAAGCTTTGCTCAATGGAATCAAGCAGCTGGCTGTCGGAATTCTTTTCTCCTTTCAGCATTTTCAGGCTCACATGCAAGGCATAATATTGCTGTGCAATTGCCGATTGTTCTTCGCTCCACTGATTGTAGCCACGAACTGCACTTGAAATATCAGAAAGATAGCGCACCCTTGCTGCCGGAATTATTGGCGAAGCAATGGATTTCACATCAATTGCCTGAGTTGGCAGAGCAAATGGCTTTGAAGACCGTTGTGTAATCATCCTCATGAGCTCTATAAACATCCGGTTGATCCCCGGATCGTTGAATCGGGAAGCGATGGTTGGAAATATGGGAAGATCATCGGGAGCGATATCAAAGAGCAACCTGTTGCGTGTGTATTGTTTGCGTACATGGTTCAGGGCATCGGCGGCGCCTGGTCGGTCGGCTTTGTTCAGCAAAATTATATCGGCAAAATCGAGCATGTCAATTTTTTCGAGCTGGATGGGTGCGCCAAATTCGGGAGTCATCACATACATAGCCAGGTTGCTGTGCTCAATTACCTGTGAGTCGCTTTGACCAATACCTGAAGTTTCGAACAAAACGAGGTCAAATCCTGCATTTTTTACTACACACAATACATCGGCAATATGTTTCGAAAGCGCAAGATTGGCCTGGCGTGTGGCCAGCGAGCGCATAAATACATTCGGATGATGTGCTGAATTTATCCTGATCCGGTCCCCCAGCAAAGCCCCTCCTGAGCGTTTGCGGGTAGGGTCAACCGAAATAATGGCAATATGCTTATCAGGAAAATTCACAAGCAGACGGCGCAAAATTTCGTCAGTAACAGAAGATTTTCCCGACCCACCCGTTCCGGTAATCCCTACCACCGGCACCTGTGTGTGATTATAATCGCGATTGAATGATGATAATAGCTTTTTGGCAGTTTGAGGAAAATTTTCAATAGACGTTATCAGGCGGGCAATAGCTCTGGGATTGTCATAGCGAATGTCTTTTGGTTCGATTGCAAGTGTTTGCCCCAAAGGAAAATCAAGTTGTTGCACCATGTCGTTGATCATGCCTTGCAGGCCCATCGCGCGTCCGTCGTCGGGCGAATAGATGCGAGCAATTCCGTAGGTGTGCAATTCTTCGATCTCGTGAGGCAGGATTACTCCACCGCCTCCTCCAAATATCTTTACATGGTCTCCGCCTCTTTCCTGCAACAAGTCATACATATACTTGAAATATTCCATGTGCCCGCCCTGGTATGACGATATAGCAATACCCTGCACATCTTCCTGTATGGCACATTCTACAATTTCGTTAACCGAACGGTCGTGCCCTAAATGGATTACTTCCACACCGGTAGCCTGAATGATGCGCCGCATGACATTAATGGCAGCATCATGCCCGTCGAACAAAGAGGTTGCTGTAACGATCCGAATGTGGTTTTTAGGTTTATAAGGAATGATTGCCATGATAAGATTATTTGACCAGCCAAATATATAGAAAAACGATGTGATGATGCTCAGTTGTACTATTATATCCAGGTGAAATGCTAGATAAGCCGAAGATTATTTTGGGGCTATAGTGGTTGTTTCCGAGAGTTGGCTACCAAAATGGATCAAAGAGCAGTAATGATGAAAATTATTAAGAAATTTGCCGCACTTTTTTATGGCCAGAGGTTGAAACCAAACCCGAAATTATTTGTTTACTAGAATAAACGCCACTTTATGCAATTACGTTTTAAGTGTTCTGAGTGTAACACCATCTTCGAATCCGAAGGGGTTAAAGTTGAATACAATAGCCCCATTTATGGACCTTGCTGGAAATTTATGGGCCAATGTCCGGCATGTGATATGCAAAGCGATGAATATCGCGATCCCAGCCCGGGCAAAAAATCGGCACCTCAAACTCCATCTGCTTCACCAGGGTGTTGTTGTAGCGGAGGCAGTTGTGGGTTTTAACAACTGCTCATTCCAAAATCAAACTGATCAGGAAAATAAATTCGGACTATTTTATCAGGCCTAAGCCTTCTGAAGCCGAAGCATCACCAGGTCGGATCAGCAACGCTTTGTTGAAGAGTGCACGGGCTTCGCGGGGTTTGTTCAGTCTGAAGTTTGTCCAGGCAAACATTTGCACGGCATCATAATCGAAGGGATACATATTGGCGATGCGCTCAAAATGCTTCAGGGCCGACTGGTAGTCTTCGCGGTTATAGTATATCAATCCCATGCGGTAGTTTGTGAGATAATGATTGGCATCAATTTTTAAAATTTCCTGGTATCGCTTCACCACCTGGTCCCAATTGCCCATAGCCGATGCTGGCAAAGCAAAACCCAGCCGCGCTTCGATACTGAAAGGCATCAGTTGAATGGCTTTGTTGTAGTAGGCTGCCGACTCGGTAAATGACCCATGATTATATGTAAGCCAACCCAACCTGACATTAATTTCATAAGAAGTTTGGTTATATTCTTTTTTTAATATTTCAATTGCACGGGTGTAATCGCCGGCTGTTTCGGATTTATAGCTTGCTGCGAAGGCATCCTGAAGCGCTTTGTTATTTTGTGCCAACAATTGTGTGGTAACAAATAAAAAAATCGAACAGGCAAACATTATCTTTCTCAAAGTTTCCATTTCAGTCCTCCCATGATATGGTGATTGTTAAATTTAACGAAATTCGTTGTATAAGTATTGTTATTCAAATAACTGATGTAGCTATCCTGTTGCCTTACCAGGCTGTAATCGAACTGTAAAGTCATGCTTTTATTAATCAAAAGATATGCCGTGATTCCGGCTTTGGAGTTAATTGTGCCGCTAGTGTTAAAAAGGATTGAACCGTCATCATCAAACGTATTTTTCAGGTAGCCCCAGGCATAATTTCCTTGCAGCCAAATGCCGGGCAGAATTTTGCCTCCTGCTCCAAGCTTATAGTGCCAATTGAATATATGATCTTCGGCCACAGCAGAAAAACGTGCAAATGTATAAAGATTAAGATTAGCATATGGATAAAGACTCATACCCAAGGCTCCCTGCCACTGATTGTTGTTGTTAAGGTAAGAATGTCCTGCTGCCCCGCTCAGGCTGAAATAGGGCATTTCTCTAACCAATTTAAGCAATGCAGTGTAATTATATATTGAATATTGAGGCCGGCTCGTGGTGTATTTGTTACTGAGAGGCACGTATTTCACCACATAAGGCCGGTCATTTATGTTAATCAGGTTAAATGAAGGAATAATATACAACCCGTTGGATATCCTGAAAGGCAGGCTGATGAAAAGTTGGTGCTGAAAGAGTGTATAATTATTGTCGAGTGTATCTGTTCCTGAAAAAATGATTCGCTGATGCTTGGCAAGTTGCAGGTGAGTGTAGCCCAAATACCACCTGTATTGGGTGGCAGGTGAAAGAATAAAGCCTAAGTGCGCATACCGCAGCCTACCGCTTCCACTTATTTCGCCATAGATGTTTGCTGTTTGGTCCAGATCAATTTGTGCAATCTTTTTTGCAATGCCCGACATTGCACCGCCAGCAAAAACCGAAACTCCTTTAATGTAATTTTTATCGTGGCTGGATTGAAAGAAATGAGAATATCGTTTTGTGAGCGAGGCGGCTTCAAGGTCAAGCCCGCTCCATTGATAACCTTGGAGCAGATAGTTTGCAGCGTTTTTATCCCTCGAATTAAACAAAAGTGCTTTTTCGAAGTGCCCGGCCGCCTTGCGATAGTGTTGTTGCATATAGTATGCAATACCCACCCGCATGCGCATATAAAAATAGTCGTGCCCCTGGGCAATTGCCTGGTTGCCAATTTTTATGAGGCTTTGCCACTGCCCTTGCAAATAAAGGGAATAGGTGATGCTGTCGGCTGTTTGAAATACCTTACCTTTTTGAGCATACATTTCATGTGGCAAAATAATAAGCGTAAGAATCAGCAGATGTGATAACAGGCTGATATGCTTTCGTGAAAGAAACCATTTCAAGTTTTGTATTACTTTCACGACTCTACCTCCTTCGCATCTATCATAACCGTATTACTTTTCACCTTAAACAGCGAAATTCTACCTTTGCTCACACACATTTCAAAATCAACTGCCAAACTGAGCTTATTCAGCACAAACTGCCTGGTTTCTGCTTTCATCACGATACTGCTATCAACCAGGTTATCATCATTTTTAAGGTAATACAGGGTATAATCTGCTGTTATGAAAGAATAAAATGGTGCAATAAAATCGTGCCAGAATAAGGCAAATCCTTTTTTAAAAGCACTTAGCGGATAAATATCTTTAACTTCAAGTTTATTGTAATAGCCAAGTACAATTTTATAAGCTGCCAGGTAAAAGAAATAGAGAAAAGAATCTTTGTCGCCTTCAAAATGGTTGAAATAAAACAAGTCTCCATCGCAGTGAAAATAAGCTTTTGATAGGGTTTCCCGGCATTCAAGATAGGTGTTATTATACATGTCTGACTTAACATCCAAGTGCTCTTTTTTCATTGGCTTACCATTTCTGTTCGTTTCAAAGCTCAGCGTTTGGCCCGGAATAAAACCGAATGTCTTCGATAAAGCTTCGTTTTTTACAGTACCCGACACAAGTTGCCCTTTGAGTGGCCTGTCGTAGGTTTCTAATTGGTAATGATCTTTTTCTTTGACGAGATAATAGGCAAATGGATAATCAATGGTTTTTGAGCCAATGAACGGATCGGACTGGATCTGGAAGTGTAGGTGAGGCACAACCGATCTCCCCGAATTGCCGCACTGGGCAATGACCTCTCCCTTTTTAACATAAGCGCCTTTGTAGGTTTTAATACTGCCCATCTTCAGATGGCATAGCTTGGTGTAGATTTTGTCGGAGTGTTTGATGACGATGGTATTTCCCCAATTGTTTCCCAAATTCATGTCGCCAATGGCATTATCCGGAATTCCTTGCAGAATTTCCTGAACCACTCCGTCGGCCGGTGCCAGTACAGGTTTTCCAAAACAGTAAAAATCCTTTTGTTCGAGGCCCATCCTGTCAAAATTCTTGCCTTCCTCATCGCAAATCTCGAAATCCCAGGCATGGCGCCAATCCTCTTTGTGGGTGTGTTCACCATTGTGGCCTTGAGAAACCACCCATTCGCCCATAAACGGAGGTGTGAGTTGGGTCGAAGTATTTACATCGAACCGTGATTTGTAGTTATTCTGGGAGTATAAATTTCGCTCAGGGGAAAATTGCTGAACCACCACGAGTTCAGGGCTATTGAAATGCCTTTCTCTGAACTTTAACACATACAGAAACAGCACCACAATGATATTGAATGCAAGCGAATAAATGGGTAGGCCCAGCAGGTTAAATAACAAGCTGGTAGAAATAATAATGAAAGAGATGATGGGGGTGAGAAGAATAACCCACAGAAATGAGTATTTTGACGGTACTATAAAAAAACCACCGATTGCAATGGCACTCAAAATATAGTTGAAGCCAATATAGCTGTAATTGAGTTCGGCCAGGTTGGCGCCGATCAATACATAATAGAAATAGGCAGCAAAAAAACCGAGAATCGAAAGCAGGAATGCAATTCTGGAATATATTAACAAGCCGATGGCCACAATCGCACCGGCCAGCAGGTGATATTGAAAGAAAATGGCAGCCAGCGATTTGAAATAGGTCGAAATGGAAGGATGCATAGGTAAATCGTTGACCCAGTAATAAAGCTTCACCATTTTTATCCCGCCATGTTCATAGATTTCGTTAAGTAGAAACAAGCCACGCTCACTCATGGCAAGAGCTGAAAACTCGCGCGATGCCAGGCTCACTATCCAGATGCCCAGCAAAAAAGCCCAACTCAGAGAGGGCAGTCCATACTTGCCAAAAAAACCATCTAGCCAAATGGTGAGCATAAATGTCAGAATAGCCGAAAACACCAGCACAAAAAAGAACTCGATGCCAGGCTGATAAAAAATGCCCATACCCAATCCAACCAGCAAACTGTTAAACCCATAAAACCCCTGGGTTACCGTGTGTTTCCTAAATCCTATCGCGACTGCTGCCAAATTGGAAACAAATACCGCAATTAAACCACTCAGCCCTGCGATCCAGTCGAAAAAAGTAACAAGCAATAAGATGAGCGCAAAGGATTTTTGTTTCGAAAAAAACACCTGACTGTAGCTCAGAAGCACTCCTTCGCTGAAAAGGATGATATTTTTCTCGAGTTTTTGAATCATTGTGCCCGTTTCATGGTTGGAGATTATAAAGCAATCAAAGCTCAAACTTTTTTAGGTGCACTGGCATTTTTTCCAACGCATTGAAAACCGCCATTGTTTCATTTTCGCGGATTATATGCACCTGGCTATCTGCATCAATTAGAACCACCTTTGGCCTGAGATTGATAAATTGCATCCACTGCGACATGTTGTAGGCCCCAACATGATGTATCACAAAATGATCGCCTTTGTTGAGCAGCGGAAGCACGGCGTTTTCGCGAATCACATCAATATTCATACACAAAGGGCCATACATAGTGGTTTCTTCGGTATATTGAGAGAACTCCTGGGCAGGAGTTATTTTATGATCATACCAGAACGAAGTAAATAACAAATTGATGCCAATATCAACAATGGTAGTTCTTTTGCCTGTTGACGAACGCTTATTTGAGATCACGGTTCCCAGCAAAAAGCCTGCTTCGTCAATTAAGGCGCGGCCCGACTCAAGGATTAAGAGGGGCAGGTTTTCGGGAGGAAATTCAACAGCCAGCAGGGCAGAAGAAATTTCTTCGGCATAATCTTCGAACGATGGGGTTGTATCTGCACTCGGAAGATATGCACCTTTGAGTGTATTACGCGAGGGAAAACCTCCGCCAAGGTCTATGTATTTGATATTGTGGTTATAACGCCGCTTCAATCCCAACGCCAGGTCAGAAAGTTTGGCTGCTGCAATGGCATAGGCCTTGGGGCTTAAAATATAGGTTCCAATATGGCAATGAAGCCCCACCAGGTCCATTTTGGCTGCTACCATGATTTTGTTGAGTGCATCCCAGGCCTGCCCGTTTTCATAATTAAACCCGAAACGGTCCCAGATGGGATAAATACCCGTATCCATGTTTACCCTGATGGCAACACGCGGGCGCTTTTCAAGCTTTTCGGCGAGCTCGGTAATGGTATAAAGCTCGTCGAGGTGGTCAATATGAATCAAGGAGTCGTTTGTGATTGCCTTCGTTAGATCAGCCGTGGTTTTATCTGGCCCGTTAAAAATTATTTTGTTTCCCGGTACACCATTTTTAATGGCTTTATCGTATTCAAACCCTGAAACTACTTCCGCCCAAGAGCCTTCCTGGTGGTAGATATTGCAAACTGCATCGAGATAATTTGTTTTGTATGACCATGCAAACTGAACTTTTGGATAACGCATGGTAAATGCTTTTTTTGCTTTTTTGTAGGTGCTGCGAATACTTTTTTCGGAGATTACAAACAGTGGCGACCCATAGTCGGCAACCAGCTGGTTTACCGGCACCCCATCAATATGGGTTTTTGGGGTGCGATCAATCCGTCCGCCAAATTTGTTTGGCATCTCGGTTTCGAGGCGCTTGATGATAGGGCGTTCATATTTCAGTTTTTCCATAATACTTGTGTCTGTATTTTCGATTTAAATGTTGATGATTGGATGATTCATAATTTGCTAAAGTTCTGCGTTTGTAGAGATTTGTTGAAACTCCTCAATGTCAACAATCATATCCCAGGCATAACGTACGAACATTTTTCCAACCTTGTATCCAGTGAACGAAGAAACCGGCTCCCCCAAAGCAAGCTGCACCAATGCTTCCGGAATATTCTGCCCCACACCAACAGCCAAGTATATCCAGGCGGGCATGCGCGGATTAATCTCCAGAAGATAAAAGTCGTTGTTTTTGTCTTTCATCAATTCCAGTTCAAAACCCCCGCGCCATTTTGTCTGGCTGATAAAACGGTGGGTTAATTCAAGAATTCGCGGATCGGCAATAGAAATACCGCCCCAGGCTTTTCCCTTGTCGGTGATGTACTGTTTTCGCATGGGTACTGCCGCAATCGTGTTTCCAAAGCCGTCGCCCAAACCGGTAACGTTGAACTCGGCTCCATGTATAAACTCCTGCACTATGACCGGAGCCCCCCATTTTGCAGTGATTTTGTTGAAAAAATTTTTTGCCTGATCAACATTATATGCAACATAAGCATCGTAGTATTTCCCTTTGACCAGCACAGGATATTGAAAATCCTTAGTTATGCTGTGCAGTGAAACCAGCTCGTGATACACTTTGCCTTTTGGGACCTTGATGTTGTATTTTTTTCCAAACTCATCGAGGTTTACTTTGTGTCGTTCCTCGAATTGCTCCATGGTGGGCAAAAACATATGAATGCCGAGCTTCTTAAGTCGTTGCTCAAGGCGGATGAAAGGATACAATTCTGAATCGAAATTAGGAATAATTACATCCAGTTTTTCACGAGAGTGTATGTATTCCATCCGTTCAATAACAGCTTCGGTTCCTGCTGAAGGGTAGGGCACCTGGTAAGTTTTATCCACCAGGTTATGCATAAAAATTCCCGGCTCAAGAGATTCGTATGCCAATCCAATGATGCGGCAATCAAATGATGTGGCCTCCTTTAGTCCGCGGATTACTGCAACCCCAGGGCCTGGACTGTCAATTGCATTAAGGCCTGAAACTGCAATGGTAAGTTGTTTTTTTTCAGTCATTTTCAACGAGTGAATAATGTCCGAGCAGCCCTATAAAATCTTCAAAATCCTTTTCGAATGTTGCAAAATCAATACTGTATTTTTCGGAAACCAACGTGGCAACTTCTTGTTGACCTTTTCCGTCTTTCAGAAAGTTGATAATTTCTGCACCCATGGGATTCACAGTAAAAGACTCACCAGTGTCCGGATTAAAAATCAAACCGGATGCGCTTACCGCAATGTTTTTTTTTATTTTCATGACGGGATCTATGTTTGTTTTATAGATTCATACTAATAAATCAAGAGTTTTTCGGCCTTGGATTGATAATTTCGGGCCCGAAGAAAATAAAGATAAATCCCGGCCGCGTATTCAGAAGCAGGGATCTGTAAGTGGTTTGTGTCATGCCCGACTTGAATTGTTTTCAATATTCTTCCTTCCAGATCGGTGATGACCAATTCTGCAGATGGAATTCCATTCGGCAATTCATAGCGTATGGTCGTAAACTGCGATGCAGGATTGGGAAATGACCCTCTAAGTCCACCCGGTAGGCCTTCAGGCTCATTGGTTTGTGTGATTAATTGGCCGGGAAGATTGAAAACCTTGGTTTGAATCGAATAGGGATTGCTCGAATAATCATAGCTATATGCAAACATTTTGGTGCCAACTCCGGCAATGTTATACACATAAACATACTGGCATCCTGGTATTGACAAAAGCTCAGTACCGTTTTCCTTCACTACTTTGGCCGTGTAGGTATAATATTGGCCGGTGGAATTGTAATTATAATATATATAGATTAGGCATAATGTATTGTCGGTTGTGAAAAGGTTTTCCGAAACATATTTGATGTCATACAAATAATTATTCACCGGAACATTCAAACTCAGCGTTTTCCATAGGGCGTGGTTTGTATTATAGATTCGACATTGGCTCGTGGATATGTCCATTAAAAAATACTTGTAACCTGAATTGGCAAGCCGGGTGTATGTTGCAGAATGACTATATGTGGCTTCCAGAGAAATCTGGCTGAAAGCAATCCCAAAAAATAACGACAAAATGATTGTAAAGGCAACTTTTTTCATTGAAAAACATTTATTATTTATACAAGGTGCTCTAAATTAATAAAATACAGAACTTATTGTTTGATGATTTTTAGGACCTGTTTCTTGTTTCCTTGCTCTGCAATGAAAAAGTAAATACCTTTATCAACAATGTGGCCGCTCATGTCTTTGCCATCCCAAGTAAACTCATTTTCATCCGAGCGGGCTTTTGGGTTAAAAATGAAGTGCCTCAGGTTTCGTCCCAGATTATCGTAAATTTTCACATTGACTGGCAATTTGCTTTCGCTTCTTAGTGCAATATGGGCGTATTCCGAAAATGGATTTGGGAAGCAATCAAATATTATTGTGTTTGCTAATTCATCCTGTATTCCAACTGTTGATTTCGGAATCCATTGCAATGACATGTTTGTAAAATTAGTTTGATTTGCAGGTGTAAGGGTTTGCGCTTGCGGGCCTTTGCTGAAAGGTATATAATGCAGTTTACCGGTAGCATTTGCCGAAGTAAATTCAATATAAATCCGGTAATTGCCATCGGGAACCAGGTTGCCATTGACATCTTTTCCATCCCAGGAAACCGAGTGCGTGATATGGTTTGGCAAAGTTGGCCCGGTAATGGCATCAATAACATTAAAAGTATTGCCGGTAGCATTCCGGAAGTTAGTAAGGTATTGCCTATAAACGGGATGTTGGGCCAGAAGTTTTCGTGTTTTAACCCATTGAGCATTTTCGTTGCTTATCCATATAGCGAATATATGCAAAGGCGAATAAGGAGCTGAGTAATTAATCGTAGTGACTGAAAAAGAAAGAGTGCCGGGAGTTTGGCAATACAACACAGGTGCCGCTAATAAGCAGAGTACCAAAAGCCATGCTTTCAATATTTTATGTTTCATAATAATACGCAAAAATACAATATTGAGGATTAAAAATGGCGTGAAATTCAGTTGTTTAAGTGTTTTTTCATCGAAGGATTCATAGGTTAGCTTTTTCTAATTGCATCTTGTGGGCAAATATCCTCGCACTTGCTGCACTTTTGGCATCTCTTCTGGTCAATCACGGCTTTATAACGCTCAACCGCAACCGCTTCCGAAGGGCACAACGCAGCACAAACACCACAATTATTGCAGATATTTTGATTCAAAACAGGTTCGGAATACTCCGTAGGCGCAATAAAATATATTGCCTCGTCGGGGCAGGCAGGATAACAATTTCCGCAACGAATACACTTCTTCAGGTCAATATACGGTTTGGTATTTGTCGGATTTCCTTCCTTGGTGATTCCATTATCGGTGCACACCTGGAAGCACTTTCCACATTTTATACATTTGGTTTGATCAATGGCAACCTTTGCCTTAATGATGGCATTGTATCTGCATTTATTAAAGCACTTTCCGCAACGTGTGCATTTGGACGTATCTATAACAGCCTTATTATTAACTTTTCTGATTGCAGCCGAAGGGCAAACCGAAGAACACTCAGATACACAACCCTGGCAACGCGAATTAATAACCGAATAATATTGAACCGTATACTTTATGGCGTTCCCCTGCAAGGCACAGGCCTCAATGCACTTACCACATCCAACGCAATTGCCCGATATACTATACTTAAGAGCGCTGGTAGGCAATACAATGGCGTTTGATTTGCACACCGGAAGGCATTTGCCACACAAGGTGCACTTTTCTGGGGTGATGAAAAAATCAATAGAAGTGATTTCGATGGCTTTTACCTTGCAAGCATTTTCGCAAATGCAACAACTGATGCATTTCTCTGGCAAAATTGAATACTTGCTCCGCTGGGGCAACACCACAGCGGAATAATAGCATACATCAAAACAAGCACCGCATCCGATGCATTTTTCATCAATCACTTCATAAGCGGCATAAAGCCCTTCATCGGTGCACGACTTTATTGCGGGTGCAACCATCAAAAGCGCGCCACCTTTGAGAAGCTTTCCAATAAATTCCCTGCGTTGATATTTGTTTGGTTCCATGTTTCAGTTCAATCTTGTTTTAATGGCAGTTTATAAGCTAACCCTGAATTCGAACCTTCCCAGAAAAGCATCATCTTTCAGTAGGTTGCTTTTTATAAAACCTCCAATCGCGCTTGCCTGCATGTGTTTCCCAATTTTTTTTACAATGGCCAGGTCAAGTTCCTGCATTGGGTTTTGCCTGGTCTGTAATATATATTGCAGTTTCAGGTGGGTTCTGATTTCCGGAAGCCTGTATCGGATGGCTAACTGAACGAAAGGCAAATCCATGGCGTCGAGACGAAGCACATTTCCGGCAAAAATATTGCTAAAAGAATTCAATGCTTTGGCGTTGGCATCAAGTGCGTAGATTCCATAGTAGCGCAAATAAAAATGCGTTCTGCTTTTCGAGCCATTGAGCGACTTTTCGAGCCCTAGTGTAAATATTAAGGCTTGATTGTTTTGAGAAGCCTGGTATAAAATTTCGGGCTTAAAATAGATGTCTGCCGGTAATCGAAACTCAGAAAACAGCCCACCAATAAACACATTTTCCGGAACCCATGATCCAAACTCATCATACAGGGCAATACCTGCTGTTTCGAGCGAAAATTTTCTTGAACCAGAAGTTTCCGTGCCAATTGCATTTGAGAAACCATCAGGCGAAAATTCATCCAGGTTTTCCGTTGATTGCTTTTTTGTCATCTTCGAAGGGGTGAATTTGAAAGTTACCCCGCTGAAATTTGTCTGACCGGGTTTGTTTCCTATCAAAGGCAACTGGCGGCCTGGAATGATGTCGTAAAGATAGCTGACGGCACAAAAAATTCCATTGCGGGCAAAATCCTTGGTGACTGTTCCGCCAGAAAAATTCACTGCCCATGCGCCTTTTGTGTGCTCATAATTAATGCCGATCATTCTTTCGTTGAACAGGTAGTCGTCGTCAAAACGTGCCGATTGCAGCCCGAGAGTAATTCTCCCAACGGGGCTTCGATATTGGTAAAACAATTCACGCAGGCCAAAATGCTGGTCGCTGAAGCTGGCATCTTTTTCCAGGTCGTAACGATACCAATACTTAAATCCACCCTCGATATAGAACGTAGATTTTTCACCCGAACGATCTATGCCCAAATAGCCCATACCATTTATGATTGAATTATCTGTCAGATAACCAAGCCCTCCGGTGATTTCGGAACCAACGTAAAACTTGCTCTTACCGATGGGCTTCAAAAATGCGGCCAATTGGCTGGGACATTCCCATTGAGCCAACAACCCCAATGGGAGGGCGATCAAAAGCAGAATTATAAATAATCCTTTTCTCATTTTGTGGTCAAGAAATAGTGATTGAATTCTTTTTACAACTGCCTATGCAATCGCCACAGAAAATACAATCATGAATATTTAAGTGGCTGCTTCCACTTTCATAAACGATAGCATGGGTTTTGCAAGCATCGCTGCAGCGCTTGCAATCGGCACAATTTTGGGTTTTTGTTATGTTTTTTGCGCCGGGCAAATGCGAGACACCGGCAAGCACTACCCCCACCGGGCAGAATCCCCTGCAAAAGGGGCGGTATATCATTACAGACAGCAGCAGCAAAATGACGAGCAGCACGTATCCGGTCGTATTGGCCGAAAAAAGGTTGAAAGCCATTTTGAAAGGGTCATAATGAATGAAAATATTGGTTTGGGTGATTGTAAGCTGAGCAATCAGAATGACCAGGACCACAATACGTAAGTACCTGAGGAAAGCTTGAGCTTTGAGACTTTTTAGAATGTGCAGCTTGTCGGCCTGAAAAAGAAACTCCTGTAGCCCCCCCAAATGGCAAAGCCAGCTGCACCAGATTTTTCCAAAAAAATATGTCAGGGGAACCAAGGCCACAAACCAAATCAGTGAAATCCAGGCCACCTGCTGACCAAGACCCGCCAGCACAAGGTTTTGAAAACTTAAAATCATGCAAGGACATCCACCCTTTATAAACCCCAGGTAGACAACAGTTGCCAATAAAAACAAACCCCGAAATTTTCTGAAAGATTCATTTTTTATGAAAAAACTGATCACGATCAAAACCGAGAAAAGTATAGCCAGCTCAATGAGAAATCGTTTGTCGGCCTGGCTCATTGTTCGTCCTGATTTTTCGGAAGCGGCTGCGGTATTTTCGCCGGTTTGAAACTCTGTGGCGGCAAATTCATCATCAATTGGCGCAAATTCATCGTTGGCAGAAATCAAGGCGGTATCGGAAATGGTTTCTTGCATTGCATCAGGTGCATCAACCGAACCCGTTTGTTCAGTTACAACACCTGAGAGCGGCTCAAAGTCTTCGTGCATTGGCAAGAATTCAGAATTTACAGCCGTATCATGTAAAACTCCGATAACAGGGCTACTTTCCGTCTGGCAGCTCTCGGGCTGTTGGCCAGCTTTTTGGGTTTGAAAAGCGATGACTGCCACCATTGATATCGCAACCAAAGTGGTTATAATCCAATAAATGCGCCTTGCTTTATATTTGCCGTGGAAATAAAAAGCCAACAAAAACAGTAACACTGCAAGCAAAATCAACCTGAACAAATCGCTGCCAGTGGAGAAACCTGCCGAAACAGGTTCGCTACAGCCTGAAAAAGAACATCCACTCGCGCAATCTTTGGCTTGCAGGTTTTTAGCAAAACCTTTTAGGTTGAGGAAAACAGAGAAAACTACAAACCATGCGAAGCGACCAAACCAGTTTGTCGCCAGTTTTAATTGATTACTCACCGAGAGCTATGTTTTTTTGAGTTTCAGGGTGCCCATGCCTCCTTCTTTCTGGCATTTACGCGTCAGGGTGAGGATGGCTTCAGTTTTATCGTCTTTTAAAAGCTCGAGTTTAACCTGGCGGGTATAAGTTCCTGGCGATTTTTCTTTCCATGGGGTGGCGCCCAAAATCTTCATTCCATCGTAAGTGAATTTTGTTTCAGAAAGTTCAATTTCGCATTTGCGATGCGTATAAACAACCGTAACTTCCACAATGAGCTCTTCTCCGGCCTTATATGCTTCTTTTTTTTCGCCCGAAATATCAAACTTTACTTCACAAGCCTTGCCGATTTCTGCAAAAATCAGCATCAGAATCGCAAATAAAAACAATTTCTTCATTTTGATTGTAGTGGGTATTTGATTTATAATCTGTTTTTAAAACGAGGTTTTTGGCTTTAAGATATTTTAAACCGTTCGGCTCAAATCTACCTGTTAGACAAATAAAGCATCAATAACTTGCAGGATTTGCGGCCAACCATTTACTGCAATAGATTCGCCAAAATTATGCCACATCAATATCGTGGTCGTTATATTTTTCTCGAATAATTGTATAAGATTTTAAGAAATCAGGCCGAACAATGCCTGTTCCATTTATATTTGTCCGGTTTAATAAAACATTCATGTAATTGAGTCTACGAAAAATGAACACATTCACATATAAACGAATGTTTCTTCCTGATATTTTAAAAGGCATTGCAGTAGTCCTGATAATACAGGTTCATGTGATGGAACTATTTGCAGTGCGGGACATACTCAGCAGCCTGGCCGGAAGAATATCCCTTTTTTTAGGCGGGCCGCCAGCAGCTCCTGTTTTTATGGCGGTGATGGGCTACCTGATTGCAAAATCATCGAAAGGATTTCAAAGCAATATTATCCGTGGAATGAAACTCATAATCTGGGGCTTTCTGTTAAACCTTGGGATGAATGCCCATCTGTTGGTGAAAATTATAAAAGGCAGCATTCAACTAAATCCCTGGCCGTATATTTTTGGTGTTGATATTTTCTTCTTAGCAGGTTTTAGCGTTCTGATTATCGCAGTGTATAAAAAACTGTTTCACAACCAAATTCTTCCCTGGTTGTTGCTGGCGCTTTTTGCCGCTGCAGCCCGTTTGTTTCTGCCGGTTTATGATGGGAATCAACCGTGGGCTCTTTACCTGCAGGCTTTTTTTACTGGAAATGCAACATGGGCCTATTTTCCTGTTTTCCCGTGGGCTGCCTATCCTGTGCTGGGGTTTATATTTCATGTCCTGGCTGAAAAATATAGTCTTTCCGCTTTCTCAAACAAGGGACTTTTATACATTGCCGGGTGGTTATTCATCGGAGTTGGTGTTTCGTTCAGCTACGGATTTGATATTGCTTCAGATTTATCGGCCTATTATCACCACGACATTCGCTATTTGCTTTGGGTAACTGGTTTTTTAGGGCTATGGGTGATGATGATAAAGTTGCTCTCCAATCATCGGGAGACGAATATGCTGTTTCGATATTTGCGGTGGGCAGGAAAAAACGTCACGTCCTTTTATGTAATACAATGGTTGCTGGTTGGAAATTTAGCTACATACATCTATAAAACACAACATGCATTGGCTTTGACCTTCTGGTTTGTGACGATTTTAGCGAGCACAAGCATCATGGTTTTTTTCTGGGACAGACTTAAAACCTGGCAAAATCCCTCTCATCTTCCGGGTTAGGTGTAGCCCCTAGAAATGTGCGATACTTGCCCGGATCCTTCTTGTATTCGCTCACCGAGATTCCGGTTATAGCTTTAAACTGTTTCGACAGGTACTGCACGCTGCTATATCCCATCATATATGCTATTTCGCTCAAAGTGAGCTCATTATATTGGATCAATTCTTTGGCACGCTCAATTTTTTGATGGATGATAAACTTCTCAAGCGTAGTGTGTTCCTGCTTTGAGAAAATGGTGGAAATGTGTTGATATGACAGCCCGAACCGCTCGACCAGATAATCTGAGTTACGCACCATGGCATTATAGGTGCTGTAGTGCACCAGGTTTATCACAGAATGCTTTATCTGCTCGACCAATTGCTTTTCTTTGTCATGCACAAGTTCAAACCCATCCGCTTCGAGCAAGCGGGCAATTTGCTGAAGATCAACTTTATGTTGATCAAACCTGATTTCAGCTTCACCAGGCTTCACCGTAATCAGTTCCACGCCGGCTTCTGAAAGAATTCTGGTAACCAGTTTCACGCAACAGTGGCAGGACATGTTTTTGATTATCAGTTTTTTATGAACCATCCGTTTTAAAACTTTCAGTGGGTAGCTATTGGTGTGTTCTACAAAGTTACATTTAATCCAATTTACCCTATCTTAGCAACCTATTTTATCAAAAAGTATCAAACATGAGTTTATCAGTAACGCCCGGTAAAAGTGTTTCCGTAGTAGTGCCATGCTACAACGAACAAGGCAATATAGCCGAGCTTTACAAAAAACTCAATGAAGTACTCGCCGAGTATAATCAGGCAGAAATTATTTTTGTTGACGATGGCAGTACCGATAGCACGAACGCCATAATCAAAAAACTGACCGAGAATGACAAGAGGGTTCAACTGATCAGCCTGACGCGCAACTTTGGCCACCAGTTTGCCCTCAAAGCCGGCCTCGATCATGCTTCAGGCGAATGCGTGATCAGCCTCGATGCCGACCTTCAGCACCCCCCGTCACTAATCCCGGACATGATTAAAAAATGGAACGAAGGATATGATGTGGTTTATACACGGCGGCGCGATAATCGGAATTTGCCTTTTTACAAAGGGTTTACTTCTCGCTGTTTTTATCGACTGGCAAAAATGTTTTCTTCCGTAGACATGCACCCGGGTGCTGCCGACTTTCGCCTCCTCGATCGTGCAGTTGTGGACGTACTGAAAGAATGTCGCGAAAACTATCTATTCATTCGTGGTCTCGTTTCATGGGCAGGATTTCGACAAACCTGTATTGAATATTCCCCCCAGGATCGTTTTGCCGGAAAAACAAAATATTCACTTCGAAAGATGATCAGTTTTGCTTTTACAGGCATCACCTCCTTTAGCATCAAGCCATTGCAGATTTCGCTTATTCTAGGCCTTATCATTGCAGGGCTATCATTTTTATATGGCCTCTATGTGATTTATGTTTATACTTTTACCAACCAGGCCCTTCCTGGATGGGCGAGCACTACCGCCAGTGTTCTTTTTATTGGTGGAGTTCAACTGATTATTCTAGGAATTCTTGGGCAGTATGTAGGGATGACTTTTATCGAAAACAAACGCCGGCCAAATTATGTAATCAGAAAAAAAGACAAGAATTCTATCCCTCATGATCAACTTCCTGGTGAAAAAACACCCAGTCAGGAGCACAAATAACTATTTTTATAATTCACCTACTCGTATTGACTTTATTGACTGCTTAGGATGTATGCTGTAGTAGACCTGGAAACCACCGGCACAAGTGCACAGCACGGCCGGATCACAGAAATTGCCCTTTACCTGTTTGACGGAAACGAGATTACAGATTCGTTTGTGAGCCTTGTCAATCCCGAGTGTTCAATTCCGTATTTCATCACGCGCCTCACAGGTATCAGCGATCAAATGGTGGCGAATGCGCCACGTTTTTGTGAAATCGCCCGAAAAGTAGTAGAAATGACTGAAAACAAAATATTTGTAGCACATAATGTCAGCTTCGACTATAATTTTCTTCGTGAGGAATTTCGCAGGCTTGGCTACGACTATAGGCGTGAGAGGTTATGCACGGTAAGCCTGAGCCGTAAAATATTTCCCGGGTATGGCAGCTATAGTTTGGGAAATATCTGCCAGGCACTCGGCATAGAAAATATCCACCGCCACCGTGCTGCCGGCGACGCCCTGGCAACTGTTAGTCTTCTGAAACATTTGCTCTGGGCCAACGAGTTCAACCCCTCCGAAAAGAGGGTAAGATTTTCATCGCCCGAGCATGATTTGGTGCGCTCCATTCCTGAAACTACCGGAGTGTACTACTTGTTTAATGAGCGGAATCAGATCATTTATATCGGAAAAAGCATCAATATGCGCGAGCGGGTTAACAAACACCTCTTGCAATGCAATACACGGCGGGCGATTGATATGAAAAATGCCACCACCGGAGTCGGTTACGAAGAAACCGGCTCGGAGCTGATTGCCCTGCTGCTCGAATCAAGCGAGATCAAAGCTAAAATGCCAATTTACAACCGTCGGCAGCGGAGACAAACATCGCATTATGGGTTGTATTTTTATTGCAACACAGATGGTTATTTGTGCCTGAAGATTGATAAAACAAACCGGAACAACACACCCATTATTGCCTATCCGGCCTTGCACGAAGCACGCCAGCATCTTTTTTTCCTCAGCGAACGTTTTAATTTGTGCCAGAAGTTGTGCGGGTTATACAACACTCTGGGGGCTTGCTTTCAATACTCAATCAGACAATGTAAGGGCGCATGTATTGGTGTTGAACATCCGGGTTCATACAATGCACGTGTCGAAAAAATGATTAATACTCTAGCCAATACGGATGAAAGTTATTTCATTATTGAACCCGGCCGGCATCAAGAAGAAAATGCAGTGGTGAAGGTTGAAAATGGAAAATATATCGGTTTTGGCTATTTCGATTTAAATTCATTTGCAGGGAATACCGACTGTCTGAATGATCACATTAAACCCTACGAGGATAACCGCGACGTACAACAAATCATAAGATCATACATGCGGCAAGGACGGGCAAAAAAAATCATCAGGTTTTGAATCAATAACAAATCGGCTAAAGAAACAAAAAACCCAGCGTAAAGCTTACACGGTTATAGATCGTATAAACTCTGCGATGATATGGACGTGCCCCATCAAAGTTCTGTTCAGAATAAGAGAGTTTCTGGTACCGGTATCCAAGAGAAAAGTTAAACGAACCATGCTCGGAAACCCTGAAATTGATGCCAGCCGAAGTGCCGAGCAAGAAACCGCCAAACGTTTCATTTATGTAACCTGAAGACCATCTCCAAGAATTTGTTTTGATGTTTTCGACTGCAAAGCCATAGCCTGTTTGAAATGATAAAAACGGACTAACTCTTTCGTCAAAAACAAAATAGCGGATATCGGCAAACAATGGCATCACGCCAAAGTCGTAATACTCATAGCCAAGGCCAACTCCTGTAAAGAATTGCGGATTGTGATGATAGCCATTGATGGAGGCAATAACTGGAATAGGAACATCTTCGCTGCCAAAGTTTGCACCAAAGTATGATAAATTATAGTAGCCTTTATTCTTGATCTGTTGCGAGATGGAAATTTTTTTGAAATGCCGGTAGCCAGTGCTGTCGAATTCGCTGGGATTAAATAGCCACACCCCGCAATCGTTTTCAACTTTAACTCCAAGGGCGCCATCATGTTCCAGTATTTTGCCTTTCACTATTTCGCCGTTCTTTAGAAAAACGGCATTGGGCTTGCGTTTTTGTGCTGTTACCAAAAAAGGCAACAGCACAATCAACGCACAAACAACTATTGATAAAGAAAAACGGGATCTTAGTTTCATGGGCGAACTACAGGTATGTGGCTAAGCAATTGGAGATTATTCAGGTTGGTGTAGTTATATTGAAAAAGTCCATCGGCTCCGATTAACATCAGCAACCCACCAAGTGGAATCACGTCATAAGCCTTTATGTTCTGAAAATGCGCAATTTGGTTTGCCTGAATATTTAGCGGGTCGGATGCATTGAAGATTTTTAGCCCCGCATCGCCATCGCAAATAAAAAGAATGCCATTGTCAATTCCCAGTCCATGGGGATTGAAGAAAGGATAAGATTTCACAAGTACTGGTTTGGCGATATTTGAGATATTTAACACATCTAACTGGTTTGTAAAGCCATTGCACAAGGTGCCCGAGCGTAAGGTCACGTAAGCATAATTGCCCTCAACCACCACCGGGTCGCAGGAATTAATATGATTGAATGCCGAAATATAAGTGGGGGTAGCTGGGTTTGCCAGGCTGTAAACCAGCATACCGGTAGTGGTGCCGAGGAAGAGTTTGTCGTTAAGCGGGAAGATGGTTTCTACCATTCGGTTTAACTGTATTGTAACTCCTGTAGTGATTCCTGGTGTGGCGCTGATATTGAAGAGCTTCAGGGCGGAGTTATGTACTGTGTAGAGAAAATTGGAATATATTGTAAATCTTGCCATTGACCCGCCTACTCCCACACTTGTCGAGGAGCTCGAAAAGCCAACTTCTAACCCGCCCAAGCGTGCAATGCCCATGCCATCGAAGGAGAGAAAATTTTTGCTGTAGCCCGAACCACGTTCGATTAGTTCGGTATGTTCCTTTATCTTCCAGCCCACAACCACTCCCTTGGTAAGGTCGAGGTTGGCTACCGGGTAGGAACGGTCGAACTCAGGCAGTACATTTGGAAAAGCGTTTGGCACACGGTCAATTTCCATGGGGTAGGTTGGCACACTGATGTCAATGGCAACCAGGTCAATATAACTGTCGGCATAAAGTATATTGCCCCTGATGGCAATATCGGCATTTCCCGGAATTTCGACAAATGCAATCATTTGCGGGGATGCCGGGTTTGTATTGTTAATAATGTGAACCCCTTTGTTAATTTCATTGACAAACAAATAATTGTCCTTGAAATAAATCTTGCCAGGATTTTCGAATGCCTGCGCGCTTGTTCTTTTCACTGACTTGCGAAAATCCGTGAAACTCATGTAAACAGGAATATTCGCAGTATAGGTTACTTCTTCGTAGGTCTTATCGCTGCAAGCACTGATAAATAGCATTGGGATGAGGAGCAAAGAAGCAACAGCAATCCATATAAAATTAGGTTTCGTCTTCATTTCATTTGATTTGTTTCATCGAAGATGGTAAAACCAGCTTTTAAGTTGCACAACACAATAATAAATCAGAAATTTTTCTGAATATTTTCAATTGGCAAGAAACTTCTTAGGGGATCGGTGTTAGCCTCAATGTCCAGGCAAAGGTCATTGTACCATTAAATGCCGGAACTGTGGCTCCGAGGGTTGATCCGCTCCATGCAGCATCGGAGATTGAAAAGTTCATCGGATTATCAACCGGGTTGGATGTATTGAACAACAGGCTGGCCACCTCTATCCATCTGGTTCCATCCCAACCCCAAACGATCATATTGGTTACAACAATAGTCGCTGTTGTGATTTGTACAAAACTTTCATCTCCTCTGATCACGACCTTGCCCTTTGGGTTGTTGACTATCAGGCTGCCGAATTCCCTTATTTTGACTACTTCGGGTTCTTCGGCAGTTGCATCATAATTGGCAGGCGAGGGAGTACTCAGGGTAACCTCACCCGACTTTGCAATGTATACATCAAGGGTAGTGTTTGCATCGAATGACGGAAAACTCCGGGAATAAACCAAACTTAATGTTCCGGTATAATCAAAATCAAGGATGTCTTCGTTTTTATTACATCCAGCCGAAATAAGCAAGGCAGGCAGCCATAAAACAAATATAAATTTGCGAAACATCTACTTTCAGATCACATGATTTATAATTTTCTAAAACGAAAATTCCGGAAAAGTGATGCCAATATACGAATTTTAAACGGTATATTGAGGGCGCTGCAAAAATAATTAGTCATACAGCCCTTTAACCTTTGGCCTGCCTGCGATAAAGTCTTTGAGATAAAATGGTTCAAAGTAGGCAATGTTTTCGAATTGCAGTTGCCTGAACCTGATGGATGCCAGGGGAGCCATGTGTGCTGCGGAGTGGGCAAAAGAATCTGCGAGAAACGCATTGGGGTTGTTTAGTTGCAGCTCTTTGCATTTATATGCGCCATCGCCAAAAAAATAAACCGGATACTCGGCCAGCACTGTTGAAAAGGAATCATTTTCAATGATTTTTGCCGAAACAGGATCAAACTCGCTCAAATCCTTATGATAGAATGCAGTGAACACTTCCATGCGGCGGGCATCAATCATTGGGCAGAGCAAGGCGTGATCTGGCAGGGTTGGGTTGCTCATAATAAATCCGTTAGCCATTGATTGCAAGGTTGGTATTGCAATCAATGGCTTGTCGAGGGCAAAGCAGTATCCTTTTGCGGCAGAAATCCCGATACGCAACCCTGTGTATGATCCCGGCCCCATACTCACAGCCACTGCATCGAGTGCAGTGAAACTGATACCGGATTGCTTAAAAATATCTTCGACGAATACATTTAGAACAGATGAATGTGCATTCTTTTCATCGGTTTCCTTTATGGCCAATATTTTGCTTTCATTAATCAGTGCCACTGAGCAAACCGCGGTAGCGGTTTCGATACACAAGATCAATGCCATAGGGTTATTTTTCGGTAGCGTACAACTCTTTTCGGTCAACCTTTTTCACATGGTCTCCATCTTTCAGGGTGGTCGAAACAGCCCGGTAAGGGCCAGTAATCACTTCGCTTTGCTCCTCTAGCCCTTCAAGGATCTGTATGTACATATTGTCCTGAATTCCTGTTTTAACCGGAACAAGTTTTGCCAAATCATCCTGAATGACAAACACGTATTCGCGGGTTTCTTTTTTGGCAGGGGTGGCTGTTGCCCGATTATCGGTGGTGTCAGCATTCTTGCCGGCCAGCGTGTCGGCACGTGTTGTCACTGCCTGAATCGGAACAGTTAACACATCTATCTCCTGCTGGGTTTGAATATCAACGGTGGCCGACATCCCTGGCCTGAATGGCGAATAATTTTGTTCACCTGGTCGGTCGAGATCGCGATAAGACTCGGGTAGTATGCGGATACGCACATCGAAGTTTGTAACCTGATCGGCGCTCACACCGGTTAAGTTTGCACTGGTGGCAATGGAGGTTACCAGCCCTTTAAACTTTCTGTTCAGATAGGCATCAACCTCAACCAGGGCTGTATCGCCAAGGTTAACGCGCACGATATCATTTTCTGCAACACTCACACTTACCTCCATACTCGACAAATTTGCAATGCGCATAATTTCGGTACCGGCGAATTGGGAAGTTCCCACCACACGCTCGCCTTTCTCAATCGATAACTTGGAAATTGTGCCATCCATGGGTGAATAGATAGAGGTTTTTGATAGATTCTCGCGGGCCTCTTTTACGGCAGCTTCTGAACTCTTTACGCTAAATTCAGCGGCACGGACACTCTGCTCGGCTGCTTCAACCTCTGCCTGGGCAACCAGAAAACCAGCCCTCACAGCATCATATTCGCTTTGCGAGATGGCGTTTTGTGCCAGTAAACTCTTGTTTCGCTCATAGTTTGTCTTGGAATTCAGAAATTGAGCCTGGGTTTGTGCCAGCCGGGCATGGCTATTGCTTAAGTTGGCTTTTTGCATGTTGAGAGCGGCCACAATGCGATCGAAATTCGACATGTAGATCTCTGGGTTTATCTTGGCAAGAAATTGGCCCTTTATTACTGCATCGCCTTCTTTAACCATTAATTCAACCACTTCGCCTGAAATGTCAGGCGAGAGTTTCACTTCCACCTCGGGCTGGATTTTTCCGCTTGCCGAAACGAGTTCAACAATTGTTCTCTTTTGTACCGTTTCAACCGTAACTTTTACTCCCGGTTTTTCGCCGATAAAGCCTTTCTTTTTTGCATAAACCAGGGCGATTACGATAAAAACAACCAGTGCAATAGCGACCCGGATAATGGTTTTTCGATTTTTCATATTTGTTGATTTGTAAAGAGTTATTGATTGTGAATATCAATGTTTTGTGATTATATTGCTTGGGAAGGATGCTGCATGATTTGTTTCGTGAAACGAACTGAATGTATATTAGTTTTAGTGAGTGCTAGTTTTTAATGCTGAGAGGCAATCCCATGTAAAAGTCCAATACTTTTGTTTTGAAAACATAATCGTATTTTGCCTGCAACAATTCCGATTGTGCCCGCTGCAACTCCTTTTTGGCATTGTTGTAATCGAGCGAGGTGAGCATACCCAAAGTGAAACGCTGTTCAGCATATTTGAATGACTCCCTGGTGGCATCTACTTTTTTATTCGAAGCGTTGTATTTTTTAAAGGAGGCGCCTGCATCAGCCCAAGCCTGTTGAATGGTTTTGTTAAGCTGTAGCTTAGCCGATTCGAGTTCATAAGTTGCATTTTGAACAGCAATCTTTGCCTTGCCAATATTTGTGCGCGTGTTCCATCCGTTAAAAATAGGTATACTCACCCTGAGGTCAATGGTGCGGTTGTTGTTATCGCTAAACTGGTCTGAAAACGGCTTGATGGCGTAATTTCCGTACCGTACAACTTGTGCGTATACCGGTTTGTTATCGCTGGTAGTTCCAATTGTAATGGTTTCGAGATATTGATCTTTCCCGATTTTTTGAGCACCGCTATAACCTGTTCCCCAACTGCCTGCCATCTGAATACTCGGGCTTTGGCTGCCTCTGGCAATGGCCAGGGATTTCATTGAGCTCTCTAATTTCATTTCGCTGCTCTTTATGCCTGGTTGTTTTCCGACAGCAAACCTGAAAATTTGCGAAGGGTCCATGGTCATACTCTTGCTTTCATATAATTCGATGGCCGGTCGTTCGATTGTAAAACCATCGGTTGTGGGCAGGTCTAACATTTGAGCCAGATTGAGTAAGGCAAGGTCGAGATTATTCTTCGCTTCAACTACCTGCAGCTCTTCAGCCGCCAATTGGGCTTCGATAGTCAATAGGTCGCCCTGAGCCAGGGTGCCGGCTGATACAAGCTTCTTCATCCGCTCCACCTGCTGGCGCGTAATGCCAATCTGGTTTTCTGCAATGCTCAAATACTCTTGTGAGTAAAGTATTTGCAGATAGGCCATGGCAATGCTCAGCGAGATGTCGTCCATGAATTTGTCGGTATCGAATTTTGTGGATAGCAGGTCAAATTCGCTTTTCCTTACTGAGTTGATCTTTTGAAAACCATTAAAAATCGTTATTGTAGATGAACCATAGAAGTTATTTGATTGCACCCTTGCGGTTGCAAACTGATTGGTAAACCGGTCAATGGTCTGTCCCCAGTTCCAACCATGCGAAACAAATCCATTCAGGTTTGGAAGCAGGTTCATTTTGCTTTGCAAAACATCGCTCTGTGCATTTTCGACACCAAGTAAATATTGCTTCACCTGGATGTTGTTTTCGAGGGCATGATTGACGCATTCTTCTAGTGTCCAGGCTTTTTGAGCAAATGAGGAGCTCATTGATAAGGCAATAAGCGCGATTACTCTGATAATTTTTTTCATATATGAGTGGAATAAATCGGGGGCAATATTAGTAAATAACTGCAAAGGCCGGGATCAAAATGTCAAATAAATATAAAGAGTAATTATATGATACAGATTTGCAGGTGTTTAATGATTAAAAACCAACATTTGTTCGAGAAACCTATACAGAATATTCACGATCGAAGATGGGCTTGATCGTTACTCTATTATAAAGACAACCAGACAGGTATAAAATTGCTTCGTGTTGAATTTTTTTTTGTTGTCACTAAAAAAATAGACTAATCGAGCATACATCCGAGGAATATAATAATTTTACTCATGCTGAAGTCTGAAGTGCTTCCAAAGAAATGATGCATTATGAATATGAAACACCAGGTAAAATGAAATCATTCAACCCCAAGCATCTTTTGCTTTTACTGGGCGGTTTAGCTGCCTTATGGATATTGGCAAGTGCATTTTTGTCCAGTAAAAATCCGCATGAACAGGTTGTCTATAAGTACGACGATTTTAAGACGCCCGAGTATTGCGGCACTGCCTGTCATAACGATATCTACAGGCAATGGAGCCAGAGCATGATGTCGCAAGCCTATACTCACCATTGGGATGAGATAGAATATTTCGACCTGGCAGTGCCGCATGCCCGAATCGAGAAAAAAGTTTCAGAAGTTGAAGCGGGTTGTAATGGTTGTCACACCCCTATGGCATTCCTCACCGGTGATGTGCCGCCACCAAAACCTGATAAAAACTCGAGAGCTAACGAGTCGGTGTCGTGCGAAGTTTGCCACCTAATTACAGGTTTTAAGGGCGATATTCCTCACAATTTCAACTACATCATGAAACCCGGAAAAACCAAATTTAGCGGCCGCAAAGGGGGGGTGCAGTCGCCCAACCACGAAATTATCCTGAGCGATCTGCACCGCAGCGGTGATTTTTGTGGTATTTGCCACAACGAGATGAGCCCCTATGGTATTTGGGTGAAATCAACACATCTCGAATGGAAAGAAGGCCCTTATTCCAAAGAAGGCGTACAATGCCAGGATTGCCACATGCCTAAGGCAAAAGGCAAGGTTGCCATTATGGGCAATACCTACGAAGATGCACGGCAGCATCTGTTTCATGGCGCACACGACCCCGGCAAGGTGCGTGGAACTGTCGAACTACGCATTCATCCCGACGTCACACAAGCTGAACCTGGCGAGAGCGTGAAATTTACTGTTGTACTTTTCAATCAAAAAACCGGGCACAAATTCCCGACAGGTTCGGTTGAAGACCGCATTTTATGGATGCACGTCGAAGCTATAGATGCCAACGGAAAGGTTTATCACTTGCCCGTTGACCGAAAAGGGTTTAATGGAGAAGATTATACCATTTCCTCCAACGTGCTGGCATACAGGGACATGGGGGTTCCGCTGGGACTCAGGGATTTTAAAGGAGTTCAACGCGATGGCATTCCATTGGGCAACCGCATTTTCCGCATGCCCTATTTCGATCCGGATGGCAACATGACCATGCAACAATGGCACACTGCTTCCTTAGGAGTTGATTACCGCCTGGGCCCCCGCCAGGCTGTTTCTGAAACTTGCACATTTACCATCCCATTTGACGTAGCCCCTGGAAAAATGACTGTGAAAGCAACCCTTAATTACCAGCTTTTGGTGAAACCGGTGGCAGATTTTTTAAAAGTTCCAGCAGAAGAATCGAATATTATCGTTGTGAATGATCACAAGACGACCATTGAAATATTGCCATAATAATTTAGAAACCAATCAGATAATTCATAAAAACCGCTATGTATAAAATACTTACCATTGGAACACTCACTTTGCTTTTTGCTCTCTCTATCAAAGTGCAAGCCATCCCGGCATTTGCCAGAAAATACCAACTCAGCTGCCAAACCTGTCACAACCCTGCGCCAAGGCTGAAGGCATTTGGAGAAGAGTTTGCCGGCAATGGATTCAAATTGGCAGATCAAACTGCGCCGCGCTATTTTATTCCAACAGGCGACCCAACCCTGAGCCTGATTCGCGATTTGCCGTTTGCACTTCGGATGGATGGTTTCATGAAAGTAGATGATGATACCGATCAGAAGTTTGATTTCAGTGCCCCCTATCTGGTTAAGATTATGAGCGGTGGCGAACTTGCCAACAATATCTCCTACTATTTCTATTTTTTCTTTGATGAGCGCGGCCATGTTGCCGGAATCGAAGACGCTTTTCTTATGTTCAACAACGTATTCGGAGCAAATCTAGACATCAACATCGGGCAGTTTCAGGTGAGCGATCCCTTATTTAAACGAGAATTGCGCCTTACGTTGAGCGATTATGAAGTTTACAAGACAACTCCGGGAATATCGTCGGCCAATCTTGAATACGACAAAGGCATCATGATTTCTTATGGTTTGGCCACGGGAACAGATATCGTATTGCAGGTGGTTAACGGAAACGGCATTGGCGGGGTTGACGATAAACTCTTCTACGACCGAGATAAATATAAAAACATTGCTGCAAGAATTACTCAGGATGTTGGTGAGCATTTCAGAATAGGGCTTTTTGGCTACTTCGGAAAAGAATTTATGAAAAACAACTCTCCCCTCAACAAAATATCCTATTGGGGCCCTGACCTGACTATTTCGATGAGCGAAAAGCTGATCTTCAATGCGCAATACTTGTTTCGCAACGACAGCGGGCTTTTTGAATATATATCAGATGCAAGTGGCCGCAAGAATGTAAAGACCCAGGGAGGGTTTGCCGAGATTATCTATCTGCCAAAAGGCGACGAAAGCAAATGGTATTGCGTTGGTTTGGTAAATTACGTTAAAAGCGATTTTAGCTACCTCAACCGGCAGTCGGCCTCGGTTCATCTTGGTTATCTCCTCAGGCGCAATATCAGGGCGGTTGGCGAATATACCTTTTTCGAAAACACAGCCGGCAAGCAAGGAAACCGGTTCTCGATCGGTTTCAGTACCATGTTCTAAAACTGGAAACAAGCCAGCATCATGCAAAAATTTAATAAGTAAGAAAGATAAAAAGAGCTACGGATCAATAGGTTAATAATTCAATGCCAAAGAACAGATGCTGACATATTTCGATTTACTAGCCCGGATCCTGCAGGAAAACGCTAATCCGGCCGATGCCATATTTATGAAAAAATACATGCTCAATCAATTCGAGTATTTTGGAATCCGGTCGCCAAAACTCAAAGAGTTGAGGCGAAAATTCTTTCAGGAGCATGGATTGCCACCCGTATCAACCCTGCAAAACCTCATCACATTGCTTTGGCAGCAGCCTCAAAGGGAATTTCACTATACGGGAATTGACATCGCTGAAAAACTTCTGCGAAAATCAGGTCAAACCTCTATCAGCACGATAGAATTCATGATAACACAAAAATCGTGGTGGGACACCGTAGATTGGGTGGCCAGCCACCACGCAGGAACATATTTCAAACTCTTTCCGCAGCAAATCGCAATAACAACCGGAAATTGGATGGACTCCGACAACATGTGGTTGCAGAGAGCAGCCCTTCTTTTTCAACTAAAATACAAGGCTAAAACCGACGAAAGTTTACTTTTTGAGTATATCCGCCGACTAAAATCATCCAAAGAATTTTTTATTCGCAAGGCAATTGGCTGGTCTCTTAGAGAATACTCAAAAACCTCGCCTGAAAATGTATTGTTATTTCTTGAAAAAAATAGCGATCTTGCAGGCTTGAGCTGCCGCGAAGCCCTGAAGTGGATTAATCGGAACAACAAAGTATTGCATGGATAGTATTTTGGTTCGTACCTGGTATCTCGAAATGACCTCTCCCACAACCGAGTTGGCGATCGCTGATTTGCCAAACGGCATGGAACTTATCCGGCTCGAAAAGCCAAGCCTGTCTTTTTATCAATATCTCTATAAAGAAGTTGGAAAAGGTTTTTCATGGTACAACCGATTGCTGCTTTTCGATGATGAGCTGAAAGAAATCATCAATAGCGAAAAAGTTGAAATTCACGTTTTATACGACCATGGGGTTCCGGTAGGTTTTGCCGAACTTGACCTACGCAAGGATGATGAGGTTGAACTGTCATATTTTGGCATCTTGCCCGAATTTCGTGGCAGGGGGCTTGGCAGGCAGTTCTTGCAAAAGATCCTGCAGATTGCCTGGCATCATAAACCGAACCGGGTTTGGCTCCACACTTGCGAACTCGATCATAAATCAGCCATGAAACGATATATCGAAGCCGGTTTCCTGAAATATGACGAAAGGATGGAAACGCAGAACCTTCTTGTAAACAAAGGCGAATAATCAGTACACTATATCATTTTGATACCCTATTGACAGGTTGATAAAAATGGAAGCTCCATTGATCAGTCAGATCATTAAAATTCGCAGAATCCTTCACGACATTCCTGAGCTTTCCGGCAAAGAAGCCGTCACTGCTGAGACTATTATCGGTTTTTTGAAAACGTTGTCGCCCAAAAAGATTATTACCCAACTAGGTGGCCATGGGGTGATGGCTGTTTTTGAAGGCCATCTACCAGGCACAGTGTTGTTGTTTCGTGCAGAGCTCGATGCTGTGCCTATCGCAAGTCATCGAAAGGATTCAGGTAGTTCGGAGAAACAAATGGCCGCTCATCTCTGCGGGCACGACGGGCATATAGCCATACTTTTAGGGTTGGCTGCATTGATCAACCAACAACCGCTTGCACGGGGGAGGGTGGCGCTACTGTTTCAACCGGCAGAAGAAACCGGCCAGGGCGCACAGGCAGTATTGAACGATCCCAGGTTTTCAGAGATAGTGCCAGACTTTGTATTTGCATTCCATAATCTTCCTGGCTTTCCTTTGAAACAGGTTGTCATAAATTCGGGCAACTTTACCTCGGCATCGATTGGAGCAAGAATCAGATACCTGGGGCGCTCATCGCATGCCGCCGAACCTAAAAAAGGGAAAAGCCCGTTAAATGCCCTGGCAAAATTGATCATGCGGATTAATAAACTCCCGGCTAAAATTTCTTCGGCCAATAGCAGCACTTTCGCAACAATAACACATATTCAGTCAGGGGCAGAATCTTTTGGCATCAATCCTGGCGATGCCATGATGATGATTACCCTGAGGGCAGATTCCGACGAGAACCTTGCAGCCTTACAGCTTCAGTGTGAGGATCTTGCATATTGCCTGGCAAAACCAGATGGGCTTGATGTTAAAATTGAATATGCCGACTATTTTCCTGCCACCATACACCAAACCGAGGCGGTGCAATTGGTGCTAAAAGCTGCAAAGAATCTTGGAATGAAGGCGTCACCTCCGAAAAAACCTTTTTGTTGGTCAGAAGACTTCGGGTACTTCACGAAGAAATTTAAAGGTGCGCTGATTGGTTTGGGCGCAGGCACAGTACATCCGGCATTACACAGCACCGATTATGTTTTTCCTGACGAACTCATCAGTCCGGCAGCCGAATTGCTGCACAAAATCTGCACAGAGGCGCTGGCCTGATGAAGGAATCAATAAACCGATTTGTATTGCGTTGTTTCAGATGAGGCTTTTGCCGGATTTGTATCGGTTGAAGGAGACGATTTCATGAAATGGCTTTCTTGTTTTTTCTCGCAGGCGATAGCCTTCGGCGGGGTAGCCCAAACTGATGAGCAGCCCAATAAATTTTGATTCAGGGATACCAAGAAGTGCTTTCACTTTGCTTTCGCTGAACCAACCAATCATACAGGTGCCCAGTCCCAGCTCGGCTGCCTGCAGGCAGAAATGCTCGGCTGCAATACCTGTATCCATCTGGCTCCAGTCGCGTTTCTTGATTTTTGAAGCCAGCCGCGTAATAAACTTTGCTCTTTCTGTGATAATGACAATGATTACCGGGGCTTGCAGGGTAAATTTATTAAATGTCAGCACCGGATCAAAAGTAGCCTCAGCCAATTTGTTTTTCAATACAGGCTCATCAACCACAATAAAATGCCACGGTTGAGAATTGCTGGCCGAAGGAGCAATCCGCGCTGCTTCAAGGCATTGCACCAACTTTTCCTTCTCAACCGGACGGCCATCGTAGCGGCGAACACTTTGTCGGCTCAAAGCGAGTTCAATTAGCTTCATTCTTTCCCTCCTCTGCTAGATCAGATTTTTTAGCCGTTCGGTCAATTTTTGCCCTTCGAATTCAAATCCGGGTTTCCCGAGCAGTGCAAACATGTTTCTTTTATAAGCCTCAACCCCCGGCTGGTCGAAGGGATTAACGTTAAGTGTGTAGCCACTGAGTGCACAGGCAAACTCAAAGAAATAGATCAGGCTTCCAAGGTGATATTCGTTAATTTGCGGGATATTGATGCGAATATTAGGCACTTGCCCATCCAAATGTGCAAGAAGGGTGCCCATTTCAGCCATACGATTTACCTGTTGCAAGTGTTTTCCTGCAAGGTAGTTTAGGTCATCCGCGTCATCGTCGAGAAACGGAACCTTTAACTCGACACTGCTTTGATTTACAGACAACACGGTTTCAAAAATCACACGCAAACCATCCTGGATATATTGCCCCATGCTGTGCAAATCAGTGGTAAAACTAACCCCTGTGGGAAAAATTCCCCGATGCATCTTGCCTTCGCTTTCGCCATAAAGTTGTTTCCACCATTCGGTAAAGAAAACCAGGTTGGGATGGTAGTTTACCATGATTTCGATGGGTTTTCCTCTGCGATAGAGCACGTTGCGTGCAGCTGCATAGAGTGCTGCCGGATTATCGGTGATGTGGTGCGAAGCAAGGCAGAGTTGCTCCATATCGGCGGCACCACCAATCATTTTTGATATGTCGAACCCTGCAACCGCGACAGGCAGTAATCCAACCGGTGTGAGAACCGAATAACGGCCTCCCACATCATCCGGAATGTCGAAGGTTTTATATCCTTCGGCAATGGAAAGGTTTTTCAGGGCACCGCGGGCTTTATCCGTAATGGCAATGATGCGTTTGCGTGCTTCTTTTACGCTGTATTTGCGAACCAGTTCCTGTTTTAATATCCTGAACGCAATGGCAGGCTCGGTTGTGGTGCCTGACTTTGAAATCACCACAAGCGACCAATCTACTTTTTGAAGGACTTCGAGAAGGTGGGCATGATAGCCTTCGCTGATATTGTTACCTGCAAACAGCACCAGTGGCCCTGGTCGTTTGAAAGCGGGCAGCAGTGCGGCAAAAGTGTGCTGCAGGGCTTCGATCAATGCACGGGCGCCGAGATATGAGCCACCAATGCCAACAACTACAACAATTTCAGACTTGGCTGCCAGTTCTGATGCCAGTTCGGTGATGTCATCCAGAAGCTGGGGTGCGGTGGCAGAAGGAAGCCTAATCCATCCGATAAAATCATTTCCTGCGCCCCTTCCGTTGAGCAAGTCGTTATGACATATCTTCAATTCTGTCTCAATTTTTTTGAGATCACCAGGTTCTATGAATTGTTCCATGGCGTTAACATCAACATGCAGTATGTTCATGGCCTTTGTATTTGATACGATATGGATGTAAAAATAAAAAAAAGGTGCGACCTAACCATTGCCGCACCTTTTCCAAACAAAAACAAATTACTTCAGGGTTTTATCAAAACACACACCTAACAAAAAGCCTTAAAGTATTCAATCTGATTATGAGAAATAATTGCGCAACAAAAATACTTTGCCACGGGGGGTTGAAGTGTTAAGAAAATGCAATTTAAGTTAAAAATTGTTAATCAGACAATTGACGCCCAGCCAATCTGTACTTTTGCATGTATGAACCGCCGCCGAATCCTGCTCATTATTTCCCTGGTCAGCCTTGCCCTGATTACCTTGGTTGGCATTCAGATCTATTGGGTGCGCAGTGCAATTCTTGTCGAAGGAGACCAATTTACAAGAAGTGTGAACGAAGCTGCTTCAGCAATCATTTTTAAGATACAAAAAATGGAACTGGCCAGGCAATTTAGCCTTGAGCAGCAAACCGACCGCCTGATTCGTTCATTCGATTCGCTCAATCTGCACTATCATTATCAGAAACTCGATGATAGCCTTCGGCAATCCATAAACGACCAAGAGTTAAGCACTTTGGAAAATGAACCCTTGCCCAATTCATTAGCGCGAATTAAGAATAAACGAGACGCCTCTATATCTCGGCCTAACCAAACAGCCATTGGGCAAGAACCTCTATCCGGCGAAAAAGACGACCGATTGACCGAAGAAAATTTTCGAAAACAATCTGAAATGCTCAGTGAAATGTTTGCCGAAATCATGCGGGCACGCAACCCCATGAACCTCGAAGGGCGGTATGATAAGAATAAACTCGATTCGCTAATTGGCCAGGAATTGAAAAATATTGGACTTCGCACCGGGTTTGAATTTGGCATCTTCAACCCGATGCAAAACCGCATGATTGTAGAACGAACCGGAAACTATCGTGAACTGATGATGCAGGAAGGATACTTTTTCCCTCTGGCCTCAGATAATCTTTTCTTTACACCCGACTATCTTGCCCTTTATTTTCCAAACCAGGTTCGGTTTCTGCTACAGCAGCTTGCCGGATTGTTAGCGGTTTCAATTTTGATTGTAATAATTTTGGTTGGGACATTCATCTATGCCATTGCAACCATCATCAAACAGCGAAGGCTTTCGGAGCTAAAGACAGATTTTATCAACAACATGACCCATGAGTTCAAGACTCCCATCTCTACGGTTGCATTGGCTTGCGAAGCCCTTACCGACAAGGACATTCAAAAATCAGAATCACTCTATAAAAGCTATATTGGAATCATCAGCGAGGAAAACCGCCGCCTGGGCATTATGGCCGAAAAAATCCTTCAAACAGCCATCCTCGAAAAAAGCGAACTTCGCCTGAAGCTCGAATCAGTTGATATTCATGAAATCATCCGCGAAGTAGTGAAAACCATGAGCATCCAGGTTGAAATCAGAGACGGGAAAATCACAACCGGCCTGCACGCTACCCAAAGTGTGATGCTGATAGATCGGGTACACCTGACAAACATATTCACAAATCTTCTTGAGAATGCCAATAAATACACGCCCACAAAACCCCAATTGCATATTTCAACTGAAAATGAAAACCACGGAATTGTCATTCACATATCGGACAACGGAATTGGCATCAGCAAAGCCAACCAGAAGAAGATTTTTGATAAACTTTATCGCGTTCCTACCGGAAACATACACAATGTGAAAGGATATGGGCTTGGGTTGAGTTACGTAAAATTCATTGTAGAAAAACACAAAGGAAGCATCAGTGTAGAAAGCGAACCCGGACAGGGAAGCCATTTCAGAATATATTTGCCATTCGAAAACAAGTAGAACCATCTATGGAAACCGAAAAACTCAAAGTCCTGCTTGCCGAAGATGACCGCAACCTTGGCAGCATTCTCAAATCATATCTCGAGGCAAAAGGTTACGAAACCACACTTTGTGTCAATGGGCAGGAGGCCTTGCAGGCATATTCAAAAAGCCAGTATGACATCTGC
This sequence comes from Lentimicrobiaceae bacterium, assembly GCA_037446395.1. GTDB lineage: Bacteria > Bacteroidota > Bacteroidia > Bacteroidales > JAAYJT01 > JAAYJT01. Next base: position 114,020 of record JBBIIP010000002.1, read on the forward strand.
ATCCTTGATGTGATGATGCCTGTGATGGATGGATTTGCTCTTGCAAAGCAGATTCGATCTGACAGCAAAAAAATCCCCATCTTGTTTCTCACGGCCAAATCGCTTCAAGAAGACAAAATCAAGGGTTTTGAGTTGGGCGGCGATGATTACATCACCAAACCATTTGCAATGGAAGAACTATTGGTCCGGATGAAAGCGGTTTTGCGCAGGTCGCTTCAGGGACCCCTGCCCGGAGAAGACGTGAGTATGTATCACATCGGCACCTTTATTTTTGATGTGAACCGGCAAACGTTGAGCTTAAACGATTTTCAGCAAAAGCTAACTTCAAAAGAATCAGAGTTGCTTAAACTGTTGTGTGAGAGCATGAACCAGGTGCTCGACAGGCGCATTGCCCTTCATAAAATCTGGAACGACGACAGCTACTTCAATGCCCGCAGCATGGATGTATATATTGCCAAATTGCGCAAGTACCTCGCTAAAGACCCGACAGTGGAGTTGATAAATGTTCATGGAACAGGGTTTAAGCTGATAACAAATATGTAAGAAGAAGTAGTTTTATGCAGGCTTTGATATTACTGCCGATACTAATAGCAAGGCTTTTCATTCAGATAAATGCTGTGGGTATGACAGAAAATTATGGGTTGCACTTTTCCTTTAGGTTAAATTTTATCTTTATCCGGTAGAACCAGCAAATAAAATAGTTCCAATATCCTGCAGCGGCCCATCATAAAGTTCAACCACCTTATAGCCTTCTTCCTCAACCACGCTCCTGAATTTGTTTCCCCAAGCATAATGCCTGAGGCTTCCACACAGAAAGACCATATTCTGCCACAGCCCACATGCTCCTCCTATGAACCCATGACAATGACCTTGCAGATTGATCCCCTTTGGCGAAAAATAAACACATTGCAATTGCCTGCGACAGAGTGTTTTTTCAATTCCCTCATCGGAGGTTATGAATAAATTATTGGCGACCTGGAACAGGTTGCAGCGAGTATATGCCTGATTTACATGAATATGTGTGAGGGAAGCACAGGTGGCTAAAAGTGTTGGATCGCCATGCCGCAGATTATGGATGAAATACCGTGTGGTGATAACAGCGTTATAAATGGCTGAATTGGGATACTTGTTTCCAACTGCTTTTGTTCCTGTCTGATAGTTAATTTGATACTTTTCAAGAACTTGCAGATAATGCGGTGGAAGGTTAGGCGCCACAACCAGTCCTTTAGGCGTGGGGGAAAAAAATATGTCGGGATGGCCTGATATGGCGGGATAGGTAATTGAACTAGTTTCGAGCTCAATCAAGTCGGCGTGTGCGACCAGGTTTTTCTTTGCTTGAGCGGGTGCTTTCTTATCAATGATAATCAACACGGTAACTCCTTCCTTCCAAATGATTATCTACAGCAAACCGAACCTTCGAAAACCTATTCAGTAGTTCATGCTTATTCGTGCCCTTATGTCCAACTGCACAATTAAGTTGTCTTGAATTGACATAAACTGAAATGGAATCATGCTTTTCTGAAGAGATGGTCGCAAACCTATCAGACCAGATTTTTGAATAAACCATTTCGCCAAATGCCACGTGAAAAGGACCTGTAACCAGGCTTTCGCCATTGAGTAATCCCTCTGAGGGATGCAATCCAAGCCGCAGGATGTTCACCCCTGCCTCTTCGAATAAAAGAACCAGGCTTGCACACCAATCCACGGCCTGTATTAATGTTAGCGGCACAAACAAGTTTTGCCTGAAAAGCGCTTCAAGTCGGGTATTGCGAACCACCAGGGTTGGATATATGCGGATGGTTTTGGCTTTCATAGCAATTATCTGCTTTGCGGTTTCAATGCTTTTCTCCAGCGAATCTCCAGGCAGGCCGATCATCATCTGCATACCGAGCGAAAAACCCGTTTCTTTGATTAAATTGGCTGCTTGCAACACTGCTGCTGTAGGATATGCCCGACCTGAGTTTTTAAGCACCTGGTCATCCATGCTCTGAACACCAAGCTCAATGGTGGTAACCCCAAAACCGGCCAGCAATGCGAGGTTGTCCGGCCTGATCAGGTCGGGCCGTGTTGAGATGCGGATTCCTGCAATCTGTTTTGTTTTCAGGTAGGGTTGAACCAACCCAAGGTAACGTACCTGATCATCCACTGGCAATCCCGTAAAGCTCCCTCCGAAGAATCCAACCTCAATAAGGGTGTTTTCAGTGGGAATAGTATTCAAGTGATCCTCTATCTTGGTTTTTATCACATCATCGGATGGCAGCCCTGGTTGACTTACGATATTCCTCTGGTTACAAAATATACATTCAAAAGGGCAGCCCTGCATCGGGACAAAAACAGGAATTGTGAAATGGTTGACCTGGACACTCATGGTCCAAATGTAGGAATTTTGAGATTAAAACATCTCGAGCGTTGCTCTCAATTGAGCGAGGTAGCTTTTGCCAAATAAGTTCAGATGTACCAATACCGGATAGACATTGCAAATTTCAACTCGGTATTTCCAGCCTGAAACCAGCGGAAAAGACTCGTTATAGGCATCATAGAAGCATTTGTCGAATCCGCCGAATAGCAGGGACATCGCGATATCCATTTCGCGGAAGCCATAATAAACGGCGGGGTCAATGAGGCAGGGTTTGCCATTATTATCACACAGAAAGTTACCGTTCCAAAGGTCGCCATGAACCAGCGAGGGGGGCTCCGATGGAAAGATTGAGGGAATGGCTTTATAGAGGTTGGAAAACTGGTTATTCAGTTTGCTGTCAATCAATCCCGTCTCCCGTGCCAAGGCAAGCAGGGGCTCTAAGCGTTCGTAAATAAAAAAATCGCTCCACGAATCGTGGAAACGGTTACTTTGCGGCAGCGACCCGATATAATTATTGTGATTGAGACCAAATACTGATTCGGTCTCGCGGTGCATTTCGGCCAGCGAAGTACCGAAGTTCTCCCAAAAACCTGTTTTAATATAGCCCTCCTCAACGTTTTCGAGCAGTAGCCAAGCCTGGCTGGCATCTTCACCTGTGCCAATGACTTTGGGCGTTCTGAATCTACCCGTCTGGGCAATAAGGTTCAACCCTTCTTTTTCTGAGATGAACATATTCGGAAAACGACCTGCTTGGTTGTATTTGAGAAAGTATTTGCTTTCGGCAGTCTGAATGCACATAGCCCGGTTGATACAACCCCCAGCAACCAGATTTTTTGATACTATCTGGGGAACATCCCCCTCGATGTTTGTAATAAGGTCAATTATCTCGATAGAGAGGGATTCTGGAAGCCTGGACATCTTAGAAACTAAACAGAAAAGAGCGGCTTGAAATTCGCCTGAAAAGCAGATCGATAATAAAGAGGACGGGAATAATGGTCATTACAATAATGGCAAGATTTGATTCCCTGATGTAGTCAATAAGCAGGAGAAATCCATTAAACGAATCCACAACCAGGCTCAGGGTTCGCTGCATCCTTTCGGTATCAGTGTCAATGTTGATGAAACTAGGGATCGAAATATTAATAAACGGGAACAGGAATACGGATAATATCAAGATTATGGCAACAGATGCCAATGCCCACCAAAGCATATTCAACGACCACAATGGGTTTCGGGCTTTTTCAGATTCAAGCTGAAAAACAGTTTTCATCACCCTGGCGGTAAAATCTACAGCCGGTTTTTCGGGTTCATTTTTACGGAGCAGTTTTTTCAGATAATCATCCTGCAAATCATAATCTTCCATCGTGTCTTGCTTTTTAATGTCCTGTGCGAACCAGTTTTTTTGGTATTAATTCGTTGAGCATCGCATATAATTTTTTCCTGATGCGGTGCAGCCTTACTTTTACGTTTGCGTTGCTGAGGCCGGTAATTTCGCTGATGTCTTCTATACTCAGCCCGTCATAATAAAACATATTTATCAACAAGGCATCCTGCGAATGCAGTTGTTTCATGGCTTCGTTGATGGAATCGCATTGTTCAGCCGAAGAAAGAAAGTTTAGGTTTTCCTTCACTTCGTCTTCTGAATAATTACTAACCAAAGATTCATCCATCGCAACCATCGTCAACTTTTTTTTCCTTGTAACCGAAATGGCCGTATTAACGGCGATCCGATAGAGCCATGTCGAAAATTTCGATTCCTGTTTGAAACCCGGAAGAGCCTGGTAAGCTTTAAGAAACGCATCCTGTGCCACCTCTTCGGCATCTTCTTTATTGGCTGTTACCCGACGGGCTATCTGGAACACCATTTCCTGATAGCGGCTTATCAGTTGCTCGAATGCAGCTGTTTCTCCGGCCAGCACCCTGGCAATGATATTATTGTCGTCGGTATAGACCATATCCGATTGTTTTGACGCCTGTCAGCCACGAAAGTTACAAAGAAATTGACAATTAAAATGACATGGCCTGGCCTGGTTATACCTTAATCGAATTAAGAATAAAAGGGAGAAATGGGCGATGATTTTGCTTTCGAGGGTAAAATGTTTTTCGATTTCAATTGTATATAGTATTTTGCCCATCGGTGTTGGGCAATGATGTTGTAAAATTTCCCCAAATCTGTAACCTTCATCCAAAGGTTGGCGTCAAAATGCCAGTTAACCCAATAAAATTAACTTATATGACCGAAATAATTATTCCATTGAGCGTTTTTGCAATGATTGTCGCCATCGTTTATCTGAACGTCAGAAAACGCGAACGCCTGGCCTTAATTGAAAAGGGATTGAATGCCAATTTATTTGAAGCCAGAAGATCTTTAAATCAAGCCCTGAAATGGGGAATAATCCTTGTTGCACTTGGCCTTGGCCTGATTATGGCCAGGATAAGCATTCAGTATGGAGATTTCGATCGTGAGGAAGCATATTTTGCAATGCTTTTTCTTTTTGGAGGGGCAGGGTTACTCATTTATTATTTCATTGAACGCACATATCTCAGTCAGACAAAAGGCCCGGAAAAAGAAAATGACCAAACAGGGAAATAGTGCTCCGGTCTTAGGTGTCCAAAATTTTAATCCTCTAAACGAAATTTTCTTAAGGCATTGTATGTTGGCCCGGTGCGTTGAAGGATGCTTTCGAACAGAACCAGTTCCATAATTTTCTGAGAACCCATTTCACTGTCTTGGAACCCGCTGATTGTTTCTTGAAATAGCCGCTTGTCGGCTATTTGTTTTATTCGGCCAATGGTAAGATGGGGCACAAAATTTTGCCTGTCCGGAAAAACATGAACGCGCGCTAATTGATCGTTAACCGAACGAAACATCTGCTGTAATTCTCCAGCTGATTCTATTGCAAACCATATTACCCGCGGGTCGTAGGAACTGCCAAACACTCCCGTTTTACGAATGCGTATATCAAATGCGCTGATACCCTGAACAGCTTTTTGAAGGCATTGCTCAATTGCAGGAATATTCGATATAGGTGTTTCTCCGAAAAACTTTAGGGTCAGGTGCAGATTGCCTGCCTCCACCCAAGTAATGCGATCATGCCCCAATGCAGATCTTAATTGATGATAAATATTTAATATTTCATCAGAAGGTTGAATTTTTATGGCCGAAAATAAACGCTTCGAAGTATTGCCTGGCATGAATAGGGGGGTATTTTAAGTTGCGAAATTACAAATTCAACAACGACAGTAAGTTTTGATTTTTCTCAGCATTTGAATCGTTTATTTCTTTTCTTTGCCATACAAACCAACAAACAATCGTTATGAATCTTCTTATCATTATCTCCCTTGCACTTTTCTATATTTTCCTGCCGCTGTTAATTTTGCACCTGGCCCATCGCTACCGATATGTAAACAAGCTCGGTGCAGTTATTGTTGCCTACGCAGTAGGATTGGTGCTCGGCAACATTGGAGTACTCCCCTCGATGGGTACATTCCTCAACGACTACATGCTCCTGAATCCAAAAGCAACAATTGACGATATCATGTCCCTGCAAGCGCAAGGGCAAATCAGCAATAGCGAGCAAATTGCTTTCAGAATCTATAAGTTGCGCGATATGTTGATGAGTATCACCATCCTATTGGCTATCCCGCTGATGTTGTTTTCTGCAAACATCAGACAATGGAAAAACCTGGCCGGCAAAACCCTCATCTCGTTGGTTATCGGGCTGTTTGCTGTGGTGTCTGTGATCGTTTTGGGCTATTTCATCTTCAAAGGAAAGGGCATGCATGACCTCTGGAAAGTTGCCGGGCTGCTCATTGGCGTTTATACGGGAGGTACACCTAACCTGGCCTCATTAAAGATGATGCTCAATGTTGATGCAGACATATACATTCTTACCCACACCTACGACCTGGTGGTAGGAGTCTTTTATTTAGCCTTCCTCATGACAATCGGGAAAAAACTCTTTCGCAGGTTCCTTCCCAAATTTCCCCTGCCACTCGACGATGTCAACGTAAAAGACCTGGATGGCAAAGACCCGTTTTGGGGGATTTTTCAGAGAAAAAAATTCATTCCTTTACTGAGGTCGTATGCCTTGGCAATTGGCATTTTTGCTGTTGGAGGTACGCTGAGCATGTTGGTTTCTGAGAGGCAGGTAATGGTGGTTGTAATTCTCACCATCACAACCCTTGGCATCCTAGCTTCGATGATTCCATCCATCAACCGCATTGATAAGACCTTCGAATCGGGGATGTACCTGATTTTAATATTCAGCATTGTGGTGGCTTCGATGGCTGATGTCAGAAATTTTGCCGGACTCACACCCGGATTGTTCGCCTATGTTACAATGGCAGTATTTGGCTCGTTGTTTTTGCATATGATTCTGAGCAAACTATTCAAGGTTGATGCCGACACAACCATGATTACTTCGGTTGCATTTATTTGTTCGCCACCCTTTGTGCCGGTGATAGCCGGGGCTATAGGCAACCGCCATATTGTAGTATCGGGCATTACCATTGGCATAATCGGGTATGCCATCGGTAATTACCTGGGTTTTCTGGTAGCGGGAATATTAAGTGGCCTCTGAAGGAAGGACTCAGAGATTATTTTTCGGGGCGCATTTGAGGAAAGAAAATCACATCCTGAATCGAGGCCGAATTGGTCATCACCATTGTCAAACGGTCAATACCAATACCTAATCCTGCCGTAGGCGGCATACCATATTCCAACGCTCTGAGAAAGTCTTCATCCAGCACCATTGACTCATCATCGCCACGCATGCCTAACTCAAGTTGGGCTTCAAAACGTTGGCGTTGATCAAGCGGGTCGTTCAACTCAGAGAAGGCATTACATAACTCCTTTCCGTTTACAATGGCTTCGAATCGTTCGACCAGGCCAGTCTTTGTCGGATGCTTTTTTGCAAGTGGCGACATCTCTATTGGATAATCAGTGATAAAGGTAGGTTGAATGAGGTTGGGTTCGCACACCTCACCAAAAATTGCATCAATAATCTTTCCTTTGGCCATGGCCGGAGTAAGAGGAACATGCAAACCGGCTGCAGTGCTTCGCAATTCACTTTCGTCCATGTTGCTGATGTCTATTCCGGTGAAGTGTTGTATGATTTCAAACATGGTAAAGCGCTTCCAGGGGCGCTTGAAATCAACCAGGTGATCACCTGCCACAATTTGCGTGGTGCCATTCAAATCCATGGCGATCCGTTCAACCATTTCTTCCACCAAATTCATCATCCACTGGTAGTCTTTATAGGCTACATAGAGTTCCATTTGTGTGAACTCAGGATTATGAAAACGACTCATGCCCTCGTTTCTGAAATCTTTTGAGAATTCATATACTCCATCAAAACCGCCAACGATTAATCGCTTCAAATATAATTCATTGGCAATACGCAAATACAAGGTCGTGTCGAGTGTATTGTGATAGGTTTTGAAGGGTTTTGCAGCTGCGCCTCCATATAAAGGTTGCAATATGGGCGTTTCAACCTCGAGATACCCCCGGCTGTTCAGAAAATTGCGCATGGAGTTAATCAGGCGAGTGCGATCTATAAAAATACGCTTTATATCCGGGTTTACGACCAGGTCAAGATAGCGTTGGCGATAGCGCTGCTCAGGATCTAAGAAAGCATCAAAAACATGGTCTTCCTTTTCTTTCACGATGGGCAAAGGCTTAAGCGATTTGCAGAGTAGTTTCATCTCTTTTACATGAATGGTGATCTCGCCCATTTTTGTAACAAAAACATATCCCTTTACGCCAATGATGTCGCCGATATCAAGCAGGCGCTTAAAAACTGTGTTGTACAGTGTTTTGTCTTCGCCGGGGCAGAGATCGTCGCGCTTGATATACAATTGAATACGGCCAACAGAATCCTGCAGCTCAACAAAAGAAGCAGCCCCCATAATACGACGGCTCATCATGCGTCCGGCAATACTTACATCCTGAAAGAGGGTTTCAGTAATGGGAAACTGCTCAAGAATGCGTGCGGTTGTTGCATTGACATCAAAAGCCTCAGAAGGAAAAGGGTTGATGCCAAGCGCCACCAGTTGTGCAAGAGAATCCCTACGAATGATTTCTTGTTCGCTCAATGCCATAATGACGTAGTTTTTAGAATAATGCACAAAAGTAGGGAAAAATGAGTTGCAGCAAGGGTTTATTCGCTGAGCACCTCGTGCAATACTGCCGGAGATTGTAGCCCTGAAAAAGAAGGCACGTGCAGTTGATAAAACTCTATCAGCTTAAGGAGTATTATTTTGCGGTCATTTGAGTCGAATAGAATCGAAATTTTAGGGTGCCGACCATTGCACAGAAGTTCATTCAAAATTGCAGCTTGTCTTGGTTCCAAAAATTGACCGTGCCCAGGGCTAGCTGGCACAAATCTCCCTTCTCTCAAATTAAAACAATCTCCGGCAGAATAATTCTTCCGAGGGCCAAATCCCAGGTGGCTTGCAAGCTGCACCATAAACCACAAGTGAAAATGTGCGGAAAACGTTTCGGGATCGTCTAAAATCAGCACAGAATCATACAAGTATTCAAACAACGTTAGGTTACTTTCTTGTTCTTTTATCGTTTTGACGATTATTTCATTCATAAAAAGAGCCTGGCTACTCTTTCGCAGATCGGAATGAATAGATCTGAACTGATACAGGAGCTGTGCTTCTCTGATGGCCTGTAACTCGCGGCTATCCTTATGATACACCACCATGTCGAGGAGCGACAAATGCTCAAACAAACTGATTCGCAACGTTGAACCGGGCCTACGGACTCCTTTGATCAGGTAGGATTGCAGCCCAAATTTCTCGGTATAAATTCGGGCAATAATACTGGTTTCCGAATACCTGAAATGATGCAGTACAATTCCCTTGGTTTGATGTAGCATGATCAATGGCCGATCCGGGTGAGAGTTAATAAATCCGTTAATTAATTCAAAAATAAGATTTTGCTGGCAAGGGTCTCGGTTCCATCTTCGCTCGCGATAAAAACCAGATAAACTCCACTGTTGGCCCGGCGGCCGTTAAAGTTCATCCCATTCCAGATGGCCTGCCCACCTAATGACCTGGTTCTGAAAACAAGGTTGCCGTTGATGTCAGTAATCTTAATTTCCGAATCTCTCATCAGCCCTTTTATGGCAATCGAACCCTCATAACCCGGTCTGACAGGGTTTGGGAACACCAAGACATCGGTAGGTTTGGCTTCGGGAGAAGAAGCGGTAGACCTATATGAAATAATCCCGTTGGAAGTGCCAAAATAGACTTCGCCTTTCTTATCTATTACAATCGAAGTAATTGAATTCGAAAGCAAGGGGCTGTTCCCTTCATGAAAGTTATAGATTTGCTGCGTTCCGTCCTCCGACATCAGAAAAACTCCTGCCCGATCGGTTCCAAACCACTTTCGGTTTGCCCCATCAACTGCGATGGCAGTTACGTTTTCTGAATTTAAAAGATATTGGGTAAATATGCCGATAACAACCAATGGTCGCTGGGCATCAAAATTTCCTGTTGAGAATACGTTTCCCGGATTCCTTATGACGCCCACCCCTTCGTTTGTGCCGATCCAAAGCTCGCCATTATTGTCAACTGCCAGGCTTAAAATTCTGGTTCCCGGCAAGTTGCCATTTCCCAGTGCGGCTGAAAGGCGCTTGGCCTTATCGTCAGCCACATTGTCTATGGTTCCATTGTCAGAAAATACCACCAGCCCATGATCCCTAACCAACATCCATTTCTGGTTGTTTTTGTCGATCACTATCCCGCCAAAATCAATTGCGCTTGCTACAGGGCTTAGGTTGAATGAGCGCCATGTGCCGTTGGGTTTCATTACCGAAAGCAGATTGCCGGCGCTGCTGTTTGTAACCCATAGGTTTTTTTGCTGGTCGAAAGCAAGCCCTCCAATCCCAATCCATGTGGGTGCATATACGTTTCCGCGTAATGTACTATTGGTGCTGTCATAAGATTTTACAATGATCCCATCATTCATCTCAATCAGTCCTTTGCCCCAGGTTCCTGCAAACAAACGTTTCGGATTATCGGCATCTACAGCCAAGCAAAGAACGTCATGTAATTTGTCCATGCCAGCGGTATTCCAGGGGTTAAAAGACTGCCACTTACCGGCAGTATAGCTCTGAATAACGGCGGGATAATATATACTTGCCCACGATGAGTTTTTTCCCCCGGGAACTGTCCATAAATAATTCTCGTTCAATGCCATAGCATAAACGGTCGTTGAGGAAGGCCCGGCTGGTTGTATGTATTGATCTTTCAGCTCGCTTGTTCTTTTGATAAGCCCATGTTGGTCGTCGGCAATAAAAGTCGTCCCTTCTGCTGTGATTATCATGTCGTTAGGGCTTGGCGAGCCAAAATGATAGGCTTGCAGGAAATCAACCTGGTTGAGATTCGGATCATAGATCTTTGCATAATTCCATCGTGCTATGATGAATTTGCCACGTTGCGAGCGCAGATTCCTGATCTTCGCTGTTTCGTTGGTGTTAAAATAGTTCCACGTTGTACCGTTGAAAACGAACAGGGTGTCGTTATTTAAGGCATTGCCCGGTTTGTTCACAATCAGCCGGTTGTTGAGAGATGCGATTCGGTTAAACCGTGAGTTTGGAGTTGGAATGATTTGTACCCTGCTCCACGAGGCATAATTGGCAAGATTTGGGCTGCGAAAGCTTGCATTGTAGATTCCCTCCGTTGTAGCCGCAAAGAGCGTAGAATCAGGATCAAACAGAGCGATGTCCAACACATTCACTGCGGCACCCAAAGCGCCAATGTAATATGTGTCAGCAATTTCTTTTTTGGCAATGTCGAGCACCACAATTCCAAATCCACAAGCCAGGTAGGCACGATTTCCGATAATAGTGATGTTATTGATGGATTTGTTTCCAAGAATGGTTTTTCGTTTTATGTCGCTGATATTCAAAATATTGCCTTCGCTGACGAGATCAATATTGGTATTAGAATATGCAACAACCACTATTGTATTATCACGATTAGCCTGAATGACACTCACACCAATATCAGACAAGCCATTTATCTTTGTAAGCCGCGTAACGCTTTCCTCTTTTTTGTCGAAATAAAAAAGGCTATAGGGAGTGGCAGCATAGATACGATTTTTTGTTTCGGCTACCGAGATAATTTTATTGTAGGGCAGGTGTTCCTGCCACTGGCCGATGGCAATGTTTTGAGCGGTGCCGATGAGGGGCGGGAAACTAAAAAAGGCAAAGGTAAATAACAGAGTTCTGGTCAAATTCATGGGATTGGGTTTAATCAATCTCTAAATAGTAATTAACTATTTCTAAGCGCAATTATTGTCTGAAAGCTAGCCCAATTGCGTTCGTGCAGGCAAATGATTGAGAGGTTTTGTATTTTTGGACATTCCTAAACCCTGCCTGATGAAGGTCTTTGCAAACCACTCTCAAATGTTCTCATCAGTCCGGCAATTTATGGGTTCCCATAAAGGCTCATTTTTGCTTATTGGCTATTTGGTAATAGCCTGTATAGCCTATAGTGGTGTTGCTTTTTTTCAGGTTTCACTCAAATGGGACATGGTTGACTGCTATTTGCCATGGCGTTATTTTGTAGGCGAGAGCATCCAAAACGGAATCTTCCCGCTTTGGAATCCATATCAACATCTTGGATATCCGATTTATGCCGACATGCGCTCGGTGTTTTATCCCGAAGCAATTATGATTGGGCTCCTTGGCGGATACAGCATTTATACCCTGCATTTATTGTTCATTGGTTATCTTGCTTTGGCTGCCTTTGGAATGTATCGGCTTGCAGGCAATTTCACCAACAACCAACTGGCCCAATGGTTGGCAGGGTTGGTTTATATGCTTTCAGGCTTTTTTGTAAGCCACGGCCAGGAGATGTTCGGAATTATTGCCGCCACCTGGATACCATATATTCTGCATTACTTTCTCAGGCTGCTTAATCACAGGAAGTGGCCAGACATGTGGCACACATCATTTTTCCTGTTTCTTCAGCTCAGTGGTGGATACCAGGCACTTAGCATCATGCTCTTCTACCTGATGTTAATTTTGTTTTTAGCAACGGTAATCGGGGATATGTTGCACAAAAGGTGGCTGGAATTGGTTCGGTTAATTATGCTTCAATCCGGCTTGGTTATTTCCGTTATTCTTTTATCAGCAGTTATAATCATCACGTTTATTCAGGTTTCGCCATATATTGGGCGTTTTGGAGGAATTTCGCTGGCCGATGCGGAATTCATGCCTTTCTCGCCGCAGTCGCTTATTTCGTTGCTATTGCCTTTTGCGGCAGTGAAGGATCCTGCTTTTTACGATACCGACCTGAGCATGAACAATGCGTATGTTGGCCTGGCTGTGTTGATGCTATACCTGATTTCCTGGGTAAAAAAGAAGAACACACTGGAGATAATTTTTTGGCTTTTCGGACTCATTTGTCTCCTGGCAGCTTTTGGAAAATATACTCCTGTGCGACAGTGGTTCTATGATTATCTGCCCCTCATGAACCTTTTTCGGATGTCTGCATTTTTCAGATATTTTGCAATTGTCTCATTCATCCTTTTGGGAACTGCTGAACTCAGTAAGTTATGGCAAAACCCTGAACAATATCATCAAAAACTTCTTGTCCTGGCCGCAGCATTTGCGGTGGTAATTATAGTTCAGATTACACAGGCTGTTCCACATATTGATTTTTATTCACTGCAGATGTGTGATTTTATTTTTAATCTTAAGCAGGCACTTGTGTCCTCTACACGCAGCGAACATGTGTTTTTTCAAGGAATAATCCAGGTGATATTTTTGGGAATATTTGTAGCAGGGGTATTTTTATACAAAAGAAGAAGTAGCGCTTTAGCACTTTTCTTCATTTTTTTCACTATCGCAGAAATGACAATCGCTGTGAAATTGAATTTCTTTGTGACAGTTGCCTCCGACCCCAGGCCTGCATCAATCTCAAAAGTTTTAAACAAAATGCCCGAAGGGTTTCCGTTGCCCGACCTTGGCGTTGCAGCGGCAAAGTACCGCGATTCTAAACCTGGCTTGCAGCCACTTTGGCGCAATACCAACATATTCACCAAAACAGTTAGCGCTGAAGGGTTTAATAGTTTTCGCCTAAATGGATTCGAAACCCTGCAGCGGGATTATCCCGAACTATTTGAAAACAGCATCAAAAACCCGGTAGCTTTCCTGTCTTCAATCATCCGGCCTTTTTCCACCTATCATCCTGATTCTTTGGGCGATCCAAAGAAGCTATGGATTGCCGATAGTGTTTTTGATAGAATCAGCCACCAAATGTTTCCTTGTAGCCCAGGCGATACAATCGCTATCATGAAGTTCTATCCAAACCAGATTCTGTGTAAGGTTGAAATAAACTCTCCGAAAGCATTGACAGTTCTTCAAACAAATTTCCCTGACTGGAATGCCTATTTAAATGGCGAACCGATTGATCATTTTACTTCCAACAACCTGTTTATTTCTTGTATTGTGCCTGAAGGAGAAAACTCCATTGAATTCAGGTATGAGAATAAGCCCGTGATGGCTGGATTTTATTTTTCCAGTTTTGCATTTTTCTTGACCATAGCAGTCATTCTTTTCAATTTACTAAAAAAGCAATCTCCAAAACGCGCCTTCACCTTTCTGATTATCATTCTATTCGCTCTTTTACTTGCCGTTTTTTTATTAATTCAGCACCTAAAAAGCAGTGATCAAAAACAATTGCTGGCATATCGCAAGCTTACACAGCAGATGAATAGGCATATGCCAGCCCCCGACTCCACTTTGTTGGTGCTGAATGTTGACAACCCCGACCGGATGAAAGAGTTTTTGACTAATTACCCTTACAAAATATATTTTCAAAGATTTAGCCAAAAATCAGACATACTCAAGCTGGACGAATTTATATATGCTTCGATAAAAAGCAATCAATTTCATACCCTGATTTATGGTAGATACAACCTGCCCGATGAACCCGAAGCGGAAGAAATCATCCGTTCATACTTTCCTGATGAGCAAAATACTGTAAACGATGGCAGGATTCTTTTCAAGGTTTTTAAGAATCAACCCCGCCGCCTTCCGCTGTTCCGAAGTGTTAACGATTTTGAGAGATCATATCATTTTTGGGTCGGCGACACCACAAAGCGTGATGAGACAAAGTGCTTTGATGGTGGATTTTCGTGGCGTCTCAACACAAATCAACCAGGCAGCCCGGCAATGGAAGCCCGTTTTGAGGAATTGGGAGCCACCGGCAACTTGCGCATTGTAGCCCAGGCAAAGGTCTTCCTGGAACAGAATGCCGATGCAGCGCTATACATTGTCATCGAAAGAAATGAAAAATCGGTGTGGCAAACTTCAGTTGGGGCTTCTGAATTTTTCATCAATAAAAATATCTGGCGAAAAGTTTTATTGGTTGGAGAACCCGATTTTGAAATCTTACCAACCGACCGATTGAAGGCCTTTTTCTGGATCAATGGCCAGGAAAACTTATGGATTGATGATTTTGACATCCGTATTTATTCATTACCGGGGTAAATCCCGCCCACCCACCCGTTGAAATTGCAGCGGCAAAATACCAGAAGGACCTAAAATGCTTAAATTTGTGCTCAATGAAATGAAAGCCAGGGCATTGAAATAAAACAAGTATGATTAAATCTATCTTTTTCTTACTGCTTATATTATGTTTTCAATGCGTTGCCTTGGTGGCCCAAAATCAACCAGATACCGCGATTGTTCTGCCAGGAGTCGAAATTTTCGACAAAGCTCCGCCTCCGATTTATAAGACAACTATTATTCAAGGTAAGGACTTAGTGAATGGGCATGAAGTTGATATGGGGGAGTTTTTACGAACCATCCCTAATGTAAACGGCATCCGGCGTGGCGGCTATGCCATTGACCCGGTAATCAGGGGGTTGCGATTTGGGCAGGTCAGAATTTTTCTTGACGATGGCACACAAATCGAAGGAGGCTGCCCCAACCGAATGGATCCGGTACTGACACGCATTGAACCCGAAGATATTCACTCACTTGAAATCGTACGAGGCCCATATTTGCTTAGATACGGACCATCCCTCGGAAGCACCATCAGGGTAATCAGCAGGGCAGAAAACCCTTACGAAGATCGAAAATTTCATGTCAAATCATTTACCGGCTTCGAGCCACTTCGCAAAGGTTTCGGGCAACACCTTAAATTTTATGGCTCGTCCGACACTTTTTTCTACCAACTTTCAGGTGGCTATAAAAGCTTTGGCGATTATACCGATGGCAACAACAAGGCATGGGATGCCAACTTCACCAAATACAGCATTTCTGCCGATGTAGGTGTTAAACTTGCACATAATCAAAAAATTGAAGTTTCGTATAAGGGCAGTTTTGCAAGAAATGTAATGTTCGCCGCCCTTCCGATGGACGAAAATGCCGACAACGCAAATATTGTTGCGTTGCGTTATGAAAAGAAAAGCCAGAAGAACTTAGGTGATAACTTCCTGGTTTCGGCCTATTACTCAAAAGTTTATCATGAGATGGACAATCGCCATCGTCCGCAATACTCAACTATTGTGCCACCTAATCAGGGAATTATGCAGGCGGTCGCAATAGCTAACACTCAGGCAGGCGGCCTTCACCTTGCCATACAGCGCCAACTTAAAAGCCTTTTGCTTGTCGGAGGCTGCGATCTGGACTATAAACAGAAAGACGGTAGCAGGACTGTGAAAATGATTATGAACATGGGCGACTTTCAGACAACTTCGGTTCGCAATTTCAACCTTTGGAAGGACGCCTATATGCTGAATTCGGGTGTATTCATTTCGTTGTCGTCGCCTCTGAAACCGGCCAGGTTTTCGGCTGCCTTGCGGGCCGACATCAATCACGGTGCCTCAGCAGACACACTGGTTATAATTAAAGACAACCATAACTATTTCAAATCTACACCGCAAACCTGCATTTTCTGGAGCACGGCAATCAACGGGTCCTGGCAGGCAAAGGAGAATCTTAAATTTACAGTTGGAATCGGCCGCGGAGCAAGACCACCCGATCTGCAGGAGCGTTATATCAAATTTCTCGCCACCGGTTTCGACCGATATGACTATCTCGGAAACCCAAGGCTTGACCCGGAAATAAACTACCAGGCAGATCTCACAGTTGATTTCACAACCTCAAACACGAATTTCTATACCAACTTGTTTAGATCTGAGATACTTAATTTTATAACCGGCACTTTGGTGCCACCTACTGTTGCCCGCCCGCAAAGCATGGGGGCCCCTGGAGTGAAACAATTCAACAATTTGAAAAAGGCTATCTTTTATGGATTTGAGGTGGGCTTTCGAAGCGAACCTTTGGTAAAACTAAACACATCGCTTTCAGCAGGATACACCTATGCCTACTTCCCCGAAATTGAAAAAATATTACTTCAAAACGGACAAGCAGTGGGAACAGAATTGCTGACAAACGACCCGGTTCCCGAAATGCCTGCCCTGGAAGGCAACCTGAAAGTGAGCTACAGGTTATTGAAAAACAGGCTGGAGCCCCTTTTCGAAGTAAGGGCTGTCGGCCCTCAAAAACAAGTTTCGCAGGCAAGCTATGAAGAATCAACTCCCGGCTATATCATTGCAGGGACGAGTATGGTATATCAGCCCTTTAACGCAATCCGTTTGATGGCCGGAATCTCAAATATTTTTGATAAAGCATACTATGAGCATCTGAACCGCCGGATGATCGGAACAACTGGAAAATTATTTGAACAAGGCCGCTCTTACTATTTTAACCTGACTGTTCATTTTTAGACTTTTGAATGGCATTAATTAGCATGGCAGCTTTATATGAAACACCGAATAGAAAAAATAGGATGAAAACCAGGCTTTTGGTCGCTTTATTGATAATTCCGATCTTATTCTCCAGCTGCGACAGGAAAAAGAAAACCACGCAAACTGCAACAATGCAGATAAACTTTATTCACAAAGTTGATGGTCAGGACTTGATCAAAGATCAGATGATTTATACCAATGCGGCAGGCAATCGCTATGAAGTGACCGAAATAATGTATTTTATCTCCGACCTTAAACTGCACCGTTCTGATGGCAGCGTGGTTGAGCCGGCTACCTGGGATGATATCCACTATATTGATCTGAACATCCCCTCGACACAGACATGGATGGTCACTGGCGAAGTGCCTGCCGGAAAATATGATTCTATAACCTTTACTTTTGGAATTTCGCAGGCAAAAAACAAATCATTCCTGTTTGTGAACCCACCTGAAGTTAATATGGCATGGCCTGATATTCTGGGTGGTGGCTACCATTATCTGATGATCAATGGCTGGTGGTTAGATCTAACCCAGGCTCGTAGAGCATTCAACTTTCATTTGGGCATTGGCCAGATATATCGGAATAATTCAGGACTGATACAAGACATCATTGGATTTATACACAATGCTTTTTCAGTAAAACCCCTTGGGCCAGGTTTTACGGTTAACCCGAACCAAAAGCTTGAAGCAGCCCTAACCATGCACATCGAAAGCTGGTTCAGCACGCCATATATATACAACCACAATTACTGGGGGGGCGCCATTATGCAAAACCAGGCAGCCATGCAAATGGGCTGCGAAAACGGAAAAGACGTGTTCACAGTTAGTTATAAGATTCTTGAATAGGGTTATGATGCGATCGGGAAATAGTTCCTCATTTACAAGTGGCAATCCGCAAAACCCTTGTCTCTGAATGGATAGTAACAGAATCCTGATGCAGGCAGATTTGATTTTCTGCTCAATAATCCAGCGGTTTCTGATAGATCCGGTATCTTTTATATACTTTCCCACCAACCCGCTCCATTTCTGCCCTGACTTTGGTGTTATTCTCAAGTTCAAGATGCGAGTCGAGTGTTGTTTTACCTGTAAGCCTGGCCGATTCGAACATTTTTACTCCCATTGCCGCGTCCAGGCCTTTGCCTTGGTGCTGCGGATGTATAGCGCCCAACAACAGGTTAAGTTGGGTACTCTTTTTACCGGCCAATAGCAAATGTATGAATCCGAATGGAAGCAGCCGGCCTTTGGCTTTTTGAATTCCTTTGCTCAGATCCGACATTCCGATCACAAACCCTACCACTTCATTTTCGGGACCCAACACCAGTTTAATAAACCGGGGGTTAATCAAATAAAGGTAGCGATTGGCAAAATCATTCATTTCTTTAATGCTGAATGGCTGAAAACCATAAATATCAGTAAATGTCAGATTGATAAGTTCAAACACCGGCTGAATGTATGGCCTTACCTGTCTGCGTGAGGTAAATTCAATCACTTTATATCCGTTGTTATTTCGCAGAAACCGTTCGTAGATGGCAGCATAAACCGGAGGAACCGCCAGAGGAACCTGGATTTTATATACAACGAGATCCACCTTTTTTGTAAAACCTTCGCCCTCAATAAGATCAACCATATACGGAAAATTGCAGTTCGACGAAATTACAACCGGCTCGTCAAACCCCGCTATCAAAAAACCCTGAGGATCCTTATCCGAAAAACCCATTGGACCAACCAGGGTTTGCATTCCTTTTTCCCGTGCCCAAGCAGAGATGGCGTTTATTAAGCTTTTGAATACCTCCTTATCGTTCCAGGTTTCAATAAACGAAAACCTGGCGTCTTTTTCGTTGCTGATTTCGTTGTATTTGTGGTTGATTATACCCATTGCCCTTCCCACCACCTGCTGCCCTCTTCTGGCGAGCAATAATATAGTGTCGCAAAAAGAAAAGGCATAATTTTTATCAGGGTTAAAAAAATCCCATTCATCTATATAAATGGGCGGAACCCAATTCGAATGGTTGCGATGGATCTTTTCAGGAAGAAAGATAAATTCTTTCAGGTCCTGCCTGCTTTGAACCTGCCGTATGGTAATAGTCATGCAACAAAATTTTTTGCTAATGTAATTTAATCTTCTCAGACTTGTGTAATTTTTAACTTCATGTTATGCGGTGAACAGCGAATTGACATCCGGAATCATTTCTTAATTGAATCGAACGAAACACATTGAAACTGGTTGCATAATATTATTTATTTATATATACACATTGCTCATGGTGAGGAAGAATTTATACATATTGAGAAAGCGAAATATAAAATCACTTTGTGTTCGGGTTCAGTACAGGGTTGTTTGTACTTATTTATTGGATTAATGAAATATTGCAGCGAATCTCATCCATGTTTTATTTTGGGCACGAATTTGGCAGCAAAATGGCGCTAAATCTATAAATTTAATAATTCGGATAATGGAAACTATTCATATTTATGCCATTCTTCCTTTCTGTCTGCTTTTGCTGCTTATCGCTGTTTTGCCTCTGACAGGAGTCAGGTTATGGGAAAATAATTTCAATAAACTCATTGTGAGTGTGGCTCTTTCTGTCCCGGTGGCCGTTTATATGCTTGCACTGGGATATGGCAAGGAGTTGGCGAATCATGTATTTTTTGACTATATTCCATTTATTATATTGCTTGGTGCTCTTTTTACAATTTCAGGCGGTATCTATATCTCGGCGACAGTGTCGGGCAGGCCTTGCGTCAATTTGATTTTCTTAGTCATTGGGGCAATACTTGCCTCATTCATGGGCACTACCGGGGCCTCCATGCTTTTGATAAGACCCATGCTGCGAGCCAACGAGAAAAGAAAAAACAAAGTTCACACTGTGATGTTTTTTCTTGCCATTGTGGCCAACACCGGGGGGCTGCTTACTCCACTGGGCGATCCAGCACTGTTTATCCTATACCTGCGGGGAGTGCCTTTTGAGTGGTTTGCCAAACTTGCCCCCGAATGGTTATTTGTAAACGGAGTACTGCTGACGATGTTTTATGCCATTGATAAGTTCTACTATCATAAACAATACCCCTCAGCCGGTTCGAGATGTCGTTATGATGGTTTTCCATTCCATTTACGCGGGTCGGTCAATATATTCCTGATATTGGGAATTATCCTTGCAGTTGCACTCATCAATGAACACAACATCCCGGCAATAAAAAGCAAGCCATTCATTGCATACACCCGCGAACTAATTATCCTCATCATGGCTTCTTTATCCCTGATATTCACGAGCAAGCGCAACTTAAAAAGGAATGCTTTTTCTTGGGGGCCGATACTGGAAGTAGCGGCATTGTTTCTGGGAATTTTTATTACCATGGCCCCGGCATTGATTTACCTGGAGCAAAATGTAAGCCAACTCAAAATCAACTCCCCAGCTGGTTTTTATTTTGCGACGGGGTTTCTGAGTAGTATTCTGGATAATACCCCAACAGCAGCGGCGTTTCAATCAATGGCCGGCGTTCTTCCGATGCAATCTGTGGCTGCCGCTGATTTGGTTGCAGGCGTATCGCCCCTGCTGATGAAAGCCATCGCCTTGGGGGCTGTATTGTTTGGCTCGATGACGTATATTGGAAATGGACCCAATTTTATGGTAAAATCTATCGCTGAGAATCAGGGTGTGAAAATGCCCGGATTTTTAGGATATATTTTCAGCTTCTCTTTCCTCGTGCTACTACCGGTATATGTAGTCGTATATTTGTTATTCCTGTAAACGAATTGCACGAATATTTTTTAAACAGGAATTTTTGCAAGGCCAACTAGAAAATATGTCTTATAGTCTGAACTGGAGTATGCTCTTTGCTATCCCAGGCATTGTTTCCAGTGTATAATCCACCATGGTGTCGTCAATGTCAAGGTGTGTAACCATGCGGATACTTTTGTCTCCGAACTGCACAGTAAGTATTCCTTTGCTTTCCAATGCCCCTATGACCTGTGACACAGCAAGGTTTTTGGCAACAGAAAAAATGATAATGTTAGTTTCAACCGGTAGTACCTCTTCTACCCACGAAAGTCCTGACAGGGTTTCTGCAATCTTTTTTGCCCGAAAATGGTCGTCAATAAGCCGGTTTACATGGTTATCCAGAGCATAGATTCCAGCGGCAGCCAGGTAACCGGCCTGTCTCATGCCCCCACCAAAAGCCCTGCGAAAACGTCGTGCCCTGTGAATAAATTCATTCGATCCAACGAGAATTGAACCTACCGGAGCACCCAATCCCTTCGAGAGACAGATTGAGATTGAATCAAATAATTTACCGTAATCATAGGTGGTTTGGGAAGTAACCGCAAGCGCATTGAACAACCGGGCACCATCGAGGTGGTATCGCAATCCGTTCTCGCGGCAAATCTTTGCAATGGCTTGCAGCTCGTCCCAGCTCCAAACCGAACCACCTCCCTTATTCACAGTGTTTTCGACCGAAACCAGGCGGGTGCTGGGATAGTGCACATCGTCGGGATTGATGTTGGTGGCTACATCATCGGCTGTAAACCGGCCTCTGTCGCCATGTAAAAGCCGCACTGAGGCACCTGAATTCAGCGCAATTCCGCCCCCTTCGTAATTATAGATATGCGAGAGGCGATCGCAGATGACTTCATCTCCTGGCACAGTGTGCACTTTGATGGCAAGTTGGTTGGTCATGATGCCCGATGGGCAAAACAAAGCAGCTTCCTTTCCAAACAAAGCAGCTGTTTTTTCTTCCAGTGAGTTCAGGCTGGGGTCTTCTCCCCATACATCATCTCCCACCGATGCATTGAACATTACCTCGAGCATAGCAGGAGTAGGTTTTGTGAGCGTATCGCTTCTAAGATCAACTTTCATTTTCAATGGTTGTGGATACTTTCTATAATAAATTGAGAATTAGGCACTAAAATAAGCAACATAAGCATTGCGCAGCCTGGCGAGTGCTTTTTCGAGGGTGGCACGCGGACAAGCAAGGTTCAGTCGCATAAATCCATCGCCGCCCATGCCAAAGGTATCACCTTCGCTAAGTGCTATTCCTGCATGCTGAACCATAAATGTTTTCAGTTCCGTGTGAGAGCTAAAACCCGCTCTTCTGAAATCGAGCCATGCCAGATAGGTGCCTTCCAAAGGAAAAGCCTTGATTGCCGGAAGGTGTTGAGCAAGATAATTGCAAATAAAATCGAAGTTCTGGCTGAGATAGTCTAAAAGTTGATCAAGCCATTCATTTCCGTGGTTGTAGGCGGCTTCTGCGGCCAGTGCCCCAAACAGGTTGCCCATACCCAGGTGTAGCTTCGCGAGCAATTGCTCATATTTAACTTTAAGCCCGGGATCAGGAATAACTACTGAAGCTGTGGCCAATCCGGCCAGATTGAATGTTTTACTTGCCGATATTGTCGTAATGGTATTTTTAGCAATCTCATCAGACAAGGTAGCAACAGGCACGTGCCTGTTGGGAGGCAGCACAAGATCGCAGTGAATTTCGTCTGAAAGGATAAGTAAATTGTTTCGCATACAAATCTCAGCGAGCCGATTGAGTTCTTGCCTTGACCAAACGCGGCCAACAGGGTTGTGCGGGCTGCAAAGAATCAGCATGCGGGTGCGGACAGAAATAATTTTTTCGAGCTGCTGAAAATCAAAAGCATAGTGTCCTTTGGCACATAAGAGGGGGTTGAGAACAAGTTTTCTTTGATGGTCGTTCACAGCTCCGAAAAATGGTGCATAAACCGGCGGCTGAACAATGATTTCATCGCCGGGTTCAGTAAGAGACATCACCAGCATGTTGAGCGCAGGCACCACCCCGGGGCTGAATGCAAGCCACTCTCTTTTAATTTCCCATCCATGTCTTTGTTTATACCAACCAATGACCGCATCTTCGTATGAGGTTGGCCTGAAAGTGTAGCCATATATTTCATGAGACGCTCTTTTCTTGATTGCTTCCACCACAAAATCGGGTGTGTGAAAATCCATATCGGCAACCCATAAGGGGATCAAATCCTCAGAGCCAAAAAGCGCATTCAATTTGTCATATTTATAACAAGCTGTATTGAGGCGGGGGATAATTTCATCAAAATTATGGCTCATTGTAAGGCAAATCTGCAAAAGCTGAACAGATTATTAATCCAGTGTCAGTGGTTGGGCATATTTTCGCACATCTTCAGCAGATATATACTTGTCGCATAGAATGGCCAACCGTTCAACCACATTGCGCAATTCGCGTACATTGCCTGTCCAGTTGATCTTCTTCAACTGATCCAGGGCCGCTTCATCGAACTGCATGGTTGATTTTCCCATATTTTGGCAAATTTCAGTCAGAAAGTGATTGGCAATGAGCGGAATATCGTCTGCGCGTTCGTTCAGGGCCGGCACCCTGATCATGATCACCGCAAGGCGATGGTAAAGGTCTTCGCGGAAGTTGTTTTTCTCAATTTCCTTGCGTATGTCTTTGTTGGTGGCTGCAATCACTCTTACGTCAACAGGAATATCTTTTTCTCCTCCTACCCGCATGATTTTGTTTTCCTGCAGGGCACGAAGCACCTTTGCCTGAGCCGAAAGACTCATATCGCCTATTTCATCGAGAAACAAAGTGCCCCCATGGGCTTGCTCGAAATCGCCTTTTCGCTGTTTAATGGCTGACGTGAAAGATCCTTTTTCGTGGCCAAACAGCACACTTTCGATAAGCTCTGAAGGAATTGCCGCGCAGTTGACTTCAATAAATGGCCCATTCGACCTGTTGGAGAATTCGTGTAACCAACGGGCAACAAGCTCTTTGCCGGTTCCGTTCGATCCTGTGATCAACACCCTGGCATCGGTTGGCGCAACACGCTGAATCATTGTCTTAATCTCCTGCATGGCAGTCGAGTTGCCTACCATTTCGTAGGTTTTGCTGATTTGCTTTTTGAGTGCCCTGGTTTCGGAGATTAAAACCGACCGGTCAAGTGCATTTCGGATGGTAATGAGCAGGCGGTTCAGGTCAAGTGGTTTGGCAATATAATCGAATGCCCCTTTTTTGATGGCTTCTACAGCGGTTTCAATGGTGCCATGTCCCGAAATCATCACAACCGGAGTATCCGAAAATTTTGATAATTTTTCAAATACCTCAATTCCATCCATTTGGGGCATTTTTATATCAAGCAGAATCACATCAAAGTGAGTGCTCCTGGCTTTTTCCAATGCCTCGTGGCCTTCGGCTGCTTCGTCGACCTGAAATTTTTCATATTCCAGAATCTCTTTTAGAGAGTTGCGAATGCTACGTTCGTCGTCAACAACTAGAATGCGTGCCATACATTTTGATTTATCAGACAAAGATATGCACTACCGGGCAATGAAAAACGACATTTCAGCTTTCAATTCAGAGTAGAATAGAAAGTTGGTCATTACCCTTTATACCTGATCCATTTCCACAACTCAACGTAATCAACTTTCTTTCCATACATTAGAATGCCTGTACGGTAGATCTTGGCGGCCATCCAGGTAGTACCAATAAATCCCAGAATCAGCAGGCCTGACGAAAGAACCACATCGAAAATCGGAACACCAAACGGGATGCGGATCATCATGATTACGGGTGAAGTGAGCGGTATGACTGATAACCAGAATGCAATGCTGCCGTTGGGTTCATTAATAACATATTGTGCCATTACGATCGAAAGGATGAGAGGGATTGTAATCGGAAACATAAACTGCTGAGAATCTGTTTCATTGTCAACTGCACCCCCAATGGCTGCAAATAAGGCGGCATAGAGAAGGTATCCACCTATAAAATAAAAAAGAAAGGAGAATATGATGACACCGAAATTGATAGATTTTATTCCTTCAGCCACTTTGCTCATCATGTTATTGGTTTTAACCTCAGGCTCGCCGTTGAGCTGCATCGGACTTGCAATTTGCGATTCAGTTACGATCATTGTTTGGGTTGGCGAAGTTCTGAATTTCTCGGGCATTACCATTTGGAATCCTGTTACGAGCACAAACGTGAAAACAACCCACAGAAGAAATTGGGTGAGCCCAACCAGGCCAACTCCAACAATTTTCCCCATCATCAACTCAAAAGGCTTAACCGACGAAACAATTACCTCAACGATGCGGCTCACTTTTTCTTCAATCACTCCACGCATTACCTGCGACCCAAACATGAAAACAAACATATAGATAAGAATGGCTGAAACGAATCCGAGAATGGTGGCAACCTCCGAAAATTTCTTTTCTTCTTTTCCGCCTTCATTCAACTTTATGGTTTGAAGGTTAATACTAGTTTTGATTGACCTGAGCACTTCGGCATCAATGCCCGAAGCAAGCAGTTTGAGGCTTTCAACTTCTTTCCGGATGGTGTTGCTTATGTGCGAAGTCATCACCAGTGTTGGTTGTTTATCGAAATAGAGCATGGCATTAACCGGAACACTCAATTCGGTCTTTGGAATATATAGCAAGGCATCGTCGCCACTGCGCGTAAAATTTGCTTTGGCTACTTCTATATCCACGTTTTGCGGTTTAAAAGTCAATCTTTTGGTGTTCTCAAACCGATCAACAAACAGGCTTGTTTCGTCCACCACCTGTATGCTTTTTATTTCGCCTCCCATCTGGCTCAGAAACACAGGCAATATGAAAAGTGCAGCCATCAGGATTGGGCCAAGGATGGTCATAACGATGAATGACTTTTTTCTTACCCTGGTCAGGTATTCGCGTTTAATAATAAGGCTGATTTTGTTCATGATCATTAGTTTATAAAGTTATTCCTCATTATTAGCCAGGTTGTTGGCTTTATTGGTTTCGCTCACCTTTTTAATAAAGATGTCGTTCATGCTGGGAAGAATTTCGTTGAAAGCGTGTACTTCGACATGTGGGATCAGATTTTGCAGCAAGGCATTTGGCGGCGTGTTTAATGGAACTTGTATTTGATAACGCTGCAACCCGTCAATTAAACTGGAAGAAACCACCGAATAGCCTGGTTCGAGCACCTGCATTAGATTGCCATTGGGCGAGTTGCAGGTGACTTCGAAAAGGTTGGATTTGTATTGCTGACGAATGTCGCTCACTTTGCCATCGAGTATTTTTTCGGCTTTGTTGATCAGTGCAATATCATCGCAAAGCTCTTCGACCGAAGCCATATTGTGCGTGCTGAAAATAATTGTTGCACCTTCTGACCTCAGACGGAGAATTTCTTCTTTGAGGATGC
Source organism: Lentimicrobiaceae bacterium (assembly GCA_037446395.1). GTDB lineage: Bacteria > Bacteroidota > Bacteroidia > Bacteroidales > JAAYJT01 > JAAYJT01. The sequence goes on from JBBIIP010000002.1 coordinate 140,328, forward strand.
TAACGTTGATTGGGTCGAATCCACTAAAAGGTTCATCAAAAATAAGCAGGCGAGGTTCATGAATCACAGTAACAATGAATTGAACTTTTTGCTGCATACCTTTCGATAGCTCCTCAACTTTTTTGTCCCACCAACTTTTGATGTCGAGCCTGGTAAACCAGTATTTGAGTTTTTTCATGGCTTCGGCGCGCGATAACCCTTTGAGCTGGGCCAGGTAGAGTGCTTGTTCACCGACCTTCATTTTCTTGTAGAGCCCCCGCTCCTCGGGCAAATATCCAATTTGTTCGGTGTGATGCTGTTCCAGAGGCTGCCCTTCAAACAAAAGTATTCCCTCGTCGGGACCGGTAATGCGGTTAATAATGCGGATGAGTGTGGTTTTTCCGGCTCCGTTTGGGCCTAATAGCCCGAAAATGCTTTGAGGTCGCACCGAAATGCTTACTTTGTTGAGAGCTAGGTGATTAGCATATTGCTTGCTCACGCCCTGGGCAGAAAAGAGTTCCATAATTATAATTTTTTGATAGTAGAAAAATAGCTTAGTGGAAATATTCCTTCATGCGTTCGTAGAAGCCTTTTTGTCTATATCCGGCCTTTGGTTTAAAATTATCAGAATTCATCATGCCCTGAAGCATTTCGCGTTCTGATTTTGTAAGCGTTTCGGGAGTGTAAACCAGCAATGTCACGAGCAGGTCGCCGCGATAGCCCGATTCAACGGATGGCAACCCCTTGCCTTTAAGCCTCAGCACCTTGCCACTTTGGGTGCCGGGATCAATTTTGATGCGGGCTTTTCCTTCGAGCGTAGGCACTTCGACATATGTTCCGATGGCAGCATCAGGGAAACTTAGGTATTGTTCGAAATGAAGATTGCTGCCATCGCGCACTAACTCAGGGTGTTCCAATTCTTCGATCAGGATGATCAGGTCGCCCGGAACACCTCCGCGGGCTGCTGCATTACCTTTGCCGCTGACCGAAAGCTGCATTCCGTCCGAAACCCCTGCTGGGATATTAATGCTGATGACCTCCTCGCCTTTGACGATACCATTTCCAGCACAGGCCGGACATTTATCGCTGATTGTTTTTCCTTCGCCTCCACATGCCGGGCAGGTGCTGGTGGTTTGCATTTGACCGAGAAAAGTGCTCGTAACACGCGTAACCTGGCCTGTGCCACGACAGGTGCTGCATGTGTGATATGAGCCTCCGCCACGTGCCCCGCTTCCTTTACAGTCGCTGCATGCTACATATTTTTGAACCTTTATTTTTTTCTCTGTGCCTTTTAAAATTTCTTCAAGCGATAATTTCACTTTCACCCTGAGGTTTGTGCCACGGTTCACCCTGCGCCGTTGCTGTTGACCGCCAAAGCCACCAAATCCTCCAAAACCACCAAAAGCATTCTCGAAAATATCTCCGAACTGGCTAAAAATATCCTCCATGCTCATGCCGCCACCATAATTTCCGCCGCCCATGTTTTTAAGGCCATCATGCCCAAAACGATCATATTTAGCGCGTTTTTCGGGGTTGCTGAGTACTTCGTAGGCCTCTGCGGCTTCTTTAAAATGTTCTTCAGCGGCTTTATCGCCCGGATTTTTGTCGGGATGATATTTTAATGCCATCTGGCGATATGCTTTTTTGAGCGTTTGTTCATCAGCATCGCGGGGCACACCAAGCAAATCGTAATAATCTTTTTTAGCCACTTTCTATTTCTTAATCAAATTATTATTCAGCTGATAATTATAAACCCACTACCACTTTTGCAAAACGGATTACCTTGTCGTTAAGTTTATACCCCTTCTGCAGCACTTCGATAATCTTACTTTTTTGCTCGGGGTCCTCAACTGAAAAATGGCTCACAGCTTCGTGAAAATCTGTATTGAATGGCTGCATATGGGCTTCAATTTCTGTAAGGCCTTTCTGAACTAAAATGGCTTTTAGCTTATTGTAAATAAGTTTCAGGCCTTCATGAAACGGATCATTTACCTTGGTGTCGCTGACATTTTCTATGGCGCGCTCCATGTCGTCGAGCACAGGTAATAGGGATGTGATGACATGTTCGGATGCCGTTCTCGACAGATCAATCTTTTCTTTGGCAGTGCGTTTGCGATAGTTGTCGAACTCCGAATACAGGCGAAGGTATTTGTCGTTAAGTTCAGAAATTTTATCGCTGAGTTCACGAATTTTTGTTTCCAGCCCGTTTTCCGGCTTGCTGCCGCCCTCCCCAACCGTGGTGCCTTGCGATACGACTCCTTCACTCTTATTGAGCTCTGGCGTAAGTATGTCAGCCTCCTTTTGCTCTGTTTGGTGTTTTTTCCTGGCCATATTATCGTTATGTTTTCTGAGATGTTGTTTTTTAATATATTAAAATAATGACAAGCAGGTTTATTTAGGTTCTTAGATTAAAAAAATTGAACCAAAACCAAAACTTTTGCCATCAGCATTGACTTTCACTTGATTGGTTTCGAAAACGTGCAAATAACTTGCCAGCCCCTCTTTTCCGACATTTTGTCATAACCCGGAGTGTTCTAATCTATACGGCGAATGTTGGCTCCAATTCTGCGTAAACGTTCATCAATAAATTGATAACCGCGGTCAATCTGCTCAATGTTGTCAATAACACTGGTGCCTTTGGCCGAAAGGGCCGCAATGAGCAGCGCCACGCCTGCCCGAATATCTGGGGAGGTCATTTGAACACCCCTTAGGGGGTATTGGCGGTTGAGTCCGATAACAGTTGCACGGTGCGGATCACACAAAATAATTTTGGCACCCATATCTATGAGCTTATCAACAAAAAACAAACGGCTCTCAAACATTTTCTGGTGGATAAGCACTGTACCTTTGGCTTGAGTGGCTGTAACAAGGGCTATACTGATAAGGTCTGGGGTAAACCCCGGCCAGGGTGCATCGGAGATGGTCATGATTGAACCATCCAAAAAGGTTTCTACTTCATAGTGCTCCTGCGATGGAATATAAAGATCATCCCCCCTTGTTATAATTTCAATGCCCAACCTCCTGAAAACATCAGGAATTATACCCAGCGCCCGGTAATTGACGTTTTTTATCAGAATTTCTGACTGTGTCATGGCTGCAAGCCCAATGAAGCTGCCAATTTCAATCATATCGGGCAGCATGGTGTGTACGCAGCCAGATAGTGACTCAACTCCTTTAATGGTCAGGAGGTTTGATCCCACGCCACCAATGTTTGCTCCCATTCTGTTGAGCATCTCACACAGTTGCACCAGGTAGGGTTCGCAGGCTGCGTTAAAAATAGTGGTTGTACCATTGGCAAGCACAGCCGCCATTACAATATTCGCGGTCCCTGTCACCGAAGCTTCATCGAGCAGCATATAAGCGCCCTGCAATTTGTCGGCTTTCACATGATATACTTTATTATCCGCATCAATGTTGAAAGTGGCTCCCAGGTTCTGCAACCCGATAAAGTGTGTGTCGAGTCGCCTGCGGCCAATTTTGTCGCCTCCCGGTTCAGGAATATAAGCGTTGCCAAAGCGTGCGAGCAAAGGCCCAATGATCATTACTGATCCACGCAAACTGGATGCCTTTTTCTGGAAGGCCCTGCTCTTAAGTATTTCTGTATCAATTGCCCTGGCTTGAAAAGTACAAGAGTGCCTGTTGTGTCTGTTTACTTCCACCCCCAGGTCCTGCATAATTTCAATGAGCTTGTTCACATCTTGAATGTCGGGAATATTGTGAACGGTAACTTCTTTTTCGGTCAGGAGGGCTGCACAAATGATTTGCAATGCTTCGTTTTTGGCTCCCTGCGGAACCAGCTCGCCTTTGAGCGGTTTTCCTCCGCAAATCTCAAATGTGCTCATACTTCTCAAATTTAAACGATCAGGTTTATTTAGGCCTTCCTTTACCTTTGTTACTTTGTTGTTTCCCCATAAATCTTTTTCGACGTTGCTGTTGTTGCTGAAGTATCTCGCTGGTTTCGTTTAACCGGATTGACTCGGGCAGCTTAAGCATTCCTTTCGAAAGGTGTTGAAGGTCGCCGGCAATGAATTCGTCGGTCACCGAATCACGATTCCAACTCAGGTATGCTTTTTTCATTTGGTTTGCAATTGCTTTTACCATTGCATCTTTTTCGGGCCCGTCTTCTCGAGTTGATATCTCTTCGATGAGTTTTATAACATTCTTCCCATAATGGCGCATATAAATTTTTTCCTGAGGGTAGGGGATTAGTTGTGGGCTTTTTTCGAGCAATTCGGGTTGAGGCGGAGGAAAAGGTGAATCAATATCCAGGTTAAACTTACATATGATGTGCAAATGATCCCACAACTTTTGCCTGGTATCAGGGGTGTCTCTTATTTCGGGGTGCAACTGCCCCATTACATTAACAATGATTTTAGCCATCCGGCTTCTCTTTTCGCGGTCCTCAACGGTGAGCAAATGCTCAGCCATATTTTGGATGTTACGGCCATATTCAGGCACGTTAAGTTTGGGACGCTGGCTGTTGTATTCCATAAAAAAGATGTTTTGGCAAAAAATTAGGGCTTAAAACTTAATCTCGGCAAACCCTGAAAAATGGTATTAAAGTGCAAAGATAGCGTTTAATCCTATTGATAAGTACTTTAGGTTGAACGGAACGAATGGAGTAGGCATATGATCTAACCATCAATTGATTAGCAATAGGTTCATAGAAAGAGGCTCTTACCCAACAATCTTCAAACGGGCAAACTTCACCAATAGCTGTTTTTGGCCGATGCTCCTAAAGAATATCGTAGCCTTGCAGTTAGGCCCGGTGCCCTCCAGTGCAATAATTTTACCCTGGCCAAAACGTTCATGTTCAACTTCCATGCCTGTTTGCAGTTCGCCTTCAGCGGCTGTGCCGGATTCATGTGCCACCACCTTTCCGGCTGATTCCTGAATCGGTTTAAGGTTTTTTGTTGCAGAAGATGGCGGCGGAGACGGATATGCGGTACTAAATCTTGAACCCGGGAATTGAAACCTGTGTGCCCGTTTGGCCGCCGGCAATTCAAGATATTTTGAGTCAATTTCCTCAATAAACCGGCTTGGTTCGCAAATAAGCAAATCGCCCCACCGATATCGGTTTTCTGCATAGGATAAGTACAATCGTTGCTGGGCACGCGTAACCGCTACATAGAACAACCGGCGTTCTTCTTCAAGATCAGCCCGGGTGGCCACCGACTGAAACGCAGGAAAGAGGTTCTCCTCTAGGCCAACCACATAAACATTTGCAAATTCCAGTCCCTTGGCCTGGTGCACTGTCATAAGCGAAACTTTGTTATCGTCTTCGTCGTCAATATCGGTATCGGTGAGCAAGGCGATGTCCTGCAAAAAATCTATGAGGGTACGGTGTTTTTTCTTCTCATTGACGTTTTCAAAAGGTATCTCCGGTGTTTTCTCGCAAAACTCCCGCATGGCATTGAGCAGCTCCTGAATATTTTCGACACGGTTTACGCCTTCGGGCGATTTGTCTTCATCAAGCTCGCGTAGTATTCCGGAAGAAATGGCGATATGCCTGCCAAGCTCATAGGCATCCTTTTTATCTATCAAAGCATTATAACTTTTGATCATGGTCGAAAACTCGGAGATTTTGCCCTTGGTGACAGCGTTGAACAAGGTGTGTAGATGATTCTCGTTTTCAATCAATTCCCATACTGACATGCCACTTTTCCCGGCATGGGCAGTGAGTTTTTCCAGGCTTGTTTTTCCAATCCCGCGGGCAGGGTAGTTGATAATTCGAGTCAAGGCTTCCTCATCGTTGTGGTTGATGCTAAGACGGAAATAGGCAAGCAGGTCTTTTATTTCTTTTCTTTTGTAAAAAGAAAGGCCTCCAAAAATGCGGTAGGGGATATTTAGCTTGCGTAGTGCTTCCTCCATGGCTCTCGATTGCGAGTTTGTGCGATACAAAATTGCAAAAGCCTTATTGGAGAGCTGAAAATTCATTTTGTTTTCGAAAATACTGGCAGCCACCAGTTGTCCCTCCTCGTTGTCGGATTGCGCCCTTATCACCCTGATTTTGTTGCCGGCATCATTGCTTGTCCATATCTCCTTGAAAATCTGATCTTTGTTGTAAACAATGACAGAGTTTGCAGCTTTCACGATGGTTTGGGTGCTGCGATAATTTTGTTCAAGCTTAAAAACTTTATGATCGGGATAATCATCCTTAAAGTGTAGAATATTCTGAATATTGGCACCGCGAAAACCATAAATGCTTTGCGCATCATCCCCAACCACACAAATATTTTCATTGTTGGCTGCCAGGCTCTTGATGATCTGGTATTGCACAAGGTTGGTATCCTGATACTCGTCAACTAAAATATATTGAAACTTTTGCTGATACTTGTAGAGCACATCGGCAAAGTCGCGCAGGATGATATAAGTGTTGAGCAGCAGATCGTCAAAATCCATCGCTGAGGCTTTAAAGCAGCGCTGCTGATAGAGCATATATAACCTACCCATATCCGGCCTGGCAGCGAGTTTGTCCTGCAGGACAAACTCGCTGCTTTCGATATATTCCTGGGCGGTGATGAGGTTTGTCTTACATGCCGAAATTCTGCCCAGCACATTGTTGGGCTGATATACTTTAGGGTCGAGGTTCTGCTCTTTGACAATTGTTTTAATCAGGCTTTTCGAATCGTCAGTGTCGTAGATGCTGAAATTTGAAGGATACCCGATGCGATGCCCTTCAATCCTTAACATCCGGGCAAAAATGGCATGAAATGTACCCATCCAAACATTGCGGGCGTCGGCTCCGACCAATCGCACAATGCGCTCTTTCATTTCTCTGGCGGCCTTGTTGGTGAATGTAAGGGCAAGGATATGAAACGGGTCAATGCCTTTGTTGATAAGCCAGGCAACTTTATAGGTCAACACGCGGGTTTTTCCTGACCCGGCCCCGGCAATGACCATCATGGGTCCATCAATTTGAAGCACAGCTTTCTTTTGGGCTTCGTTCAGATCGTCAAGAATTTTATCCAACGTTTAAATTGCTATTACTGAGATGCAAATGTAATCAATTGCCGCCCTTCGGATAGCAACTGTTATGGACAGTCTGGAGGGTTTAATCAACAATGATTCTTGCCTTGATGGCCGGCAAAATTAGAAGAGCATTTCAATCAGGTCAATCACCCTGGCCGAATAACCCCATTCATTGTCATACCAGGCAAGCAACTTAACAGTCTTGCCATTGACCATCGTACTGGCTGCATCAAAGATGGCCGAATGCGGATTGTGAACAATATCAACCGAAACAATCTCATCCTCGGTATATTCGATGATTCCTTTCATTGGGCCTTCGGCGGCTTCCTTAATGGCAGCATTGAGTTCTGCTTTAGTGGCCTCAACTTTCAGATTTGCCACAAAGTCAACCAGCGATCCTGTGGGAGTAGGAACCCGAATGGCAAGGCCATCAAGTTTTCCGTTGAGTTCCGGAATAACTTTTCCGACTGCTTTGGCTGCTCCTGTGGTTGTAGGAATCTGCGATAATGCCGCCGAACGGGCACGGCGCAGGTCGCTGTGCGGGGCGTCCAGTATCACCTGATCGTTGGTATAGGCGTGGATGGTGGTCATTAAACCATTTTCGATGCCAAATTTGTCGTGTATCACTTTGGCGATGGGAGCAAGGCAATTGGTTGTGCACGAAGCGTTTGAAACACACTGATGGGAATCCTTCAGGTCGTTGTCGTTCACGCCTATTACAATGGTGGCATCAATTTGATCTTTTGATGGAACACAGAGTATAACTTTTTTTGCTCCGTTTTTCAGGTGATCGCCATAACCCCCTTTACCACTTTCGCGAGAGCGAAAAACACCGGTGCATTCAATTACTACATCGGGCGTAACAGGCCAGGGGATATTGATAGGTGAACGCTCGGCAGACACCGGGATTTTTGTTCCATTCACAATGATATTGGTTTCGTCGAAACTGACAATTCCATTGAACTTGCCTTGTGTAGAGTCGTATTTCAATAAATGAGCCAACACTTTCGTACTTGTCAGGTCATTGATGCCTACTACTTCCATATTATTTCTTTCGAGGGCGAGCTTCAGCACATTGCGGCCGATGCGCCCAAATCCGTTGATTCCAATCTTAATTTTAGCCATAGAACGATTTTTTTAAAAATGAGGCGCAAAGGTACTAAATTATCCAAAGCCCACAATCCCCTGTTTTATTTCCGGCAAATCTGAATTGCATAAAAAAGCCAGCATGGTATTTCTAACTATATTTGACATTCAAACATATTGGTGAGTTTTCTTTATGACCGATAAATTTTATTCAAAAGCGCTTGAAGCCAACCTGGCGCAAACCCGCTACCGGGATATCATTATTCCTGATGAATTACAGGAATTTATCAATCTGTCAGTCAATTACTATGGCATCAACAGGCGGGCTCAGGAATGCATTACAGAATACTTGCATCCGATGAGCAATCGCTTATTCGTGGCCGACCAGCTTCGGGCGATTCTTTTAACAGACTTCTGGTTTTATAGCAGCTTGCCTCAAGCTTCAAAAGCACTTGAAGTTCCGGTAAAGCTTTTCGACGACCTCTTAAAGACACAGTTACGAGAAGATCTAAGTCACCAAATTGTAAAAACACTGCTTGAATTTGTTTTTCAAATCAAAAAAGAAAAGAAAGAGCTGCTTAATTTGTTGATTCATAAATGTTTGCATGTTTTTTGCAATAATCGCGAAGCCAACGAAAAAGCATATATACTCAATTCAGGTAATTTCATAAAATACCTTGACGGCCTGGCCACTGACACGGAATTTTCTGAAGATGTCAGGTTACTGATAAAGAAAGTTCTTCTCGACAACCTGAATTTCTGGGAGCGAACCTCAGATATAGAACAATGGTTTGCTGAGCGACAGAAGGTTCTGCTAAGTGAATTTACAACCATTAGAAAAAATATTGGAAAAACTTGGTTCAAGGAGATATCAAAAGTTGCTTTCGAAGAGAGCAACTGGGAGGGAATTAAAAACAGGATACCAGATTTCGAAGATATAGTTGAACGGTTTATGGCACAAACCAATGAACTGAATAGTTTTATTGATAAATTCTTTTACCTGTTTTACCTGCTGCACCTGCCGGGGATGCAGGGCAACAAAGATCGCCTGATCTGGGGCCTGAACAAAGTGCTTCGCAGTGCCATTGATGAAGTGAATTTGGATAGCATGTTTGAGTTTATCGAACGTATTTTTGCCCTTTGCAGGGAGTTGCATGCCGGGCATCCTTCCGCAGTGCTTGATGTAATATTGACTTTGGGTAAGCGGATAATAGACCGCGACCCAACTGAAGACAAACAATACGTCAATCATTTTGAGAAAAAACTGATTGACTTTGGTTTTGAAACCCCGGGCGTGGTCTTCGTGAACCAGGATTGGCAAATCAACGTAAATGAAAACCACATAAAAAACATTCGGGTCTGGCTCGAGCTGATTGAGTATTCGCAGAGCGTAATGGAAAAATTGTTGTCGGCCCTTATCGTCAATCTGCGATTGGGAGGAATTTTTATTAGCGATACAGATCTGTTCCAACGCGAAATAACCAAGGTTCTAAATTCAAATATTGCGCCTTACTTTAAAAAAGTCAAACAATTGACCCGCATTTTCCCGGTCTACTTCAACGAAATTGGTGCCGAGGGCGAAATCCGTAATGTTACTACAAACATGGATGAGGTGAATGGAAGACAGGACCGGCTCATCCATTTTTTACGCAAACAGGTTCATACCGAAAGCAATAACACCCTGATTGATTTGACCTTCAGGGTTTTCAGATTTTGGTACGACGGTAATAAAGACGCTTTGCAACCATTCGTACCGGCCGATGTCTTTGAGGGCATTGACCTTGAAAGTGAGTATTTCACAACTGTTCATCAAATGTTGCAAGAATTGATTGTTTCGTCGGCATTGGATTTCAACGAATTGCTTGCAATCGAAAACGATAATTTTATCAAATTACTCGGAAAACTTGAAACAGGCAATGAAACAGATAACCATCGCCTTACATGCATTCATGCGCTATACGCCCTGCTGAAAGAAAAATATTCTTTCGATACGGTGGATATTGTGTCAATTCTGAGGCGCTATAGTTTCATTGGAAACGAAGAAATTTTGCGATTCGAAAAAGCCATTCAAAAAGGGCAACACGAGGCTGCCTTGAAACTGATCTATCATTTTATGGGGCAGCTCAAAATAATTATTTTTAATCCTGAACCCAGCCAAGGGTGGGAAAATATTTATCATAAGCGCCATATTGCCATTGGAATTCCATCAATGTATGGCACTTATCGCGAACCCAAGTTCGAAGCCCTTGGACTCACTTTCCGCCTTGAAAAGATTGCAACGCGGCTGATGGAAAGAATCATTGATGGGATAAATCTGAATTACATCTCGGCCAAAACCCTCAATCGTATTTTTGAAGTGCTCGGGCTTTTTAAAGAAGGACTTGAACTCGATGGCATTTATAATCAAGGATTCAACTCGAACCTCGAAATGCTCCGTTATTCGCTCACTTCACAAAGTTTTTCTCTACATCAATACATTAATATCTTTCACTTTATTGCCGAGAATGTCAAGACGACCATTGACAAATACTTTCTACGGCCCTTTGAATATCCCCTCAAAGAGGTGATTCCCCAACTCTTTCTACAAAATCAATACTTCACCGAAAAAGAAAAAGCGCAACTTGTCAACAGAAAATCCGAAGAATTTCATCGCGAACTGATCAGTGCAGCTTTTCTTGTGCAACCACTCGATAATTTTATCTCTCTTATCCTGAATAGTTTGCATGGAATGATTGACAAACTCCCACCAGGCTTGATCAACGATATCATGTCTTATAACTCCAATCTGGTTGTAAGCCCGTTAAATCAGGAAACAGAAAAAATTGACAACCAGGTTTTTTTAGGGTCTAAAGCATATTTTTTAAAAAAGCTATACTTGTCCGGATTTCCTATTCCTCCCGGATTTGTGCTTACCACAGAAGTTTTCCGCCGGCGCAATGCCATTAACAACCATCCGGAAATACGCAAGGAGATGGATAACCTGATTCTCTCACAATTACGCAAGCTCGAAAAAATCAGCGGAAAACAATACGGAAACTACAAAAATCCATTACTGCTTTCAGTACGGTCCGGAACCGCCATCAGCATGCCGGGAGCCATGGATACCTTTCTAAACGTAGGCATGAACGATAAACTGGCAGAGGGATTGAGCAAGCAGGATAACTATGCCTGGACAGCATGGGATTGCTACCGGCGGTTTCTTCAGAGTTGGGGAATGTCTCAAGGAATTCATCGCGATGTGTTTGACGGTATAATGAATAACTTCAAAGAACTCCACCAGATTGATCGCAAGGCTGATTTTCCGGCCCTTTTGATGAAACAAATTGCCCTTGCTTACCGGAAAGAACTGAATGAACGGAATGTGTTTTTTGAACAAGACCTCTACAAACAACTGCGATATACAATAGAGTGTGTGTTCGACTCCTGGAATTCAGAGCGCGCCCAAGTATATCGAAGCCATATGCAAATTGCCGATGAATGGGGAACTGCCGTGATCATTCAGCGCATGATACTCGGAAATTTAAATGATACATCGGGTACCGGGGTTGTGTTTACCCAAAATCCACTTCGAGAAAGGCCTGGTGTGCATCTTTACGGCGATTTCACCCTCTGCAGCCAGGGCGAAGATATCGTGGGAGGTCTTGTGACCCCGCTTCCTGTGGGCGAAACACAACGCAAGCAACTGGGACTGCAAGGAAAATCGCTGCAAACATCAATACCGGATATCTATAAACGAATACATCAGATAGCCACCCAAATGACCGAAAATTTGGGCTTTAATCCTCAGGAGATCGAATTCACTTTTGAATCGGAAAACCCCGAAGATCTCTTCATATTGCAAACACGCGATCAGGACCTGCAACAACCCGAAAAGATTAAGGTTTTTAGAACCCCCCTGCCGCGCATGACAATTGCAGGGCGGGGAATAGGAATTGGCGGGGGTGGTATGAATGGGGTAGTGGCCATTAACATGAATGACCTGATCAGCCTGCGGAAATCTCACCCTGGTGAAATGCTTATTCTGGTCAGGCCCGATACAGTGCCTGACGACATCGGAATGATCTTTGAATGCGATGGCCTGCTGACTGCTAAAGGGGGAGCAACTTCTCATGCTGCAGTCACAGCTGTGAGGCTTGGAAAAACCTGTGTGGTGAATTGCACCGATATGGTGGTGAGCGATGCCCAAAAGGAATGTGTCATAAACGGATTTATTTTCAAGCCTGGAGATAAAATTGCGATTGATGGCCACCATGGCAATATCTTTGCAGGGCACTACCCCCTCGAAGTCACCGAACTGAAGGCGATACTCTAGACTAAAATCTTCCATTGCAGCTTAAAGCATAAAATGCTTACTTTTGCACAGAAATCCTTAACACGGATTGGCCCAGGCAGACATTATTATTATGAAGGAAATCCGTAATTTCTGTATCATTGCCCACATTGACCATGGAAAAAGCACCTTGGCCGATCGGCTTTTGCAGCTCACCGGAACCATTGCAGATCGGGACATGCAAGAACAAGCCCTTGACAATATGGATCTTGAGAGAGAGCGCGGCATCACGATCAAGAGCCACGCCATACAAATGGAATACATACAAGACGGCATCAATTATACCCTGAATCTCATAGATACACCCGGGCATGTGGATTTCAGCTACGAAGTGTCGCGCTCAATTGCCGCCTGCGAAGGGGCTTTGCTTATAGTGGATGCCACACAAGGCATACAGGCCCAAACGATTTCAAATCTCTATCAGGCACTCGATCATGATCTTGAAATTATTCCGGTAATAAACAAGATGGATATGGAGAGCGCAATGCCAGAAGAGGTTGAGGATCAGATTGTTGATCTTATTGGATGCGACCGCAACGATATCATACGTGCCAGTGCCCGCACAGGCACTGGAATCCAGGAAATTCTCGGGGCGATCATCAACCGAATTCCGGCGCCAAAAGGCGATCCTCAGGCACCCTTGCAAGCCCTCATATTCGATTCTATATACAATTCTTATCGCGGCATCATCGCTTATTTTCGGATCCTCAACGGCACCATCCGAAAACACGACTTGGTAAAATTTATTTCCACCGGCCTCGAATACGATGCCGATGAAATCGGAATCCTGCGCATGACCCGCATCCCAAAGGAAGAGCTGAGCGCAGGGGATGTCGGATATATTATTTCAGGTATTAAAACCTCCTCCGAAGTGAAAGTGGGCGACACCATTACCAGCGTAGCCAACCCAAGCACCCAACCCATTGAAGGATTCAAAAACGTCAAACCGATGGTATTTGCCGGAATTTATCCGGTTGATGCAGATGATTATGAAGAACTAAGAAATTCTATTGAAAAACTACAACTCAATGATGCAGCCCTTAGCTTTGAACCCGAATCTTCGGCTGCCCTTGGATTTGGTTTTCGCTGTGGTTTTCTTGGTTTGCTACACATGGAAATAATCCAGGAACGCCTCGACCGGGAGTTTGATATGGATGTGATCACGACCGTACCCAACGTTTCCTATAAAGTAACCACTACCAAGGACGAAATCATTGAAGTTCACAACCCTAGCGGGCTACCTGTTGTCACACTAATAGACCAAATTGACGAGCCATATATTTCTGCCCAGATCATCTCAAAAAGCGAGTACCAGGGCAGCATCATGAAACTCTGTATTGATAAACGAGGCACCCTGAAAAATCAGGTTTATCTCACAAGCGATAGGGTGGAAATCACATTCGAACTGCCTTTGGCCGAAATTGTTTTTGACTTTTACGACAAGCTTAAAAGCATTTCAAAAGGTTACGCTTCCTTCGATTATCATATTGCCGGATATCGCAAAGCCGATCTTGTCAGGCTCGATATATTGCTCAATGGAGAAATGGTTGACGCCCTTTCAACACTGATACATCGTGATAATGCCTATAACTTCGGTCGCCGGATGTGCGAAAAGCTTCGCGAACTTATTCCCCGACAGCAATTCGATATTGCCATTCAGGCTGCGATCGGAGCCAAAATTATTGCACGCGAAACCGTAAAAGCCCTGCGCAAAGATGTGACGGCCAAATGCTATGGTGGCGATATCACCCGCAAACGTAAACTGCTCGAAAAACAAAAAAAGGGGAAGAAACGAATGCGCCAGGTTGGAAACGTCGAGGTGCCCCAATCAGCATTTCTGGCCGTATTAAAGCTGGATTAAACCCTTACCTTAAGAAATTGAAATCATTTAGCCAACCTACTGATTAATTGAAAATGATCAGCCGAAGCGAATTTAAGCCAACCCAATATCAACTACAATCAATTGCCACTGGGCGTTTGTTCAGCGACTCCGGATGGTTGCTCGATGCACCCGATGAAACACAACCAACCCTGGTAAGGGCTGTTTATGAGAATAAACAACTTGTGTTGATGTCCGATCATTTCGGGCTCTACAAATTTGCATCTTGGCTGCCTGTTCAGCGCATCTTGCAGGGTTCATCAGCGCCAGTAACTTATCGAAGCATCGGTTTGGCAAAGCACCTGGGTTTAGCGAATCTGTTCATAACTTTTAGCGGATGGTGGCCTGAAATAGGTGCAATGATGAGAACTTGCTCTTTCAAGGAAACCGAGGCATATTCAGTGTGTGCCAGAATGCAAAGAAAGAATAAACAAATTTTGGTAGTGGCTTCGGCCGGAAACACAGCCCGATCATTTGCCAGGGTGTGCTCAGACAACAATATTCCACTTCTGCTATGCATGCCCGAAGACAATATCAGCAGCCTTTGGTTCGACAAACCAATCAAAGAGAATGTGAAACTGATTGTAACAAAATCAGGGAGTGATTACTACGATGCCATCAATTTATCGAACCTGGTTTGCAGTAATCCAAAATTTATTGCTGAAGGTGGTGCACGGAATGTTGCCCGGCGCGATGGAATGGGAACTACTGTACTGTCAGCCGTAACTGCAATCGGTGAAATTCCTGAATACTATTTTCAAGCCATTGGTAGCGGTACAGGCGCCATAGCTGCCTGGGAAGCCAACCTGAGGTTAATTGAAGATGGTCGGTTTGGAACCCGAAAAATGAAACTGATAGTTTCCCAGAACGAACCTTTTCTACCCATTAAGGAAGCCTGGGATGCGGGCTCGCGAAACATCCTTGCGATGAACGATGGCGAAGCAAGGCAGAAAGCCGGCCAAATCAATGCCAAAGTGCTGAGCAATCGAAAACCACCTTATTCTATGGCAGGAGGGCTTTTCGACGCACTTCTCGACACAAAAGGAAAAGTGCTCAGTGCCACCAACGAACAAGCTCTGGAGGCAGCAAAGCTTTTTAACCAAACTGAAGGCATTGATATTCACCCGGCTGCGGCCATTGCTGCTGCGACTTTAATGGGTGAAGTAAATGCAGGAAACATACCCCCAAACGCAATCGTCATGCTCAACATCACTGGTGGGGGAGAAGAAAAATTTAAAAAGCATAAACAATTTCATTTCTTGCAACCTACAATGGTTTTTGATAGCGAGCCCACTCAAGATCATGTAGTTGCGGGAACGGAAAGACTTTTTTCACTCTGAATTAAGAGAACAGCTTCTCGTAAACGCAATCTGCCGGCTGGCAGGGATAGCCACCAAAATTGCCGTGTCGGATTCCCGCCTGCCAGGCGAGCAAAATGATCAACGCTGGTTCATGACGATGCCCAGGCCATCAATTACAGGGTAACTCAATTGTCATTATTTTCCTGTGGCCTTCAGCTCATAAGTATGGGTGGCCTTGTACTTCAAAGCCCAGAGCCAAAGTGGCCAGATAAAGAAACCGCCAACGATGGCTCCCATGTCGGGTTCTTCATCGCGCACCAGTGTGGTAGAGAGAGGCTCGAATCCCTCTTTCTCAAGGACTAAGGACGTTTTTGAAAGAATAATTTTAGAATCAGTATGCTTGTAAGGAGTAAGGCCTACGGTTTCCCCATCCAAATAAAGACTGGCGCCGGGGGGAACTGATTGAATGAGTGTGGTGCTCGAGCAACTGCCGAGGAAAATTGCAATTGCGAGAATAAATGCGGTCGTTTTAAGCGTAAAAGATGATTTCATTTGATTCAAGGTTTGAATGAATTAAAGCTGAAAAACGCAAGGATTATTATAAAGCAAAGTTAAATATTTGTGCAATATTTTTGACAATAATTTCACTTATTAAGCATAACGTTTTAAAGACCTTTGAGCAGGATCAAGAGTGCAGGCTAGCACTATTTGATACCTTGATTCCGAAATATTTTGACAAGAGGCTTTTGCATTTTGTAGGCACCCATGGAGCCGACATGCCTGAATCCATTGTCCCAGCTAAGATAAGATTTTTGGTTGTTATTGCAGGTAATCGGTTCGCCAACAGGATTATAAGCCTCCAAATGCCCTTCTACTCGTATCGCAAACTCGTCAGCGGATCTTGTTCTGAGGCGCGCTTGGCAGGCATGTAGCCAAAAACAATGCCAACAGCAGCCGCCACCCCAAAGGAAATAAGAATCGAAAATGGTGAAATAATGGTGAGAATTCCGGTGAACTTTGTAATGATTTTAGCCAGTCCTACCCCCAATAAAATCCCGATGATGCCACCGCTTAGGCTGATCATGATGGCTTCGGCCAGAAACTGAAAAACGATATCGGTTTTCCTTGCTCCACTGGCCTGGCGTATGCCAATCTCTTTGATGCGTTCCATTACCGAAGCAAGCATGATGTTCATGATTCCAATGCCACCCACAAGCAACGAAATTCCCGCAATGGCGCCCAGCACAATGTTAAAAATATCTTTTGTGCGTTGCTCTTGCTTTAGCAGCATTTCAGGAACCTTAATTTCAAAATCTTCAACTCCATGGTGGCGGCGTTTAAGCATCCGGTGTATGATTTCGGAAACCGGAGCCAACTGGATACTCTCCTGCACCTGAACCACAATTTTATCAAGCTGATGATTGGTTTCAGCGGTGCTCCTGCTGTAGGAAACCGACCCGCCATCAAAAAATATAACCGAACTGCTACCCGACACTGCAGCCGCATTTACAAGTGAACGATCCTTGAACCGGAGCAACACGGTTTGTATCGGTGCAAAAATGCTATTGTTATAATCGCTGATTCCCAGGTTTTCGTTTCCCTCAGCATGCGAAGCCCTTGCTTCAAGCACACCGATGACCTGAAGCCATATAGGCCCACATTTAATATATTCTCCGATTGGGTCCTTATTTGGGAAAAACCGGATTCTTATTTCGGCGCCGATGATGGCAACCGGGCGGCCATGGGCAAGATGTTCTGTGGTAAATAAATGACCTTTTTCAACTTTCAGATTAAACACCTTAAAAAAATCAGTGGTTACACCGTTGAGTTTTGCCATGCCGCGAATCCCTTCTTTGATGACAGGCGTTTCATACACCACTTCAGGACTGACTCTCATAACCGATGGAATAACCTGGCGTATGCAGTTGGCATCCATCAGGGTTAATCCGGGTGAATATTTTTTAGTGCGTTGCTGGTTTTGTTCCTGATCTGTGTTTGCATCCTCAATGTTTTTCGGAAGGATGATGATATTATTCACTCCAACCAGTTTGATTTGTTCAAGAATTTCCTGTTGGGCTCCACTGCCAATGGCGAGCATGGCAATCACCGCAGCAACTCCGAAAATGATACCAAGCGCTGTGAGGATTGAGCGGAACCTGTTTGCAAACACCGCTTCAATTGCAATCTGCAGGTTATAGGCTTGTCGTTCCACTTTCTGTTAAGGCTTGACTATTTTCCATTTTGTGCCATCGGCTGGCGGGGTAAGATAAACCTCATCTCCCTGGTTTAATCCTTCGAGCACAACAATCTCGTTTTCGTTGCTTCGCCCGAGCTTCACCTGCTGCTTGACCTTGCGCCCAGGCCGATATACAAAAGAAATCGTATCCTGGATGTGAATGCATTCAAGAGGAATAAAAACTGCATCATCAATCACATCCGTGATAATGGCATTTTTGGTGGTCAT
Source organism: Lentimicrobiaceae bacterium (assembly GCA_037446395.1). GTDB lineage: Bacteria > Bacteroidota > Bacteroidia > Bacteroidales > JAAYJT01 > JAAYJT01. Next base: position 158,339 of record JBBIIP010000002.1, read on the forward strand.
GGCAGGGCGCAGGATGGAGTCGCTTTCAGTTACCAGGATTCGCACTTCAAACACTTTGGCATTGGCATTGCGAAGCTGTTCACCGATATTGGCCACCTCAAACACTTTGCCGGTATATTTCTTTTCCGGAAAAGCATCAACGCCGATATCCACCAACTGACCGATTTTGACTTTGCTGATGTCAATTTCGTTTATATAAGTCTTACTGATCATTTCGGTGAGATTTGGCAACGAAGCAACTACATTATTCCACCCGGTATTGATGGTTGATCCGATGCCTTGTTTGGTCCCGTCCCAGTTTCTTTTATGAATCACCATACCTGCCTTCGGGGCATAAATTGTAAACTGCTTGTTAATTTCTTTCAACATCTGGTACTTTCGTTCCGATTGTTGAAGCGAAGCGCTCACTTCCTGCATGTTAGCCTGTGACTTTTGGAGCTTAATGTCACAGCTTTTCTTGCTTTGCTCGAAGGCGCGCTGCCCTTTCTCAAAGTCTATTTGTATTTGTCGCTGGGTGGCAGGTGGTTCATAAATGCTTTGGTCGGCTTTAATTTTGAGCTCTTCGAGGGAAATTTGCAGGTTTATCAGCTCCTCCCGTGCATTTCTCATCTCCATCGAAGTATCGAGTTTGGTTTTGGTGTGCTGCGAATAAAGCTTTTCAAGTTCGTTTTCTAGGTCTTTCATTTGATTCATTAAGTCCGAACGGTCGAGGGTTGCAACATAGGCCCCCGAATCAACCACTGTGCCATCGGGAATAATGTCGTTGATTTTTACTTGCCAGATGCGGAACTCACGCAAACCTGACGGGCCATAAATATCTTCCGAACTTTTTGCTTCCAGTTCACCGGTGGTAGTTACCATGATTTGAAATTCACCACGCTTTGCCGCAATAGTAACCATCGCTTCATTGGAGCTGCTTCGACTGAAAAAATACCAGATTATTAGCATGATGACTGCAATTACACCAAGGGTAATGTAGATTATGCGTTTCATAAAACCGGGTTGTATTAATCCTATGCTGATTCAGACTTAACTAAGTTAGATTGATTAGGCTAGCAGCAGTTGCAACAACTACATCCGCCTTGCGTGGGCTTTAGGATGTCTGAAGAGTGCACCAAAGAAACACCGCCAGCGGCCATTTCTTCAAGTGCTCTGTCGCTATCGCCAGGGTTCAGGTCAACCCCTCGAACTGCATCCACCACTACAGTGGTTGCAAAACCTAACCTGATGGCATCCAAGGCGGTTGATTTCACACAATAATCGGTGGCGAGGCCGCAAATATAAAGGTCAGTTACATCTTGGTCAGCAAGATATTCGGCCAGGTTTCGATTTGTTGCTTCGAAGGCCGAATATCCATCATCAAGGTTTTCTGTGCCTTTTAAGAATATTTTCTCAATATAGTCTGCGTTTAGGCCGGGATGCAGAGAGGCCCCCTCGCTATGCTTCATACAATGCACCGGCCATTTTTCAAAATGCATACTCCCCTCCGGATGCCAGTCCATTGAGGCTACGATTAGTGGAAATAGAGGTATCAGGCGATTCACGACAGGTACGATCAGGTGGCCATCTTTTACAGGAAGTGCACCGCCCGGGCAAAAATCTTTCTGTAAATCAACAATTAAAAGTGCTTTCATATGTTTGGTTGTGTTATTGTTTTAACTTTTTTCTGATTTCATTCACCATGGATGTACGCAATTCGAGCAGTTTTTGGCTGATGCCAACCTTGAAGATATGTGGAAATTCAAAACGTTTATGTTCATCATGCAATTGGGCTGTGCTCAATTTTGTACGAGCGGCTGCTTCGCTTGCACTGGGCAGGGGTATAGATCGTTTACCCTGTTTCATGACCTGTTTATGCAAAGTACGGAATGCATATTTGCTTACATCCGATGATTTATCAGTTTGGATTGGATGAAAAATCGTATCAATTTTTGTTTCATGGTTGAGGATGATTCCGTCGGCATATAACTTTCCTTCCTTGTCAGTAAAACGAAGCACGGATTTTACACCAGGCAAAATCATCTTTTCAATATTTTCCGAAAGCTTCATTCTTGGTTTGCCATCGCTCTCACAGAGTTTATAAACCCCATCAAGCACAGCATCATTCATACCGGTACAAAGCCTTGTTCCGACTCCGAAAATGTCAATGGGCGCTTCCTGTTCGAGCAGGCTGCGGATTACATACTCATCCAGTTGGTTCGAGCAAGCGATTTTTACATAGTGCAGACCTGCATCATCCAACATTTTCCTGGCCCGTTTGCTTAGGTAGGCCAGGTCGCCGCTATCGAGTCGAATGCCCAGCAACCGGTAGCCGGCTGCCTCCAGCTCACGGGCAACAATGATCGCGTTGGGCACTCCAGTTTTCAGCGTGTCATAAGTGTCAACCAAAAGAATGCACCGATCGGGAAAAGCATGAGCCAAAGCCCTGAATGATTCCAGTTCATTATCGAAACTCTGCACCCATGAATGGGCTTGGGTACCCGTAGAATTCAAACCATACATATACGCACTAAAGACATTTGAAGTGCCATCGAATCCGCCGATGATGGCGGCTTTGCTGGCATGAATGCTCCCAAGCCCCTGGGCCCGGCGCAACCCAAAATCTATCAGCACACGGTCGCCGGCGATCATCCTGATCCGTTGGGCTTTGGTTGCAATGAGCGATTCGAAGTTGATAATATTAAGCAGTGCTGTTTCTATAATTTGGCTTTCGATCATGTTCCCCTCAACCCTGATGATTGGCTCGTTTTGAAAAACTACCTCACCTTCGTCAGGAGCATAAATGTTTCCCTGAAAACGAAACCCACGCAAATACTCAGTAAACTTTGGATTAAATCCGATGGTTTCGAGATAGCGGCAATCCTCCTGAGAAAAATGCAAGTTCTCGAGATATTCAACCAGGTCGATTAGTCCTGCAAAAACAACATACGCTCCGTTGAAAGGATTTTTTCTATAAAAATAATCGAAATTAGCCCTTGCCTGATGGCGGTCGCTCAGGAAATAACCCTGTGCCATGGTAAGCTGGTAGTGGTCGGTATATAAACCTGAATGCTCCCTTAATAAATCAATCATGATTCTTGGATTAGGTACACACAAAAGTATTGCTTTTTACGGTGTGCGCTTATCGAACAAATAATGCAAGGCTGATGGCCATGACTACCATCCCTGAAATCACCCCATAAACCGTAAGATGATGCTCTCCATACTCGCGGGCAGTCGGCAACAGGTTATCAATCGAAATGAAAACCATAATGCCTGCAACGCTGGCAAAAAGCAAGGCAAAAACAGCCGGCGACAAAAATGGCAGCAATACAAAGAAACCTATCAGTGCCCCGGCCGGCTCGGCCAGCCCCGAGTAAAATGAAAGTCGGAAGGCCTTTTTTCGATTTCCACTGCTATAAAAAACCGGAACCGACACTGCAATGCCCTCCGGAATATTGTGAATAGCAATTGCGATTGCGATGGGTATCCCGAGGCTCAAATCGCCTATGGAGGCAACAAAAGTTGCAATGCCTTCTGGGAAATTGTGGATAGCAATGACCAGGGCAGAATACTTTCCAAGCCTGGCCAGCCTGGCTTTTTGCTTTTCGGTTTTGTCCATTTCTTCCACCGAATGAACTTCGTGTGGGTTTTCGCTTTCAGGCACAAATTTGTCAATCAGGGCAATGACTAACATTCCGCCGAAAAATGCTGCAATGGTGGCCAGATACCCTGGTTGTGCACCCCAAATTTCGGTGAGCTGGTGTTTTGCTTTAAAAAAAATTTCGACGAATGAGATATAGATCATAATTCCGCCAGAGAATCCGAGCGAAAGCGAAAGAAACTTTGTGTTGGTGCTGTGAGTAAAAAAGGCAATGGCTCCACCTATTCCGGTTGACAGGCCTGCAAAAAGTGTGAGCCCGAAAGCAATCAGGATGTGTGTTAAATCAATGCCATTCATGACACAAAAGTAGGAAGAAAAACTTCATCACTTTTATATGAAATTTCTGTCTGCCATTGGCCTCCAAATATTATAGACTAAGCCGCCATCCGGAATAATCTTACATTATTCATATTTGATTCCCCTGATGCAACTTTTTTATTTGAAATTGCGTTCTACTCTTTGGCACACGATTTGCGCGAAAATGAGATAACCAAGTGGTAAATGTAATTTTAAGCCCATATGTTAATGTCAGGAAATAAACGGATTAAAACTGCACTCTGTTTAAAAAAAGCAGCTTATTTTCTTATCATGGTGTTTGTTACACTTCCTGCGATTGTTCACCCACAAACTTTTGGCCGAAACAAACCCAGTTACCGAAGCTTTGATTTTCGGGTAAACAAAGGGCCAAACTTTGAAATTTATCACTATCTCACCAACGATTCGGTGGTAAACCGCTTATCGGATATGAGCGAAAGATGGTTTTCCCGTCATCAGGAAATTTTTGGCGACACGTTCCCTGCGCGCAACCCCATCATAATATATGAGAATCATCCTGACTTCCAGCAAACTACTGCAATCAGTGGATCTATTGGCGTTGGAACCCAGGGAGTTACAGAGGCTCTAAAAAATCGCGTTGTTATTCCTGTGTTGGAAACCAATGCACAAACCAATCATGTGCTGGGCCACGAACTGGTGCATGCCTTCCAGTTCAACCTTCTGGTAAATAATGATTCTATGTCGCTTCGAATGATTGAGAATTTGCCACTGTGGATGGTCGAAGGAATGGCAGAATACATGTCAATAGGCAGCTCTGACACATACACCGCCATGATCATGCGCGACGCCCTGGCCAATGATGACTTTCCGAGCATCCGCGAAATGACTCGCCAATACAAATACAACCCATATCGCTATGGCCATTCGTGGTGGTCGTTTGTAGCAGGTGCATTTGGCGACACGATTATTCGCCCACTGCTGGCCCGAACCGCGCAAGTCGGCTACGAGAATGCATTGAAACAGGTATTGAAATTGGATCATAAGGAACTCAGCGAATCCTGGAAACGAAACCTACTTGAGTATTATCAGCCCTGGCTAGCCGATAGTATGCGCAGCATTACCGGGCGCAAGGTGATTTTTGAGCGCAACGCTGGAGAAATAAACATTTCACCATCTATTAGCCCGGACGGGAAACTCATTGCCTTTTTTAGCGAAAAAAACATTTTTACACTCGATCTGTTTATCGCCGATGCCGCAACCGGAAAAGTGAAGCGTAAGCTCACCAGCACTGTCCGGAATCAGGATATTGATGGATTTAACTTCTTTGAATCGGTGGGCAGTTGGTCGCCTGATAGCAAACGTTTTGCCTACGTGGCAATCGTCAAAGGCAGAAACAACCTGGCCATCGTTGATGTGAATCAACCGCGTAAAACCGAAATGATTCCGATTCCGGGCCTGCCCGCAATCAATAACCCGAGTTGGTCGCCCGATGGAAAAACTATCGTTTTTACAGGCCAGTCGGATGGCATGACAAATCTTTATCTATTCGACCTTAACACACGTACAGTTCGTCAATTAACCAACGATCATTATTCATATATACATCCCTCCTGGTCGCCCGATGGCAAATTCATATTGTTCTCGACCGACCGCACCGAGGCTAACTCCCCCGACACTCAGATCAACTATATTTTAAATATTGGTTATCTGGAAGTTGAGAACCCTTCCCAGATTAGAATTTTCAGAATATTTCCGGGAGCCGATAATGTTAATCCAAGATATTCTTCTTCTGGCAAATTGCTCTATTTTTTATCAAATCGCGACGGGCTGCGCAACCTATATGAATATAATATAACAACTGGTGAAGTATTTCGCCTGACAAACTATCTGACCGGTATTACCGGGATTACGGCACTTTCGCCAGCCATGAGCCTTTCCTCAAATAATCAAATCGCTTATTCCTTTCTTCAAAAAGGACAATATTCAATTTATTCGGCAAGCATGGATGATTTCAGCAGGCTTCAGGTGGATCCGATGAACACCGACTTTGCCGCCTCCGCATTGCCACCTGTCAAAAGAGGCATCTTTACTTTTGTTGACGAAAACCTTGCGATGAATCCGGTGCAGCCTTTTTTCCCGCCCGATTCCTTTCAGACACAACCCTACAGGCCGCGTTTCAAACTCGACTATATCGGAAACACTGGCGTTGGCGTAGGTGTTAGTAGCTATGGAAGTGGCATGGCCGGAGGCATTTTCATGATGTTTGGAGATATACTTGGCAACAATCAATTGTTTTCTACCCTTTCGCTCAACGGCGAAATATATGACTTTGGTGCCCAGGTGGGTTTCCTGAATCAGAAAAACCGCATCAAATGGGGGGCCAGCATTTCGCACGTTCCCTACAGATATTCGATGTTAGGATTGGTATATGACACCCTCAGGATCGAAGGGAAATTGGTGTTGGTTGAAAATCTAAAACTGTTTAATTTCAGAACTTTTGAAGATCAATTGTCGTTTTTTGCATGGTACCCAGTGTCAACAACACGCCGGTTCGAAACAGGCGCCACAGTTGCCCGCTATTCATACAGGTGGGATGTGATGAACAACTACTTCCAGGGCTATTATCAAATAGGACAGAAACGAGAACGCCTGGAATCCCCCAAAGGGTTTAACCTTCAACGGCTATCATTGGCCTACGTCGAAGACAATTCTTTTTTCGGATTGGCATCACCCATGATGGGTCATCGCTTGCGCATTCAGAGCGACCAATACTTTGGCCGCATGACCATGACCAACGCGGTAGCTGATTTTCGCCAGTATTTTTACCTTAAACCGTTTTCTTTCGCTTTAAGGGCGGCCCACTACGGAAGGTACGGCAAAGATGCCGACAACGACAACAACCTTTTTTATGACTATTTTCTTGGCTATCCGGGACTGGTTCGTGGTTATAATTCGAATAAGCTTTACAATATGGATATATTTATCAATAACGATTCACTTATCTATATGCTTGTTGGAAGCCGCATCGCTTTGGCTTCGGCCGAAATCAGGCTGCCGCTCACCGGCCCCAAGCGCCTGGCCCTGCTAAAGTCTGGTATTCTTTTTACTGAAGCTGCCTTGTTTTTCGACAGCGGACTGGCATGGACTTCGGTTGATAAGCCCAGGTTCGACCCCAATAACATTGGCAAAGACAGCCGCTTTCCTGTATTCAGCCTTGGAGGCAGCCTCCGCATTAACCTGTTTGGTGCCATGATTCTTGAACCCTATTATGCCTTTCCATTTATAAACAATAAAATTTCGCAGGGTGTTTGGGGGCTAAACTTTATACCGGGATGGTAGAATAGATATTTTATTCTGCTCAAAGCGGCATGATCCTGCGTATCTTTGTCGCATCATTTTATCCCTCTTGCTATGAAACCTTCGCGCATTATCGGTATCGTTTTAACCTTACTGATCCTAGGTTTTTTAGTCTGGTATTTTTCTAATATCGTTACTTATTTTATTGTGGCCATGGTGCTTACCATCATCGGTACACCAATCGTTCGCCTGCTCGACAAAATACATATCGGAAAGGTTCGTATCCCGCACACAGTGAGTTGCATTTTGGCATTGATATTTATAGTTCTTGTATTCGCCACCTTTATCAGCATTTTTGTTCCACTGGTATCCCAGCAGGCTGCAATGATCTCGAAAATTGATTTCGAGAGTGTAAATAAAAACATGCAGGAAACAATCATGCGCATCGAACGCCTGTTGCTGAATGCCGGTTTGCTTCAACAAGATCAAAGCATTATTTCGATAATCAACGATAATGTTCAGAATATTGTAAACCTCAAAAAAGTATCGGGGTTCATCGAAAACCTGTTATCATTTGCCGGATCATTCTTTATTGGAATATTTTCGATTCTATTTATCACCTTTTTCATGCTTAAAGAGTCTCATGTAGTGCTGAAAACGGTTAACCTGATTGTGCCTCCGCGATATCACGCTGAAACCAGCAATGTGTTTTCAAATACAAACCGGTTGTTATCAAGATATTTCATCGGAATTAGCCTGGAGGTGATGAGTATGATCATTCTAATCAGTCTGGGCCTAGGTATTTTTGGCATACATAACGCGATACTTATTGGATTTCTGGGTGGTTTTATGAATATCATACCGTATCTTGGGCCTCTTATCGGGGCTTCTGTCGGAGTAGTGTTGGGAGTTGCCAATGTTCTGAGCACCGGTGGTTATGATCAAATAATTCCCGTAGGCCTTGCTATTGTTGGAACATTTCTGGGAGCCAATCTCATTGACAATATAATACTGCAGCCTTTTATTTATTCGAGCAGCGTAAAAGCGCACCCATTGGAGATATTTGTTGTGTTGCTCATGGGAGGAAGCATCGCCGGAATAATTGGGATGATTTTGGCCATCCCTGCCTACACAGTACTTCGGGTAATTGCAAAAGAGTTTTTAGGAGGGTTCAGAATCGTGCAAAAACTAACCGAAAACATATAAAGCCCCGGTTTAACGAAAGCTAAAGACTATACCGTCATAATGTCTTTTTCTTTGGCTTCGAAAATCTTATCAACTTTTGAAATAAATACATCAGTCATATTCTGTATTTCTTTTTCGGCCACTTTGATTTCATCTTCCGGAACGCCTGCCTTTTCAAGCTTCTTGCTGTCTTCGTTTGCGCTGCGGCGGATGCTCCGAATGCTGACCCTGGCAATTTCTGCCTCGTTTTTGGCTCGTTTCACCATATCGCGGCGGCGTTCTTCGGTGAGCGGGGGAACCAAAATGCGAAGAACCTCCCCGTTGTTTTGAGGGTTAAACCCGAGATTGGCCGCCCGGATGGCCTTGTCAATGACAGGAAGCATGTTTTTGTCCCAAGGCTGCACAATAATCTGGCGCGGATCGGGAGTATTGATGTTTGAAATTTGTTCAACCGGAGTAAGTACCCCATAATAATCAACCTTTACTCCTTCCAGCATCTGGGGATTGGCTTTTCCTGCCCGGATCTTTTGAAATTCTCGGTCGAGATGTTGCAAGGCAAATTGCATGCTTTCGGCAGCTTCGGCAAGTATGAACTGAACTTCTTCATTCATGGCATGTGGTTTTGAGCTAGTATGCAAAAATAATGCAAATCTATAAATGGGAAGTTGTATAAGTTTTGTGGATATAGATAGGTTTAATCAAACGGTTACCAGGGTTCCGATGGATTCTCCCATGATAATCTGCTGTAGGTTGCCGGGGGTGTTTATATCAAAAACAATCAATGGCAGGTTGTTTTCGCGACAAAGGGTAAATGCTGTCAGGTCCATTATTTTCAGCCCTTTTTTATAAGCTTCGTCAAAACTGATGGTGGTGAGCTTCGCGGCAGTAGGGTTTTTCTCCGGGTCGTCTGTATAGATTCCATCAACCCTGGTGCCTTTCAGAATGATTTCTGCGTTAATTTCGGCTGCCCGAAGTGCCGCTGCCGAATCGGTAGTAAAAAATGGATTGCCGGTTCCTCCGCAAATTAAAACCACATATCCTTTTTCGAGGTAGTTAATGGCACTTTCACGGCACATCTTTTCGCACAAAGGATCAATGGCAATTCCGCCCAGCACGACTGCCCGAATACCGATGTTTTGCAGCACAGCTTTCAGGCCAAGACTATTTATAACTGTAGCAAGCATCCCCATATAATCACCTTGCACCCGGTCAATCTGGCTGCTATTTCCATGAAAGCCTCTGAAAATGTTGCCGCCACCAAGCACCACTGCAACCTGGGCGCCAAGTTTATGGGCAGATTGTATTTCAAAGGCATACTGCTCAAGCTTTTGCGATTCAATGCCATAGCGATTGCCTCCTGCCAGCGATTCGCCGCTGAGTTTTAAAAGAACACGTTTGTATTTCATATGCTGCCGGATATTATATTTATTTAACCATGGCAATGTTTATACTTCTTTCCACTTCCGCAGGGACATGGATCGTTGCGGCCGACTTTCTTTTCTACCCTGATGGGTTGGGTAACTGTTTGATCACCTGTGCGCCCGGCAGCAGCCAGCATATCGGTGCGTTCGGTTTTCAGGTTGCGCATATCGCTGCTGCGTTGAACCTGTGCTTCTTTCACATTATCAGCGCTTTGCAAAGGTAGCTTACCCTTTATTAAAAACGAAGTTATTTCACGGTTTATCTTTTGAATCAATGCTTTGAATAGCTCAAAGGACTCAAATTTATAAATCAATAAAGGATCTTTTTGCTCGTAGGTAGCCGACTGCACACTCTGTTTGAGCTCATCCATTTCGCGCAGGTGGTCTTTCCATACATCATCAATGATGGCAAGAGAAATACCTTTCTCGATAGAGATAATTACTTCGCGGCCGTGGTCTTCATATGCTTTTTTGAGGTTGGCCACCACTTGCATTGTTTTCTTTCCATCGGTAATTGGTATTGCGATATTTTCATAGCGGCTTTGATTTTCATATACTTCCTTAATGATAGGATAAGCTTTTTCGGCTATGACTTGCGATTTCTCGCGATAATTACGGGCAATGGTATCTGAAATTTTCTGCGATATCTGATGAGGTGGGATTGAAAAGAAATCTTTTTCGCTCACAGGTGTTTCGATGGCAAGCGATTTTATTAATTCCATTTGAAATCCTGCATAATCACGCCTTTCTACAAAGTCGGCAGTGATTTGCTCGGAGAGGTCAAACATCATATTCGATATATCAATAGATAATCTCTCTCCGTACAATGCATTCCGGCGTTTTGTATAAATCACCTCGCGCTGGGTGTTCATTACGTCGTCATATTCGAGGAGCCTCTTACGAATTCCGAAGTTGTTTTCTTCAACCTTCTTTTGAGCCCGCTCAATTGATTTGGTAATCATCGAATGCTGGATCACTTCGCCTTCCTTGATACCCATTCGGTCCATGACTTTGGCAATGCGGTCTGAGCCAAACATGCGCATGAGATCGTCTTCGAGTGAGACAAAAAACTGAGAGGAACCTGGGTCGCCCTGCCGCCCTGAGCGGCCACGCAACTGTCTGTCCACACGCCTGGATTCGTGCCTTTCTGTTCCGATGATGGCCAATCCGCCTGCATCTTTCACGCCTGGGCCAAGCTTTATGTCGGTTCCGCGGCCGGCCATGTTGGTGGCGATGGTGACGGTGCCGGCTTTACCGGCCTCGGCTACAATATCGGCTTCTTTTTGGTGTAGTTTGGCATTCAGCACGTTGTGTTTAATGACTTTACGTGTCAGCATGCGGCTTAACAGTTCTGAGGTTTCGACCGAAGTTGTACCCACCAGTACCGGCCTGCCGTTGCCAATGAGCACTTCTATTTCGTCAATCACTGCATTGAATTTTTCGCGCTTGGTTTTATAAACCAGGTCTTCCCGGTCGTCCCTCACTACTTTGCGGTTGGTGGGGATCACTACTACGTCGAGTTTATAGATATTCCAAAGCTCTCCCGCTTCTGTTTCGGCTGTACCGGTCATGCCAGCCAGCTTTTTATACATCCTGAAGTAATTCTGCAAAGTGATGGTGGCATAAGTTTGTGTTGCTGCCTCTACCTTGACATTTTCTTTGGCCTCGATGGCCTGATGCAGTCCGTCGGAGTATCTCCTGCCTTCGAGAATACGCCCGGTTTGTTCATCTACAATCTTCACCTTGTTATCCATCACCACATATTCCACATCTTTTTCGAACAGGGTATAGGCTTTAAGCAATTGGATGATGGTATGAAGCCTCTCGGATTTCACCGAGAAGTCCTGCAACATCTCATTCTTTTTCTCAAGCTTTTCCTTTTCCGTAAGATTCAGTTTTTCAATTTCTGCGATGCCTGCTCCGATGTCGGGCAGCACATAAAAATCGGCATCCTGGTAGCTTGAAGTGATCAGGTCTATGCCTTTTTCGGTGAGTTCGACAGAGTTGTTTTTTTCGTCAATCACAAAATATAGCTCATCATCAATCAGGTGCATGTTTTTCGATTGCTCCTGCATATAAAAAGCTTCTGTTTTCAACATCTGGGCTTTTATTCCCGGTTCGCTCAGGAACTTTATTAGGGCTTTGTTCTTTGGCAACCCGCGAAAGGTTCTGAATAAGAGTTCTGCCCCTTTCTTTTCTTCTTCAGGTGTTGCTTTTTCGGTCAGCAGGTTTTTTGCGTCTGCAAGCATTTTGGTTGCCAATTGCCGTTGGGCGTTGTAAAGTTTCTGCACCTCGTTTTTAAAGTTTTCGAACTCCTGCTTGTCTCCCCGTGGTGTGGGCCCTGAAATAATAAGCGGTGTACGGGCATCGTCAATCAACACCGAGTCAACCTCATCTACAATGGCGTAATTATGTGAGCGTTGCACCAACTCATCAATGTTGCGGGTCATGTTGTCGCGCAAATAATCGAACCCGAATTCATTGTTTGTTCCGTAGGTTATATCGGCCTGGTATGCGGCGCGGCGGGCGGCCGAGTTGGGTTCATGCTTATCAATACAATCAACCTTAAGGCCGTGAAATTCGAACAATACGCCCATCCACTCGGAGTCGCGGCGTGCCAGATAGTCATTTACAGTAACAATATGAACGCCCTTACCGGGAAGTGCGTTAAGATAAACCGGCAATGTAGCAACCAGTGTTTTGCCTTCGCCTGTAGCCATTTCGGCAATTTTGCCCTCATGCAAGACCATCCCGCCGATAAGCTGTACATCATAGTGAACCATGTCCCAGACGATTTTATTCCCTCCGGCCATCCAGGAATTGCGATAATAAGCTTTGCTTCCTTTTATTTCGACATATCCTTTGGTTGCTGCGTAATCGCGGTCGAAATCAGATGCTGTAACCTCCACCACCTCATTTTCTTTGAAACGGCGGGCAGTTTCTTTGATCACCAGGAAAGCTTCTGGCAGGATCTCGTTGAGTATTTCCTGGGTTTTGGTATAGCTGGTTTTTTCAAGGCGGTCGAGTTCCTGGTATATACGCTCCTTTTCAGCGTATTCCATGTCGTACTCTGTGTCTATCCTACTTTTGAGTTCTTTGATGCGTTGCTCCTCGGGTTCAATTGCCTGGTGGATTTTTTTTCTGAATTCGCTGGTTTTGGCTCTGAGATCATCGTTACTCAGCACTAAGATAGAATCGTAGGCTTGCTTTGTTTTTTCAAGCAATGGCTTGAGGGCACTTACATCACGTTGCGATTTTGTTTTAAAAAAAGCTTTGAGGAAAGAAATCATTTGAGGAAATATATTTTATTGAAATTGATACAGATCAAATGTGTTGATTTAGATTAAATCATAAGGAGCGCAAAGGTACTCAATTTTGAAAGAGGATGAATTATAATACCGGCATGAGCTCTGCTTATATATGCAGAAGCCGCCTGAGGTGGCGGCTTGGCATTCGCTTTAGTATTCATCTTCATGAAAAAAGAAGTCCTCCTTGGTGGGGTAGTCGGGCCAGATATCTTCTATGCTTTCATAAATTTCCCCCTCGTCTTCAATTTCATTCAGGTTTTCAATCACCTCAGGGGGAGCCCCCGACCGAACCGCAAAATCAATCAATTCGTCCTTGGTGGCAGGCCATGGAGCGTCTTCAAGTTTTGATGCCAGTTCTAATGTCCAATACATTTTATAGAGGTTTAATTTTTTGCAAAAGTAAAATTTATACAATAGAAAACAAGTCAAAAAAAATAATTACAAATTTTTTTTATGATCTACCTCAGAAAATGTTAAACTCTTGCTTTCCAAAGAGTTTCAATTCCCCCTTTGTCGGATATAAACTTGCGGGCCAGAACAAACAGGTAATCTGATAGTCGGTTTAGATAGCGAATCACCTCCGGGTTAACTTTATTTTCTCGATCAAGTTTAATCGTCAGCCGTTCGGCGCGCCTGCAAACACAACGGGCAACCTGAGCCAAGGACGAAACAGGATGCCCTCCGGGGAGTATAAAAGAGGTTAGCGGAGGCAGTGTCTCATTCATTTTATCTATTTCCTTTTCGAGCAGCAGCACGTCTTCTTCGATGAGTGTAGGCAATGGTCGTTGAGGCGGGTTTTCGGGATCAGAGGCAATCAACGATTCGGCTGTGAATAAACGATCCTGCACTTCGAGCAGCACCTGGGCGGTATGGGGATCAATATCCTGGTCGCGGATAAGGCCAACGAAGGCATTTAGCTCATCAATTGTGCCATAGGCTTCAATGCGATCATGAAATTTCGGAACCCGCTTGCCACCCAGCAGGCTGGTTTCTCCTGTATCACCTGTTTTGGTATAGATTTTCCAGTTTTCGCTCATAATGTATGGTAATTAAGACTTAGAACGAAAAATGTATCCTGATTGTTCGAACCCGATCGGTGATTCCCAGGCTGTAGCCTTTGCTTCTTAGTTAATCAGGATATCTTTATAATATTCCATTGTCCTGATCTTTTCATTTAGTGTGTCAGAATCAACCTTGCCGTCAATGAGCCGGATGATGCGATGAGCATGCCTGGCTATATCTTCCTCGTGAGTTACAACAATAATGGTGTTGCCTTTGCGGTGTATTTCTTCGATTAACCCCATAATTTCAATGGTTGTCCTGGAGTCAAGATTGCCAGTCGGCTCATCTGCAAGTATAATAGAGGGATTATTTACCAAAGCCCTTGCGATAGCAACGCGTTGCCGCTGGCCACCCGAAAGTTCATTGGGTTTATGCGTGATACGGTCAGAAAGCCCAACTGAGCCAAGTACCTCGGTGGCACGGGTGATGCGCTGATCTTTTCCGATGCCTGCATAAATCTGGGGCAACATCACATTTTCGAGTGCCGACGACCTGGGCAATAGATTGAAAGTCTGAAAAACAAAACCGATCTCTTTGTTTCGGATCTCAGCCAGGTTGTTATCGTCCATTTTGCTCACATCTTTGCCATTGAGCCAATATTCACCCGAGGTCGGGGTATCCAGGCAGCCAATCAGGTTCATCAAGGTTGATTTTCCGGAGCCGGATGGACCCATCAGGGCGACAAATTCGTTTTCCCGGATTGTCAGAGAAATACCCCGCAAGGCCTTGACAGTTTCTGAACCAACATAATAGTACCTTTTGAGGTCTACAAGTTTAATGATTTCCCGATTCATAAAGATGTACCTAAATAAAGAGAGCAAATGTATTAAAAACTCAGAACCTGATGATAAAGTCTTGCTTACTTAATTCTTTTTTGAAAAAAACGATTCCGAGCCGAAACAAGTGAGCAGTAGCCGTGACTTTTGGATGTTTGATAATTTCTTTCCAGGCGGAAATAATTTCTTTGTCATTATTTAAATTATTGAAAATCAATATGCTATTGTTGTTAATTGATGGCAGCAGATTGGCAAAACACTCCATGACAGTTTCTTTATTGAGCGGATGATCAATTATAATCATAACAATACCGGTAGCACTTGTGAGAAGTTCTCTCAATATAGAAATTGGGTTTCCGGCATGGATTTCAATATTGGATACCGTGGGCTTTTCAAAAATTTCCTGAGTCAAATTAGCACCTGAGTTAGTCACATGGATAATAACCAGCCTGGTTTTTGGGTATCCTTTTACCAGGTAATGCGTGTTGATGCCCAGTGGATCACCCAAACGGATGATCGTATTTGGTTTAAAGTAGCGCACCATTCTGAACAACAACCGCCCGGTTTTTTTCTCGGACGATGCGGCTCTCATGAAACATTTCATCAATTGATGGTGGCCAATTCGGTCAGGTTGACTTTTCTCGACAGTTTCATAATCGCTGTACTTTCTCGAATCGGCAACTACTTTTGTCAAAAACTCATACATGAATGGAGAGTGTATCCCATATTTTGTGATTGCCTTTTTTTGATAGACAAGAAACCTCCAAAGGCGATTCATTCGAGTCATGAATTTGCGGTTCATTCAGAAAAGAGAAAAACGGACACCGGAAGATATGATTTATTAGTTGCCCCAGGTTTCCCGGTCAAGGCTGCGATAATGTATTGCCTCGGCCACATGTTCAGGTCTGATAAACTCACTCTGGTCCAGGTCAGCAATGGTTCTTGATACCTTCAAAATCCGATCGTAAGCCCGGGCCGAGAGGCTGAGTTTTTCCATGGCCGTTTTTAGCAATGCCGATCCGGCATCGTCCAGTTTGCAGATAGACCGCAACATTTTGCTGGTTATCTGTGCATTGCAATGGATGTTTTTGTCGGCAGCAAAGCGATCTTCCTGGATGTTTCTTGCCGCCACAACCCGTGTGCGTACCTCACTGCTTGATGTTGAAGTGCTCGTACCCGAAAGTTCCCTGAACGGAACAGGAACCACTTCTATCTGAATATCAATCCGGTCGAGCAGTGGGCCACTGATCTTATTAAGGTATTTTTGAACTGTTCCGGGCGGACAAATACATTCGCGGTCGGGATGGTTATAGAACCCACAGGGGCAGGGATTCATGGCTGCCACCAACATAAAACTACTCGGGTAATCAACGGTGAAGCGGGCTCGTGAGATCGTAATAACCCTATCTTCAAGCGGTTGGCGAAGCACCTCAAGCACAGTGCGCTTGAATTCAGGCAGCTCATCCAAAAAAAGCACGCCATTGTGCGCCAGAGAAATTTCTCCGGGTTGGGGATTGCTGCCTCCACCTACCAGGGCTACATCGCTGATGGTGTGATGTGGCGACCGGAACGGCCTGACAGAAATCAGGGAAGCATGGCGGCTCATTTTTCCTGCCACCGAATGGATTTTAGTCGTTTCGAGCGCTTCATGAAGGCTCAACGGAGGCATGATGGAGGGCAATCGCTTGGCCAGCATGGTTTTGCCAGCACCTGGCGGACCGATTAGGATCACATTGTGCCCGCCGGCGGCAGCTATTTCAAGGGCCCGCTTGATGTTTTCCTGGCCCTTCACATCCGAAAAATCGTGCTCATACATGTTGAGTTGAGCATAAAATTCTTCCCTTGTATTTATAATTTCACGGGTCAGCTCTGCCTTCCCATTGAAAAAGTCAATTGCCTGCCTGATGTTTTCGATGCCATAAACTTCGAGATCGCTCACAATGGCGGCCTCACGAGCGTTTTGTAAGGGGAGTATAAAGCCTTTAAAACCCTGCTTGCGGGCTTCAATAGCTATGGGCAGGGCACCTTTAATGGGCTGAAGCCCGCCATCGAGCGACAGTTCCCCCATGATGATGTAATCGCCAACCTGTTCGTATGCAATCTGTTCTGATGCGGCCAGGATACCAATGGCAAGCGTAAGATCATAGGCTGAGCCTTCTTTTCGGATATCGGCGGGAGCCATGTTGATTACAATCTTTTTTCCCGGTATTTTGTAACCATTATTACGCAGTGCTGCTTCGATGCGTTGATGACTTTCTTTTACAGCACTGTCCGGCAAGCCCACCATCAAAAATTGAACACCAATGTCAATGTTTACTTCAATGGTAATTGTAATGGCGTTGATTCCATAAATAGCACTGCCATATGTTTTTACGAGCATTTTTCCGATTCTTTTAATTTAAGTTGGATAAGCGAATTATTTTTCTACTAAAGTAACAAAAGATTGCTTTATCCCAGGAACAAATTCAACCGACCGCTTTGAATAATCTATTGGTTAACCCATTATCGGAATTAAGTATTTTTACAATGTCTTTTTAATCTGGCCTAATCCAGCTAATATGGGGGCTGTCGGGCTGACAGGGGGTTTCTATCAAGAAAAAGAACAAAAATTAACTATTGAGGCGAATGTTTTAAAAAACAATTATCACCAAACAAATATTGCCTGTAATGAAGATTGATCTCAACAAAAACAGAATTTAATCTGTTACATAATACCTGCTTTCAGAAATTTGAAATAACAGAAACGATGCCTGATAAAAACTTGCTTGACATGACCACGATAAAGGATTTGTGGTCAAAAACTTACAATACCGATGGAAAGCCCGACTGGTCGCATATCTTTGAGTATTATCACAAAGACATAGTGTTTCAGGATACCATACAGCGTATCGAGGGAATTGATAATTTCATTGCCATGTGCAACCGACTTACCAAACGCACCACGCAGCTTCAAATGGAAATTTTGGCCATTACTCAAAACGATAATGTAATTATGTTCGACTGGGTGATGACCATGATGTTTAAGAAGTACCCTAATACTCCCATGTATGGGGCCACAAAACTGGTGCTGAGTGAAGATGGCTTAATTAAGGAGCAAAGAGACTATTACGATTTATGGGGTGATATTTTTAACAACATTCCCCGTTTTGGCAAGATGTATCGAAGGTTTTTGATTAAGAAATTCGGATAAAATTCTATGAGAAAGAAAACAGCCCAATACATTCGGGAGTATAAGTGGTCGAATATATTTGCCATGATCAGAAATAACCGGTCCAGCCCCAAAATCTGCACCGGCGACTTCAAGAAAAAACTTGTTGTTATTACCGGCGCTACTTCTGGGATAGGCTACGTTACAGCACGAAAATATGCCGCCCAGGGAGCAAACCTGTTGTGCATTAACCGGAACCCCGAAAAATCGAATACCCTGTGCCGGGAGATTGAGGGAGAGTTTGGAGTGAGTTGCAAATACAGAATAGCCGACCTAAGCAATATGCATGATATTTTTCGTGTATCCAAAGAGCTTACACAGCTGGAAACGCCCATTGATGTGCTTATTCACAATGCAGGTGTTTACCTGACAAAACGGGAAACGACGCCCGATGGCTTTGAAAAGGTGTTTGTGGTTCACTACCTTGCTTCGTTCATCATAAATTACCTGCTGATGGAAAAACTAAAAGCGCAGGAAAAAGCCCGGATCATTATGGTGGGTTCCGAGGGCCACCGGTTTGCCATCTGGGGGCTTAGGCTCGACGATTTGAATTGGGAAAAACGCACCTATTCGGGGTTGAAAAGCTATGGCTCAGCCAAAACCGCACAGTTGCTTTCGATGATATTGTTTGATGAACGCTTCAAAAACTCAGGAGTTACCATAAATACAATGCATCCAGGGGCTGTAAAAACCGAAACCGGGCAGGAAAATGGAATAGTTTATCGTTGGTTTAAAAAGAATTTTTTTGATAAAACCCTTAAGTCTCCAGATATTTCAGCGGAGGCATTATACTATTTGGGTGCAGCAAAAGAGCTGGATGGCGTGAGTGGAAAATTTTTCAATTTGACCACTCAGGAAATCCCGGCACCGCCGGCTTTAGACAGGGATGTGGCTGTCGAACTATGGGAAGAAACACTGAAAATGACAGGAATAATGGAACAAGATGGATGAATTTTGGTTTACCTGGATTCCTAATATCATTCAGGAAAGTAGGATTTATAGATGTAAGAGCAATGAAAACAATGTAAAGTTTTAGAATTTTAATATATTTTGCTGAAAATAAAAACACAATAAAATAGTGAATTGCTAATCGCTGTTCTTGAGTCATTAAATAAAATATACTTCAATAAATTGTCACCACATCCCTGCAGGAGATAAACCGTTTACTTCAATGTTTTCCAAATTAAAACCATGATTGAAAATACATACGATACCATTGTTGTTGGCGGAGGAATAGCCGGATTAACCGCCACCGCATTTCTGGCGCACAAGGGGCAAAAAGTGCTGCTAATAGAAAAGAATAAAGAGCTGGGAGGGCTGGTTAACTCTTTTTTTGTCAATGGATTTCATTTCGATTCCGGGGTGCGGGCGCTGGAAGACGCTGGAATCATCCTCCCGATGCTTAAAGCCCTGAATATAGAGCTCGAGATCGTAAAAAGCCCGGTTTCGATCGGAATTGAAAATGAGATTCTCCACATCGAAAATCTTGACAGCCTCGAGAAATACAAGGAATTGCTAAAGAGTTTTTACCCGGAAAGTGCAAGCGAGATTGATGAAGTACTGAAGACCATTGGCAGGATCATGAAATATATGGACGTACTATATGGTGTCGAGAACCCGCTTTTCAAAGATTTGAAGCGCGATACATCGTTCATTTTCAAAAAACTCCTTCCGTGGGTGCCCCGCTTCCTGCTTACCGTAGGAAAAATAAACCGGATGCAGTTTCCAGTTGAGGATTATCTGAAATCCATAGTTAAGAATCCATCCCTCAGGGATATTATCGCACAGCACTTTTTCAAAAACACACCTACTTTCTTTGCCCTCAGCTATTTTTCGCTATACCTCGACTACTTCTATCCCAAAGGTGGAGTTGGCAAGCTGTCGGAAGCGATGGGTAAAAAAATTCTGGATCTGGGAGGCGAAATCAAAACAGAAACCATTGTTAAAGCGGTATTCCCTGAGAATAGAACTGTTACGGACAATAATAATATTCTATATCAGTATAAAAACCTGGTTTGGGCAGCCGATCTGAAAACGCTTTACAGAATTGCAGAAACACAGAATCTATCCGCTAAAATTAAAGCCAGGGTAGAAGATGTAAAAGCCAGGGTTATGAAGGGCAAAGGCGGTGAATCGGTTTTTACGTTGTTCCTGCAGGTGGATGAACCCCTTGAGAGTTTTAGGGAGATCGCCAACGGTCATTTTTTTTATACCCCGTCGCGGCAAGGCTTAGGCGAAACTCATCGAAGGGAACTGAACAATTTGTTGCTCAATTTTGACAATTCCGGCAAACAACCGATTTTTGACTGGCTCGATAAATTCATATCCCTGAATACGTTCGAGATTTCAATTCCCGGCCTGAAGGACAGCAATTTGGTTCCACCGGGGAAAACAGGCATGATTATAAGCTTCCTTGCTGAACATGAACTGTTCTGGAAAATACAGGAGGCCGGCTGGCTTAACGAATTTATTACAGGAATAGAGGATCGTATGCTGAACGTGATCTCAGAATCGGTCTTCCCTGTGTTGAAAAACAAGGTGATAAAGCGGTTTTCGTTTTCGCCAATAAGTATCCATAACCGTACAAACAGCTCCGGGGGCGCAATTGTAGGGTGGGAGTTTCAGAAGGAGATGCCGGTGGTGAACAAGATTCAAATTGCCGACCGTTCAGTCCTAACTCCTTTCCCATCCGTTTACCAGGCGGGGCAATGGGCATACAGCCCGGCCGGTGTACCCATGTCAATACTGACAGGGAAGTTAGCCGCCAACAGGGTTTTAAAGACTAAATAAAACAGATATTCATCGTTTCGTATAAAATATGATACGGTCGTCCTTGGAGGAGGAATTGCCGGGGCAACCGCAGCTACCCACCTGGTCAGCCTGGGCCAATGGTTTGAGCTGTCCGGGATGCAAACCAGGACTGGATGACTGGTTCAACCCTTCCGGCGCGATGTAGTGTATTTCGAATAGGGATAGCGAACCATAGAGAATTAGGAAATCGTTCTTCCAATGCTGAAACAAGGCGGATGAGATTGAATTCCAAAAATCTATGGTTAATGTGGGCATTGAAAACCTGGTGATCATCGTAATGAAAATGAATAGCATTGCTGATTATGAGGCCTTTCTGAATTTTCATTTTCCGGATTAAGCAGGCAACGATTTTGTCAATATCGGCGAGTAATAGGCAATTGCTCCCCACAAACAGCCGCCATCGCCAACGGCAAACCCGAACGGCTATGCTGGTGGCTGCACAATTACCTCATATATGGATTGCAAATATCAAAATGACCGGCGTGTGCAGAAAAGTTGCCCTGTGCAAA
>JBBIIP010000003.1:0-106543 GCA_037446395.1 Lentimicrobiaceae bacterium
TTATGACTGTGTCAGGCCTCGCAAACGTAAAAATTTATAAGACTTCAGGAATTAAAAGATAAAATAACTGACTTTGTTGATTGCAGTTTGCATATCAACCCCTTTCAGGTTCACTGAGTACTTTTCCTGGTTGTTGAGCGAAATGGTTTGCATCAGGGTTTTGCCTCCTTTGGCATCTTCGGTGGTCATTTCCATTACAAAACCACCCACTGATAACGTGTTGTGAATGGCACTCATCTTGGCTGCCCTAAAAACACCCAGGTCGTTTGATAAGGTAATCTGGTCAGTAACCCATACCTCTCCAAAAATTTTTTTATACGTATAGGTATATTTCTTGCACAACACGCCAGCGATGATTTTGGTTTCTGAGACAGGTAACAATACGAGCATCTTCAATTCTTCATCGGCAGGGTACTTATATCGGCTGGCATTAAACATAAGGTCGGGTTTTTTCACACCAAAGATCTGAATGGCGACTTCGTTCTTTTTATCGAAAATGGTTTCTATCCGGTTGTTCTGGCTTTTGTTTAGCATTAAAACACTGAAGTTTTCGCCAACCGATTGATAATAAGTTCTGTAATCCAATGACCGCATCAGTTCGCCCTTTGCCGAATAGAAATCCACTTTGAACAAATTGTACTGGTCAAAATCATATCCATCATCCCACTTTACCCCGGGGGCAGTGATCTTGAGTTGGGCAGAAAGAGAGGTGGAAACAATTATAGAAGCTACGAAGATCAACAGTTTCTTTTTCATGGTCTTTGGTTTCTGGTTAAGGATAATTCCGAATGCCACGTGTACTTTGATGGTTCAACCCATCGGCTTACTTAACAAGCCCTGCGAAGCCCATAAAGGCCAAGGCAAGTATTCCGGCTGTGATAAGAGCGATTGGAATCCCTTTCATGCCTTTGGGAACCCCCATCAAATCAAGATGTTCGCGGATGCCCGAAAAAATGATCAGTGCCAACGCAAAGCCTAACGCATTGGCGACAGCAAAAACCACCCCCTGCAACAGATTGTAATCCTTTTGTATGGTAAGGAGGGCTACACCCAGCACAGCACAGTTGGTTGTGATGAGGGGTAGGAAAATTCCGAGTGCCTGGTATAGCGGCGGGCTTACTTTTTTCAATACTATTTCGACCATCTGCACCAGCCATGCAATGACAAGAATATATGTAATGGTTTGCAGGAACTGGATTTCGAGCGGAATCAGAATGTATGAGAATACGAGGTAGGTAACAATGGTGGCCAGGGTCATCACAAAGAGCACTGCCCCACTCATGCCAGCAGCGGTTGAAACTTTGCTCGAAACACCCAGAAAGGGGCATATGCCCAGAAACTGTGCCAATACAATATTATTGACAAAGACAGCAGCAATAATGATCAGGATATATTCCATGGCTTTGTCGGTTTATTATTTGACATTCTTGAGTTTGTTATTTAGAGCAATCATATAGCCCAGCACAATGAATGCCCCCGGTGGCAGCACAAAAACCAGGATGGTATCGCCATGATAAAGGCTCATGCCAAAAATTGAGCCGCTCCCCAGCAATTCCCTTACGCTTCCGAGCAATGTGAGGGCCAGTGCAAATCCAATGCCCATGCCGACACCATCAATGAGGGAAGGCAATAGTTTATTTCTTGAAGCAAAGGCCTCCGCACGTCCAAGCACAATGCAATTGACCACGATAAGCGGAATAAAAATTCCGAGTTGTTCGTGCAAGGCAGGAGCATACCCGGCCATGACCAAATCAACTACAGTCACAAATGATGCGATGATGACGATGAACGAAGGGATGCGCACTTTTTCGGGAATCTGGTTTTTAACCAGCGATATTACTACATTTGAACTGATGAGCACAAATGTGGTGGCCAAGCCCATGCCCAAGCCGTTGATGGCTGAGGTAGTAACAGCCAGCGTGGGGCACATTCCCAAAAAGAGCGCCAGCACAGGATTTTCCTGAATTAATCCTTTGGAAAAGATTTTTAGTTGGCTCATTCTTTGTTTCCTCCATCTTTTTTCAGGGTTTCGTAAGCCCGTTTGAGTGCATCGCAATAGGCCCGTGAGGTAATAGTTGCTGCGGTGATGGCGTCAACATCTCCACCATCTTTTCTGACTGCCAGTTTGAAATTTTCAGGATTTTTTCCGATGAACTGGTCTTTGAATGGAGACAGTGCCATTTTTGTTCCAAGACCAGGAGTTTCCTTGTGCTCCAACACTGCCACACTCACGATCTCACCGTCTGGTTTAAAACCAACCATCAGCTTGATAAGGCCGCTAAATCCCTTATTCGTATATGTTTCGACAGCTGCTCCTACTAAAGCACTGTCCTGAAAGGCGTAGTTAAAAGTCAAAGAGGGTTCTCCGCCATCGGCAGCTTCAACGATTGCGGTTTCCAGGTTTTGGTATGGAGGCAGCACATTTTTGATGGCTTCTTCCTGCTTGGCTTGTTGTGCAGCAGCTATGGGCTCTTTTGTAATCAGATAAACTCCTCCGAGAACTGCCGAGGCAGTAAATGTTACCACAAAGAGTGTGATAAACATATTTTTAAATGAAGATTCTTTCTTAGCCATTTTTAACAACCTCCCCAAAACGTTTTGGTTTAAAGCTGCGATTGATCAAAGGAACAAACGCATTCATAATCAGAATCGCGAATGACACTCCTTCGGGATAGGCCCCCCAAACCCTGATGAGAATGGTGAGCAGTCCTGCCCCGGCTCCAAAAATGATCTGTCCACGCGGCGTCATGGGCGAAGTAACCATGTCTGTAGCCATGTAGAACACACCCAGCATCATACCACCTGTAACAAGATGAAAAAGAGGATCAATGTAGTGCGAAGGATCAATCAGCCAAAGTATGCCAGAAAACAAGACCACCGCCCCTATGTATGAAGTGGGAATGTGCCAGGTGATAATTTTTCGTGCTAACATGTAGATGGCGCCAATGATAAGGGCGATGGCCGACATTTCGCCCAACGAGCCACCCTGATTTCCGATGAGGGTTTGAAGATAATTCGGCAAAGCAGGCATAATTTCGGATACGGTTTTTCCGGCCGAAAGGCCTTCCTTCAATATTCCAAGCGGAGTTGGGCCGGTGATGGCATCGGTGATGGCTGGTGCAAAAAGTGGTTTTGGTATTGGCCATGAGGTCATCTGCACGGGAAATGAAATGAGCAGAAATACACGTCCCACCAGGGCTGGATTGAAAGGATTTTTGCCCAACCCGCCAAACGATAATTTTGCAATCCCGATGGACACCAAGGCGCCAATCAGAATAATCACTGCCGGCAGGTTGCCTGGCACGTTGAAAGCCAACAAAACCCCGGTAACCATGGCCGATCCATCATTGATGGAAGGTGTTTCTTTTAAAAGGAATTTTTGAATCAGGTATTCGAACCCCATGCATGCCACCACCGAAATGAAGATGACGCGGGCAGCATCCAATCCGAAAAAATAAAACGACACAAGCATAGCCGGGATCATGGCCAAAACCACTCCATACATGATCGTTTTCACTGACTGTTCGCCGTGCATATGCGGCGAACCCGAGACAATTAGTGGATTCATTCGTTATTTTTTAGCTCTGTTTCGTATTAGTTGACCAACTTTGGTCTTTCCAAGGCGCAAATAATCCAGCAGGGGCCTTCCTGATGGACAGGTGTAATGGCATGAGCCGCATTCGATACAATCCATGATCATCTCCTTTTCAGCTGTATCCCAGATATTTCGTTCGCTCAGTTGCGCAAGGAGCACCGGCTGTAACCCCAGGGGGCAAACGCTGATGCAACGTGCACAGCGGATGCAGTTGGCTTCGGCTACCCTGGCAGATTCCTTTTGGGGAAGAATCAGTATGCCGCTTGTTCCTTTTACCACAGGCACATCGAGAGAGGTAATTGCTTTCCCCATCATGGGGCCGCCGCTGATGATTTTTCCTGTATCGGCCGGAAGCCCCCCCGAGCGTTCAACAAGTTCGCTTATAGGGGTGCCAATCCGAACAAGATAATTGGCTTGTTTTGCAACACTCTTCCCTGTAACTGTAACTATCCGTTCGAATAGTGGTTTGTTTTTCTGAACTGCTTCATAAACAGCAAAGGCAGTTCCTACATTGTGAACCACACAACCCACCTCGATAGGCAGCTTGCCTGATGGTACTTCGCGGTTTGCAATGGCCTTGATGAGTTGTTTTTCGCCCCCCTGAGGATATTTTACCTTAAGCGGCACCACCTGAATTCCGGCGAAATCTTTGGCTAGTTTCGAGAGGTGTGCGATGGCATCGGGTTTGTTGTTTTCGATGCCGATAAATGCTTTGCTAACACCCAGTGCTTTCATCAGGATGGTGGTGCCTATGAGCATCTCCTCTCCTTTTTCGAGCATGATCCGGTGGTCGCTGGTGAGATAAGGCTCGCACTCTACCCCGTTGATTAAAAGGTTTTCGGCTCTTTTCCCGGATGGAACCATCAGTTTCACATGCGAGGGGAATGTGGCCCCCCCCAAACCGACGATGCCCATTTCTTTAACTTTTTCTATGATTTCCTGGCTGCTGAGGTTGCACTGGCGAATGATTTCGTTGGTGCGGTTGATTGTGACCTCCCACTCGTTGCCTTCGGTATCAATAATTATGGCTTTGCGTCTGTACCCGCTGGTTTCAATCACATCGTCAATGCGGGCGACTTTTCCGCTAACTGACGAGTGAACATTTGCTGAAATAAAAGCTTCGCCTTTGGCAATTAGCTGACCAGTTTTTACAACGGCACCTTTTTCAATCACTTCACGGGCAGGTGCACCAAGGTTTTGTCCGAGAGGGATATGTACTTTCCTTGGAATTGGCAGCATTTCGATGGGTTGCCCTTGAGCAATTTTGTTTTCTTCCGGATGAACACCACCTAATTTGAATGTCTTCATGGGTAATGGCTATCTGAGTATGAGCAACAAGTATTACGGTTTAATAAAAGATCAGGTTTGCGGAATGATTTCTTCGACCGTTTTTTCGGTTTTCTCTTTCCGCGGCGGAAAGTTCAGTTCATGTATTGCATTCGTGGGGCATACAGGAGCGCACTTGCGGCAAAGTTTGCATTTATCGTAATCAATATAGGCCAGGTTATTTTCGATGGTGATCGCATCAAAGGCGCACTCTTTCTGGCATTTGCTGCAACCTATACAAGCCACTTCGCAGTTTTTCCGTGCAACACCTCCTTTTTCAGTGTTCACACAACAAACAAAAATGCGCCGGCTTTTTTTGCCTATATTCCTGAGTTCAATGATGCTGCGCGGGCATGCAGTGACACAGGCTCCGCAGGCCACACAGTTTTCTTCAATGATGACCGGAAGGCTGGTTTCAGCATCCATATACATGGCATCGAACTTACAGGCAACCACGCAATCGCTCAAGCCAAGGCATCCGTTGGGGCATCCGCTTTGGCCTGCCGAAAGTGTGTGGGCAAATGCGCATGAGGTTGCGCCCTGATAGTTTACTTTGTGAGGGGCATTTTTTGGCGAACCGTTGCAGCGCAACACCGCCACCTGGGGTTCTTTGGTCTCTGCCACAAGCCCCATCAGGGCAGCAATGTCAGCCATCATGGCATTGCCTCCCACCGGGCAATTCAGATCCGACAAATCTTTGGCTTTCACAATGGCTTCAGCAAAAGCACGACAGCCGGCAAAACCACAACCGCCACAATTGGCTCCGGGTAGTTTTTCGTTCACCTCATCAATGCGGGGGTCTTCGATTACCTTAAACTTTTGGGCAATCAAATATAGAATAACGGCTGATGTGGCACCAATGCCACTGAGTGTGAGGATTGAAGACAGTAGTGTTGAGTTCACCGGCAAAGTCCTTTTAGGGTTGGTTAATGCACTGATAACTTGTTGATAAAGAAAAACAAAGAAAGTATATTTTTCAAATTCCCGACAAAAATAGGAACAAATTGCTCAACTGTTCATAATTTACCGGTAAAGATCAGGGTAGTATAAATTTCTGTTTTTCAGATACTTATAATGAAACAAGAAGTCATTAAGCCACAACGGATTGATTTTAACATGCTGTTTTTCAATAAATTGAATAATTTATTTAGATTGTGTATAAATTACAATCATGCGAATGCCTTTTTTGTTTTTTTGGAATTGATGGTAAAAAGCTCTTAAATAGGTGATAGAAACATCTGAGCTTCATTCTATTCAAATAAATGAATTTTAAAGGAAGAACAATCTGATTTTTTATGAATTGGTGATTATATCCTTTGCCAAAAAACTCAAAAACTTGATTCTACTTCTGCTCATCGCATACCCAGCTATTCCATGCAAATTATGGATGGCATGGTTTAGGAGTGGTGCTTTCCCAAGCCGCCTTAAAACTCAAGGACAAAATCATCAAGTATTTGGGCGAGTTGCTGGAATAAAATCTGACATGAACCAAACGATGCCATTTGGCACCTGAGAAATGTCAGCTTCCGTGCTATCGGAGAATCCGGCCTTACCTTTCGTCATTTCCAGGGCTACCTCCCCCAGGCGGGGGATTTGTAACAAAAGGCTGTGTTAATTTGGGCTTAAATCAAGCGATTCGGTCAATCAGGCAAAAAATATTGCAAGTACTTCAGAGATGCTCATTTCGGTCTGAATGTGCTACTTGGTAAGACTGTGTCATGATTTGAATATCCCGGATATTCATTACTTCGAACCCCTTTTCGTAATGACCAACCTTTGAGTTCGGACATGAGAAATGGGTTGCCTCTAGGTTCAAACCCATTCCGCATGAACCTCTTCAGGTGAGTCGGCGCTAATATTCCGGTGCGATCAGTGCCTCCCCTCTCAGGTTAAAAATGATTCTTAAATGAAGGAGAGTAAAATACATCACCTGGCGCACCGTCAGAAACAGGATATCCTTGCGTACAGATTTGTGACAAGCCGTTTCTGGTCAAAATCAAGTTCCTAAGTCATAACAATCTATGATAAAGTAGCAGATCGGGGTATTTTGCATTCATAACAACAGTTGAAAGGCTTTGCGCTTTTGGTGCAGATTATTAATCCTTAATTTCGAATGAGAACACTTTTTTAAATCGGTGCCTGAGCAGGTGCAACCCAAAATAATACGGCAACAACATCCCTAAAGATAGAAGGCCCGCTATCCACTCGCTGCCGCTGATGTAGCTAAAAAAGAATAAAGCAATAATCACAATGAGAAATGGCATCAGGTAAGCAAACAGCACTGCGGTTGTTCCCAAGGACTCACGCATGGCTATTGTAACCGCATCGCCGGGTTTGAGGTTTCGCTGGCCCGACTTAGGCACCTCGATAGATTTTTCTGACATCTCGGTCATGTTGCACATTCCTTTTGCATGGCAGGCTGCACAAGCTGATTGGGAAACCACTTTCACAATGATCTTATCGCCATCGTCTGCCACCACAATGCCCTGATGACATATTTGTTCTGTATTGCCAGCCATCAAAAGTAATTTTATGGAATTGATAATGAAACCGGCAACACCTTGCCATTAAAGAACTTGTGTCCTGTGAGGGCAAAATGGGAAATAAAGTCACCCATTTCTTTTGATTGTAACGGCGCTACATAGTTTGGAAAAGCTGAACTCAACATCTCTGTTTGCACTGCACCCAGAGCCAGGCAATTTGCCTTTACTCCCTTTGGTTTCAGTTCTTCTGCCATACATTCGCACAGGATGGCTAATGCTCCTTTTGAAGCACTATACAAACTAAGCCCCGAAAATTTGACACTGCCCTGATAACCACCCATGCTGCTGATACAGATTACATGAGTATCTCTGACAAACATTGGAAGAAGTGCCTTGGTAAGCAGAAACGGGGCTTTGGTGTTTATCCCGAACATCGAATCAAAATCAATCTCGTCCAGTTCGTCAAACGGTTTATTTATCAAAAAACCGGCATTGTGAATCAGTATATCTACATGGGCAAAAACTCTGCCGATCTCTGGCAAAAGCAATGAATCGTATAGCGCAAAATCGTTGAGTGAGAATGTTATAGGCATTAACCGCCCCTGATTTTGGGAAGCAAGATCGGTGAGTTGGTCTGTATGGCGCGATATCGCGATTATAGATGCATCGGTGTTTTGAAGAAACGATTTCACGGTGGCGAAACCAATGCCTTTTCCGGCTCCGGTAATAATTACATTCATAATAATCGGTCAGTTTATTGATGACAGCACAAAGTTAGTTTTCCTGGCCATACAAATCCGGAATTTGCCGCAAAAGGTTGGTCGGTAAATGCCCGGATGCCTTGTTTCGGGGCACCCATCGGTTTTTTTCTTAATTTTGCCCGTAAATCATCTTTACATTGCTTTTTATGTCCCTGGCTAAACCTTTGATCCTCATAACCAACGACGACGGCATAAATGCTCCGGGCATCCGAAAACTGATTGAGATTATGCGTCCGTTGGGCAGGTTGGTGGTGGTGGCTCCCGATAAATCGCAGTCGGGCATGGGGCATGCCATCACCGTGACATCGCCTTTGAGGGTAAGTAAATTGACAGAAGATATTGATTATCTTGAATATTCCTGCAACGGAACCCCCGTTGATTGTGTGAAACTGGGGATGCGTGTTATCATGCGCCAAAAGCCCGACTTGTTGGTTTCCGGCATAAACCACGGAAGCAATGCCTCGGTGAATGTGTTGTATTCCGGTACCATGGCTGCCGTACTCGAAGGAGCCATTGAAAGTGTTCCTTCCATTGGATTTTCGCTCAACGACTACTCGCCAAAGGCCAACTTTGAAGGATTTGAAGAGTATATTAAAGAGATCGCTTCGGAGGCTCTAAGAAACGGATTGCCCTCCGGCACCTGTCTTAACGTAAATATTCCTGCACTGAACGGCACTCCGGTAAAAGGGATCAAAGTTGTGAGGCAGGGAGCTGGATTTTGGGAAGAGGCCTATGAAGAGCGGATTGACCCCTTTAACCGGCATTATTACTGGATTACCGGTGTGTTTAAAAACAATGACAATGGACGAGACACCGACCTGTGGGCGCTGAAAAACAATTATATAGCAGTAGTACCCACCCAAATAGACCTTACGTCCTTTGAAACAATTCACCTTCTGCAGAATTGGAAGCTGAACAGGAAAGGCAAAAAGTAACAATGGTCATATGATAAATTGGCGCAGTTTTTTGCAGAAAGATTCAATCTTAGTCGGAATCCTACTGGCCACGACTACCACAGCATTGGTGATGCTCATTTATTTCTTAATGAAAGAACTTTTCCCCGATGCATTTAATCTGCGTTTCCTCCGTAGGCAAACTTTTATGCTGGCCGGTATCTTTGCTAATCTTTTCTCATTTCGTTATTTCATGCTGAGCAAAAAACTTGACCGAACCGGCCGGGGGATTTTGCTGGCCATGTTTGTGATGTCTGTTTTCTATTTTGTGTTCTATCATAACCCACAAGATTAGTTTAATTGAGCTACACTCGCGTATTATGAAACGAAATTGTTTGCAAAATAAGACACTTACGCTTTTGAAATTTGCAAACACAGAGTTCCATCCGATCTTCAAAATCAATTAATTACGGATGAAATACTACATCATAGCAGGCGAAGCATCGGGTGATTTGCATGGTGCGAACCTGATGAAAGAGTTAAAACAACTAGACCCCCAGGCGGCATTCAGGGTTTGGGGTGGCGACAAAATGAGGGCCCAGGGAGGAGAAATGGTAGTGCACTACTCTCAGATGAACTTTATGGGTTTTTTTGAGGTTGCGGCCAATCTTTTCACCATCTTGAAATTGCTCAGAAAATGCCGGCGCGACATTTTAGCATACCAACCTGAGGTAGTAATACTCATTGATTATCCGGGTTTTAATATGCGTATCGCCCATTTTGCTCATCTAAACAATATTAAAGTATTCTACTATATTTCGCCTTCGGTGTGGGCATGGCACCAGTCGAGGGTGTTCCAGATAAAGCAATGGGTAACACGCATGTTTGTGATCCTTCCGTTCGAAAAAGAATTCTATGCCCGTTTTGGGGTAGAGGTAGAATTTAAGGGCCACCCCTTACCCGATGAGCTTACAAATTATTTGAGGTTGGGCAAGGCTGAGATATGCCAGCATTTGAACCTCGACAACCGCAAGGTTATTGCCTTGTTACCTGGCAGCAGACCTCAGGAAATTACGAAAATCTTTAAGGTCATGTTAAGCATCATTCCTGAATATCCGCAGCATCAGTTTGTGGTAGCGGGTGTTTCTACACTTCCAAAAGAGCTTTATACCAAAATTATTGGCAATGCGCCTGTCCGGTTGTTTTTTAACGAAACCTACAAAATATTGCAAATCGCTGATGCTGCAGTGGTTACATCGGGTACAGCCACCCTCGAAACAGCCTTGTTCAAGGTACCACAAGTAGTTTGCTACAAAGCAAATTACATCAGCTATCTGATTGCCAGGCAACTGGCACGGGTAAACTATATTTCTCTGGTCAACCTTATCCTGAATAAACCGATCGTAAAAGAGCTTTTACAGGCTGAATTAAATACACGCACCTTAAAAGCCGAACTCGATAAAATTCTTGTCAGTGAAAGCATCAGGCAAAATATGCGGAATCAATATGAGGAACTCGCAAAAATGCTTGGTGGCACAGGCGCTTCAGCCCGTATAGCGGAATCAATGCTCCGGCTACTCAAAGTACAACCGAAAAAGAGGGAATAACTTCTATCTTGTTAATATTTCTATATATTCATAACTTAGCGTTCTGATTGTTTAATTCTGCAGGAATGAATCAGTGGAATCAATATACCTTGCTCAGGCTGTTGATGGGTTATGCCATTGGCGTTTTGCTTTATTCGAACCGGGTTTTTGAAGGTGCAATTCCTTTATTGCTATTTGTAATCCTTTTCTTATTGCTGGTTTTCGTCCGTTACACAGTTGGCAGATTCACGCTTTATAACCTAAGGTTTATTGCTGGCATCATTTTGTGGCTCATGATGATTGCTTTTGGTTATGATTGGAGCCGCAACCACGATCTGAAAAACAATGCTTCGTTTGCAGCAAAATATTATAGCGGCTCTGAGCCTGTGATTGTTCAGGTAGCGAGGCCCATTGAGATTAAGGCAAACTCCTTCAAAACGGTTGCAAACATTATTGCCATCGAAACCAACAACTCCTGGACGACAGCCACCGGAAAAGTTATGTTGTACTTTCTTAAAGATAGCCTGGCCGCAAAGATTCAATATGGCGACCGCCTGATCATATATTCAACGCTGGCCTCACCCTTGCTGCCTGCAAATCCAGGCGAATTTGATTATAGTAAATACCTTGCCAGGAAGAACATTCATTTTCAGTCGTTTGTCAGATCAGACGGCTGGACAAAAATTGGCAGTGGCTACGGATCGGCACTCGTTGAATATTCCATCCGAATTAGAAATCACTTTCTCGAAATCTTCGAAAGAAATAATATAACAGGGCGAGAGTTTGCAGTGGTTAATGCCCTGGTGCTTGGAATGGATGATTATTTGGACATTGAAACCCGAAAAGACTTTTCTGCTTCGGGGGCAATGCATATCTTGTGCGTTTCGGGTCTGCATGTCGGAATTATTTATTTGGTTCTCAATTGGTTACTTTCATTTTTAAAACGAAATAAATTTTCACGCCTATTAAAAGCCTTGCTTTTACTCTCTGGCATCTGGGGATACGCCTTGCTTACAGGGTTATCTCCTTCTGTGCTCAGGGCTTCAGCAATGTTTAGTTTTGTGATCGTGGGCAGCCTGCTCAATCGTTCAGGCCAAATTTATAATAGCCTCAGTGCATCCGCATTTTTACTTTTGCTGATAAATCCTTTTCTGCTGCACGATGTCGGATTTCAATTGTCTTATGCTGCTGTGTTGGCCATCGTTTCGATTCAACCTCTTTTATACAACCTGTGGAGGCCTGATAACTACCTGCTCTCCAAAGCCTGGGGCCTTGTTACTGTTTCGGTTGCAGCCCAGGTTGGTACTTTTCCGCTTGGTTTATATTATTTCCACCAATTCCCCAATTATTTCATCCTTACCAACCTTATCGTAGTACCACTCGCTACTCTGATTTTATATTCAGGCTTTATCGTGGTATTGACTTCATTCTTCCCATTGGTATCATTTTGGATTTCACAGGTGCTTATCATATTACTAAAAACCTTAAACTCCTCAGTTTCATTTATCGAACAACTGCCCTATTCCACCACTAGTAGCATTTATGTTTCGACAATCGTTGTTTTATTGCTTTACTGGCTGATATTCAATCTTTTCAAAACATGGACAACAAAAAACATTGTCTTCCTCAAACTTGCGTTGGTTGTTGGCATTCTCCTTGCATCCGAACTCGTTGTCAGGGAGTATTTCAGGCAGAAACAGCAAAAAATAATTGTTTATTCTGTGAAGAATGATGCAGCCATAGATCTGATTCAAGGCCGAGAAAATGCTTTTATTTCGGCTGCATTCACTGGTTTGAACCCTACCCGTTTTGAGTACCA
The DNA here is from genome assembly GCA_037446395.1 of Lentimicrobiaceae bacterium. Classification (GTDB taxonomy): domain Bacteria; phylum Bacteroidota; class Bacteroidia; order Bacteroidales; family JAAYJT01; genus JAAYJT01. The sequence goes on from JBBIIP010000003.1 coordinate 12,464, forward strand.
AATATCTGGCAGCCGGCTTCAGGCAGGTATCAGAAAAACCTCATTTTTGTGTTTTGATTCCCTTGGGCAGAATCCTGAAAATCAATATTTAATAAAACCCTTCAAAGCCCAGGATCCATTTTTGGCATTTCGGAAAGCGACATTACTCATCATCAAAAACGATTTTCCTTATGCTTATCTGGCTGATACGTTGCACGTTGATCTTGCCCTGGTATATGACGATCGCCGGATTGTGCCCGAAGACTTTTTCAGGAAGATTAAACCGGGATATATTGTTGTGTCAAACAAAGTACCCTATCGGTCAATAGAAGCCTGGCGCAAGGTGCTCCGGAATTCGGGCACACCATTTCATATCATCCACGAAAAGGGTGCTTTCGTAATGCCGGTTGCAGATTAAAACCGCATGGAGAGTTGTACAGCGAAAACCCTGGGCGGCTGCACATCGGCCGGGCGGGTCATGTATTCGCGATTAAATAGATTATTGATAATAAAGGAGAACCTGTTTCCATGTATGGGCTCCCAAGCAATACGCCAATTTAGAACAACATCGCCTGTGTTGTTCTTTGCCCGGTACTCCTTCATGCCTGGAAGAATAATTGCATATGGCACCCCATTCGGAAACCGCAAAGAATCTTCAAATGCCCTGTCAATATTTATAATGAAGCTGTGATAGTCGAGGTTCAACCCCATCGAGAGTTTACGATATGAAATATTGACTCCTGCCTTGGCGCTGTGATAAAAACGGTATTTCAGGATATTCTTATCGGTAGTAGCCGTTGACTTTTTAGGATCGAAGTTTACCTCCACAGGGTTGGTATAGGTGTATCCGCCTATAAAATCAAAAGGCAGGCTTCCGATTTGCCCTTGCCCGGAAAGAGTAAACTCGAAACCGGTAATTCGGGCATACCCAATGTTATATGCCTTGAAACCTGTGTATCTGAAAAAATCAAACATTGTTGGATTTGTCAATGTCCGCGGATAATGTTGTCCGAATGTAAATTCAATCATGTTTTTGTATTCCGACCAAAAAATTGCTGCATCAACGAATCCCTTTGTTTGCTGGATTGAAAAACCTTGTTTAATCCCCATTTCTGCATTCCAACCATGCTCAGGCTTGAGGGTGTCGTTTGGGAAAATGCGCAAGGCGCCTACCTGGGTCGCTGCAAATTTCTCAGCAATGGCTGGATATCGGAAACCCTGTCCGAAGCTGCCTCTGATGAAAGTGTATTGCTTGGGCTGAAAGTTAAATCCAATGCGCACGAGGGGTTTTGATGTCTCCTTTAATTGATTGATCCGATGAAATTCATATCGCCCTCCTGCCACAATCGAAAAATTTCTAAATCGCTTATCGGCCTGAAAATACATGGATTGATTGCTGGCGGTGTGTTCGGTGTAGCTGTATAAATTAGAGCTTGAATTAACTGCCGTGGCACTCAACCCGGTAGTGAGTGATAGGTTGTTGGGCCATTTTTTCATAAATTGATATTCTGCAAATGCAGAGTTGTCGTAGTTATGCATGGTATCGCTGTCAAATGATACCCTGAACACCCTCCCTTTTAGAGAGTGGCGAATGCTTGGATTTGGGCTGTATGAAACATAGGGATCTAAATTTAAACGTGTGTTGTCATAGCTTTGGTCTACCACAGGCGAAACGCGGTAGATGCCCTTGTCGCCATTGAGCCAGATCAGGAAGTTTCCTCCCTTTTTGCGCATAAAATTTGTATTTACTCCACCATTTAAGCCTTCTATTCGTTTGCTGCGATAGCGGGTATTGAGATTGAAACGGGCCGATTGTTCGTTTTCCTTCTCGCGGTATCCTTGGTCGCTGAAGACGCTGGAGCCTACCACCAAATCAAGATTGCCGACCATCTGGCTATGTGTAAGGCGCAACCCTGAGTAGAAAGGCTGTGTATTACCCCACCATGCAATTTCCTTTCGTTTGGGTTGACCATAGAAACCACCGTAGAAAACAATATTGGTTTCAGGCGTCACTTTTGGATAGGCTGTACGGACATTGATCACACCGTTCAGGGCCGAAGATCCATACAAGGCCGAAGAGGCCCCCTTAATTACCTCAACCTGGCCAAGGTTTTCGAGAGGTACAAAATCCCATTTTGCTTCGCCACCCCCACCTGTGAGCATTGGAAGGTCATCAAGTAATAATAATACCCGCGAGCCGACCCCATAGCTGTATCCATTTCCACCGCGGATACTGGCTTGTCCTCCTAAAAACATTACCCCGGGAACTTTCTGCAGCGCCGTCTCGATATTTAGGGTGTGGGTGTTTTCGATGGTTGATGGCTTTAGAATTTCCATCGAAACGATTACATCTGAAAGGCGTTGTTCATAGCGCGAGGCGCTTACCACCAGCTCATTGAGTATATGCCGCTGCACCTGCATTTTGATGTCAAGCCTATAGGTTTGGCCTTTGAAAATGTCAACTGTCCGTTGAACGCTATTGTACCCGATATACCTGAATTGCAGATGCAATTTTCCTGGGTCAGCAAAAATTTCGTAATCACCATTTACATCTGATGCCACTCCACGATTTTTCCCAAAAATTATATTGACTCCAGGAAGGGCCTCCCCACTGGTTGCATCCGTTATTCGTCCTTTTATGGCTGGTGGTTGTGCATGGAGGGCAGAAGCCAACGTAAATAAGCAGATTATAATATATCTCATCATAAAATTAAATTTTTAATCACAAAACAGTGTGTCGGTTTCAAGATCAAACCGGTCAGTGTTTCGTAAATCTAATTGCAGAAGCTCTTTGACCAGCTGACTCGATAATCCTGCAAATATATACTCCAGGACTAAGTTTGGAGGTAGAGACAGAATGAAAGTTCACTCCGACTGATGAGGTCAAGTTGTCGCTCAGCGCAAGCCGACCAAGCATATCGTAAATCAGTAAGCTAAGACTCGATTCTTTCTCTGAGTAAAATTCTAGTGTAAGTGTTTCCCGAACCGGATTCGGAAAAGCATTTAATTTCAGGGCATTATATTCGGCGGGCGAAAATATTCCATAGGCTGCCGAATCAAGCACCGTGATGCTATAGAACGTTACATCATAGGGTATTGGCAAGCCGATTCCTCCAATGTAGCCGACAACTTTAAAGAGAAGGGGGTGCTTGCCCACCTGTTGTTTGGTTGGTTTGCCACTGATGAGCATACATCCTGCAGTTCCGCCTTTCCAGAAACCCGATGGCCGATTCGGCCTGGCTAAAAATCCTGAAGGCAATCCTTGTATTTGAACAACTCCGATGGAGTCAATCGGCAGGCGGGGCAGCGGGAACAAAATTGTATCTTTTGGAACAACCACCGTCACTGTAAGATTATAATTGTAGGTGGCCACAGCGGGCGGAAAGCCGGAAGCACTGTCGGGATAGATGCCTGGTTTGATGTAATTTCCAGGAACACACTGTGAATAAGTTGCAAGAGAGGGAATAATCAGAAGGAAGAACCATAAGAATCGTAAATATTTATTCATGATTGATGATGTTGGTTTAACACTCGAACAAAATTACGAAACAGAACAAGTTTTGTCAATTCCTTATGAAATCATGGGGCACATCACTTCATTAATCGTAGCGTTTGCCAATGTGGGCCGAGATAAAAAAAGTAAGAAAAAACCGTTCGGGGTCGCGCAATGCCATGATTTGCAATGCCTTTGGAAAAAATTCTGCTGCAACCCCTATTTCCACATCGGTGAGCACCTGGTTTTTAGATGCAAAATCAAAACTGAAGCCTCCCCTTGCATATGCACCGGGAGAAATCATGACCTCATCGAATCCCTTAAAAAATGAAGCCCTTCCATAAATGTTCTCAAAGTTATGTTTTCCTGGATCATAGCGCTCGGTTTTCAACGTAAAAGTTGCATACAACTGGTTAAAGGTTAAATCATGGATGATGTCAAGGTAAACAGGTTTGATAAAGGCCACAGAACCACCTCCAGCCCAAAAATAGCGCGTTTCGACACCCCCCCATGCCGGTTTACGGTTTAGGAGCTTTTGTTTCCCTGCACCGCCACGCAACAAGTAAATATTATTGAGTTTTCCGTAGAAATAGCTTCTGGTGTTTCTGAAAATGGCATTTGCAACCCTGGTTTCGCGGGTTGATTTCATTTCGAGCAAACCAAATTCATAACTCCATTTGGTAAAAAAATCCTTATTATAACCTTTTCTGAACTCAATGCCAGCACCTTGAGAATGCGCAAAAATGCCCGCTGCGTGTTCGCGTCTTAGTAAAACTTTTTCGCTTAAAATTTCAGGATCGGTTTGTCCGGAAACTCGGCTCATGAGCAAACAGGCAAAAAACAAAAAGAAGCCCGGTTTCAGCATGTTACAGGTTAAAGAGTTACAAAGTTACAATAAAATCAGTTAAGGTAGCCTCCCTTATTGATAATAAAAAATGGCACCTGGGGCTTGAATGAATTGAGAATGCTTTTCAGCCGAAATGTTGAATGGTTGAATCAATAGGGATGCTCAACTTTATATTTCTTATGTTCGTTGTAGGCAGGGCACTTTTCGCGGGTTTTGCAGGAAGAGAACAGAGCAAAAGCGATTAGGAAAAGAAGCGATAATGCAATATAATTGTCATTACCGAAGAATTTCTGACATATTGTTCTCATCTTTGAAGATAAAAGATTAAATTTTGAGTTGCGCCTATAAAAGCGAGCCAATTGTTTTGATAACTTGCCGAGGTAAGATTTTATTGTTTAACCGCTCAGAAAATTCGAACCATGGAACAGGTGAATCCAATGATTGATGAAAGCTGGAAAGAAGTACTGATGAATGAGTTCAAGGCGGATTATTTTGCTCACCTTAAACAATTTCTTCTCGAAGAAAAAAAGAAATTTATTATCTATCCGCCAGGAAGCCAGATTTTTTCCGCATTCAACTTCACCCCTTTCAATAAAGTGAAAGTCGTTATACTAGGACAGGACCCATATCATGGGCCCGGGCAGGCACATGGGCTTTGTTTTTCGGTTCCTGTGGGAGTACCAAAGCCACCATCGCTCGAAAATATTTTCAAAGAAATCGAGACCGACCTTGGCATCATTGTCCCTCAATCCGGTAACCTCGAAAACTGGGCCCGGCAAGGGGTGCTCCTACTCAATGCCACACTCACAGTCAGGGCCAACCAGGCAGGGTCGCATCAGCGCCAAGGTTGGGAAATATTTACTGATGCCGTGATTCGCAATGTGAGCAACCTGAAAGACCACGTTGTTTTTTTGCTTTGGGGAAACTACGCCCAAGCTAAGGAATCTTTGATTAATAACAGCAAACACCTGGTGCTGAAAGCTGTTCATCCCTCGCCGTTATCAGCCTCGAGAGGATTTTTCGGGTGCAGGCATTTTTCGAAAACCAATGCATGGCTCAATCAGAAAGGATTGCAAGAGATTGACTGGAAAATTAAGCAGATTTAGCCTATGAAGTCGGTGACAGAAAATTTCAGACAGGCAGCCTGGGATTATCTCTACTTGCTCGACCGGAAATATCCTCAAAAAGCCATATTAAAAATTATCGGCGACCGCTATCTTCTTTCCGGAACCGAGCGCAGTATGCTCTACAGGGGCATAGCAGCAACCCACACTGCTACGAAACGAAGTATGAGTTTTACAGGACTTTCTGGGCTTCAAGGCTCAGAATTGGTCATTGACGGTTTCAATGTTTTGATCACCATAGGCAGTTATTTAAATGGCAACGCTATATTTATCAGCAACGATTGTGTATTGCGCGACGCATCCGAGATTCATGGCAAAGCATTTCGCGCCGCCCTGCTCGATCGTGCATTAAGCTTACTTATTGATTACCTTATTTCTATAAAACCATCAAACGTCTTCTTCTATTTCGATGAGCCAATTGCCCATAGCGGTGATATATGTCATCAGGTCAACCTGCTGCTCCTTTCAAAAAAAATCGTAGGGATGGCCAAAACATGTTCGTCGGTAGATTATTACCTGAAAATCTGCAAGTCCGGGATTTTAGCCACTTCCGATTCGGCAGTTATTGACAAGGCGCAGGTAATGTTGTTCGATCTTCCAAAACACATCATCGAGCATTCATTCCAACCCGATTTTATAGATCTGCGTGAGTTCATCCTGAAAAAGTCATAAAAGCCATCAGAGGCAGCACGAATCTTCAAAATTGTATGTAATTTTGCATTAGCGTTCTCAAAAATAGGGGTGCCCCAATATGAAGGGCTGAGATCAAACCCATCGAACCTGATCCGGGTAATGCCGGCGAAGGGAAAGGGTAAACTTTATGAAAGGAGGCAGTTGCCTCTAAATGCCTCCTAAAGTTTAACCAACAAGATCGGAATAGTTATGAAACGGACATGTTTGCAGGGCAAGCACAAACGCCTGGAAAATTTGCAAACCCGGAGTTCATTCCGACCTTAAAAAAGATTTTGGATGAAAAAATCATTGTTTCTTTTGTTGCTTATGGCAGCTAAATTGGCAGCCATGTCTCAGATCAGCCTGAGCGGATACGTTCTGGATTACGAAACCAACGACCCTTTGATGGGGGCCCACATCGTTGTCGAAAATACATTGTTGCGATCGTCATCCAACCAAAAAGGATATTTCCGTTTAAATAATCTACGCCCGGGGACTTATCAGTTGGTTGTAACTCATATTGGTTATGAAACTTATCGCAAGCAAATTGCCATTGAGTCGCCGGAGACAGTTCAGATAAATCTTCTCAGGAAAACGATTCTAAGCGACGAGGTAGTAATCAGTGCAACACGAGCTGGTGAGAACACACCCGTTTCGCAAAGCACAATGACCAATACTGACCTGCAACAATTCAACAACGGGCGAGATATCCCCTTTGTGCTTGAAACATTGCCATCGGTGGTTTCGACATCAGATGCCGGGACAGGCGTGGGGTACACGAATCTGCGCATTCGAGGCACTGACATGAATCGCATCAACATCACAGTGAATGGAATTCCATTGAACGACAGCGAGTCGCATGGGGTTTGGTGGGTGAACATGCCTGATTTTATTACTTCGGTTGATAATTTACAGGTGCAGCGAGGAGTGGGTACATCCACAAATGGTGCAGCAGCGTTTGGCGCCACCCTTAATATGCAAACAAATCGTTTCAACGAAAACCCTTATGCCGAACTTTCATCGGGTGTTGGGTCATTCAATACATTTCGCAACAGAATTTGTTTTGGTTCGGGTTTGCTGAAGAAAAACTTTACATTCGATGGAAGGCTTTCAAAAATTACCTCCGATGGCTACATTGACCGGGCGTGGGCAAATCTTTATTCTCATTATCTAACCGCAGCATACCAAGGCAAGAAAACTGTAATCCGGGCAAAGACGTTTTCAGGAACCGAACATACCTATCAGGCCTGGAATGGTGTTCCATCTTCTATGCTGACGACCCATCGCACATATAACGGAACCGGCGAATACACATTACCCAGTGGTGATAAAGCCTATTATGACAACGAAACCGATAACTATAAACAAGACCATTATCAGTTTTTTCTTTTAAACGAGCCTTTGCGAAATACAACATTGCAGCTGGCACTACACTACACCAAGGGATTTGGTTACTATGAGCAATTTAAAGAAAACCGCAAATTTTCCGACTATGGGTTGCCTGCAATCAAACTCCCGGGAAACTACCTGATACAGGGTAACGATACACTCTATTTTGCAGGCGGTCAGATAAAACGCACCGACTTAATTCGCCGAAAATATCTTGACAATGATTTTTATGGCATGATTTGGTCGGCCAACCACCAACAAAATAATTTGCAGTTGACATTGGGCGGTTCGTGGAACAAATATTTCGGCGATCATTACGGAACCGTGATCTGGGCTCGGTTTTTGCCTCAGGCAGGAATGAATTACCGATGGTATGACAATACCGGCAGGAAAAGAGATTTCAACATTTATGCAAAGCTGCACATGCAACTCAATAGTCGCTGGCGCCTGTTTGGCGATCTGCAGTTTCGTGCGATCAACTATAGCATTGACGGCATTGACGATGACCTCCGCAATATTACCCAGCAGCATGACTTTGCTTTTATCAACCCTAAGTTTGGAATCATGTGGGAGCCTGGCCCGAATCACAAATTTTATTTGTCATACGCCAATGCCAACAGAGAGCCAAACCGCTCAAATTATACAGATGCCAACCCATTGCAGCCCCTGCCAACTGAAGAAATGCTTCATGATGTTGAATTTGGTTATAAATACAATTCTTCAACCATCAACCTGGCGGTGGGAGCGTATTATATGTATTATGTTGATCAGCTCGTGCTTACCGGAAAGATTAACGATGTGGGAGCTCCTGTGATGACCAACGTACCCAAAAGCTATCGTGCAGGCATAGAAGCTGAAACCATTTTCAAACCAGCCAAGTGGGTGCAATGGAGTGGCAACCTAAACCTTAGCCGTAATATTATTGCTGAGCTATCCGAATATATTGACGATTGGGACAATTGGGGTTCACAAATCGAAAACCAGATTCAAAACACATATTTGTCATTTTCGCCAGGCATCGTAGCAAGCAGCTATTTTTCATTTAATCCGGTCAACAAAATGAATGTTTCCTTGCAGTCGAAGTTTGTCGGGCAGCAATATATTGATAACACATCAAGCTCAGAACGCAAACTTGACCCATACCTGGTAAACAACCTTAAGGTTCAATATCATATCAAAATACCAAAATTACCTGATGCCGAAATCATGCTGCAAATCAACAACTTGTTTAATGAAAAGTATGAAACCAATGCCTGGGTTTATCGCTATTTTTATCAGGGACGCTACGAGTCCATGGATGGATTTTTCCCGCAGGCAGGCATAAATTTTATGATTGGTGTTAATTTGAGCCTCTAATCTTTCAGCACTTGTATTGATTATCTTTGCCATATCGCCAGATTAGTACTTGACTCGCCAGAGAGCATATGAACAACACGATCACGATACGAAACAAAAAAGCCGGCTTCGAGTTTTTTCTTCTCGAAGAGTTCACTGCTGGAATTCAACTTACAGGAACCGAAATCAAATCAATACGTGCCGGCAAAGCCAGTATCAACGATGCCTATTGCAGCCTGACAGGATCGGAGCTCTTTGTAATCAATATGCACATTGCCGAATATGAAACCGGGTCATACAATAATCATGAACCCAAACGCGATCGTAAACTCCTGTTGAATCGGCGTGAAATAAGAAAAATCACAATTAAAATAAACGAGAGAGGGTTTACGATAATTCCTGTATTGCTTTTTCTGAATGAGAAAGGTTTGGCAAAGCTTAAAATTGCAATTGCGAAAGGGAAAAAGAAGTATGACAAACGAGAAACCCTTAAGACGAAAGACCAACGTCGCGAGCTGGAGAGAGATGAAAAGTATTAAAATTGCGTTTATTCAGAACCAGAGCAATACCTTTCTATGAACCATACAAGATTCAGCGCATTTGTTGTAAGCGAAAATTCTAAGGGCGAATTTCTTGGCAACCGGATTGAGCGTTCCATCGAAGAATTGCCGCCAAATGAGGTTTTAATCAGGGTTTTGTATTCTTCATTAAACTACAAAGATGCACTTTCGGCAAGCGGCCACAAAGGGATCACAAAAAACTATCCCCACACTCCCGGAATTGATGCCGCCGGGGTGGTTGAACAAAGTTCGTCTCTTTCTTTCGCAATTGGTGATAAGGTGATCGTAACGGGTTATGACCTGGGCATGAACACCAGCGGTGGTTTTGGGCAATACATACGGGTGCCTGCTGCCTGGGTGGTTCCTTTGCCCCAAGGGCTAACGCTCAAGGAATCTATGATGCTTGGAACGGCCGGGTTTACTGCGGCATACGCAGTGTACAAACTCATTGCTTGTGGCCAAAGCCCCGGCGCAGGGCCAATCCTGGTCACAGGAGCCACCGGAGGTGTTGGAAGTTTGTCTGTGGCATTGCTTTCGAGTGCAGGATTTCAGGTGATCGCTGCTACCGGAAAATCCGGCGTTGAAGATTATTTGTTGAGTTTGGGAGCCTCAGCGGTGATTCATCGCAACCTCACAAACGACACCTCAGGCAAGGCCCTTCTGAGGCCAAGGTGGGCCGGCGCAGTTGACACAGTGGGTGGAAATATACTTGCAACCGCTATGAAGGCCTGCCTGCCTCATGGAAATGTGGCCAGCCTCGGCAATGTACTTTCCGCTGATCTCAATATCAGTGTCTTTCCGTTTATACTCAATGGCATCAATTTGCTTGGCATTGACTCGGCCACATGCCCTATGGCTATCCGGAAGGAATTATGGAATAAACTTGCCTGCGAATGGAAGCCTGCTGCATTGGAAAAAATCGCTTCTGGCTGCACACTTGATGAAATTATTCATTTCATTGATGAAATTCTTCAAGGCAATATTCTGGGAAGAAAATACATTCAGCTTTGGCCTGGAGAATAACCTGTTGGTTGATACATGAACCCTATCCGCCGAAAACAATTAAACAAAAATTGCTTCAGCTCAAATTTTGTCGTAATTTTGAAGGGCATGACTTTGCAAGCATTCGTTCTTTTTAAAGGTGATTTTTTATTAAACTCAATTTCAAGGAGGAATCATGAAAAAATTACTACTCATTTTATTGTTCCTGGCGGGCAGTATTATGACTGCCCAGAATTACACCAAAAAAAATAATGGGGAAGAAACCAAAATTCTCCTGGTGCTCGAAAAGTACATCCTTGCTTCTGAAACGCAAAACCTGCAACTAATTGAAGAAATTTGGGCAACCGATGAACCTATCGTGGTTTTTGGCACCGATGCAGGAGAAAAGATACTGGGTTGGCCTGATCTGAAAAACGCTTATCGCAGGCAATTCAATTCATTTAAAGACACTTATATTTCAGCCCGCGATCAGATCGTAAATATTAATGAAACAGGCAATACCGCATGGGTCTCTCAAATTCTAAATTATAACTTTTTGCTTGAGGGTGTTTCAAAAAAGTTTGAAGGTGTTCGTTTCACAGGGGTTATGGTCAAGAAAAGCGGGCAATGGAAGTTAGTTCAGCTACATCTTTCTCTGCCGCTGCTATAAAGCACAATGAGGGCTGCCTTCTCTCCGAAATCAAGATATGATTGAATCAAAACCAGTGAATTTGGCGTTGATAATCAGCACTTCAAAGATTAAGACAGCCCTCGATAGCCTTAGTAATAAATGTTTTATTTCTTTTTCAGAAGGTCCCTGATTTCGGTCAGTAATTCTTCTTCTTTTGTCGGAGCCGGAGGTGCGGGCGGTGCAGCAGGAGCTTCTTCCTTTTTCTTAGTCGCACTGATGGCCTTGATCATCATGAAAATGGCGAATGCAATAATCAGAAAATCAATCACATTCTGAATAAACATCCCATAATTCCACATTACTGCAGGCGTTTCGCCAACTTCAGCTTTGATGGTCAGGGCCAAATCCTTGAAGTCAACACCTCCCAGCAATACACCCAAAGGCGGCATGAGAATGTCGTTTACAAAAGAGCTTACGATTTTTCCGAAGGCTCCACCGATGATCACGGCAACAGCCAAATCAACCACATTGCCACGCATAGCAAAGGCTTTGAATTCTTTTAAGAGACTCATGATTTTTTGTTTTAGGTTAATACTACACTATATTGAAAAACCTGACAACGCAGGCAACTTCCACAAATCTAAGAAAAATCAGAACTTATATGATAGCCCAACGCCCAATACTTCTTTGAACTGGGTGCGTGGGCCTGTTTTATCAATGGTTCCGTCGTTATTTGAGTCAACTCCGATCATGATGTCGTCGTCATAAATTAAATGGGTGGCAAGGCTGACAGTGATGAACTTATTTACCTTCATCAGTATCAGGGTTTCCCAGTTCACATCAATATTCTGAGGGTTATTTAAGAAATTCGAAAAAAAGTCGGCTTTGGTTTGAAGGGAAATGTTTTCAATCAAGTCTTTTTTATACGCTGCTCTGACATATCCTCCAACTTCGCTTCTTGATTTTTTGCCCGGGTCAACTCCGAATGCACCTGCTTTCGAAAGTTTATCGTCGTTCACAATGGTAATCCTCCCGGTAAAGGGAGCCAGAAAAAGGCTAAGATTTTCAATTCCTTTATAATCCATTCCGATAGCCCCAAGCAGATAGGCCGGGGCAAGAAATGTCGAAATTACCGTGTTATCAGTTGGTGATTTGAATCCTTTTGTCATCTGGGTTCTAAAGTTAACCAGTCCGGAATAGAACCATGTTTCAGAGGCTTTCATTCCTATCTTCGACATAAAATCGAGTTTATCGTCGGTTTTGATTGTGCTGCCCTTGCCTTGCTTCATCATTCCGTAGCCAAGATCCAGGGTGTTGTTTGATGCCAGTGTTCCTTTTCCAAAGTTTGCAAACAGGCTCAGCAAACCATTTCCAGATATAGAATTTTGCCCTCCGGCGGCCCAATTGGAAAGCGATACCTGCGAGAATCCAAGCGAGAACAATCCGCCTTTTTGCCATCCTTGAGGCAAGTCGGTTTTCACTTTTTTAAGCCCGGCTTCTGTTTCAAGCACTTGGGCTGAGGCGGATGTGGCAATAAAGATTGCAATGATTAATGTTGTCAGTGGTTTTTTCATAGTGTTTCTGAATTGAACAAAAATACAAAAAATCAATAATTCAAAAAATCAATTTAAAAAGTTCAATAACCCTTCTTTCACTCAAAATAAATAAGTAAATTTTATGAAAGTTTGTCTCAAAGGCCCAATTACAAATCTTTGAAGGCGTTTTAAGGTCCATTAAATCGTCTTTTTGGCCGGCTACAAGAATCAACCAATAAGCATCAAGTATTTTCTTTTGATACAAAGAAAGTTTTTCATCTTTACGGCGAATGGCCGATTCTATCATCTCTTTGGTAATATATTTTTTAGGAGATGGGTTCTTAGAATCTTCAATTTGAGTGAGTTCGATGCCGATTGAATATTTTGTACTGGTTTTAATGATAAAATCAGGCGATTCGGACTTAATAAGCTTGCCTTTGGGAAAATCAGGACAGTGTTTCCTGAAAAGCTTGATTATATGCTCTTCAGAGAGTGATTTTCCTGTCATCTGTCTTGCAAGCATGTGGTCAAAATATTTTCAACCCCTAAAAACTAAGCCTTTGCATGTTCGGTTCGCCTGATAATTTCGTTTTGCAGGGCTTCGCCTAAGTCGTTGAAATAGTCGGAATAGCCAGCCACCCTAACAATCAAATCGCGGTGTTGTTCCGGATGTTTTTGAGCATGCCGCAGTGTTTCAGCATCTACAACATTGAATTGAATATGGTGCCCATCCATCCGAAAATAAGTGCGGATAAGGGCTGCCAGTTTTTCAATCGCCTCATCGGACGAAAAAAATGAGGGTGAGAATTTCTGATTCAGCAAGGTTCCTCCTGTTTTTATGTGGTCAATGTTAGCTGCTGACTGTAAAACAGCCACCGGCCCTAAGTGATCGGCCCCCTGCACCGGGCTGATTCCTTCGCTCAAGGGTTCGCCTGCCAGGCGACCATCGGGCAAGGCTCCTATTTTGCTGCCAAAATAGACATGGCTGGTTGTGGGTAGCAAATTGACCCGGAATGCACCTCCCCGATAGGATGGCCGGCCATTCACACAAGTATAAAAACTGTTGAAAACCCTGACTGCGTATTGGTCGGCCTGGTTGTGGTTGTTTCCCCATTTAGGAGTATCATAGATCAAACGAAATCTCCATTCGTCATAACCTAAATAGTTGGCCTCCAATATTTTTAGCAAAGTATTAAATTCGAGCAACTTCTCGTCGAATACCCACTTACGGATAGCAGTTAAATTGTCGGTGATGCTCCCCAGCCCGACTCCCTGAATATAGCTTGTATTATAGCGCGCACCGCCACAATTGTAGTCTGTTCCGTTTCTGATACAATCGTCAATAAATAGCGACAAAAACGGTGCAGGCATTTGTTTTGCATAGATCTCTTCGATGGTATTGTTGCCTGCGATCTTGATGTCAATAAAATATTTCAGCTGATCTTCGAAGGCTAAATAGAATTCCTCCATTGATGAGAAGGAACCTGGATCTCCGCTTAATAATCCGATCTGTTTTCCAGTTGCCAGATCAATGCCGCCATGCATGGAGATTTCCAACACCTTATTCAGGTTAAAGTATCCGGAGAGGGTATAGGCTTCGGTACCGAAAGCACCCGTTTCGACACAACCGCTTGCACCCCCGTTGCGTGCATCGGCAATTGATTTGCCCTGGCTTAGTAGTTGTTGCACAATGGCATCGGTGTTAAAGTATGAAGGTTGTCCGAATCCGGTTTTGGTAATTTGAAGTGCACGTTTCAAAAACCGTTCGGGATTCTTCTTGCTGATTTGCAGCATTGAGCTTGGCTGTAATAAGCGCATTTCTTCGATTACATCAAGAATGAGATAGGTGAGTTCATTCACGCCATCGGCTCCCTCTTCGGTAAGTCCTCCAAGGTTAATCAGTGCAAAATCGGTGTAGGTGTTACTTTCGAGGGCCGTAACTCCCATTTTTGGTGGTGCGGGATGGTTATTGAACTTGATCCAGAAAGCCTGCAATAATTCCTGCGCCCTTTCTGGTGTAAGAATTCCGTTTTTGATGTCGTTTTGATAGAAAGGCAAGAGGTGTTGATCCAGGCGACCGGGGCTAAAGGAATCCCAAGGATTCATTTCAGTGATCACGCCAACATGAATAAACCAGTAGTGTTGCAACGCCTGATGAAAAGTCAGCGGGGTATGCAGCGGAACCCGCTGGCATACCTGAATCATCTCCAGTAATTCATCCTGGCGGGCTGGGTCGGTCTCAGCCATGGCGAGTTGTTCAAGCTGAGCGGTGTGGCGAGAAGCAAAAGAGACAATGGCCTCGGCCACAATTTCCATTGCTTCAAGTTCTTCTAGTTTTTCACGCGCCAGGCTATCACCGTCAAAATCAATCATTTGTTTGCTTTGGATGATATCGTGCTTGAGATCACTGATTCCTTTTGAAAACAATTTCTTGCCGGCAACGGTATGTCCAGGTGCTCGTTGCTCCTGGAATTCGGTAAAAACCCCTGCTTCATAGGCATCTTTCCATTCACTGGTCATTCCCTCGAATACCCTGTCTCGTATCGTTTTACCCGACCAGAAAGGTATAATTCGATCGCGATAGGCGTTGCGCATTTCCTGGTCCACTTTGTACGCCACTTTGGGCCGGTTACTGATTATTTCGAGGTCCTGAAGTGAATGCAGGCATATTTCGGGATAGGTGGGTGTTGCTTTGGGAGCAGGGCCACGCTCTCCGATAATCAATTCACCGGGGAGTATGCAAATGGATTTGTTTTCAAGGATATATTTGAAAGCCATGGCGCGCCTGACGGGTACAGAGTAGTTTTGAATTTCTGGTTTTTGATAAAAACCTGTAACCAGTTCTGCTCTTTCGGCCGATAACGTATTGATGGCCTGAAGGCTATTTTCGCGTAATGTTTTAATTCTTTCGTTCATATTATATGGTTTAACCGCCGATGCTTACTATCGGTGCAAGGTCCTGGAAAAAAACTTTGATCTGTTGGGCAAGCAATGAATCATATTCCTTTATATTTGGAAATGGGTTTGTTTTGCATAAATGCATATATTTGTTATGCGCACTCGGATGGTAGGGTAATAAATCAATTCGGTTGATGTTTGGCAGACAAGAAATAACTTCCCGCAATCCTCGTAGGTTCTCCTGGTTATCAGTGAGATCAGGTATTAACGGAATACGTATTGTGATCTCTTTGCCAGTTTTTGACAGCATCATAAGATTATTGATTATCAATTCATTACTTACTCCTGTGTATCGGATATGTGCTTTCGGGTCAGCCAGTTTCAGATCGTAAAGAAACAAGTTTGTAAATGGCAAAACCTCCTGAAAAGCTTGCCAGGGAACATATCCACAGGTGTCAATGGCTGTTTTAAGTCCGAGTTGCTTGATTGCCTTCAGGAGTTTAGCTGCAAAACCGGGTTGCATCAAAGGTTCCCCACCCGAAAGGGTGATGCCTCCACCGGATTCTTCCAAAAAAGGGATATCTTTCGTAATGGTTTCAATCACTTCTTCCACACTCATCCACCTTCCAACCGTTTCTTCCCTGATCATTACGTTTCTCCCTATTTTGATCGGCTTTTGAATGGTTTCGCATGCGTGTTCCTGACTTTCGGGGTTATGGCACCAAATGCAGCGCATGGGGCAACCTTTAAGGAAAATAGTTTGACGAATTCCCGGGCCATCATGAACCGCAAAACTTCGGATATCGAAAATCAGACCTAGCATAGGTAAATAAAAAAAAGAAAAAATTTAGTGTAAAGTTGCCGGACAGCTCGCAATATCAGCAAATCCAGCAGGCAAATAATCCTTTGCCGTTGTTGTGGTAGAGTGTAGATGTATGGGTTTGATTCATCATGCTCAAAACTGATGCAAATATATCAATAATTAAAGAAATATAAATGAATGGTTACCAGTTGTCCAACCTTCTCATTTATCAGCATAAACTTCTGATGCAAAGGTTCGTTTTATGCCACGATCATACTTCACAGCAGGATGACCCATGATCAGAAACAAACCTTCGCGGCTTTTTGAACATATTCCATATTTGGCTCTAAATCTTTTTGCTTTCTTGCCCGACTGCAAAAAAGGATGTATTCCGCCCAGCATACAGGTGCCTAAGCCCAGCGATTCAGCAGCGAGCATGGCGTAGGTGGCGGCAATAATAGGATCGGCGGGATCGGAATAGGGCGAACCATAAAAATACATCATCAGCGGTGCATCGTAATTCACGTAGTTGATACCTTTCTTCATGTTTTCGATATAGATACTAAACAAAGGCCTTAGGAACCCCCTGAACATTTCGTCGTTAGATTTTCCCCAGAAAGGACGCATGAATGCAAGAAACCACCCGGATACAAGCCACCGCATTCCTTGCAAATAATCGCAATAATCCTGAGCAAACGCCCTGACTTTTTGTTTTGAATCGAAAACCACCACGCTCACATCGGAAGGAGGCAAGCCCATAGGGGCTGTTTTGGCTGTATCCAAAATTTTTTTGATTGTGGTTGCGTCAATGGGTTCGTTTTTAAACTCCCGTATGCTTCTTCGCTGCTGCAACAGGCGATGAAATTGGCCGTAGGTTGCGGAAGGCGTTTGGGCGGAAAGTTCAAAAATGTCGTTAGGGGAAATTTCACGACCATGTATCTCAATGGCTCCGTTTGGACAAATGGCCATGCAGTGCCCGCACCCGATGCAACCAAACAGAGAATCCTCCATTACACCAACCCTTCCATCCTTCATAAAAAGGCTGGAATCGTTGCATACCTCAACACATAATCCGCAGACATTACAAAGGTTGTGATTGATTCGGATTTCAGCAACCTCTTTGGCTCTTGATGTTGGAATTGCCATCCGATGCTTAGTATTTGATGTTTAATAACGATTAAATAGCTGCGTGGCTTTTAGCCCGGAATATCCTTATGAAGCCATATAGCAAAATTAGCTAAATTTGCTCTTAGAAAAAAGTGCCTATGCGCAAAGAGAAGGATCTGCTCGGGGTGTTTGAGATACCTGAAGAAGCATTGTATGGCATTCATTCTGCCAGGGCAGTTAAAAATTTCCCACCCAATCAGCCATTTCCAATCGAGTGGTATCGGTCCATGGGACTGGTTAAACTCTCCTGCTACGAAACTTATGCAGGATTCATAAAGGCTGCGAATAATCGCTATCCGGCTGCGGTGTTCAATTTTCCTCAGATAAGCTATGCGGTTTTGGATGCAATGCAAAAGGCAGCCAAAGAAATTTCAGAAGGACAGCATTATCATCATTTCATAGTTCCTGCAATAAGCGGAGGGGCAGGCACAAGCATCAACATGAATGTGAATGAGATCATTGCCAATCTTGCGCTAATTCATTCGGGGTGTAAGCCTGGCCAATATGACTACATTGACCCCATTGAGCATGCCAATATTTTTCAATCCACCAACGATGTTGTTCCAACTGCGCTTAGGGTAGCCATAATGTTCCTGCTCTCCGATCTGGAATCGAAAATTAATGACCTTCGTGCCGAAACAGAACGATTAGAACGCGAAAACCGCAATATTTTGCGCATTGGCTATACCCAAATGCAGGAGGCAGTACCTACCTCATTTGGCAAGATGTTTGGTGCCTGGTCGGAAGCCTTTTCACGAGACTGGTGGCGCATTTCAAAATGTTTTGAACGTATCAAGGTAGTGAATCTGGGAGGAAGCGCAATCGGCACGGCTGTTGCTGTCCCAAGGTATTTTGTGGTTGAAGTCGTCAGGAATCTTCAAAAGCTCACCGGATTACCTCTTACACGAAGCGAAAACCTTACCGATACCACCAGCAACCTGGATGTATTGGTCGAAGTGCATGCAGTGTTAAAAGCATTTGCAGTAAATCTCGAAAAATTTGTCTCTGATATCAGGCTGCTTTCTTCCGATGTCATTGGTTCGCCATTTTTTTCCATACCGGCGCGTCAGGCAGGAAGCAGCATTATGCCCGGAAAAGTGAACCCGGTTATAACCGAATATGTTATCAGTTGTGCCCACCAGGTATATAGCAACGACCAGCTGATCACAAATCTATGTGCCCAGGGTTGCCTTGAGTTGAACGCCTACCTGCCTGTAATCGGCCATAGCCTGATCGCCAGCCTGAAGCTGCTGATTGGAATGAGCAATTCACTAACCGACAACCTGTTGAAGGGCATCGAAGTGAGCTCAAAAGAATCTTATGACAAGCTAATTCGCAGCCCTTCCATTTCTACGGTTTTGCTGCCATATATTGGCTATCATAAAGCAGGCGAATTGGCCAGCCTGATGAAAAGCAAGAAATACACCATCTTTGATGCCAACGAGGAGTTTGCATTCATTGACTCAAAGAAGCTCAGGGAATTACTTCAGCCATCAAACCTTCTGAAACTTGGCTACAACCTTTCAGATATTATTGATCAAACAGAACTATGAAAAAAGGCAAGGATACCAAACCTCATCTCGGCATTTTTGGAAGGCGCAATTGTGGAAAAAGCTCGCTGATAAACCTGCTTGCAGGGCAGGAAATTGCTATCGTGAGCGATGTGGCCGGAACGACCACAGATCCTGTTAAAAAGTCAATAGAAATTCCGGGCATTGGGCCGGTTATTTTGGTTGATACTGCCGGAATTGACGATACAGGCACGCTGGGGCAGCAACGCGTTGAGCGAACCCGCCAGATACTCAGCATCATTGACATGGCCATACTGGTAATCATGCACAATCGTTTCGGATCGTTCGAGGAAGAATTGATTACCAGGTTTAGAAAAGACGATATTCCATGCATTATCATTCATAACAAATCTGATATCGAGCCTCTCGATAGTAAATTGGCCGGAAAAATAAAACAAGATTTTGGCTCCGATATTCTCGACTTCAGTGCATTAACAAAGGAAGGCACACAGCTTGAGTTGCTGATAGATTTGGTCAAAGCCAACATGCCCGAAACAGCTTTAATGAAACGTACTATTGTCGGTGATTTGATTTCGTATGGGGATGTTGTATTGCTCATAACACCTATTGACATCGAAGCACCCGAAGGAAGGCTTATTTTACCACAAGTACAGATAATCCGCGACATACTTGACCACGACGGGATTGCCGTAGTAGTAAAAGAAAGGGAGGTTGATGCCCATATCCGCAGGATGCGCCCCTTGCCTTCGCTGGTGATTACCGACAGCCAGGTTTTCCAAAAAGCCGATGCCTCGATACCTCGTGATATTCCGCTCACAAGTTTCAGCATCCTGCTTGCCAGGCAAAAAGGTGATTTTGAAAACTACCTGAAAGGGACACCACAAATCGAAAACCTGAGAGATGGAGACAGGGTGTTGATCCTTGAGTCGTGTACACATCATGTTTCGTGCGACGACATAGGCCGGATGAAAATACCACGGTGGCTCACAAATTATACCGGTAAAAAACTTGAATTTGATGTTGTGGCAGGACTCTCTGCACTTCCCCAAGATATCCGCAATTATGCCATGGTGATACAATGCGGCGGCTGCATGATTACAAGGAAACAACTGATTGGCCGGCTAAAGCCTGCAATTGATGCCGGAATACCGGTAACAAACTACGGCATGGCCATTGCCTATGTTCACGGGATTTTCAACAGGGCTGTCGAAGTATTCCTGAAAGACAAGCACTTATCTGGTGATTATCTCTAATAAATCAGCATAAATAATTTTTAACCAGGATTAGAAATAAACAGAAAAGGGTTTTCATATTCATTCAGATTAGGTTGAAGGCCCAAAAGAAAATTATATAAATTTGCCATTAGGAGAACCAAAAAACAAAACCATGCGCACAATTCCTTCTTTTTTCGAACATTATGCAAAACGTTTTGCAAACAACCCGCTGATGTGGGAAAAAAAAACCGACCGGTTTGAGCCACTTACTTATTCCGAGATGCGCCTGCTGGTGCATCGTTTTGCAGCTGGACTGCTTGAATTAGGATTAAATCCACACGACCGAGTGGCGCTCCTCAGCGAAGGCAGAAACCATTGGGTGATGAGTGAGCTTGGCATAGTTTATTGCAGGGCTACGTGCGTGCCGCTTTCCGTAAGACTCGATGAACTTGCTGATATCAAGTTCAGAATCGTACATTCGGGTGCCAAAATGCTGATCGTTTCCGGGCGTCAGCGGCAAAAAGCGTACAAAATTTTCGACCAGCTTCCTGAGGTTGAAAAAATCATCGTCCTCGATCCGGTTGAAAATCAAAACAATAATGAAATACTTCTCGATGAGTTGCTCGCACTTGGCGACAATTTTTTGACTCGTTATCCGGGAAGGTTGAACGAAGTATTTGAGTCTGTTAAGGAAAACGACCTGGTTAATATTAGTTATACTTCTGGCACTACGGCCGACCCCAAAGGCATCATGCTTACGCACAGAAATTATACTGCAAACGTAGAGCAAGCCGCCTCACTCATGGACATACCGGAGTCTTACAAAACGTTGTTGATACTTCCGTGGGATCATGCCTTTGCACATACTGCCGGCATCTATTGCTTTATGAGTCAGGGAGCGAGTATGGCCTCGGTGCAACTTGGCAAAACAGCATTGGAAACATTAAAAAACATCCCGGTCAATATTAAGGAAATCAAACCCAACCTGCTGATGAGTGTGCCTGTGTTGGCTAAAAACTTCCGAAACAATATCGAAAAAGCGATAAAAGATAAGGGCAATCTAATCAACGGCCTGTTTCAATTTGCGCTCAAGGTAGCATATAAGTACAACGCAGAAGGGTACAATAAAGGCAAAGGCCTGACCTTTTTTTACAAACCCCTTTATTGGCTGTTCGACAAGATACTCTTTAAAAAAATCAGGGACAATTTTGGCGGGCAGCTCGATTTCTTCATTGGTGGCGGAGCCCTGCTCGATATTGAATTGCAACGTTTTTTCTATGCCATTGGCATGCCGATGTTTCAGGGGTATGGCCTCTCGGAGGCTTCGCCAATCATATCTTCAAATGCACCTAAAAAACATAAACTGGGTTCTTCTGGGTTTCTGGTAGCCAACCTTGAATTAAAGATTGTTGATAATGACGGAAACGCAATCCCGATATTCGAAAAGGGCGAAATTGTAGTGAAAGGCGAAAACGTGATGGCCGGCTATTGGAAAAACGAAAAAGCGACTTCAGAAACAATCAAAGACGGGTGGCTCTATACAGGCGACATGGGCTACATGGATAAAGATGGATTCCTATACGTCCTTGGCCGTTTTAAGAGTCTATTGATAGCCAGCGATGGTGAGAAATACAGCCCTGAGGGCATCGAAGAGCACCTGATCAATCACAGTTATAATGTGGAACAGGTTATGTTGCACAACAACCAGAATCCATATACGATTGCATTGATTTATCCAAAAAAAGATGCCATTAAACGATATCTGCTCCATCATAATATCAAACCTGGAACCGAGGAGGCAGCAAGAATGATCATCAAACTTGTTGCAGACGACATAGGTGCTTACCGAAAAGGCGAAAAACTTGAAGGTGAATTTCCCGAGCGTTGGCTGCCCAGCACCTTTGCATTGCTCGAGGAAGGATTTACGAACGAAAACCAATTGTTAAACAGCACGATGAAGATGATTCGGGGTAAGATTACAGAAAGGTATTCGGGTCTGATCGAAATGCTCTATACTCCTGCGGGCAAGGATATTTATAATCCGCATAACCTGATGGTTGCACAAAATATGTTTGCCAAGAATACCTGATTAAGCCTAAGTTCATGCGAGATCGCAAAAACTGATCAATTCCTCATATAGCTTTTTTATCGGTAACCCCATCACATTGTAGAACGATCCATTTATTTTTTCTATCCCGATATAGCCTATCCATTCCTGAATTCCGTAGGCCCCTGCCTTATCGTAAGGCTTATAGTGCGACAGGTAATAATCAATCTCCCATTGTCTGAGGTGTTTAAAAAATACCTCGCTACATTCATAAAAAGAAATATTTTTCTGTTGCGACCTGAGGCAAACCCCTGTAAACACTTCATGCATGCGCCCTGAGAGCCGATTAAGCATTTCGGCTGCCTCTGCCGCGCTTCCAGGCTTTCCGATGTTCGACCCGTCAACCCAAACAATGGTGTCGGCGGTAATAACGATCGTTCGGTCATCAGCTAACAAATCTGTGTAAGCATCGGCCTTATGGTTGCATAAAAACAGCGGAATTTCTTCGCGTTGAAGGCCGGCAGGGTAATCTTCAGAAATCAAACGGGTGTGTATTCTGAACTTGAGACCGATTTCACTCAAAAGCATTTGTCTTCTTGGTGATTTGGACCCGAGTATCAGGTGAAACTGGTTCAATGAGTTGATGAGCATGGGATGTGGGTTATATTAGGAACAATCGGTATGATTTGTAGAGGCTGAGAGATTGATACATAAAGTCATTCTACCAATGAAATGCACTGTGATTCATCCACAAGCCTTGTATTTTCATTACCTGTTCTATCACATCGCGAACGCACCCATGCCCTCCGTTTTTATGGCTGATGTATTTCGCTATTGCCTTTATTTCTTCGGCAGCGTCGGCGGGGCAAGTTGGAACTCCTACACGCTGCATGATTTCATAGTCGGGGATATCGTCGCCCATATAAAGAACTTCGGTCGGATCAATTTGATTCTTGTCTAGGTATTCCTCGAAAACAGCAAGTTTATTTTCTACACCCAGGTAAACATCCGGAATTTTGAGTGCTTCGAATCGCCGCAGCAGCGAATCGGATTTTCCCCCTGAAATAATTGCTATCCGGTAATTATTTTTTGAAGCAAGCTGCAATGCATACCCATCCCTCACATTGGCGGATCGGAGTACGTCGCCATCATTGAGCAGGATGACTGTGCCATCGGTTAGTACGCCATCGTAATCAAAAATAAAAACCTTGATTTTGCGTAGATGTTCTTTATAATTGGTCATGTATAATGATTTTATTTGCTTTATAATCAGCAAAATTATAAGTTAAGTTCGGAGTTATTCTTTTTGCGAGACGAAATTGCATTGCTGATCAAGCGATAGATTTCTTTATATTCAGGGAACTTTTCGAGGAGAATGAGGTGTTTTTCAATCACCTGGTTGTCCTGCCGCATGGCGGGCCCTGTTTGTGCCTGCCATGGGTTAAGGAGTGCAGCTTTTTCGACCGACTCCCTTATCAGCGGCAAGAGTATGTCGAAGGAGGTTTGATTGTGCTCCAAAATATCGGCTGCTGCAACAAACAAATAATTCTGAAAATTACAGGCGAAAACAGCCGCCAGATGTATCATCCGGCGTGTTTCGGTGCTGATCCTGCGCACATCCTGGCTCATGCAAGAGGCTAACCAAACGAGTGCTTCCAGGGTTGCGGGTTCATTTGCCTCGACACAAATCGGAACATCTTCAAAATCAAGTTCTTTATTCATTGAAAATGTTTGTACCGGATATATGACTCCATAATGCCTGCTTGATTTGGCCAGTATTTCCAATGGCAATGTACCAGAGGTGTGGGCAATGATTGCATCGCCGGCATCGAACCCTGACAAAACCCTCTCAACCGCATCATCACTCAATGAAATCAAATAGAGATCGGCACTCTGAATTATTGCATGGGTGTTTGTGCAGAAACCTGCATCAACTTTTTGGGCCAACTTCTTGGCCGATTCCTCGGTACGGCTATATATCTGGCTTATATTGAAACCCTTATCATTGAGCTCCATTGCCAAATGTGTGGCAACGTTGCCAGCTCCGAGCATCACAATTTCATTTATTTTTTTTCGTACCATATCTTTGCGGAGCTAAATTACAAAGGGTTCGGCTGATTTTAGAAACTATTTCAAATTATTTGCACCAAATAACGTTAAGAAACTGAAGAACCGAAAACGGCCAATGGGTCTGATTTATCATTTAATGCCATATCTATACTTGATTGAGGAATTTTATGCAGATTTGTATCATGTTTCGTAATCAGATCATTTGCAATCATCTTTTCAACCTGCTTCTCATCGTTGTAGTGCTTTTCGGCTACTCCTGTGTTTCGCCCAGGCAAGCAGCGCGCCAGGGATATCTTTTAAACAAAAACATCGTTAAAACTGATAATCATAAACTTTCGCTTGACGAAATCAATGGTTTTATCCAACAAAAACCGAATAAAAAAGCATTGGGCGTTTTCAGGCTCAGCACATTCATCTACGAACACTCCGATTGGAACTGGCTGAAGAAAAAGGTGGGAAGTGCGCCCGTAATTCTCGAACCGGCAATGGCAGAGCACAGCAAACACCAATTAAACCAATATTTGGCAGCCAAAGGGTATTTTCATGCTCAAGTGGAAAGCGAAATCAGGTATTATAAAAAAAAAGCAGACGTGACTTATCGCATCACATCCGGTAAGCCTTACACCATCAGAAACATTAACTACTTATTTGTCAGTGATGAATTAAAAGAAACAATATTTGCTGACACTGCCAATTCTTTTATAAAACCTTCTATAAATTATGATGCATACCTGTTTGACGAAGAGCGTACCCGCATAACCGATTACCTCCGAAACCAGGGTTACTTTTTCTTTACCCGCGATTACGTTCTTTTCAAGGTAGATAGCAACCTGAACTGCAGGAAAATGGATGTTGATATTGAGATTCAGAACCCCCGAATGAGAGAGCAAACCACGGGAAATTTGATTTATCAAAAACACATCAGATACAAAATCAATAACATAACGTTTCATACTGATTCGAAAGCAAAAGATAATGACACCCCGACTCCCGACACGCTTGTGCTGCTGCAATATCCGGGGGATCCGTCGCAGCCGTATCAATTTCGCTACATCTTTTATGACAAGTTAAGGCTTTCGCCACAATTGCTCAACCGGCAAATTTTTACAAAAGGTGGCGAGCTGTATCGCTCCGATAATTTCAACCTGACATACAGCAGGTTATCAAACCTGGGGATCACTAAATTTGTAACCATTAACTTTGAGCCTGCAATTCAGTCTTTGCCCAGTGATTACGGTTTGCTTGATTGCCAAATAAGCATCGGACGCAGCAATACCCAAATCTACACCATCGAGACCGAAGCCACAAATACAGGCGGTCTTTTAGGAATCGGTGGAAATCTAGTATATGCCAACCGGAATCTCTTCAGGGGAGGAGAGGTTTTTTCCCTAAAGCTTAAAGGCGCGCTTGAGATGCAAAAAACAATCGGCGATGCAGAAAACTTCCTGTTTGGATTCAATACCCTCGAAACCGGAATTGAAGCCCGGCTCGAAATACCCAGGCTACTGGCACCTTATGCTTCACAACAATTTTCAAGATATTCGAGCCCACGTACAACCTTTAGTTCGGGGCTGAATTACCAAAACCGCCCTGATTATAGAAGATACATTGCTAATCTGTCTTTCGGATATGAATGGAGAGGAACGCCCACCCGAAGCCACTTGTTGATTCCGGTTGAATTAAATTCAGTGCGTATTTTTACCTCTGCTGACTTCAAACGTTGGCTCGATGGCCTCAGCGACAAACGATTGATAAATCAATATACCGACCACCTTGTTCCGCTGATGAGATATGTATATATTTTTAACAACCAGGCTTTCCGAAAAAACAAGGATTTTATGTTTCTGCGCGTCGGAATCGAGAGCAGTGGCGGGCTATTAAGCCTGATTGACAGGTCTGTCGGGGCGCCGAAGAACGAAATGGATTATTATACTTTGCTTGGCATTCGATATGCACAGTTTTTGCGCCTCGAATCTGACTACCGATACTATAAGGTTTTAAACCCAAGAAACAACATTGTATTTCGTATTGCTGCCGGAATCGGAAGCCCTTACGGTAATTCAGATGTGTTGCCTGTTGAAAAAGGCTTTTATGCCGGTGGTGCCAATGGCATGAGGGGGTGGGAAATACGTTCATTAGGCCCAGGCAGGTTTAGCGACCCTGGTAACAATTTTGAAAAGATGGGGGAACTATGGCTGGAGAGCAACATAGAATATCGGTTTCCGATGTATAGCTGGCTGAACGGCGCTGTGTTTGCCGATGCCGGAAATATCTGGTTGCTTAACGATAATGCGGATATGCCGAATGCGATACTCAAGGTTTCTGAATTTGGAAACCACATTGCCATAGACGGCGGCCTTGGAATTCGTTTCGACCTGAGTTTCTTCATTCTAAGGGTGGATGGGGCAGTAAAATTAAAGAACCCTGCGCTCATGCCAGGTAATCAATGGTTAAAAATTTCTGAGCTGGGCATTCGTAAAGTTGTGTGGAACTTTGGGATTGGTTATCCATTCTGATCGTATCTCCGATTTAAGAAGAATAAAAGATAAATGAATGCAACCGGGCTTTCTGACCGAATAATAAAATTGTTGGGCTACGAGCCGACATCAGGCCAAATGGCTGCAGCACAGCTGCTGGCTCGATTTGTCTATTGCAAGCCTGAAAAGCTCCTTCATCCTGTGTTTATGTTAAAAGGCTATGCCGGTACAGGCAAAACCACTTTGGTGAGCGCACTGGTGAAGGCACTTCCCGAAACCGGAGTCAAAACTTTACTGCTTGCTCCTACCGGTCGTGCCGCGAAGGTTTTAGGCAATTATGCGGGTAAACAGGCTTTCACCATACATAAAAAACTATATATCCCAAAAGTACTCAGTAATGGTACCACGATCCTGGTCATGAGGCAAAACATTCATAAAAACACGCTTTTTATTGTTGATGAGGCTTCAATGATTCAAAACACACAGGATGCAGGATTTGAGGATATGTTTGCCACACGCAACCTCCTGACCGATCTCATTGAATTTGTTTATAGCAATCATTGCAGGCTGGTGTTGATAGGCGATACGGCACAGCTTCCTCCTGTCGGAGCCGACATCAGTCCTGCGCTCGATACGGAATACCTGCGCCTGACTTATCCAATTGAAATTTATCACCACGAACTCACTGATGTTGTGCGGCAGGAACTCAAAAGCGGAATTTTGCACAATGCAACCTCACTTCGGGTAAGACTTGAAGCTGGTAATTTCAACCCACCATTTTTTCATCTCAGGCAGTATTCTGATATCAGAAGAGTTGATGGATTGGCACTCGAAGATTTACTGAACGACCGTATCCAAAAATCAGGCATAGAGTCGCTGGTAATTATTACACGCTCAAATAAGCGTGCCAATATGTTTAACCGGGCAATCCGAAACCGTGTGCTTTTAATGGAAACTGAAATTGCAACAGGTGATTTGATGATGGTGGTTCGAAACAATTACCATTGGCTTTCGCCTGAATCGCAGGCTGGTTTTATTGCCAACGGCGATTTGATTGAGATACTACGAATAAAACGACACGAAGAACAATACGGTTTCAGGTTTGCTGATGTGACCGTGCGAATGCTCGATTACCCGCATGAACCGGAAGTGGAAGTAAAAATCTTACTCAACACGCTCGAATCGGAGTCGCCTGCACTGAGTAAATCTGAAAATCATCGTTTATTTGAAGAAGTAATGCTCGACTATGCTGATATTGGGAATCACAACAAAAAATACGCCGAACTTAAGACCAATCCCTGGTTGAATGCCCTGCAAGTGAAATTTGCCTATGCACTTACATGCCATAAAACCCAAGGTGGACAGTGGGATACAGTATTTATTGACCAGGGGTATATCAGGGATCAGAACATGAATCGGG
Source organism: Lentimicrobiaceae bacterium (assembly GCA_037446395.1). GTDB lineage: Bacteria > Bacteroidota > Bacteroidia > Bacteroidales > JAAYJT01 > JAAYJT01. Next base: position 40,637 of record JBBIIP010000003.1, read on the forward strand.
AATATATCCGATGGCTTTATACTGCTTTGACAAGGGCGACAAAACAGGTGTATCTGGTGAACTTTGATGATAAGTTTTTTAGCTTACCCTCATTCGGGCGACAATAAAGCAACAGCATAGGCTGCAGCACCCTCCTTGCGCCCAATGAAGCCAATTCCTTCTGAAGTGGTGGCTTTGATCGAAACATTGCTTTCGTCAACATTTAAAATTTCAGCCAATTGCTTTATTATCAATGGAATATACCTAGAAATTTTAGGTTCTTCAAGTACCAGTGTGCAGTCGATATTGCCCACTTTGTAGCCCTTTTCGTTTATTAATTCAATCACCTGTACAAGTAACTTGCGGCTTTCGATATTCTTGAAGGCGGGATCGGTGTCAGGAAATAAGTGGCCTATATCGCGGAGGCCAGCAGCACCAAGCAAGGCATCGCAAATGGCGTGTATTAATACGTCGGCATCAGAATGGCCAAGGAGTCCTAATTTTGCGGGTATTTCGACACCACCGATAATCAGTTTTCGGCCTGCTGATAAACGATGCACATCATATCCGATACCAACACGGATTTTCATGTTCTATCTTGGTGCCGAAGGAATAGGTGCACCTTGTGCCTTGAATGCATCAAAGTCGAATGAAAGCGTAAAACGCAGGGTATTCTCTAACGGGTGGCGTTGGGTAGTGGGAACCAGATAAGAAAAGTCGAGGCCAAACACATTATAGCGTAAACCCACACCGAGGGTAAAAAACTGGCGTCCGCCCTTATACTGGTTTTCATAGAAATAGCCGCCTCGAATGGCAAACTGTTTGTCGTACCAATATTCAACACCAACTCCAACGCTTAGTTCCTGCAGTTCTTCACCAAAGCCATTTGGGGCATCGTAGAAAGATTGGAGCATCCCGACCGGAACAGACACTTCGGAGTTCATGCCTTTCAGAATCACTGGGTTGTTATCGGGTCCCATGATGGGTTGCCCCAGGGAATCAGTCTTATAAATCGGAGGGGTTGGGACGAGCATCTTATTCAAGTCAAACATAAACGCCAGGCGGTTGTATTTATCAAGGTCGAAGGTAAGTGACGGCCCAATGCGAAAATGCGTAGGAATAAAGTCTTTTTGAGTATTATCATCGCTGTAAGAAATTTTAGCTCCAATATTGGAGACGCTCAGTCCCCATGCAAAAATGGCATCGGTGCTAAACAATTCCACTGGTTTTTGATAATACATGGCTACATCAGACGCTACCGAAATGCCCGGTTTTGTAGATAACCCTCCAACCGATTGGCCTGAGGTGAGGTTAGAATGAATGAACCTGGCTGTTACCGCACCTGAAATGTGATCCGAAAACTTCCTGGAGTAAGTTGCATCAACTGCAAATTCGCTCGGGCGGTAAGTGCCAAGGTCGCCTCCGAACTGGTCGGTATATTGAATATCGCCTGCAGAAAAAAACAAAAGAGAGCCGCCTATGGTCTGGTTTTCATCAAGGCGTTTGTATCCTGCAAGATAGGAGAGGTTAATGTCGTTTACGAGGTTGCGCAACCAGGGGCTATAGGCAACCGAGAAGCCCATATCTTTTTCGATAAAAGCAAGCTTGGCCGGGTTCCAGCGCAAGGAATTGATATCGGGGGTGGTAGCGGCTCCAACGTCGCCAAGAGCACCTGCGCGCGCATCGGGGGCAATCAGCAAAAATGGCACGGCTGAAGTTACAACGCGCAGTTTATCGTTGCGGCTAATTCTTTGTGCAAAAGAAGCCGAGTAGCTCAAGAGCAATAGTGCAAGGAACAGGCACTTTCGTGAGCCGGAAAATGAGAATATAAACATTGGGCTAAAGGATGATAATTGATTCATTAATCTATTTTCGTTATTGAAACGATGTTCTATTGTAATTATTGTATGTTTTCAAGGTGTGTTGCTTTGGGATATCGTGAGATGTGATACATTCTGAAAAAGTCACCTGTCAGTTTCTCACAAACAAAGGCTTGATTTAGACCCAGAAAGCGGATATGGATTTAAAAAACGCATCTCTTTGAGTCAATTATTTGATTTGCAATATTTTATACCGCCGGTGCATTGCATAGAGGTTTTGTTTCAGTTTTTTTAGTGCCTGTGAACACATAATATTGTCTGCGTTTTTTAAGCAGGTAGATATTCAGTTTGATATTTATCCAATAGAAGACATAAAAAATCAGATCGCCAAAGAATCCTGATTTTATTCTGCTTCGCATCCAATACTTATAGTTCCTAAAGCCTTTTATCACCTCAGGGGTGATATTATTTTGTTTGTCAATGGCAAGACGGGCTTTTTCAAATTCTCCCAAATAGGTATCAAGCCTCCAATGATGCAGAAGCATTTTGGGCTTCCAGGAGTTTTTTTCAACGGCTTTTTTGGGCCTCGTGGTGAGGATGTCAGCAATAAGAAACGCTCCATTTGGTTTAAGTACCCGTCCGATTTGTTTCAAAAAAGCAGGCTTGTCGGGATAGTGAAAAGCACTCTCGATACTTATCACAACATCAAAACTATTGTCTTTTATCTTAGTGAGCTTTTGAGCGTCATCAACCAAGAAAAATATCCTTCTGAGATTTTTTACTCGCTTCTCCTGGTTGGCAATTTTGATATTGGCGCGGCTCAAGTCAATTCCGGTTACATACTCGGGATTATATTTCTCCAAAATATAGCTTGCCTGAATACCGTTTCCACAACCGATCTCCAGCACTTTCTTGTTTTCCAGGCCATTAAGCAGTGAGATGCAATAATCTGTCAGGTTCTGCTGCGATTCGATAAACGATTCACCTACTTGCCGGTAATAGGGATAGTGAAGCATTGTATATTCCCCTGAAATTCTTTTCAATGCATTGTTCATTACACCATAATAATTTTTGGTGGATGTGCCTGAGCGCATCAGGCGAATGGCCTGGAGAATGAATTTCATGCGCTTTTAGGGGGTTGATGGCTATTTCGATTGGCTGCAAGTTTGTCTGTCATCGCACTATTACCAACTTGTTGCTTATTTCTTCTGTCCCTTGCCCTTCAATTTTAACGCGGGTTTGACAGATATAAATTCCGCCTCCCAGGTGGGATCCGCTTTCATCAGTGCCATCCCAGGTAAATATTTCGGAACGATAGCCTACGGGCACCAATTTATCAGTAAGAACCTTGCACAATCTTCCATCAAACGAAAAAATCCGCACCTGAACCTCCAGCTCTTTCCCTGCCTGATTGTGCTCAAGTATAAATGTTGTTTGGTTCCTGAATGGGTTGGGATAGTTTAGCACTTTTTGGAGTGCAATCTGCAGAGAGCTTGCAACAACAAATTCCGTTGTCGCTTCCGAAGAATTATTGTAGATATCCCACACTTTGAGCCTGAGTTTGTGCTCTCCATCGGGCAGGTTGAAAAACGGATATTTAATTTTTCCTTTCTTGTAGGTGTCGAGGTCGGCCTCATAGTAATCATTCAGAACCCTGGCCTTATCGTTTTGGTCATCAAGAACAGCGATGATATCGTGTCCTATTCCCGTTCCGGTTGTATTAATTCCGCTTTCATCCGAAACGATTGCATAAAGCAATGGGTTTTCGTGTGTGGTACCACCCTTCCGAAAATTCTCATCATTTATAAAAAGCGCAATATCAGGACCTTTTGCATCAATACTGGCAAGTTGATTAAATCCACCAACCAGCACCGAATCGCTGTATCCGTGTGCATCCTGCGACTTTTCCCTTGCATAGTAGCTTATTTTTCCAAAGCCAACTTTATAGGCAATATCTTTGGGAACGATAAAGGAAAACTCAAATAAGCCATTTTTAACATTGGATTTTCCTTTATAAAGTATATTGCGTTGAAGCCCAAAGCTGAAAGGGGGTTCTCCATCGTTTGCAAGCGATGTTATTGTAATTGCTTTGTCGAAAACAATCGGGATAACTTCGCCATTGAATCCTGATAAAGTAGCTCCGGAATAATCAATGATTTTACCGTTGAAAGTAACCCGTGAAAGTGCCTTGAGTGTGTCAGCAGATGTATTTAACGGTATCTGGTTTAAGGACGTGGTAACTACTTTGTGGGTCGGGATGGCAAGACGAACAGCTGGATCGCCCAGCAGAATGAATTTCCGCGAATTAGTGTTAGGAATATTTCGTTTCGCAAGCCTAAGCACATCACCCAGGCGGTAGAATTGGTTGTTTTCGCGCTCAAAGATATTGTGATACACCCTTTGATGCAAAACATAATTATCTGATGCATAAGTAGGTCTGGTAGTTGTAAACAATGCAATTCCTCCACCATTCGGGTTAAGCAGTACCAGTTCTCCGGCCGAAAGCAGGTTGGGGTCATCGTAGTATGCAAACTCGCAGGTGGCTGTTATAAACAAAGGAAGTTTATCAGCATTTGTCCATTTATTAATATCTGCCGGCTCGAGCACACGCTCATGACCCCACCCAAGCACGCCACCGTGCCCAGTGTAGTTCATGATCAGCGTCCCTTTCTCGATCCTTTTATTGATGGCCTCGTTCACTTCCGGATATCTTTGTCCACCAGGGGTACGAACCTGTTGATAGGCATCAAAATATATCTTATCAATGTTGAAGGCCTTGTTTTTGTCAGCAATTGTACTCACCAACTTTTCCGCATCGTCCATGTGCAGGCCTTGGTCCTCGTCGTCGGCAACAAAGCAAATGTTGTTTCGCCACTCGCCCATGTTGCTCGAAGTGGGCGAGGCATAACGGATAATTTTATCTACCATTTGGGCGGCTTGCTTAACAGTAGATACTGGAAGACGGCCAATTCCAGAATCAATATTGTCAGTAAAATTTGTTCCTTCGTGATCTTCGAGGAAGCCAAAGAAATCGTCAGTGGCATAGGTATCGGTTTCGTGTAAAGAACTTTGTGATTGCCAGCAAGGAACAAAATTAGTGTTGTTTTTAATTTTGTCTTTATAGTCATAAGATGCATCGCCAAATAACAATAAATATTTCAGTGGTTTGTTTGTTCCACCCCGGTCGAACAACATCTTTGCAAAATCGCGGATCGCAGAAATATCCTGGCTCCCGGACGAAAATTCATTGTATATCTGGTTGGTTGTAGTAACCGAAACAACCAGCCCCGAATGGGAGGTGTGAAAGGCCGCCAGTCGCCTGGCTTCGTCAAGAAACAAAGGGTTGGTCACAATAATCATATCCGGGGTTGATATGGCATGCAGATTTTGGTTTGTTACCCGCTCAACGAAGGTGGGTTTAATGGCTTTGAGAGGATCGAATGCGATGAATTCGCGCAATTGATCCGTCAATAACCTGAAGGTCTGAATGCTGCCATCTACAAGTGTTGCCTGCCTCATCACATTTTGTGTGTTGGTAATATCCCAAACCTGAATTGTTGAAGGTGCACCGGTCAGCCTGAATTCAGAAATTCGGTTTGGTCCGAGAGATGATATGCTTCTGAAGATCAGGGATTCGTCAGTCATTGCAAGCCCTCGTTTGCTGTGCAGGGTAATCCTGTTCAACCAGCCGATGGAGGGGCTGCTGCTACGATTGTATGTAATTTTCACTTTAATTTGTGGGGTCGTGCTAACAAGGTTGCGAATGGCTATTGATTCGCGGGCAAAATCTCCGTAGGAGGCACTGCTCGAAACCCCACTGATGGGTAAAACAATGGCTGTACCGTTGACATCGAGTGAGAAGGAGCTGCCAACAAACGATCGCGCCGCTAGCACTGCCCTAAAGCGAATCAAGGAATCGGTCAAAAGGTTTGGTACTGAAAAATTAAATTCACGCACGGTAACTGCTTCAAAAATTTCTCCATACCATTCCCTGCCCGACTTAATCAGGTTTATATCGTTTTTTTCGTAGGCCTGCAAATCATCAAAGCTGTTTATGACTATGTTTGCGTGCGATGTGCTACTGGGTTGTGATGTTATTCGCTTTCCGGCACCTTTGTCAGCAGTAAGAAAGTAATAGGTGAAATCCGAATAAAGATTCATCTGGTAATCGAAGGTGCGGGATGAGGCAGAATATTTCCATTTATGAGGACTTTCTCCATAAAATAAAATTTGATCAGAGGTATTAAACACACCATCCTCTTCACCCAATATAAGAATGGCAATTTCAGCCAGGTCGTCGTATCGGGGTGTCAGGTTCGCCTCGGGAAGCATGCCGCCACCATGTCCAAACATCCTTATATTTTTCGGATTCAGTGTGGCTGGATCAAGGCCTGCGCTCCTAAGCTCGTCAAAAGTAATTCGATGAACGCCAGATTCTTTCGTTGAGAATTTAAACCACCTGCCGGTCGCAAGCATTGATTCTGAAGCATAAACTCTTGACTGCTTTAGATTTAGTGTTTTAGGTTCTTGCGCCAGAAATAGTCGTAGCTCAAAAGAAACTACCCGCTCCATCAGTCCCGTTTCAGGGTTCTTCCTGATTGGAATAAATGCCACGAAAGCCCTGGGCATTTCTTCGCGCGGGATTGAAACAAAACGTATGCTGATTGAATCGCTGATCAATCCGACACCTTCAAAAACTTTGCAAACTGATCTTTCGATTGGTTGAGTGATAATATTCGAAATGACAACATTGATGAGTTTCTGACCTTTTGGGAGCTCAAAAAATTCCTGATATTCAGGAATAAAAGTATTTTGAACAAAAACGGAGCCTTCAAAACGCATGATGGTAATCTGTGTTTGATCAACAGAGATTTTGTACGGGTGGTTCCAAACCAGGCTCCTGTGATGCACTTCAGCCCCTCTGGCAAAAGAAGAAAATAAGAGGAGAAATAAAAGCTGAATGGTAAATTTCATCATGGAGCAGTTTTAGATATTTTGGTCTAAGCCATTATAGCACAACATTTAGCATCGCCTGAAATATAAAATTGAGGCAATCGGAAAAAAGAACCTACAATCGTGCGGCGAATTTGCTTCAAAATAGTCTTTTGTGGGTAATCAACCATAAAACGATGGCGCATTTATATTATTGTCGGACTTGCCTTCTCAAATCATTAAAGAAACAACAAGCAAGCCTGCAAACACTTTAATTGGCCAAAATTCGTTTAACAATTTTACATGATGCGGTTTTCTATGGGACTTTGATTATTTTTGCAAAAAATTGTAGTACTTTCGTTTCTGAAATAAGTTAAAACCCGCATGAGGTATTGGGCATTTTCCTTCCTTTTGCTACTTGCCTTCTCATCCAATGGGCTCGTTGCTGTGGCTCAGGATGCTCAGTTTTCGCAGTTCTACGGAAATCCCCTATACCTGAATCCTGCACTGGCAGGCAATAAAATTTGCCCCAGAATCACACTCAACTATCGAAACCAGTGGCCATCTATCCCTGCCACTTTTGTTACCTACAGTGTTTCAGCCGATAGATTTGTTGAAGCCGTAAATGGAGGAGTGGGGCTCATGGCTGTTTCAGATAATGCCGGTGGAGGAATATTAACAAACAATGCTCTCAGCGCAATATATTCCTACAGGCTTGAAATTAATCGGGAAATGACTTTAAATGCCGGGTTTCAGGCCACTTTTCAGCAGGTTAGCCTTGACTGGAACAGGTTGATTTTCGAAAGTCAGCTTCAGAATCCAGCCATTCCGGAACCCAGACCTGAATCGCTTACAAAAATGTTTCCTGATTTTTCAGCCGGATTTCTACTGGGGTTTTACTACGACTATTATTTTGGGATTGCAGCCCACCACCTGACCCAACCCAATATTAGTTTTTATGACAAGAATTCTGATTCTGTTGAAAACAAGCAGCACATGAAGATAACTGCCCATGCCGGCGCCATTTTCAACCTTCAAAAGTCCTCGAGATTTCTTGATCCGAACAGGGCGCCCACCATTTCACCAAATATCTTATTTCAGCAACAAGGCCAATCCAGGCAATTAAATCTTGGCATATATACTACGCTATATCCTATTACCATTGGTTTTTGGTACAGATATGCATTCAACAATTCTGATGCCGTGATTACCTTGCTAGGGTTTGAGTATGAAAAATTGAAAATTGGCTACACCTATGATTATACGGTGTCATCATTGAGTAATGCCACAGGAGGATCGCACGAAATATCGCTTGCGTGGATATTGCCCTGCATCGAAACAGGTAAAAACAACCGGCTTAGGGCAATAAAAGTGACACCTTTTTAGTTATCCCGAAAACAAAATTTTATTCTGACATGATCACCAAAAACAGAGCCCTGAATTTGCTTGCAGTCTCGATTTTGATTGCCCTCAACTTCTCATGCTCAAAAAAACAAACATCCAGCTCTACAGGATGGGAATATAACAACGCCAAAGTCGGGGGGTTCGAGGTTTCGCCATATCGGGAGCAAATCACTGGCCCCGGGCTTGTGCTCGTCGAAGGCGGTAAATTCACAATGGGACAAACCTTGGATAATCCGATGTATGAGTGGGATAATCAGCCACGAAGTGTAACAGTGCCAAGTTTTTATATGGACGAAACTGAGGTGAGCAATCTTGATTATCTCGAATACCTGTTCTGGTTGAGGCGTGTGTTCGGAACTAACCATCCTGAAGTATACTACAAAGCATTGCCCGATACCCTGGTGTGGCGCGAGAAACTTGCCTACAACGAACCACTCGTAGACTATTATCTCAGACATCCCGCCTACCATAACTATCCTGTTGTTGGAGTGAGTTGGCGGCAAGCCAATGAATATTGCACCTGGAGAACTGACCGCGTGAATGAAATGCTGCTTGTTAAGCAAGGAATCCTTGACTATGATCCTGACCAGCGCGATGCAAACAATTTCAATACTGAAGCATATCTTGCAGGCCAATACCAGGGATTGGTCAACAAGCCCCTGCGCGATTTGAATCCAGCCGGTACAGGAGAAAGACAAGTTCGGATGGAGGATGGCATTTTGCTTCCACTTTATCGTCTGCCAACTGAAGCCGAGTGGGAGTATGCAGCCCTGGGCCTCATCGGAAATTCAGCCTATGAGCGAGTTGTTGAAAGACGCTCGTATCCCTGGCAAGGGAACAGCATGCGAGAAGACGGAAAAAAATCTTCAGGCCAGTTCAGGGCCAATTTTCGTCGTGGCCGTGGCGATTATATGGGTGTGGCCGGTCGGTTGAATGATGCAGCCGATATTCCTAATGCCGTGAGATCGTATACTTCGAATGACTATGGCCTTTATAACATGGCAGGAAATGTGGCAGAATGGGTTCTTGATGTATACAGACCGTTAACATTTCAGGATGTCGCCGACTATCGACCTTACCGCGGCAATGTGTTTACCACCCGTGAGAAAGATGCAGAAGGGTTGCTTGTCGAAAAAGACTTCATGGGAAGAATCAAGAAGAGAGAAGTAACTGCCGAAGAAACTACCGACCGGTATAATTATCGCAGAGCCAACAACATTAATTATCGTGACGGCGACCCCCAAAGCCTGATTGGAGCAAATTGGAACCAAGCAACCGACACAATAACTACCAAAGCCATGTATGACTATGGCAAAACCTCCCTGATAAGCGATAAATCGCGTGTTTACAAGGGGGGCTCCTGGCGCGATCCGGCGTATTATCTTAGCCCAAGTGTGCGCCGCTTTATGGAAGAGGATAAATCAACCAATTATATTGGTTTCCGTTGTGCGATGACCCGCGTTGGAAGCTCAAATCATAACCGTAAAAAATAACAGCGAATTCCCTGGAATTTGATAATTGTCACCCACCTCTTAATCAAAGTTGGAGAGAATTATCACTTCGTTCTATGTAATTGACTCTTGGAATTATTGAATATATTTAATGTCTGCATTAAGCCAAATTACGATCGAAGAACTTTATCGTATCTATCAATCCCATCAGATTATTAGCACTGATTCGAGAAAAATCACTCAAGGAGCTCTTTTCTTTGCCTTAAAAGGAGAACATTTTGACGGCAACCAATTTGCTGCCCGTGCACTCGAAAATGGCGCAGCCTATGCAGTGGTTGATGATCCGAAAGTAGTTGATTCCGAGCAGTTTATTCTTGTTTCTGATACACTTGTTGCTTTGCAACAACTTGCCCTCTATCATCGCAAGCATCTTAATCTGAAGATCATTGCCATCACCGGCTCTAATGGCAAAACAACCACAAAAGAGCTTATTTCAGCAGTGCTTTCTACCCGGCATCAAGTAATATCAACAGCAGGAAACTATAACAATCATATTGGAGTTCCGCTAACCTTGCTGCGTATTGGCAAACAGCATGATATAGCTGTAATTGAAATGGGGGCGAATCACCAAGGGGAAATAGATGCGTATTGCAATATTGCACTACCTACGCATGGTCTGATCACTAATATAGGTAAAGCCCATCTCGAAGGCTTTGGTGGAATCGAAGGCGTGGAACGAGCCAAAACAGAATTGTACAGATACATACAGAGCCAATCGGAGGTTCTTTTTGTTGATTTAGATAACCCTCTGTTAATCAAGCATGCAAAAAACTCGAACATGGTTACCTATGCCGAGCATCACCCAGCTGATTATCGGGGAGAAAATATTTCAACACATCAATTTTTATCCATTCGCTGGTTCGAAAACGATTTGAGCTATGAACTCCAATCCCAGCTTATCGGGTCTTACAATTTAAAGAACATCCTTGCAGCCATTTGTGTGGGTCGCTATTTTGAGGTGCCACCGGATAAGGTTATTCAAGCCATTGAATCATATTCGCCAAGCAACAATCGCTCGCAGGTCGTAAGTACTTTGCGCAATACCATCCTGCTCGATGCATACAACGCCAATCCTACGAGCATGGCGGCTGCCATTGAGAATTTTACTAATTACCCGGGAAAGAATAAAGTTTGTGTTCTCGGCGATATGCTTGAATTGGGGTCTTATACCAACCAAGAACATCAAAAAATTTTGGATCAGCTGGCCAGCAAGAATTTTGAAACTGTGTTGCTTGTGGGAGAAAATTTCTATGCCAATAAATGCGATTTTCCATTTCATTTTTTTCATTCATCAAAGGATGCAATTGAATGGTTAAGAAAGAACAGGTTAGCCGAAAAAACAATACTTATAAAGGGTTCAAGAAAACTTTGCCTCGAAGATCTTACACCTGATCTTTAATAGCATGGGCAAAAAAAATCAGGAAATTTACACTGTACTTGGAGTCATGTCAGGGACTTCTCTCGACGGCCTTGATATGGCATTGTGTGAATTCGTAAAAGGAAAGAACAATGAATGGACATTCAATGTTTTGAAGTCCAGTATGATTCCTTTTGACTATGCGTGGAAAGAGCGGCTTGGCTCAGTTTTTAATTCAAGTGCATCAGAGCTTGCAGAAGCACATATTGATTTTGGCAGATTTACAGGGCTGCAGATCAACGATTTTTTGAAAAACAGTGCTATCAGGCCGGTGCTAATCTCCTCTCATGGCCACACGGTTTATCATAATTCGGCCAGGGGCATTACTTTTCAGATTGGCTCGGGGGCAGAAATAGCCGCCGCAACAGGCATAGCCGCTGCCTGCGATTTTCGAACCACAGACATCGCATTAGGAGGGCAGGGAGCACCTTTGGTCCCTGTGGGAGATAAAATTCTTTTTGGGCAATACCAATCCTGCCTTAACCTGGGTGGCTTTTCAAATATTTCATTCGACCATAATCTTCAGCGAGTTGCATTTGATATTTGCCCTGTCAACATTGTTCTAAATGATTTAGCAACACGACTTGGCCAACCATATGATTATGATGGCATATTGGCACGTGCCGGCACTATAAATGACGATTTGCTTGCAGCCCTTGATTCCCTGGAATTTTATCTGTCGAAACAGCCTAAATCGCTTGGGCGAGAATGGGTTAGTGCAAATATAATGCCTTTGCTCGATTCAGCGCAAATTTCGCTGCAGGATAAAATGAGAACAATGGTCGAGCATATTGCAAATCAAATCAGCAATGCTTTTCGACAATTCAAACTGAAAACTGTCCTGGCAACCGGCGGGGGCACCTATAATGGTTTTCTGATGGAAAGGATCATGATGCTTGGCCATTCAGAAATAATAGTGCCTGATAAGGTAATCGTTGATTACAAGGAGGCATTGGTTTTTGCGTTTTTAGGATTACTCAGGCATCTGGGCCAACCAAACTGCTACTCAAGCGTTACGGGAGCTTTCAGTGATTGTTCCGGAGGTGCTATCTACTTGCCACCACTTAAAGTTGCGGAGCAATATAAAATAAGCAACTGATCATTTCGTTTTATCCTTTTATACATGCCCGATTATCCGCCACTTTATGAATAATCTACGATTCAGCATTGCTATAATACTCTTCAGTATGTTGTCAGTTCATTTGCTTGCGCAAAAAACTGCCACCTTTTCCGATCCCTGGGGGCAGTTTAACAAAGCAAAAGAATTATTTGATCTTGACAAGTTCACAACTGCAAAGAACATTTTCGAAGAATTGCAACTCAATGCCCCTGCTGAGGACAGGGCATTGAAAATGCACACAGCATACTATGTAGCCCTTTGCGCTTCCTCCCTCAATCAACGGGAGGCTGAGTACCTGCTCGAATCCTTTATTACTGATTACCCTGAGAGTGCGGCAATATATCCTGCATATTTTCAGCTTGGCCAGGTGCAATTTGCCAACAAGAATTATCGCAATGCGCTGAAATCATTTGAACCAGTTGATCCAAAGCTATTAAACAACCAAGACCTTGCTGCATATTATTTCAAGACCGGATATTGCTATTTAAAGAATGAGAACCTGGCGAAGGCACGTCAACTGTTCAACAATCTCAGGGGAACGAAATCTGCATATACTACTCAGGCCACGTATTATTTTGCTCACATTGCATACATGAATGAGGAATATGAAACCGCATTAAAAGAATTTCAGCTCATCCGAAACACTCCTGAATATAAGAACCAGGTGCCATACTATCTCGTAAACATTTACTATAAGCAAGGTAAATTCCCGCAAGCCATTGATGAAGGAGCGAAATATTTTAGTGGCGACCGCACCAAGTTAAATGCTGAAATGGCCAAGGTAATTGGCGATGCACATTATCGGCTTGGAAACTTTGCCGAAGCAAGGCCACTCATAGAATTCTATCATGCCAACAATCGTCGCCAGCCCACACGAGAAGAGTCGTTTCAGCTTGGATATCTCAACTACATGAGCAAGAAGTATGGCGAGGCAATCCAATATTTTCAACCGGTGGCGCAGCTGCAGGATTCGCTTGCTCAATTTGCATTCTATCATATTGCAGATTGCTATCTTAAAACAGGCCAAAAACAATATGCGGCCAACGCTTTTATGTCGGCATACAAGATGAATTTCGATCAGAATATCCGCGAAGACGCACTCTTTAATTATGCACAACTCGCCTCCGAGTTATCCTATAACCCTTATAATGAAGCCATTAAGGCAATGAATCAATATCTCAGGGATTTTCCTGGCAGTAAACGCAAACCCGAAGCGCTGGCTTATCTGACCCACTTATACCTAACCACCAACAATTACCGTGAAGCCCTTGCTTCAATCGAGGCCATAGAGCGAAGGGATGACAAGCTGAACGAAGCTTATCAGAAAATCAATTACTACCGTGGCATTGAGTTATTTAATGACAAAGATTTATTTAACGCAATTCCCTTGTTCAAAAAAGCTTCTGAAAATTCAAAAGATGCAGTCATATCAGCCCAGGCACTCTTCTGGACCGGTGAAGCATATTTCAGGCTGGCTCAACATGATTTGGCCGTTGATTATTTTAACAGGTTTCTAAGCGCCAAGGCTTCACGCACCCTTCCAATTTATTCCACTGCGCATTACAATATAGGATATGCATTTTTCCAGAAAAAAGATTATTTGAAAGCGGTTGAATGGTTCGGGCGGTTTCTCGAAAACGAGAAAACCGAAAACCCAAGAATGGTAAGCGATGCGCTGCTTCGAACAGGTGATTGTCATTTCATCAACAAGCGCTACCGCGAAGCCATCGCCCAATACGACAAAGCCATGCGCCTCTCGGGGAGCGAAGCCGACTATGCCACACTACAAAAGGGAAGAGCGCAAGGCGCGCTCGGCAATTACCGTGAAAAGATTACCACCTTGCAGGCTTTCAGGCAAGTTTACAGAAAATCAACCCTTGCAGCCGAAGCGTTGTTCGAGATGGGCAATACGGCATTGTTGCTGAACCAGGAAAACGAAGCACTCGGATATTTTACTGCCCTAAGGCAAGAATATCCTGAAAGCAGTCTGGCAAAAAACAGCCTGATGAAAACAGGCCTTATCTATTACAACGAAAACAATAACACACGCGCCCTTGAAATCTTTAAGAAAGTAATTAATGACTTTCCCGGTTCGCCTGAAGCACACGAAGCGCTTGCAAATATCCGAAACATCTATATTGACCTGAATCAGGTTGATGAATATGTGAGCTACTCCAAAGGGTTGTCTTTTGCCCAGGTAACCGATCGCGAGCAGGACTCAATGACCTATGTTGCCGCCCTGAATAAATATATGGCAAATGATTGCGTGAATGCAAGATCCGGATTTTCGAACTACCTGAGCCGCTACCCCAGGGGGTTGTACGTCTTAACGGCCACCTATTATCGTGCCGATTGCTATTTTCGCGCCAACAATGCAAATGATGCATTAGCTGATTATGAATCGGTTATCGCAATGCCACGGTCTGAATTTACCGAAAACGCATTGCTGCGTGCCGCGCGAATCAACCTGGCCAAAAACAACCTTGCAAAAGCTGCTGACCAGTTTTTTCAACTCGAAACGGTTGCGAGCACAACTGCAAACAAAATTGAAGCTCTTTCAGCCGGGATGCGATTAAGTTTTCGTCTCGAAAGGTATCAGCAATCAATTGATGCGGCTCAGCGCCTGCTCTCGCTCGAACGATTACCAGAAACATTGGCTGCTGAGGCAACACTATATCATGCTAAATCGCTGTATGCACTTCTTCGCCAGGAGCAGGCACTACAGGCCTTCAGAGAAACCGTAAGGCTATCTCCCAGTGGCAGTATCGGAGCAGAGGCTAAATTTATGGTCGCACAGATTCTTTTCGATCAGAAAAAATATACCGATACCGAGAAAACAGTATTTGAACTAGCTTCGGGATATGCGTCATATGATTACTGGGTAGCCAAAGGGTTTATTTTGCTTGCCGATAATTACCGCCAAACGGGAAATATTTTTCAGGCAAGGCAAACGCTCCAAAGTGTGATTGACAATTACCAGGGTGAAGAGCTGAGAGAAATCGCACGAAAAAAATTGAGGGAATTACCTGCAGGAAATTAATTAATCGGTCGCAGTACAAACAAAACCTATGAAAGATAAACGCTTCATCCACTTCAAAATTCGGATGCTTGTTGCTTACATACTGGCATTAATGCCTGCAATGCTGCATGCACAGAAGCCCAGGCAGGAAGAAATCACGGTAATTGCTCCATACGAGCCAAGTATCCGGGAGGCCGAAAAAATCACAATTCAACCCAAAATCGAACCTGTCAAAGTATCGATCCCTAAATATGAAATAGCCATCTCGCCACGCAGGTTTGATGTAAAAGCAAGCCTTGAGCCTATTCAGGCTGCTTCGCCTGGAGCAGATGAGCAACCTACCATCTATCGCAATCTCGTAAAAGCAGGTTTTGGCAATTACACCACGCCATATTTTGAATTTACAGCCAACAGTTTAAGAAATCAAAATCATGCCCTGGGAGTTCATCTGCGACACATCTCATCGAGTGGAACAATAAAAGAATACGGGTATCCGGGCTTCAGCGATAACTTTGCCAGGGTATTCGCGCAAAAGCAGTTCGAAAAGCTCGTTTTATCATCATCTGCGCAATTCCAGCGGAATGTGATCCATCACTACGGCTTCGTGGCTGATAGCTTTCCTAAACCAGTTTTCGATTTCTCAAAAGACAATATCAAACAGTGGTTCAATAAGGCGCAGGGCAATCTATCTTTGGTTAGTCGAAACAAAGAAAAATATGGCCTTCACTATGGTTCAAACCTTCAATATCGCTTCATAAATGACCGTTTTGCCACAAATGAACATGAATTTGGAGGTGATGCCCAAATAAAGACTTCTTTTGATATTTTCAGCTTGCCAGAGCAGCAACAACTTGTTGCAGATTTAAGTGTATTTCATACGAATACCAATGATAGCATAGCCAACAGGAAAAACACTCTGGTGAGTTTTAGGCCGACGCTGCAATTTACTTATCAGGAATATGAGATCAAAGCAGGGGTCAGAATCGAAGCCGACCATACCAATTCGACCCGCTTGCACATTTTTCCTGTGGCTGAAGCAAAATTATCGCTCATTGAGCAAAGGCTTGCATTGCTGGCAGGGATGGATGGCAAAGTGCATAAGAACACCTTCCGGAGTTTAACGGATGAAAATGAATTTGTTGTTTCGACCCTGAACTACCGAAATAGCATTGACAAATTGAGGGTTTATGGCGCCCTTGTAGGCAATCTTGCGAAAAGGGTGGATGCCTCGGTTGACTTTGAGTATACATCAACGAAAGCATCCCCGTTTTTTATCAGCGACACCATTGCTCCTTTCAGTAGATTTAGGGTAATTTATGATGACATGAAGGTTTTTCGGGCGGGGTTGAGTTCATCCTTCCAGCCCTCGCAAAAAATATCAATAAATCTTGGCGCAAGATATTATAGCTACAAAACAGACAAAGAAGCAGAGGCATGGTATCAACCTCGGTTTGATGCACGGATTCACGGCTTTTTTGCGATAAGCGAAAAGTTATCTTTTTCTGCTTCGGTGATTGCCAACGGAAAATCCTGGGCAAAAGTTTTTAACGGAAAGACCTTTGAAAAAGCACAAATGAATGCCTGGTTCGACCTAAGCGCTGGTGGCCGTTATTTCTATAATAAACAATTACATTTCTTTATTGACGCCCGTAATTTAACCGCTCAACGTCAATATTACTGGCACAATTATCCAAGCCAGCGCGTGAATGTTGTTGCCGGTGCCGGGTTTTCGTTTTAAGCCGAATTAATAGCCTACTGTTAGCTTTTGCCTGATATAACGCCTTTACGGGGAGGCAAGCACATTCACTCAAAGCTCCTGGTTGGCACCACATTTGGACATTCAAACCTATCTGGGATTTTCAATACCCTACCACAGATAGAAGCGTTGAAAAAACAATTGCAAAAGTTTTGGACGCTGAAGGAATGGAGGTTCTGTAGTTTTTCTTCAATTTTTTAATACTGGTCGGGCAAACGGCGCATGAGTAGGCCAAGCAACAAGATGCGTTGTTGTATTGAATTTATTCTTTCATTCGTCCAATAAGATATTCGAAATATCGTGATTTAATTTGTTGGCTGGCCATAATCTGTTTGATGGGAGGGATGCGAAGCAGTGCCCCAAGAAGGGCAGCCAGGGCCCGATGGCTCCAGAGCACGCGGTTGTCGAAAATCAGGTTCTGTAGTTTTCCGCGTTCAATGGCCATCATTACCGCCCGGTGAGTCCCATTCAAAGGTGTTATTATTCTTTTTTCTCTTGGCTTCAGAAGTATGGCCTTGTGAAGGCATGCGCGTGCACAAACACCGCAACCCAGGCATAATTCTTCAAGCAGCAAGGGCTTTTTCCGATTTGTTTTATTCGGATCGTGTGCCGAAACAAGTGCCAGCGCACCTACCGGGCACACATTAACACATTTCCCACAACCGATGCAGTCCGAATTATGAAGCTCGGGTAAAAAGTTGGTGGTATGCACCGGGTTCAGAATTGCAAAGCGACGGGCTGCAATCATCGCTTCGCAGCAACAACCACAGCAATTACAAATAAAATTGACTTCTTGCCTCACATTTTCGCCAAACTGCACCAGGTTGAACTCATAGGCTTGTTGAAGTAAATCAAGGCATTCAACTGCATCAATTTTACGTGCGTGACCATGTTTTGTAAGCGAGCCTGCTGAGTTATTGAATGTCATACAAATATCCTGCGGAGCCTTACAGGCTCGTTGCATATGATCCATTTTGTGGCGACAATAGCAGATGCCCACACCAATTTGTTTCGCGCTTCTTATCACCTCTGTGGCCCTCTCATAATCAAGCACATGCAAGGCGTTTTCTTCAGATAAGGATGGCTCGTTGACGAAAACCCGACCCAGCTGTGTTTCGCCTTTGGTGAAAAGCTCACGCACAAAATCTTCCTCCACGTTCAAATACTGGTAGAACAATTCCGCCAATGCTTTTTGATTGATGTCGTTTCGAATGCGCATCATCGAAAATTCAAAAAATCCCGCCATGGGCGGTGGTAGAGCGTAGACCGACTCACCATTTCGGTCTATATCTACCAATAAGGCTTTGCTTGCCAGTGTCTCAAGGTTAACGCGAGTTTCGGCCAGGCTCAGCTTCCATATTCTACTTGCTTTTGCCGCGGTAAACGGTTTAATGGGGAGCAAAGAAACCAGTTGAGCTTCTTTTTCGCTGAAAAGAATCTTCAAAATCTTATTCAGCAATTCCGAAGGCGGGGCTCCCTGCGGGTACCGATTAATACGCTCCACCAATGATGAGTATGAGTTTTTTAAGGTGCGATGTGCCATTGCTAACCTCTTAAAAATTTGTCTGAACTAACTCTGCTGAATCCGAAACTAAAGTATAAAAAAATTAATACCTATTTGGATTGTCCAATTTGAAAGCAATCACAATTTCGAAAAATGGGTAGTGCTGAAAATTCATTGTGCTTGCAAGGAATTTTTGGGCTTTGTTCCTGAAGTTTCAGCCAGTCCATTGATATCTCGCTGATATAGAACGTATTATAATATGTTTTAGAATGAGTTTCCCCTGTTAGTTATGTGTGCCTAAATGTTAATAACTTATCTCTTTCTCAACAGCTGATTTATTGGGTGGTTTCGATTATTTTCTGTATTTTTGTTTCTTAATCAAAAGTTATATATTTGTCTGATTATGAACGAAATAGCTAAGAGCAACCACAATGGTGAACAAGATTATACAGCTGCTCAGATACAAGTACTCGAAGGCCTCGAAGCAGTTCGCAAAAGGCCCGCAATGTATATTGGGGATATTGGCGCTCGCGGATTGCATCATCTTGTGCATGAGGTGGTTGACAACTCAATTGATGAAGCACTTGCCGGTTACTGCACCAATATAGAAGTTTATATCCACCCAAATAACAGTGTCAGTGTTGTTGATAATGGCCGAGGTATTCCGGTCGATCTCCACGAGAAAGAACAGCGTTCGGCGCTTGAAGTCGTAATGACTGTTTTGCACGCCGGAGGAAAGTTTAATAAAGAATCTTATAAAGTGTCGGGTGGGTTGCATGGAGTAGGCGTGAGTTGCGTCAATGCACTGTCGTCAATTCTCAAAGCCGAAGTGCACCGGGAAGGCAAAATATTTGTTCAGGAGTATGCTTATGGCAAGCCTTTGTATGATGTTAAAGAAGTGGGTACCAGCGATCGCACGGGAACAATTATTACTTTTCAGCCCGATGACAGCATTTTCATAGCACTTGAATATGATTTCGAAACCCTCAGTTCGCGTTTGCGAGAACTGGCATTCCTGAACAGGGGCATCCGCCTGTCAATCACCGACGAACGAACCACCAACGAAAATGGTGATTTTATCGCTCATTCATATTTTTCAGAAAAAGGCCTCGAAGATTTTATTGACTATCTCGATGCAAACCGTGAAAAATTAATGCCCGAACCCATCTATATTGAAGGAGAAAAAAACAATATCCCGGTTGAAATTGCGATGCAATACAACACTTCTTTTGCCGAAAACCTCCACGCATACGTAAATAACATCAACACACATGAAGGAGGAACACACCTGGCTGGATTCAGGAGAGGGCTCACCCGCACACTAAAATCTTACGCCGACAAATCAGGGATGCTCTCTAAACTGAAATTCGACATCAACGGCGACGACTTTCGTGAAGGCCTCACAGCCATTATTTCGGTAAAAGTGCAGGAACCACAATTCGAAGGCCAAACCAAAACCAAACTCGGAAACAACGAGGTGATGGGAGCTGTGGATCAACTCGTAAGCGAGCAATTGTCGTATTATCTGGAAGAACACCCAAAAGAAGCCCGCACAATTGTGAATAAAGTGATACTCGCCGCCACTGCAAGGCATGCCGCACGCAAGGCACGCGAGCTTGTTCAGCGAAAAAATGTGTTCAACAGCAGCTCGCTACCGGGTAAACTTGCCGACTGTTCGGAACGTGATCCGGCTAAATGCGAGATATACCTTGTAGAAGGCGATTCTGCAGGCGGAACAGCCAAACAAGGCCGCGACCGCAGTTTTCAGGCCATCCTGCCATTGCGCGGGAAAATTCTGAATGTAGAAAAAGCCATGCAACATAAAATTTTCGACAGCGAAGAAATCAAGAATATTTTCACAGCGCTGGGTGTTTCCATTGGCACTGCCGACGACACCAAAGCCCTGAATATAGACAAGTTACGGTATCATAAAGTCATCATCATGACCGATGCTGATATTGACGGCAGCCACATCACTACCCTAATCCTCACTTTCTTTTTTCGATATATGAAAGACCTGATCGAGCAGGGTTATGTTTATATAGCAACTCCCCCACTCTACCTCATTCGCAAGGGTAAAGAAGAGCAATATTGTTGGACAGAAGAGGAACGCCTGGCACTCGTGTCAAGGTTTTCGGCAAACGGAGATGAGAAAGGAATTCATATTCAGCGCTATAAAGGGTTGGGCGAGATGAATGCTGAACAATTATGGACCACAACCATGAACCCGGATACACGTACACTTCGCCAGGTTACGATCGAAAACGGAACAGAAGCTGACCGAATATTCTCAATGCTGATGGGCGACGAAGTTCCTCCACGGCGTGAGTTTATCGAAAAGAATGCAAAGTATGCCAATATTGATGCATAAGTTGACTTCCGGCCAAAAGCGCTATAAGAGCCTGCAATAGATTCTATAAAAAATTTCCAGTCATTCGGTTAGTTTAAAAAACAATCCTACTTTAGCGGAAAGAAAAACACCGCTCTTACTAACCGATAATTGTTTGATATGATTCTCCAACTCATTGATTGGATAATACTTGCCATTTTCTTTGTAGTTTTACTATCCATTGGGTTTCTCGCTTCGCGCAAAGCCGGCGACAATACAACAAATTATTTTCTGTCGGGCCGAACCATGCCTTGGTGGTTGCTGGGGGTTTCGATGGTAGCCACTACTTTTTCGAGCGACACCCCTAACCTGGTAACCGATATGGTGAGAACCGGAGGGGTAGCCAGCAACTGGCTTTGGTGGGCGTTCCTGCTCACAGGCATGCTCACCGTCTTTGTGTATGCCCGCCTTTGGAATCGTTCGAAAGTAATGACCGACCTTGAATTTTATGAACTACGCTACAGTGGCCGCACGGCTGCCTTCTTGCGCGGTTTCAGAGCCGTGTATCTTGGATTTTTTTTCAATGTGATGGTCATTGCAAGTGTTTCGTTGGCTTTCATTAAAATTGCCGGGGTAATGTTGGGGCTGCAGCCAGCGCCTGCGCTGATTATTGCATCGGTGGTTGTGGTCTTTTATGCCAGCCTGGGAGGATTGAAATCCATCCTTTGGACTGACCTTTTTCAGTTTAGTTTTGCTATGTTTGGGGCAGTTATTGCAGCTGTTTATGTAGCCCAATCGCCTGAAATCGGAGGATTATCAAACCTTTTAAGCCATCCTAACGTAATTGGCAAGCTGAGCATCCTACCCAATGTTTCTAATCCGGAATTATTTTTAAGCATCTTTCTAATTCCTATTGCTGTACAATGGTGGGCGGCCTGGTATCCAGGAGCTGAACCTGGTGGAGGCGGTTATGTTGCCCAACGCATGCTCTCGGCAAAAAACGAAAATCACGCGGTGGGCGCCACATTGCTCTTCAACTTTTTCCATTATGCATTGCGTCCCTGGCCATGGATTATCGTCGGATTGGCTTCCCTTATTGTTTTTCCGGATATACAATCATTGATCAATGCCTTTCCGGAAATACCGACACAATACATAAAAAATGACTTTGCATATCCCGCGATGCTGCGGGAATTTCTCCCCACAGGACTACTTGGGCTGGTTGTGGCCTCGCTGATTGCAGCATTCATGTCAACAGTAGCTTCACAACTGAACTGGGGTTCGTCGTATTTGGTAAACGATTTTTATGGCCGTTTTGTGAATAAGTCTGCCTCTGAAAAACAAAAAGTTGCAGCCGGAAGAATTTCAACCGTTACCTTGATGGTGTTTTCGGTGCTCCTGGCACTTATTTTAAAAAACGCCCTCCAAGCATTCCAATACATGCTGATGATCGGAGCAGGTACAGGATTAATTTATATTCTTCGCTGGTTTTGGTGGCGCATCAATGCCTGGTCGGAATTATCGGCCATGTTTGCCGCGGGAATTTTCTCTCTCACATTCATCATGATCGAAAACTTCTGGTTGACCCGTGTGGATGACAAAGTGCGAGTACTTGGACTCATCACTACCATCGGTTACTGGAATATTATAAAATTTGTTAGTGTAGTTTTCTTAACCACAATCTCCTGGCTCACCGTTACCTTTCTCACCCAACCGGTGAATGACAAAACCTTACATAACTTTTACCGGAAAATCAGGCCAGGCGGGCCCGGATGGAAAACCGTAGTACAAAAAGCTGCTGCCCAAAATATCGTTCTGGAGAAAGAGCAAGACCTTCGATGGGATGTGCCTACCGGAATTCTTTGCATGATCTGGGGATGCCTTATTATTTATGGAACCCTATTTACTATCGGTAATCTGCTGTATGGAAAATTTGATATTGCACTGCTCTTTACAGCCATGGCAGTGGTTGGAATGATACTGCTGAAAAAATCCTGGAGAAAATTAAGATCATAATAAAGCCAGGTTTGCTAAATATACATTTGTAAAAAGGCCTTCCTGAAGCAATATCAGAAATCCTTTTAGGCTGTTGCCCGGCGCAAAAAGCTGATCAGCGGATGCATGGCACGGAAGGCTGAAATAAGATATTTATTCAAGTCTGTCCCGTGTAAAACTTCATCAGGCAGGGTCCTCGACACAGTGTATGAGCGGTATTTCAATAAATCAACATGCTGATAATCTGCCGGATATCCCTTAGCTGGACGCATGAGTTTGCTTTCATGATCGAGTCCGGGAAAAAAGTTTGTGAGCTCAGGGTGATTGATAATTGAAATAAAATTCTCAACGTTAAAGTAAATTTCATCCCTGACCGCCTTCAATTGATTTGGCGGTGGCATATATAACCCGCCAGCCACCATAGAGCGCCCAGGTTCGAAATGAATGTAATAACCAGGATGGCTTCCTTTAATTCCTGTGTGAGAAATAAATGCTCCGATATTTGTTTTATACGGCGACTTGTCGGTCGAGAACCTCACATCCCGATAGATCCTGAAAAGACAATCCAAAGGACGAATGCCATGTATATCAGGATCAAAGTCAGAGATTTGCGGAATCAGAACTGCAAGGAATCCGGCCATATCGCTTTTGATGGCTTCATAGGTGGTCTTGTTTTCACTAAACCACTCACGGTTATTGTTGTCGGATAAGCTGCTGAGAAACCCGAGGGCTCGATAGGTGTCCATAGTTTTGATATTTTATTGGATTTAAAAGTAAATCGCTTGAAAGTTTATTTATCTTAGTTGCAAAATTATGATAATGCAATCAAACTGGTTACGTTTTTGGATTTACGCCTGTCTTTTGCTTGGGGTACTGTTGTTTTTTTCACAATTGGCAGGCGCTCAAACCGGGAACAATCCTACAGGGTCGCGGCAGGCAGCCCTTGGGGGGTCTTCATTGGTCCTGGCCGATGTGTGGGCTTCATTTAATAACCCTGCCCGCCTTGCAAACCTCACCGGAATAAGTGTTGGCTTAAATTACGAGAATCGTTTTATGCTGAAAGACCTCGGATTTAACAGCATTGCGGCTGCTTTCCCTGTCCGCCCGGGTGTTTTGGCCTTGGCCGTGAGGCAGTTTGGGGGGCAGTTTTATAACGAAACCTTTGCGGGAATCGCATTTGGAAGAAAATTTGGCAGCAGATTTACTGCCGGAGTGCGGTTAGACGGTTATCACATACGCCTTGCCGAAAATTATGGCAGCCGAACTGTAGTTTCATTTGCTGCTGGATTTAGTGCCTCCCTCAACAGCAACCTTGAGTTTGGCGCTGCATTGTTTAATCCTTTGAAAGTCAATGCTGCCAAAGACTACGATGAAACATTGCCTTCGGTGTTCCGTGCAGGGTTGGCTTACAAAATTGACCAAGACCTTGTAGTATTGCTTGAGGCAGAAAAAGATATACGCTATAAGCCCACATTGCGAAGCGGAATCGAATACAGAGTGATTGATATATTCGCTCTGCGGGGAGGGATTGCCACCAACCCATCTTCGCTTTCATTTGGCTTTGGATTATTTCTGGGCAGATTTACACTCGATGTCTCAACCGTAAAACATGAGATACTTGGATACTCACCAAATGTGGCCATTATTTGGGAGGCAAAATAATTTTCGGGAATTTGCCATGAAAAATATGAAACCGGAAATTTTCATTACATGGAATGTTGCATTACGCAACCTTTTCCTAATTACCCTGCTCTTTTTGCTTACCCCTGCCTATGTACTGGCCCAGGATCCGATAATTACACCCGGCGAAACTCCTATCATCCAGGAAGCCATCGAGCAACAAGCCGAAAATCAGGAAGAAGAAAGTGACTATACCGACCTGATCGCAGAATTGGAGCATTTGACTTATAATCCTATCAAAATAAACAATGCCACTTTCGATGAAATCAAACAGCTCTTCTTCCTGAACGACATACAAATTACCAACCTGCTCGAGTATAGAAATACTTTTGGCGAAATTCTCACGCTCTATGAGCTGGCTTATATTGATGGCTTTGACAGAGAGGTGATTGAATTAATTGCGCCGTTTATAACATTTAGTAAAGATGGAACAGGACAGCGGCTCAATGCAAAGCAACTTTTTAGGTATGGCAAAAACCAGTTATTTATAAGAAGCCAGCGATTGCTTGAAACGCAGAAAGGATATTTGCCTATCGAAGATTCTTTGCTGGCTGCCAATCCTGGGTTGCGTTATCCAGGGAACCCTTTCAGGCTTTACACACGTTATGCATTCAACTACCGCAACCGGATCAGGTGGGGAATCACAGCCGAGAAAGATCCAGGGGAAGAGTTTTTCAAAGGCTCAGCTAAAAATGGCTTTGATTTTTATAGTGCATTTTTCTATTTGAGGGGAGACAAATGGCTAAGAGATATCGTTGTTGGGGATTATCACCTACAATTCGGTCAGGGATTGACATTGTGGACTACACCCACATTCGGCAAGACGGTTGATGTGTCAATGGCACGCAAAATTTCGCGTGGAGTCAGGCCAAGCAGTTCGGTGAATGAGAATCAATTCCTGCGCGGTGCCGCGGCGACTTTTGGATATAATCGCTTCACAATAACCACTTTCGTTTCCCACAAGAAACTGGATGCAACCATTCGCCTCACCGATACCGCGTCAAATAAACCGTTGGTTGTGAGCACCCTGCAAACCTCCGGCTATCATCGCACTCCCAGCGAATTAGCTAACCGTCGCTCGTTATCCGAAACCATATTTGGAGGCAGGGCTCAGCTTATCGGGTCACGATACCAGGTTGGAACAACATTCTATCGCTTGGAATACGATGCCATGTTGCAGCCAATGCCTCAACTATATAACCAGTTCTATTTTAGCGGAAAAGCAAACCATGTGGCAGGTGCCGATTTTCTTTATCTTTTCAGAAAGGGGCAACTTTTTGGAGAAATTTCACGCAGTGCATCCGGCGGAACAGGCATTGTTGCAGGCACAACTTTTTCTCCGGCAACCCGGCTCATGATGAGTGCAATATACCGGAAATTCGACAAAAATTTCCAAAATTATTATGCAGCACCCTTTTCTGAATCGGGGCTTGGCAGTGGAGAGGAAGGACTATACATCGGAATGTTGTTCTACGTTTCCCCAAGTGTAACCCTAAGGGGCTATACTGATATGTTTCAGTTTAGGTGGCTTCGATATCGGGTAAATGCTCCTTCGAGAGGAAGAGAGTACCTGGGAGAACTCAGCTATCGTATTTCGCGGCAAGCAGAAGTGAATGTACGTTATCGGTTCAAGCAGCGCGAAGGAAGCATAACCAGCAACGACTTCATCACACAGCTCAGACCATACGAACGTCAGAACCTGAGAGTACATTTTCAATACCAGGCCTTCCGGACTATTACCCTGAGAAATCGTGTTGAGTGGACTTTGAATACTTCCGAGGAATACAGCAGGAAGCAAGGCTATATGATGTATCAGGATGTAATCTGGAAACCCTCTACAAAGTGGGCATACTCTGCCCGATTTGCATTGTTTGACACCGACACCTATGACGAGCGTATTTATGCCTATGAAAACGATGTGCTTTATGCTTTCAGCGTGCCCGCCTACTACTATAAAGGCAGCCGTGTATATTTGCTGATTCGATGGCAGGCCATGCAAAACCTCGATTTTTGGCTGAAAGCAAGCCAGACCTGGTATTCCAACACAAAAGTAATTGGCAGCGGGTTGGATGAAATTGCAGGAAATACGCGCAGTGAAATAAAGCTGCAACTGCGCTATAAGTTCTGATTTCTATTCCACCCTGTGCATGTGAATTAGCCGCTTGGTCTGCTAGGTTCCAGTTTGTTCAATTAACTCTCAATAGTATAGAGGAATCGCTTGATACTCTTTTTAGGAGTTTTTTCAAATTCTTCGGGGTGTAGTTGCATTCCCGAGAGGTTCATGAAATTTGGCAGCTCTTTGTTGATGGCCTTGCGGTAATTCTCGAGAATCTTCATCAGATCTTCTTCTGATACCTGGTGTTTCTGCATGGCTTCTTTGTCGGGTACAATTAATGCGATCAGTTTATGATTTTTATCCACAACCAGCGATTCGAGGATATAATCAAGGTTATTTAGCCTGGCTTCGATCTCTTCAGGAAAAATATTCTGCCCTGATGGGCCAAGGATAATACTTTTACTACGGCCTTTGATAAAAATATAGTTGTCCTTGTCAATATGTCCCAGATCGCCTGTGTGCAGCCATCCTTCACCATCAATTGCAGCCATTGTGGCGGATTCGTTTTTGTAATATCCCTGCATAACATTTTCGCCCCTGACAAGAATTTCGCCCTGCATGGTATAAGGGTCGGCCGAGTCAATCGTAACTTCCATAGTATCAACAATTTTTCCGGCAGAACCCAATTTGGCTTTATCCCAATTTGCATAGCTGATCAGAGGGCCGCATTCGGTCATGCCATAACCAATCGAGAAAGGAAATCTAATTTTCTTAAAAAAGGTTTCTACTTCGGGATTCAGGGCTGCTCCGCCAATGACTACCTCATGAAAATTCCCGCCAAATGAGGCAACGAGTTTTTTGCGGATTTTTTTGTGAATCACATTCCTCAGGCCTGGAGTCTTCAAAATAACCTTCATGACAGGTTTATGAATTACAGGCAGGATTTGCTTCTTATAAATTTTTTCAATAACCAGAGGAACCGAAAGGACCAGTCTTGGCCTTACTTCTTTGAAGGCTTGCAATATCACAGCCGGTGCGGGTACTTTTGTCAGAAAGGTTACATGGCATCCCAACGTAAAAGGCCATAAAAATTCGAACGCACATCCATAGGCGTGGGCAAGCGGAAGAAAAGAAACGATGGAATCGCCTGGTTTCAGCGGCATGTTATTATTCGCATACACAACATTGGCTATCAAGCTATTATGAGTAAGCATCACTCCCTTGGTGTTGCCGGTAGTGCCCGAAGTGTAACTAATTACTGCCAATCGGCTATTTTCAACAGTTGGAAAATTAATTGTCGCGGGTTTAATACCACCGGGATATTTTCTATCCATTAATTGATCCGCTTTGTTTACCAGGTCTTTCAATTTCTGATTTGGCCCGGAGGACAACAACGCAAAGTTTGTTAATGAGACTGACGCCCTTATCAATGGAAATTCTTTCTCATCCAATGCCTCAAAAAGATTGTCGGCTGCCAGCAGAAATACCGACTCCGAGTGCTTTAAAATGTGGTGAACATCTTTGGGTTTAAAATCAGGCAGGATGGGCACAATCACAGCACCGTAGGTGATGGCCGCCAAATATCCTATTCCCCAATGGGAAGAGTTGCGCCCAAGCAACCCGATTTTTTCGCCCGGTTTGATTTCGGCCACCTCGAATATTGCATGAAGCTGAAGGATTTTGTGTGCCACTTCTGAATATTTTAAGCTATCGCCTTTATAATCTGTCATGGCATTTATATCCCAATTTTTTAGGATGCTTTGCTGAATAAACTGAACCAGGTTTTCTTTCATCATGGCTTTAATGGTTTTATTATTGATGGTACTTGATTTTTAAAAATACTTGAATATTGTGTTTTAAAAAACCTCGCAAATATAATGTTTCTGAGGAAATATAAAAATGCAAATTTTGTCCAATATATCAATATTTGATTTGATATTACAATATTTATCTTGTTCAAAAAATCTTATAGTAGAAAAATGATCACTCAACCACATGATGTTGTGTTGCATTTAATTTTTTTTTTTAGGTTTGTGCTTTATTTAGCCATTAACCATACAAATCACTATTAAAATCAACAAATTATGTTTAAAAACCATCCCAAAGGGCTTTTAGTGGCCTTCTTCACAAACATGGGTGAGCGTTTTGGTTTCTACACCATGATGGCCATCCTCGTAATGTTTCTACAAGCCCGTTATGGCCTGAATGCCGACGCGGCAGGCAGTATCTACTCGTGGTTTTATTTTGCCATTTACGCGTTAGCGTTGATCGGCGGTATGATTGCCGACTGGACAAAAAGGTACAAAACTGTTATAATGGCCGGTCAAATCATCATGTTCGGTGGATATGCCCTATTGGCTGTCCCCGGTTCAGAGTTGTGGGTTTCTGTATCTGCACTCATGATTATTGCCCTCGGAAATGGATTATTCAAAGGCAATCTGCAAGCTGTTGTGGGTCAAATGTATGACGACGAAAAGTACAAAAAACTCCGTGATAGTGCCTTCATGCTTTTCTACATGGGTATCAACATCGGAGCATTTTTTGCACCTTTTGTGGCAAAAGGAATTAAAGAATGGTGGCTGAAAACCAATGGCTATTTCGAAAATGCAAACCTGCCCCTGCTGAGCCATCAGTTTCAGAATGGGACGTTAAAAGATGTAGAGCAATTTCAAACCCTGGCAAATGCCGCCATAGTTCCCGACGGAGGAAAATCGGCTGCTGACCTCACGCAATTTGCTTCAGATTATATCAATGTATTCTCAACCGGCTTTAATTATGCCTTTGGTATTGCCGCTGCTGCCATGATTGCCTCGCTGCTGGTGTACCTTGCATTCATTAAGCTACTTCCCTCCAAACACAAGCTGGTAGCTGCCAATAATAGCACACAGCCAGCAGCAAAACCAGCCCTTAATCTCGGGGCGAATCTTAAGTACATTATCATATCGCTGGTGTTAATGGCAGTTGTAGCCGTGCTTTTCCATGTCGCTGACAATTACACTACTGTAAAGGATATTGATTACAAACTCGGGTTAGCAGTAGGTTTGTTTGTAGCTTTTGTTTCGTTGATATTCCAGGTTAGCACCAAAGAGGAAAAGCCTCGTGTTGTTGCGCTTACCCTGGTTTTCCTCGTAGTAATCTTTTTCTGGATGTCTTTCCACCAGAACGGTTTAACCCTTACCATGTTTGCCCGCGACTACACCAATCAGTTTGTCGGTCCATATACTAACTTGTTCTTTAATATTTGGTCAATCCTGGCAGTTATAGCCGCTATCGGAGGCTGTGCAATGGTATTCTTCACCAAGAAACTGGCCACGCGCATTGGGGGAGCCGGCGCTTTCTTGTTGTTCGGCTACCTGAGTTATTATTTTGCTTCCAACAACGCCGCTTCAAACCCCATCAGTCCTGAAGTATTCCAGTCCTTTAACCCACTCTTTATTGTTGCGCTAACCCCTCCGGTGATGGCAATCTTTGCGTGGCTTGGCCGTAAAGGGAAAGAACCTTCTTCGCCCAAAAAGATTGGCATTGGTATGATCATAGCTGCCTTCGGTTTTGTAGTGATCCTCATTGGTTCCATGGGCCTTGTATCACCAAAGGATATGGCCGGAGTTGCCGTTGAAGAAATCAATCGCGTTTCGCCATACTGGCTGATGAGCTCCTACCTCATTCTCACCATTGCCGAGCTTTTCTTAAGTCCTATTGGGCTATCTTTTGTAGCAAAAGTAGCTCCTCAACGTTTTCAGGGCCTTATGCAAGGTGGTTGGCTACTTGCTACTGCAATTGGCAATAAGTTTTTATTCGTCGGAAGTGTGTTATGGGGCAAAATTGAGCTGTATAATTTGTGGGGGATATTCATCATTTGCTGTATACTCGCCGCATTGTTCACCTTCTCCATCATGAAACGACTGGAGAGCGTTACAAAATAACCTGAGCCAAACATCCGGAAAGCTCCTGGCTTTTAAGCCATTATTGCATATTGAACCATAATTGCAAAATTGAATCAGGCTGGTGGAAAATTTCATCAGCCTGATTGTTAATTAAGAGCTACTTTTGAGCAGAGAAAATTCATTCTTGTCGAAAATACATATTCTACACCCACACCATTATGGCTATCGAGAGCAGGCCGCAAATATACCCTTGGGGTCATCGCCGCCGATATAACGCATACACGCAATATATTCGCCGCATTTTTGGTGCAAGGGTGCAAAAACTCTCCATTGATGCCGGGTTCAGTTGCCCCAACCGCGATGGCACGGTGAGCACTGGAGGTTGTATATTTTGCAACAACGATGCTTTCAACCCATCCTACTGTTTGCCCGAAAAAAGTGTGAGCCAACAACTTGCAGAAGGTAAAACCTTTCATTCCACGCGCTATCGCCGAAATCAAGGTTACCTGGCTTATTTTCAGGCCTTCTCAAGCACCCATGGGGAGCTCAAATTATTACGACAACTTTATGAGGAGGCGCTCTTGTTTCCGGGAGTCATCGGCCTGGTAATAGGCACACGACCTGATTGTGTGAATACCGAAAAGCTTGATTTCCTGGCACAATTATCAGAAAAGAACTATATTGCCATTGAATATGGCATAGAATCGTGCTTTGATAGCACCCTCCGTTTCATTCAACGAGGGCATACTTTTAGCCAGGCTGTTTGGGCACTCGAGGAAAGCAAAAAACGGAACCTTATCACAGGGGCACATTTTATCCTCGGTTTACCCGGAGAAAGCATTGAGATGATATTATCTCAGAATCAAATAATATCGCATTTACCTCTAACGACAATTAAACTTCATCAACTCCAGATTTTAAAAAACACGGTTCTCGAAAGGTTCTATCTCGAGAATCCTTCCAGGTTCAATCTTTTTAAATTGGACGGCTACATTGACCTGATAGCCGAATTTATCGAGGGGCTTAATCCGGAAATTGTGATTGAACGTTTCACGGCCGAAGTGCCGCCACGATTCTTGGTTGCTCCTGATTGGGGGCGGCTTCGCACCGACCAGATACTCAACCGTATAGAAAAGCGTTTGGAAGAAAGGAATACATGGCAAGGTAAAAACTTCCAGGCATGAAATTCACTAAAACAAATAGCTGATGCTTAAAAAAAATTATACCCATATATTTTTCGATCTTGACCACACCTTATGGGATTTCAATACAAACACAAAGCTGACTTTCGATGAGATTCTGGCCAAACTTGACCTTTATAAAAAAGGGATTCCAGATATCGATGCCTTCCTTTTTGTATACTCAAAACACAATAAGGCTCTTTGGGATCAATATAAAAGAGGAGAGATTGAAAAAGAACTTCTCAGTTACCATCGCTTCGAATTGACCTTGGAGGAATTTGGTATTCAGAACGTTGAGATTGCCAAAATGATTGCAGAAGATTATATCCTTCTAAGCCCCACAAAAACCGAGCTCATTCCCGACTCAATAAAAGTACTGGAATACTTGAGTTCAAAATATGCACTTGGATTAATCACAAATGGTTTTGATGAGATTCAGTTTATAAAGATCGAAAAAGCCGGACTGAATCCCTTTTTTAATTGGATCGTGACTTCGGAGGAAGCCGGGTCAAAAAAACCTGATCCGGCAATTTTTAATTATGCTTTAGAAAAAGCAGGCGCAAATGCAGCCACAAGTCTTTATGTTGGCGATGAGCCTGAAACTGATATTTTGGGAGCCAAGTTAGCCGGAATTGATCAAATTCTGTTTTGTAATAACTGTCAGGAGCATGCAGAACAAGCCACCCATACCATCCACAGGCTTACGGAACTGATCACGCTATTGTAAAAAAAACCCGAAAACAGTGTTGCTTCCGGGTTCGTGTACGGGGTTGAAGTGCTATTTTTTAGGAACGGGTGCCACTTCGGCAGGTTTAGCTGCAGCTTTTGAAGGGCAACCACCACATTTCTTCTGAGCTTCGGACGAGCAATCTTTTTTAGCTGCTTCGGCTTTCGAACCACAATCTGAATGCGCTTTTGCATCTGCTTTATCGTGTGTGCAAGGAGCCTTTGATTCGGCAACTTTTTCAACCTTCACGTCTTTTGCAGCTGTTTTTGGCGACTGTGCATAGGCAACATTTACGAGTAAAAATGCCGCAAGGGCAAACAATGAGAAAATTAACGCAATTTGTTTTTTCATTTTAATTAGGTTTTATTATTAATTGTCCATTTTCACGTGGCAAATATACAATGTTATACAATTGATGAAACGTCCTATTTGTTAAAGAAGTGTTAAAAAATCAGAATGATGCAATGATGGTTTGCCCGCCGATGACTTTCTGATCGAGTTGCACTGCAACCTTTGCGCTAAGGGGCAGGTATATATCCACACGGGAGCCAAACTTAATAATACCTAATTCGTTGCCCTGGGTTAAATCTGCATTTTCGCACAAGTTGCAAACGATGCGCCGTGCAAAGGCCCCGGCAATTTGCCGTAATAAGATCGGGTTGTGGAGTGAATGGTTGATTACAATTGTGGTGTGTTCGTTTTGTGTTGATGCTTTGGGTGCCCATGCAAACAAATGTTTCCCGTGATGATGCCTGTAATAGGCCAACCTGCCCGAAACCGGTAAATAGTTCACATGAACATTAAAGACAGACATAAACACCGACACCATAATACGCTGGTCTTTAAAGTATTCGGTTTCGGTAACAGTTTCGATTGCAACAATTTTTCCATCGGCTCCGCTCACCACTTTTGAATCATCTTGCAAGGGTTTCCGGCCAGGCACCCTGAAAAAAAACGTTATAAAAAGAGGAACGAGCAGCAGAACCCCATATATCGTGTATCGTAGAATTGGTGGAGGTGTGAACAGAAGATGAATAAACAGAAAAAGCCCCACTGCCGTAAATGCAGCAATTAAAATGGCCTTTCTTCCTTCTTTGTGTATTCTCATCGGTAAAAAGTGGTATTGTAAATCTTTCCAGAATTATTTTCCAGGTTGCTTGATTTGAATTTTTGCTTGACTTTCTATTTTATAAAAAATCGGATGTAAAGATACAAAACCGGAACAGAAAGCAGCACCGCATCAAAACGATCGAGTATTCCCCCGTGCCCGGGAAGCAGCTTCCCGCTGTCTTTCACCTTCAGACTCCTTTTCAGCATTGATTCCGAAAGATCGCCGAGAGTCCCAAAAATCATAATAATAAATGCCATGACCAACCATTCAAGAATGCCTAATTGCTTCATAACCATCGAAAGAATAAAAGCGGTTATCAAGCCAAAGACAATGCCTCCGGCCAAACCTTCCCAGGTTTTTTTTGGCGAAATCCGTTCGAATAATTTATTTTTTCCAACAGCAGATCCTATAAAATAAGCTGCCGAATCAAAAACCCAAAGGATGATAAAAAAACCAAGGATTAAAAGTCCTGGTTTTTCAAGGCCTAATTTGACTCCGATAGGGAAAAAAGAAACCAGCAAAGCAAAAGGAACAGGTAAATAAATAATGCCCAAAATTGTAATTCCTATGTTCTGAAAAGGCGTGGAGCTGTTACTCCACATTTCAAATATGACAATGATTATTGGCAACAATAGAAGGCACATTAAATATTGTGAGCCCATCAATCCATTGCTTGTCAACAGAATAGCTAAATAAGCGATGATTCCTGCGGCTATTCCTGTAATTATTTGTGGTTTATTGTCACCGTTCGATAAAAGGTTGTAGAACTCCAACAATCCGGCCACTACAAAGAAGAGGGTCAGCAGCGAAAAAGTCCATTGCCCCAAGAGGATGGAACCAATTAGGAATATCCCAAAAACGATTGCTGTTAAGGTGCGTATAGCAAGTTTCTCGGGCTTTCTCATCACTAAAAATATAGAATTATGCTTCGCTGGATTTGATAATTTGAATGGCCCGAAATGCATTTTCAGCCTCTACAAAAAGCTCGATGCAGCCCATGAGATATGCTGAGTCTTTTTTGTTGATGGCTACACTCTCGATACCGCTATCATATAGCAAACCCTTCATCAACTCCGCTTTGAAAAGGTCATCGGTCGAAAACACAAGTGTCCATTCTGCCTCAGGCATAAGTAATTATTTGTTAAGAATTTGAGTCATCATAGAGAAATACATACAATTCTTTGGGGCCATGTGCTCCCATGACCAGGGTCTTTTCTATATCAGCCGTGCGGCTTGGTCCGCTTATTACCGATACCATTGACGGAAAAGCTTTTCCATACTTTTCTCTGACTCCTGAGAGTGCTTGCTTTATGTCGGGCACTAACTGCGAAGCACTGGCCAAAACGATGTGAATATCCGGCGAAATGTTAAGCTTTCTTCCCGAGAGCTGCTTCGATGAAACAACAACGCTTCCGAGCCTGGCTACCAGAAATTCGCAGCCGGTAATGGCAACTTTTGTAGTGTTTAATTTGTTTTCATCATTTGTTGCTGAAATGCCATATTGCTGGAGCATGTAGAGGAGTGACTCATCCCGGCAAAAAATCGGAGCAAATGTATTTGCTTTCGACAGGAGTGAAAGGGTTGAATAGATCTCGGATTCGCTCTCGCAATAGACAAATTTTCCACCTAATCGTGTAAATTCCTCAGCAAAGGTAATATCAAGCGCATCAGTCAGTTCATTGAATACGGGAGCATCCATTTCAACATCTGGAAAAGGGTTTGCTCCTTTTTGGATGAGTGCATTGCGCACCCGTTTCATGATTTTCTCTTTCGAAGTACTCTCTTCCATGATTAGTTTTCTTAGACTATGCCTTTTTGGCTAATTCATCATCCCTTGATTTATCAACATCTTCATCTTCTTTTGAAGGATTTGATTTCTTATCTGATACCGTCTCTGCTGCAATGTTGCCGTTTGAGTTTTCAGCAAAATCCCGATGCTCGGCCCATGGTCTTTTTCCAAAAACTGCTTCGACATCCTCCCTGAAGATGACTTCACTTTTCAGCAGCTGTTCAGCAAGTACCTCGAGCTTTTCTTTGTTTTCGGTTAGTATGGTAAAGGCTCGTGTGTAGGCCAACTCAACCAGCTTGCTTGCTTCTTCATCAATGATTTGAGAAGTTTTTTCGCTATATGGTTTTGTGAGCATATATTCCTGCTGTCCTGTTGAATCGTAGAAGCTCAGGTTGCCTATTTTTTCGTTCAGGCCAAAAACGGATATCATTGCATAAGCCTGCTTTGTAACGCGTTCAAGGTCGTTGAGAGCGCCTGTTGAAACTTTCCCGAAAACGATTTTCTCTGCAGCCCTACCGCCAAGAATGGCAGTCATTTCATCGAACATCTGATCGAACGTAGTTATTTGTCTTTCGTCGGGCAAATACCAGGCTGCCCCCAAAGTTTTGCCACGCGGAATAATTGTAACTTTTACCAATGGGTGTGCGAACTCAAGTAACCAACTCACCGATGCGTGCCCTGCTTCATGGAAGGCAATCACTTTTTTCTCTTGAGGCGAAATAAACTTACTTCTCTTTTCAAGGCCGGCAACGATGCGGTCAATGGCATCGAGAAAATCTTGTTTTTCAATACTTTTTTTATTCCTGCGAGCAGCAATCAATGCGGCCTCATTACATACATTTGCAATATCTGCGCCTGAAAAACCAGGCGTTTGTCTTGCAAGGAAGGTCAAATCAAGGTTAAGGTCTAAGACGAGGTTGCGCATGTGAACTTTAAAAATTGCCATGCGTTCGTCGAGATCAGGAAGTTCTACATGGATTTGGCGATCGAAGCGACCGGCGCGAAGCAAAGCGCGGTCGAGAATATCGGCACGGTTTGTGGCCGCCAGGATAATTACCCCTGTGTTGCTCGAGAATCCATCCATTTCGGTAAGGAGTTGGTTCAGGGTATTCTCTCTCTCGTCGTTGGCTCCCGTAAGTGGGTTGCGCCCCCGGGCCCGTCCTATTGCATCTATTTCATCAATAAAAATGATGCATGGTGCTTTTTCTTTGGCTTGTTTAAAAAGGTCACGAACCCTGGATGCCCCGACTCCCACAAACATTTCAACAAACTCGGAGCCGGAAATTGAAAAGAAAGGCACTTTGGCTTCCCCTGCTACTGCCTTGGCCAGTAGTGTTTTACCTGTTCCGGGGGGGCCGACCAAAAGGGCTCCTTTGGGAATTTTTCCACCCAGGTTTCGAAATTTGTCGGGTTGCTTTAAAAATTCAACGATCTCCATCACCTCAATTTTTGCTTCTTCGAGGCCGGCTACGTCGCTAAAATTGATACTTACAGAGGTATCGCGATCAAAAAGTTGAGCCTTGGATTTTCCAATATTAAAAATCTGGCCACCGCCTCCACCTCGTGTCATCATTCGCATGATGAAAAGCCATACGACCACCAACAATAAGAGCGGAAAAACCCATCCTAAAATATCTCCGCCCCAGTTTCGGCGTTTCTCATTAATCAAATAAACCGGGTTGGATAGCTCTTGTTGAATTTTCTCGACATCTGCCTTGAAAGAATCGTAGGAACCGATTACATACTTGTAGCTTGGCTGAGCAACATCACCATTTAACTCCCTGATATCTTTAAATTTTTCCAGTTCAAGTTTTTCTTTTTTAATAAATATCTCTGCTGCTTCATTGTTAACAACAATTATTTTTTCAATTTCCTGATTGGCAAGCATCTCACGAAGATCTCCCCAGGAGATGTCTTTTGTTATGCTCTCCTTGTTGTTGAACCACATGAAAACAAATACCAGCGCAAGCATGGCATAAACCCAATAAAAACTGAATTTGGGCCTCATGAGCTTCGACTGTATCTTGCCTTTTTGGGGGGTGTCTGTTCTTTTTGTCTCTTTTTCTTTATCTTCTGCCATTACTTTTCTCCTGCAAAAATTTAATCTAAATGTTTTATACGTCTGCTTTCATGTACTTGATTTCTGCATCTGCCCATAAATCTTCCAGTTTGTAGTAATCTCTTGATTGAGGCAAAAATACATGAACAACAATATCGAAGTAATCAATTAAAATCCACTCGGCATTTTCATATCCTTCAGCATGCCAGGCACTTACGCCAAGTTCGGTTTTTACGAATCTTCTGATACTGTCGGCAATGGCTTCCACCTGTGTTCGGTTTGAGCCACTACAGACAATAAATCGGTCGCAAATTGCATTCTTGATTCGTTTCAAATCGATTTGAACGATATCAATGCCCTTTTTTTCCCTGATCCCTTTTATGATTGAATCGGTCAGTTGTGCTAAGGTGGCTTTTTTCCGGTGTGCGATCATTCGTTTTCATTATCGGTGCAAAAATACAGTTTTTCAAGATGTTTATACCGCTAAACGTTTAGTCGGTAAGAATGAAATACTTTTGTAGAAACTGAAGGTTATTATTCCTTACAAATATCTATCCAAACCAAAAACAGGTAAAATTGTCACACTTAGATAAAAACAAACCATTAAGTGACACAATGAATGTAATAACGCATCGGATCAGTCTGGCAAAATGTACTTCAACAAATGATTATGCAATGGAGTTGATCAGGATGGGTCAGGCCACCTCCGGCACATTGATATCTGCCACAGAGCAAACACAAGGCCGGGGGCTTGATGTAAATCGCTGGGAGAGTCAGTCGGGCAAAAATCTGTTAATCAGCATATTAGTTCAGCCGGTAGGAATCAAGCCTTCTGATCAATTTATTTTAAACCAGGTATCATCTCTTGCTATTTGCAATTTTCTGAAAAGTAAACTGCCATCGAGGCAAGTCTGTGTTAAATGGCCCAATGATGTTTATATCGAAAATAAAAAAGCCGCCGGAATCCTGATTAACAATATTATTTGTGGCGACAAGATTCTTTGGTCTGTCATAGGTATGGGGATCAATATTAATCAGGAAAAATTTTTCGAAGACGCACCGAACCCTGTTTCACTCAAAATGCTGACGGGTATCAATTATGATTTAAATCTTTGTCTTCAGGAGTTGGAATACTTCTTTTCGGTTTGGCATGGATATATGACAAATGCAATGCATGATATTATTCGAAAAGAATATTTGAAATCGCTCTATCAGTTTGGCCGGCAGGCGAAATATCTCTATCACGACAGCCCAATAATTGCCCGCATTACAGGCATAGGAGCTTATGGAAAACTCTTATTGCAAACTTCTGATGGCAACTTTCTTGCCTGCGATTTGAAGGAAATAAAGTTCTTGTGAAAACCAAGCAATGCAGGTGATTTATCCAAGAGACCTGTTCAAATTCCTTCGCAAGCTTCTTTGAGCTTTTGAACAAGCTGATCAGCAATTTGCTGTAAAGGGTCTCTTACAAGCAAGGCAAGCATTGCTCCGATGTCGGCTGAAACGAATACCGATGCACTTGTTGACAACCCATCAAGGTTCTTCAGGTTGACCTGCAATTCAAAATTTACTGGAGTGTCTTTTGTGGAAATTGCCCTGATCAGTACAGGTGCATATTGTTCCTGCATTAGCATGCTCACGGTTCCCAAACCGGCAATATTGAACTTACATGAGTCTTTTGCGGCAGTGTAGTCATATACCTGAGCAGGCATGAGGTCCGAAAAATTCCGAAAATCGCTGGCAAAGGCAAATACTTTTTCAACAGGGCACACAATGGTTTGCTCCCGGCCGGTGAGGTTTAGCATAATGAAAAGAATATGTTTATTTATTCCAGTTGGCCGGATCAAGTTTCCATTTTTCGAGCGCCAGCAGGTCGCTCTCTCTGATATATTCCTGTTCGAGTGCCTTTTCAATCAGGGCATCATAATTGGTAAGGGTAATGAGGGCAACATCATTTTTCTTGAACCCTTCCTCTGCGAGCGCCAGCTTGTATGAAAAGATTGCCATCATTCCTTTAACAGCAGCTCCGGCCTCTTGCAATGCAGCTACAGCACCGAGGCTACTCTTTCCGGTGGATATCAGGTCTTCAACCACAACAACCGATTGTCCAGGCTGGAGCACTCCTTCGATCTGGTTGCTCAAGCCATGAGCTTTTTTTTCTGGACGCACATAAACAAACGGAAGGCCAAGATCCTGGGCAACCAGCACCCCCAAAGCAATGGCGCCTGTGGCCACGCCTGCAATTACATCAACGGGGCTGAAGTTCTCATTGATCAATTTAACCATCTCCTGGCGTATAAAAGTTCTGACTTTGGGATAAGAAAGTGTTTTTCGATTATCACAATAGATTGGTGACTTTATTCCAGATGTCCAGGTGAACGGATCAGTAACATTAATTTTTAATGCTTTAATTTGCAGAAGAAAATCCGCAGTTGCCAGCGCCAGTTGTTCATTCTTTTTCATGCAGCAAATGTATAAAGTTTATTTTGATGAAAAGCAGTTGATGTTATCATCAGAGGTTCATATCCCAAACTCACCGGGTGATGAAGTCCTGATAAATTGCGAAGACTCTCACATTCTCGCACAATCTATTCTGTCATTTGCCAAAAATCCAACTCTGAAAAATCTTCATATCATTAACACTGCAAGCTTTGATTTATTGCTGAAACAGTTTAATTCTGTTTTTCTACATATTGAAGCCGGAGGTGGCATCGTCTGCTGTAAGGATTCGTCAATCCTGTTTATTTTCCGAAACGGAAAGTGGGATTTGCCAAAAGGGAAACCCGACAAACAGGAGGATATCACAGAAACAGCCGTGAGAGAAGTTGAGGAAGAGACCGGAATAAGCGGGGTTAAAATCATCCAACCTGCAGGAATCACCAGGCATGCATATTTAGAAAACTCGAATTTATACTTAAAAACAACCTTTTGGTTCAAAATGCGTGTTGAGGGAAAACCTGATCTAACACCACAATTCAATGAAGGCATTACGGATGCCCGTTGGGTGAGCAGAGAAGAAACCGCAAATATTCTTGAAATAGCCTATCCCTCTATAAAAGATTTAGTTGAAAATTGCTTTGCGAACCAGTAA
This sequence comes from Lentimicrobiaceae bacterium, assembly GCA_037446395.1. Taxonomy (GTDB): domain Bacteria; phylum Bacteroidota; class Bacteroidia; order Bacteroidales; family JAAYJT01; genus JAAYJT01. Next base: position 81,001 of record JBBIIP010000003.1, read on the forward strand.
AGATCAATTATGCTATTCTATTGAAAAGGCATCCAGGGTTGAATTTTACAATAAGTGGCACTGAAAAGGGGGTTTCCATCCTATTTATATAATTTTGCTGAGTACAACGAGTTATTGTTATGATTATAACCCAAACTAAGATGAGATCAGCCATTTTTCCGGGGTCGTTCGATCCCATAACCAAAGGTCATGAAGACCTGGTATTGAGAGCATTGTCGCTTTTTGACAAGATTTATGTGGCCCTGGGCACAAATCCTGATAAGCAAACGTTCTTTCCTGTTGAGAAGCGGGTGCAGTGGTTGCGCGAAGTTTTCAAAGAACAACCCAATATCGAGGTTGTTTTATACGAAGGCTTAACAGTTGATCTTTGTAAAAAGCTTAACTCTAATTATATTCTCCGAGGGCTTAGGACTTCAGCAGATTTTGAGTTTGAGCGAAGCATCGGATTAATGAACAAAAAAATGCATCCTGAAATTGAGTCGTTATTTTTGCTTACCTCCCCTGAGTACACTGCCCTTAGCTCTTCGATTGTTAGAGAAATATACCGAAACGGGGGCGATCCAAGGCAATTTCTGCCCGCCGCAGTGATTATATAAAATATTTCATCAATCGAATGACCTTCAAATTAAGGACTAGAATCTTGTTGCCGCTCTGTTTGATATTCTTTTTTGCAACTGCGAGTGGCAGCGAAACCAAAATCAGCGGGGTGGCTCCAGGTGCAGAAGGGGCCGCCATTGAATTACTGTATTATCCGGAGCTATTCACTTGGACTCCCTTAAAACTGGACACAAAACAAATAAAACAAAACGGACAATTTGAGTTTTCGATAAAAACCTTGCTTGAACCGCGCCTTGCCCTCATCAGGATCAACGAGCAACAGGGAGAGTTCATTATCGAGCCAGGAAATACTTATGTACTCAAAATTAGCAATATACTTAAAATTCAGAAGCCAGAAACTGAAGAAACAGGCTATCTTCTACCCTCCCTCGAAATAGAAATCACAAACGTCTGGAAGAAAGAACTCAATGGGTTATTAGAGCAATTCAATTCCATAACCGACGATTTCATGTCATCAAACTTTTCATTAATCGTCAGGCAAGGAAACAAGCAAAAGGTAAAAGAATATGCAACCTTAATATCCAAACATTTTTCGGGAATTGATAATGTGTGGCTCAACAATTCTATATACTATACGATTGCAAACCTTGAGTTTTTATCCCGTAGCGCAAGCCGAGAGACTTTGGTCGCAAAACACCTGAACCCAAAGCAGTTGCTATATCATCATCCGGAATTTGTGGAATTCTTTAAGGCAATATTCGACAAGTACCTTATAGCCGGGATAGGGCCGGTAAAGAGGCCGGAAATAAACAATCTCCTCAAATCCCGAGATTCATATAAAGGCCTGATGGATTTACTTGAAACAGACCCCTTGTTGAAAAACGCGGCAATTAGAGAAATGGTACTTTTGGCTGGTCTTTGGGACTTTCACAACTCGCCACATTTCAACAAGGAAAATATCATGCCCCTAATAAAATACATATCAGTCAACAGCACGATCAGTGAACATCGAAAAATTGCATCAAACATGATCGCACTTCTCCGCCCCTGATTGATGCCGAAAGAATGAGAAATTAACTTCTCCATACTGCCTATGCTGCCAAAACCAGGCAAGGTGCTCAAATGAGTGCCGCTGGGAGTGTTCGAGAATAAAAAAACCATTTTCTTTCAGCACTTCTGATTGCATAACGAGATCAACAAGTTTTTCAACATCTTTCATTTCGTATGGCGGGTCGGCAAAAATCAAGTCGTATGCGCTCATGCATTTTTGAACATATCGAAAAGCATCCGACCGATTTACTACGATTTGATTCATTCCGAGGGCTGAGGCTGTTTTACTGATAAAGTTTATGCATTGCAGGTGGTGGTCAACACAGGTAATTCGTTTGCAACCCCGGGAGGCGAATTCGTAAGAAATATTTCCTGTGCCCGCAAAAAGATCCAGAACTTCAAGTGCATCAAACTCCAGAAAATTTTCAATAATATTGAAAAGTGCCTCCTTGGCAAAATCAGTTGTTGGCCGCACCGGTAAAGACCGGGGGGCGTCTATGATTCTGCTCCGGTAGCGTCCACGGATAATTCTCACAAAGTTGCATTAAAAAGATCGTAATACTTATGAAGCTGGGCCGGGCTTATTTCATGGCTATATTGAAAATAGTTGTTGGCCGGAAGAATATCTAAAACGCGGAAGTACTTTTCCAAAAGCTCAAACTCATTATCTTTTTTATCTATGCTTCCCATCAGGCTGAGGACTAATTTATCCATATCGAGTTGCAGTTGCTCAAAAACAAAGAGCAGATAATACAACATATCGGAGGGAGCAAGAAATCTAAAAGTGTTGCAGTAGAAAATCTGCCCCTTGCGTAAAATCATCAGGTCGAAGGAATTGCTTCTGATATTCAGGAAGGCACTTTCTTGATTTTTTAAGGCACTAAACCGCGTAAAGAGGCTCCTGATCAAAGGCCTGACAATGTGAAACCGCTGGGCTCCGGGAAAACAAGATGAAATCCAATCGGAAAGCAAGATTGGAATTGAGTAGATGATAACCAGCTCCGGAATATTTAATGAATCGCTGAATATCTTTTCGTGATTTGCAAAAGGATGGCTTAATTTGAAATAGGCCTCATTATCATCTGCACTAAAAAGTGCTGGTGGCATAAGTGTATATGGGGCTGCTCCCACGAGTACGATCACTTGTGAATAATGCAGTTGCAACAGCGTTTGTTTTCTAATGATTTTGTTGAGCCAATTCAGATAGTTTGCTGTAACTACTAATTGTGCTTTGTCCTCGTTTTCTGGGTAGGAATAAGATTCGAGCGCAAGGAATTTATTGGTGCTTTGATTAAAGACACAAAAAGAAAAACCATCAGGAAGTATCCTGATGGTAAGATTGTATTCTTCTGAATGGGCCGGATTCAGCGATAGATCATGGTGGCTTACGATCGGATTATCGTTGCTCATTAAGCAAAGCGATATGCTTATTCCCAATTTCCATCGGTTGAAGGCTCAAGCATTGAGCCGAGCTTCAGACCTGGATAGCGATTTATTTGTTCTTCTCCGGCTATCAGGTTGCGCAGGAGTTGGTCATCCATACCAAAAAGAAAAGTATTAAAATGTGCTTTTGCCTCGAAAACATTCACAAACACGCCTCCCCTATCAATCTTTCCGGCCTGTAGTTCGAATTTCCTGCCATATGAAAAAGGAATAAAAGGCATTGAATCAATCGGATAAGAAGCATTCTTGAGCAAGGAATCGGCAACCAGTACCCAAGAAATAGTATCATTAATAGTCCGGGTGAATGTTGTATCGGTGGGATCGGGCACCATTTTTACGACCGGGATTTTGTCTGTTTTTAAGAACTGAAGGAGGGTGTCAAAACTTCCGGTATACCTCTGGTATAATGAGCGATAAGTAAGCTGGGCTGCACGAATGTGTTTCATCTGGCTTACAACCGAATTTTTTCGGTATTCCATCTCCCGATTGAATCGAACAGGACTCATGATGCTTTCGAATACGTAATAGGCCAGGGCGATAATAATGGCTGTTAGGATAATACTCAGAATGGTACGTTTCATGATTTAAGTTTTTTGTGGTTGCAAATTTAGAAAATTTTAATTCCCTGATAGGGTATGCTCTCTATTTAAAATTTCAATATATGTATTGACAATACCTGTTGCGATTATTGACAGATATTGGTTGATTTTTCCAGCATGGCAATGGTTTCGGCAGGGGCATTTTTCATATCCATGATTATAAATCCATCCATGGCATTATTGAACTTGGGATCAATATTAAATCCGATGATTCGTCCGTTTTGTTGCAAATATTTCCTGATAAGCACAGGGGCCTTAGCGCCCATTGGCTCCATTTCGGAGATGATATCGTCAATGGTTTTCATTGAAGCTTCTTTTTCGTTTCCAAAAATGATATCGGCATCAATATAGGATGATCTGACTTTAAATTCCTTTCGTGCTTTGATGTGCTTCGCCATCTCATGGTCGAAATAATGCTTTTTGATATAATATACCAATAGGGTTTTTGAAACTTTCAGGAAACTGTTGCTAATACTAACCGGGCCAAGCAGATAGCGATATTCCGGATTATCGCGCATGAATATCAGGATTCCCCTCCACAACAAGAATAGAGTGTAAATCTTTTGTTGATAGTCTTTTACTATGAATGAGCGCCCAAGCTCAACAGAATGTTTTAGTATCGGGTAGAATCCACGCTTGATCTGGAAGAGAGTGCTGATATAGAATCCTCTTGCGCCGAATTTGGAAAACAGATCGTTTCCTTTCCCTACCCGATATGCCCCAACGATTCTTTTCTGTTTTTTATCCCAAATAAAAAGATGGTGATAATACAGATCAAATTCATCAATATCAATCGGGCGGTTTGTTCCTTCTCCGACTTCACGAAAAGTGATTTCTCTAAGGCGGCCAATTTCGCGCAAAATATTTGGAATATCTTTTGACCGCGACAAATACAGTTCAAAATCCTGGAACTCGTTCAGCAGATCATTTTCTTTGATCTTTGCTATCTCCATTTCAAGTACTTGCTGATCAACGGGGTCTATGATTGGTTCAGGCTGTGCCTTGGCCTGAAGCGTGGTTGTGAAATAATTTCTTTTCCCTTCGAGGGTTGTACCCAGCATGTAGGTCTTAGCCCTAAGAAAACGCATGAGTTGCTTATTGTCTTTAAACTCGGCAATCTCTTCCGGCAATATGGGTTTTCCTATGCGTATCCTGACAGTGTGTTTTTTCTTATTCAGAAGTTCGGAAGGAAGCCTTGCTGTCCGAAGCCTTGGATGAATGAGTCCGAGCAAATTAAAAAATAAGCTATTGCTTCCGCTGAAATACATAGGAACTACCTTTGCACCTGATTTTGATATCAGTTTGCCAATCATCGGATTCCAGGCTTTATCAACGACCTTCCTCGACTTGTTTTGAATCGCAGAAACTTCCCCGGCAGGAAAAATCCCAATGGCATCACCTTGGGTAAGTATTTCGAGCGTTTTCTTTATACCTGACAGGCTTCGTTGTGCACTGTTTTTATTTTCAAATGGGTCTACCGGAATAAAAAAATCACGCAGAGGGGTAATCATGCTCAGGGCAAAGTTCGACATAGTCTTAAAATCTTGCCTTTTGCTTGCAAATATCTTAAGCATGATAAGTCCGTCAAGGCCACCATAAGGGTGATTGGCGATTACAATAAACGGTCCGGAGGCAGGTATGTTTTTCAGGTCGCTTTCAGGAACATCGTAGTTAATTTTTAATTCTCTGAGGCACGCATCAACAAACTCCAGCCCATGGAGGTGTTTAAACTGGTCATATAGCCTATTGATGCGATGGAGCCTTAATAAACGCATGAGCGGGATGGTCAAAATATTCAATCGAAGCTTTCTCAATGATAATGCTTCAGCAAATACATCGCGGTCAATAAGTGGCATAGGCAGTGACCTTTAATGGCAAAACTACAAAATTATTCGTTTTATCAATCACTTTGTATTATTTCCAACCTTCATTCATCGAACTTAAGTGCGGCTTATTTCCTTTTGGGGAAGTTAGAGATTAAGTTCAGCAATACCCGGAATACTTTGCACTGGTTCAGCAGTTTGAGCGTGATAATCAAGCATGAAACAGAAATGTTGCAAGCCATTGGTGAGGATCACATAGCGTATATTTAGGGCCAGGTTATAGCGAATGGCTTGCTCGAACGCTTTTTGATCAATCTTTACCGTTGGCCGTTTACATTCAACCACCAGTTGTGGCTTCTTCTCCCGATTAAATACCACAATATCGTAGCGCTTGGTCATTCGGTTTACTAAAATCGTTTTTTCAATTCCAATCAATCCCTCAGGAACTTTTCGATCCTCGACCAGGAATCTGATGAAGTTCTGCCTCACCCATTCCTCGGGAGTTAACACCACATATCTCCGCCTGACAGAGTCAAATACTGTGGTTTTATTTTCCACCTGCCGGAATGAAAAATTATAGGAGGGTAGGTTCAGTTTTATCATTGCAATTTCGGAAATCACAGGCCAAGGTATTAAGATTTTTTAAAAGACTTATATTTGCCAATCTATTCATTTATATTCTTACGATGAAAACCAAGGAAGAGATTGTTCTTAACTGGCTCCCAAGGTACACAGGAACCAAGATCGAAGAATTTGGCAAATATATACTTCTAACTAATTTTTCGCACTATCTTGAATTGTTTTCGCAATGGCATAATGTCGAAATCAAGGGAATTGGCCGGGCGATGCCAAGTGCAACAGCCGGAAATATCACCATGATCAATTTTGGAATGGGTAGTGCAAACGCAGCCACCATCATGGATTTACTCAGTGCCATCAAGCCAAAAGCCTGTTTATTTTTGGGAAAATGTGGAGGAATCAAAGAAAAACATCAGTTGGGAGAGCTTATCCTGCCAATTGCCGCCATCCGTGGCGAAGGAACTTCTAACGATTATCTTCCGCCCGAAGTTCCCGCACTTCCTGCATTTAGTCTTCAAAAAGCCGTTTCAACGACCATCCGGGATTTCAATAAAGATTACTGGACTGGCACCATTTATACCACAAACCGGCGGGTATGGGAGTTCGACGAAGAGTTTAAGGATTATCTTGTCAATATTCGATGTATGGGTGTGGATATGGAATCGGCCACACTCTTTATCGTTGGGTTTGCAAACAGTATTCCAACCGGAGCCCTGCTGCTCATTTCAGATCAGCCCATGATTTCAAGTGGAATAAAGACTGAGCAGAGCGATCGGATGGTATCCGAAAAATTTGTTGAAGATCATTTGCGCATAGGCATTGACTCGTTGCATCAGCTAATCAACAACGGGCTGACTGTCAAGCACCTGCGCTTTGATTAATTGCGTTTTCAACCACCAAGGACGGGTATGACCTTTCAAGAAATTATTTCAAACCTCAGGAGGCATATTTACCATCCGGTTTATTTCCTTACGGGAGAAGAGTCGTATTTTATCGATGAAATTGCAGAGTTCGTTGAAACAAATGTCCTGAGTCCTGAAGAGCGGGAATTTAACCAACTGGTCGTGTATGGGCGGGAAGTAGATATGCGAACCATCATCAGCCATTGCAAGCGATACCCGATGATGTCGAGTCATTTTGTCGTGATTGTGCGGGAAGCGCAGGACCTTGACAACCTGGATGGACTTGAGGCCTATCTTGACAAGCCTCTATTAAGTACACTCCTTGTGCTATGCTATAAATACAAGAAGTTTGACGGGCGAACCAAGCTTGCAAAAAAGATCAAGGAAAAAGCAGTCTTTTTTGAATCAGCAAAACTATATGATAATAAAATTCCGGGCTGGATTGAATCCTATCTGGTGCAAAAAAGCATAGCAATTACCCCTAAGGCAGCCGAGATGTTGGCAGAGTACTTAGGCAATGACCTCGGAAAAATTGTTAATGAGCTGAATAAGCTTGTGATTGGAATGTCTTCAGGGACCATGATAACTGATGACCTGGTTGAGCAAAACATTGGAATCAGTAAAGATTTCAACATATTTGAATTTCAGAAAGCACTCGGGCAAAAAAGCATATACAAAGCCAATCTGATTGCAAATTATTTTGCATCAAACCCCAAAGACAATCATATCCTGAGAATTATACCGATTCTATATTCATACTTTCTTAAACTGATGATCTACCATCAGCTCGATCAGAAAAGCGACGAAAATGCTGCCAAGGTATTGGGTGTAAATCCCTTTTTTCTTAAAGATTATAAACAAGCTGCCCAAAATTATGACCTCAAAAAACTAAGCTCAATCATAGATTTATTAAGGCATTACGACTTGCGTTCGAAGGGAGTTGAAAATGAATCAACCACAGATGGCGAACTGCTTAGGGAAATGGTTTACAGAATTCTTCACTAGATTTTTGAGCCGGGGCAAATTGTTCAATTTAACACCTGAATTCAGGTCAAAACCGCTTTCAGTATGACGATTCTCTTTTCCTGCTTTTAAGAAACGTTTTTTACTTTGCTTCCGAATAAGGCAAAATATAATATAAACAGGTAGCTGAATGCGGGTATAATAAATGAATACAGGATGCCAAAAGCATCGCTGACAAGACCCATCAACAACGGGATAACTGCTCCTCCAACAATCATTGTATTAATAATTCCGGCAGCAAGACTGATCTCGCTTTTGTCGAGGGTTTTGACTGCCAGTGCAAAGATGTTAGGAAACATGATTGAATTGAATAACCCAATCGAAACGATTGCCCAAAGGGCAATTGAGCCACTGGCCAACATCGAAGTGATCGCCAATGCAAGTGCAACGGCAGCAAAAATAGAAAGCGAGTTACTGGCTTTGCCTTTGCCAAGCTGCATTAACAGGTAAGTTAATATTGCAAAACCGAAGAAAATGAGTGCCTTGTCGAAGCTATATTCAAGGGTTATAAAACCAACAACCCCTGCCAGTATCATTACAAGGATCACAAAACTGAATTTTGTCTTCTGTTTTTTTATTCCTGAAAGTTCAATGGCGCCAAAAAACCTTCCTGTCATTGTTCCTGCCCAATAAAGACCGACAAACTTCAATGCAAGTTCGCGGCTGATTCCTCCACCTACTTCTGGCAAAATGATATAGGATGAAATCGCAGTGCCTACTCCGACCTCGGCACCTACATAAAAGAAAACAGCGATCGCACCCAAAATCATGTGGCGATATTTCATAACTGTTTTATAACTTCCCAGTCCTTCCTGGCTGAGTTCGGGCATTCGTGTCCTCCAGATGGCAAAAGCGATCATCAACACCAACAGTGCGATCATCATAAAAGGCAGGAGAAGATCTCCCGGTTGGACTTTCAGGGCAGCGCCTTCGACCGGCGATAAAGCTTTTGGCAATATTACAGCAACTATTAAAAGTGGAGCAATCCATGTTGCAATTGAATTCAGTGCCTGGGTGAAATTCAGCCTGCCACTAGCGGTATCGGGAGGGCCTAAAATCGCCACATATGGATTGGCAGCATTTTGAAGCACCACCACCCCCATCGAAAGAATGAATATGGCACCTAGAAAAAGAAAATACGATTCAACTTTGATAGCAGGAAAAAACAGGAATCCGGCAAGAGAAATTATCATAAGGCCGGTGACAATTGCACTTTTATAACCGATTCGCTTTACCAATACTCCTGCTGGTATCGAAAAGAGTGCAAAAGAAATAAAAAATGCACTGTTTACCAGAAAGGCCTGTGTAAAGGAGAGGTTGAACGCCTCCTTTACCGGATCGCTCAAGGTGATGATGAAGGAAGTTACAAATCCGAAAATAAAGAAAATCATGGAAACAAATATCATTCCCAATCTTAGCGTGTTTGATTGCTCTTTCATAATTTCAATTGATTCTATGTGTATTGATTTCTCTTTTGCAGCCCCGGCTAATCATGCTTAATAATCTTTCCATATCAGAGCTCCGGCGCCAAGCACTGCAGCATTTTTATCCATTAGGCCCGAAGGCAGTAATTTCACTTTATTTTTGAAAGTGCTCATTAAACTTTCTTCCATGTATTTCCGCGTGGGGTCAAATATATATTTTCCAGCTTTAGCCAGCCCTCCAAAAAGAAAGATAGCTTCAGGACTGGTATGAGCCACAGAGTCGGCAAGCTTGGATCCAAGAATTTTTCCGGTGATTTCGAAGGCTTTGAGTGCTACCGGGTCATTTCTGGTTGCAGCCTGAAAGATTATTTCTGAATTGAGCAAATTGAAGGTATAGTCTGCGAGAGTTGAGCCTTCATGGTCGAGCGCGAGTAATTCAAAAACAGTTCGTTTTATTCCTGGAGCCGACACATAAGTTTCCAGGCATCCGTAATTACCGCATCCACATCGCCTGCCATTTTTCCGAACATTTATGTGTCCAAGCTCACCGGCAAAACCATCGTGGCCATATACCAGGTCGCCGTTCACTACAATACCGCTTCCCAGCCCGGTTCCCAATGTAATCATAATAAAATCTTTCATCCCATTCGCAGCGCCATAGATCATTTCTCCCAGTGCAGCCGCATTGGCGTCATTGGTAAGTTTTACCGGAACGTTGTAGAACTTTCTGAAAAGCCCGCTAAAGGGGACGATTCCCTTCCAATTCAAATTTGCGGCATTTTCGATGGTGCCCTTGTGATAATTGGCATTGGGTGCTCCAATGCCTACTCCAATAATCTGATAACGAAACTTGATAGTTAGCTCTGCATCTTTGAGTTTCTCCACGAGGTTGGCGATGTAGTCATGTTCATTATTGAACACATCTGTTGGAGTTGTGCCTTCGGCATAGCAGTTTCCATCACGGTCAGTAAACCCAAATTTGGTGAATGTTCCGCCGATATCTATTCCAATTACGAGTTCTTTCATGGGTTTTCTGACCTACCTGGCACTCTGAGTCAAAAGTAGAAATTAAATAAACGCGACCAGGTGCTGGGTTTATTACTTCACCGGTTCCTTAAAATAATTCACATTTATCATGTCGAGGCGATTCAGGTGCTTAATCAGCCGCTGCGTGAAATCAACGTAGTTATGTTGTTCGCGGGGAGTCCATAGTACTTCAGCAAGAGCGATGGCCCGGGGATACGCCATGTATTCGACATGGGCAGGTGTTTTCATATACTCTGTCCACACATTTCCCTGTGCGCCAAGCACATACTCTGATTCTTCCCTTGTTAATTCATTTGGAATTGGATTAAAGGAATAGACTTTTTCGAGTGTGGTCATTCCACCAATTGCCAGGGGTTGGGTGGCAGGATCGGCCTGATAATGATCGAAATAGCAATGAGAACCGGGGGTCATAATAACCTGTTGCTTCACTTTTGCTGCTGCGATGCCTCCCTCGGTGCCTCGCCACGACATTACTGTTGCATTGGGGGTCAGGCCGCCTTCAAGAATCTCGTCCCATCCGATAATATTGCGGTCTTTGGTCAGCAAAAAATTTTCGATCCGGTGTATAAAATAGCTTTGCAGTTCGTATTCATCTGCCAATTTTTCTTTTTTTATTCTGTCCTGACATTTGGGGCATTTTTTCCATCTGGTTTTTGGACATTCATCACCCCCGATATGAATCAGTTTAGAGGGAAATAATTCGATAACCTCTGAAAGGACGTTTTCAAGAAAACCGAAAACCTTCTCGTTGCCTGCACAAAACACATCATCAAAAACTCCCCAACGGGTTGCTACTTCATAAGGCCCACCGGTGCATCCCAGCTCAGGATATGCAGCCAAGGCCGCGCGGCTATGTCCGGGCATTTCAATTTCCGGAATAATTGTTATGAATCTGTCTTCAGCATATTTGACAATTTCCCGAACTTCTTCTTGTGTGTAATAACCCCCATAAGGTTTGCCATCAAATTGAAATGGCTGCACGCCGCCATGGCCAATAAGCGTTTCTTTTCGGATTGAGCCGATTTGAGTGAGCCTGGGGTATTGTTTTATTTCGATTCGCCAGCCTTGATCCTCGGTAAGATGCCAGTGAAAATGGTTCATTTTATGAAGCGCCATGAGGTCTAAATACTTTTTTATAAAACTCACCGGAAAAAAGTGCCTTGCAACATCGAGGTGCATTCCCCGATAAGCAAAAGCAGGGTAATCCTTAAGAACCAGGCAAGGAATTTCAATTTCCCTAATTTGGTTTGCAAATGCCTCGTTTTCAATTTCTGCAGGAAGCAATTGCCTAAGGCTCTGAATCCCATAAAAAACACCCCTCGCACTTGCCGCAGAAATTATAATTCTTTTCCTTGTGATTTCTAATTTGTATTCTTCTGCCCTTTCGAGGTTAGGATCAATAGTCAGATAAATTCCTTTTCCTTTTTGACTTCCAGCATCAATAGAGCTGATATTTGTTTTTATGTTTGCTGTTTCGAACACCGTTGAAAGGTAATTGGCCAAGCCCATAAGATCTTGTTGTTCAGCAGAAACCATAATACTGACTTCTCCTCTTAATTTATATACGCCATTCTTCTGTTCAATTTTAACTGGTTGGGGGATGATTTGAACAGGTTTTACTTCCGGAGAACAGGAAATCATGGTTTGGATGAAAAGGATTGCGATTAGCACCTGGATGAAAATTCTTTGTTTTGGATTGTGCATGATTTTAAAGTTTAGATGATTGCCTATAGGGGTGGATGAGTAGATTTTTGAAGGGTTCAGAATTTGAGATGTTTCTAACGGGCATCATACATATCGTAGATCAGGCCTCTGAATTTATCCTGAATAAATTGTCTTCTAAGTTTAAGCGTTAGGCTCAACTCTCCTGTCTCCGGTGTCCAATCAGCATCAACAAGCCGAAAGGCTTTTATTTGTTCTGTTTTGTCGAGCATCAAATTGAGTTCATCCAATTCGTGCTGAATTCGATTGATTACCCGCTCATCTTTTATTGCTTTTGAAGGTGGTATAAAATCATATCCTTTTGCAGCATACCAGCCCTTGAGATGCTCGAAATTGGGGACAATGATGGCCGCCGCAAAGTGTTTGTTTTCGCCCACTACAATTAGATTTTCAATGAATTCCGACTCTTTGAAGCGATTTTCAATTGCTTGTGGGGCAATATACTTACCCCCTGAGGTTTTAAAGATTTCTTTCTTGCGGTCTGTGATTTTCAGGTATTTCTTATCCTCAAGCATGCCTATATCGCCTGTATGGAACCAACCATCTTTGTCTATCACCTCGGAGGTAAGCTCCGGGTTTTTGTAATAGCCCAACATGAGGTTCGGCCCTTTGCACAGGATTTCACCATCGGGTGCAATTTTTATTTCAACTCCTTTCAAGGCAGGCCCAACGGTTCCAAATTTTACTCCATCGGGTTCAAAATTGCTGACCGCCACAACGGGTGATGTTTCGGTCAAGCCATATCCTTCCATTACCTGAATGTTGGCGGCCCAAAATACTCTTGCTATTCCAGGCCTAAGGCTGGCACCTCCCGAAACTATAAACCTTAGCTTGCCACCCAATGCCCGGCGCCATTTTCGATACACAAAATAGTCGGCAACTTTGCGCTTAAATTCATAGGTAAAACCATTTTTATGATGAAGCTCAAAATGTAAGGCCAGGTCTAAAGCCCAAAAATAAATTTCTTTCCGGGCGCCTTTTAAAGCGTGCCCTTTTGAAACAAACCGTGCATATACCTTTTCGAGCATTCTGGGCACCGCACACATCATGTCGGGTTGATGCTCCCGCAAATTTTCGCCAATTTTTTCAATGCTCTCGGCATAACAAATATTAATGCCAAGATATTGATACATATAATTGAGCATTCGCTCATAAACGTGGCAAAGCGGAAGAAAGCTAAGAGCCCTGACTATATTTTTGGGCTCAACAATGGCGGCAGTGGCAGTAAAATTGCTTATAAAATTCCGATGGCTCAGCATTACTCCTTTACATGCTCCTGTTGTGCCCGAAGTGTAGATAATGGTGGCCAGATCATCGGACTTTATCTCCGATTTTATCTGATTGATTTTGTTGATATTAAATTCTTTTTTGCCGAGTTCAATCAGTTCCTTCCAATGCCTAACCCCCTCTGTTTTTTCAATTGAGAACACGGCTTCAAGGGTAGGTATTCTTGGAAGGAGATCACGAATTCTATTATAAATGCTCTTATCAAAAACAAAAATGAATCTGACATCTGCGTGATTGAAGATGTGAAGAAAATTACTCTGACTGAGGGTAGGATAAACTGGCACGTGCACAGCGCCAATCTGCATGATACCCATATCAATGTAGTTCCATGCAGGGCAATTTTGCATGATCGTGGCGATTTTATCTCCTTTTTGGGCGCCCAGAAAGAGAAGGCCGGCACTGACGCGGTCAGCAAAATCTATATATTCGGAACCGGAAAAGGTTCTCCAAACATTTCCTTTGCGAAATGTGAAAACATCCTTTTTCGAGGAATACTTTCCACGATACAATTCGAGCAGATCGAATATGCGGTGTAGTTGTTCTCCCATCGAAAAAGGATGTTGTAAAGAAGTTAGCCGGATTCAATAATCATGCAATGATACGATTTTGTGTTTATTCTGCAAGGCTAAATAATTTATTCACCTGTGCTTTATACTTCTCGGAAATAAAATCGCGTTTTATTTTTAGTGTTGCAGTGAGTTCGCCTCCGTCCACACTCCATTCATTGCCAATGAGTTCAAATTTCTTAATCTGCTCATAAGCGCCAAAACCCACATTAAACTTGTCAACCTCAACCTGGAAGCGCTTACGCAGCACAGGGTTTTCAACCATCTCAGCATCGGTTGTATAGGGTATGTTTTTAATCGCGCAGTATGATTTAAGATGAACAAAATCAGGTACGATCAGGGCGGCAGCAAACTTCTGGTTCTCGCCAAGCACCATGAGTGTATCAATAAAAGCCGACTCCTTAAATTTTTCTTCCATCACTTCGGGGTTTATGTATTTGCCGAACGAGGTTTTAAAAGCAGCTTTTTTGCGCCCGGTAATTGACAATTGACCATCTTTTTGAAGTAGGCCAATATCGCCAGTATGTAGCCAACCATCAGGTTCGATGGTTTGTTTGGTTAGTTCGGGTTCTTTATAGTAGCCCAGCATAACATGAGGGCCTTTTGTTAAAATTTCACCATCCTCCGCAATCTTTACTTCTACATTGTTGAGTGGTGGGCCAACGGTGCCAAAATCATGCCCATGCCTGCCAAAATGCTGAACAGAAATACAGGGAGATGTTTCGGTGAGGCCATATCCTTCGAGCACCCTGATGCCGGCTGCCCAGAAGATGCGCGACAGTCGTGGCTGTAGTGCAGCCCCTCCGGAAACCATCACGTTTAGGTTCCCACCCGTAGCAGCTCTCCATTTAGTGAACACCAGTTTATCAACAATCTTGTGTTGTAATTTATAGAATAGGCCATTCTTACCATGCAGCTTGAATTTATTGCCCACATTGATTGCCCAGAAAAAGAACATGCGTTTAATTCCTGTGAGTTTGCGGCCAGTATTCATGATCTTGTCAAAGATTCTTTCGAGCAATCGCGGCACTGTCGACATCAGCTGAGGTTTTACTTCCTTCATATTGTCAGCAATCGTTGCCATGCTTTCGGCGTAATAGGTCGAAACTCCCAAATACTGCCAGGTGTAATTAATCACTCTTTCATATACATGGCAGAGGGGGAGATAGCTTAGGGCTTTGTCATTCCCTTCAAGGGGTGGAATATGTTTAACTGCCATCACATTACTCAGGATATTGTTGTGCGAAAGCATCACCCCTTTGGGATTACCTGTTGTGCCGGATGTATAGATCAGGGTGGCCAGGTCGTCAGGTTTGATCGTTGCCTTGATGGCTTCTATTTTTTCAGGCGCCGGGGTTTTCAGCGACTCTTCGATAAGGTCGCATAAGCACGGGACTTCGGCTGTTTTCGAAAAAGAAAAAACACCTTTGATTGATGTAACCCTGGGAAGGATGTGCTGAATTTTGCGTAAGAGGTCTTTGTTGCTTACAAACACAAATTTTACCGAAGCATGATTGAGAATGTATTCATAATCTGCTTCGCTGATGGTAGGATAGAGTGGAACATGAATTGCTCCAGCCATCATGGTGCCCATATCAAGAAAGTTCCACTCGGGGCGGTTGTTTGAGATACTTGCAATGGCATCGCCGGGTTTTACGCCGAGTTTCAACAATGCATAGGATACTCCATATGCGTTTTCGATATACTGGTCAACATTGTAGGTGACCCATTTCCCATTTTCTTTGCCAGCCAAAACTGAATCGAGATGGGAATAATTCTCCTTAAGGTTTTGAAGAATGTCAAAAAGGCGGGTGACGTTTGTGCTCATTTCTGCTTGTGTTGGTTAATAAAAAATTAATTTCTGATTTTATTCTGGTCTCCTGAATATTTGTGTAGTGGATGCCTGGGCGGTAGGCATTACAATTATATCGTTAATGTTCACATTTGGCGGGCGGGTTGCCACAAAAAAGATTACTTCAGCAATATCTTCTGCTTTCAACGGATCAAATCCTTTATAAACTCCTTCGGCGCGCTGAAGATCGCCATGAAAACGCACAGCAGAAAATTCGGTTTTCACGGCTCCGGGGGCAACCTGTGTGACTTTTATTCCGTGCTCGAGCAAATCTTTCCGCATGGCTTGGGTTAACGCCTCAACAGCAAATTTCGTAGCACAATAAACATTGCCATTGGGATAAACCTCTTTTCCGGCTATTGATCCGATGTTGATGATGTGTCCACTCCCACGGGCCACCATGATTGGTGCGATTTTCCGTGTCACATACAAAAGGCCTTTCATATTGGTATCAATCATTCTCTCCCAGTCTTCGATGTCGCAAGTGTGAATCGGCTCAAGGCCTTGCGAAAGGCCGGCATTGTTCAACAAAATATTTATTTGTTTCCAATCCGGGGATATAGAATCTATCGAGGCATCTACAGCTTGTCGGTTGCATACATCGAAACAAAGCGGAAGTACTTCCGAATTATATTCTTTGGTCAGAAGCCTGGCCAAGGCTTTTAGGCGGTCGTTGCGACGACCGGCAATGATGACCCTGTAACCTTGAGATGAAAAAAGCTTCGCAGACGCTTCGCCTATGCCACTGGTAGCCCCTGTGATCAGAATGGTGTTGTTCATTGTTCTCCTACAATAATTTTCAGATCAAAAAAATCGAAGATTCTTATTGGGTGGGGTGAAAAAGAATCGCAACCCGTTGATCTAAATAAAATTACGGTCTTATATTAATTAACTTCAATATAAAGACCAGCAAATATAAAAAAGAAATCATTCAGCCAAATATATTGTTAATAATTCGTCTCAGAAACCAGTACCGTATTCTAGTCAACAAAAAGCAGATTAACGGTGATTCGAAAACAGCCAGTGCAATAATTGGGGCTCTTGAAAAACAGCATCCCAGACATTGTGCCCAACATCAGGATAGACCGTGAGTTTAACTTCAAAATCAGCATTTTTAAATGCCTCAACCATCCGCAGGGAATAATCTGGAACAACCACCTGATCTTCTTCTCCGTGAAACACCCACATTTTAACTCTTTTTGCTTTTTTATTAATCACGGTGGGATTGCACCCTCCACATATGATCAAGGCAGCAGCAAAAACCTTTGGTTTGCGGTAGATAAGTTCAAAAGTACCCATGCCTCCCATTGATAGCCCTCCAATGTAAACCCGGTCTTGATCCACCCATTTTGATTTCAAGAGATATTCAAGCAAAATGATGGTTAACTGCATGGGTTTTGTTGGCCTGGCCGAAGGTTGAAAGTTAAAGTGACGATTTCCCTCAGCGCTGGTTGTTATTATAACATTCGCCCAATAAGAGTGTGGAGCGCACTGGGGAAAAACTACGATGGCAGGGAAGTTTTTGCGATTTTCGGGCGAGGAAAAAAACGAAGCGCCATGGGTGAGTTGTTTCTGGTTATCATTTCCTCGTTCCCCGGCACCATGCAAAAACAGAATCAATGGATACTTCTTTGACGGATCAAAGTTTTCAGGATACATGATGCGATAATTCAATGTGTCTTTTTTTATTATCAGCGTTTGGCTTTGATAAAGCATTGGGTACTGGGCAGGTAGTTTATAAACGGTGGCAGCCAGAAATATTAATCCCACCCCGCAAATTAAAACCCGGATCATGTTGAAGATTTTATTACGGTTATTTCCTTACAGCTCTACCACCAGGTTGCATAAAGTACAATAAGAATTATAACTACACCGATTGAAGCAACCCAGAATATCCAATCGGCCTGGAACAGGTTTTTATGCAAACTAATTGCTTTTGCCTGGGTTTTATTGCCCTGAAGCAACGAAAACGCCACAATCAGCGCCACACAAAGAAGGAATACGATCCCCATGCGATCCATGAAAGGCAGCGAAGGAAGCAGGATTTTAAACAGCAGTGAAAACACAAATGTTCCAATGGCGGCTGCTAATGCTCCATTTGAAGTGGCCTTTTTGTAGAAGAAACCCGCCATGAAGATGGCAAGCGCGCCCGGGCTCACAAAGCCAGTGAATTCCTGGATATATTGAAACGCCTGATCGAGATTTGAAAGCATGGGCGCAATAAAAACCGCTATCAGAAGGGCTATTGTGCTGACAATTCTTCCTGTTCGTACCAAGCTGCCTTCAGACGCATTTTTATTTACATATTCTCTATAGATATCCATTGTGAAGATGGTTGAGATGCTGTTCATCATCGAAGCCAGCGAACTCACAATTGCAGCAACCAATGCAGCAAATGCGAGACCTTTTACACCGGTCGGAACAAAATTATGAAGCAGCCAGGGATAGGCCTCATCAGATTTGGCAATATCTGCACTTAAAGCAAATGCCACGATGCCGGGAATTACAACAATAAGTGGAAGCAAGAGTTTAAGATAGGCAGCAAAAGCCAGGCCGTGTTGCGCATGCCGGATACTCTTGGCAGCAAGGGCACGCTGAATGATATATTGGTTGCATCCCCAGTAATAAAGATTTGCGACCCACATCCCTCCTATCAAAACACTAATTCCGGGTAAGTCAATGTAAGCATCTTTGGTGCCTCCTTTTCCGTCAGGAACAAGAAGTGTTCCTTTTTCGAGAATCATGTCAAATTTTTGAGGTACATCTTTGAGCAATTTTGAAAATCCTGCCACAAAACCTTCTCCTCCACTCAGGTAATCAAGTGCAAAATAAGTGGTTACTAGTCCTCCGCCTACAAGAAAAACAACCTGAATTACATCTGTCCATGCTACGGCTTTTAATCCCCCATAAATAGAATATAATGCGGCAAAAAAGGCCAATCCGATAATTCCATAGATCATATCTACCCCCATGATGCGTTCGATGGCAAGGGCTCCGAGGTAAATTATTGAGGTCAGGTTCACAAAAACAAAAACTACCAGCCAGAAACCTGCCATTACGGTTTTTACCCTTTTATCGAATCTTATTTCGAGAAACTGGGGCATTGTATAAATTTTCTTTTCTAGAAAAATCGGCAGGAAGAAGTATGCAACGATCAACAAGGTGAGGGCTGCCATCCATTCATACGATGCAATTCCAAGTCCAATTGCAAATCCTGATCCGGACATACCGATAAATTGTTCGGCGGAAATATTGGAAGCAATCAGCGAAGCGCCGATAGCCCACCAGGGCAAGGCCCTGCCTGCCAGGAAATAATCGCTTGAATTGGTATCAATTCCTTTCTTGCGGGTTGAAACCCAAAGGCCAAGTCCAATAATAAGCAAACAGTAAGCAAAAAATACAATGTAGTCGATGGCAACAAATTGCATAATAAGAAATTTTAAGGGTGATTACCGGTTGAGCAAAAAATTATCCAACAAATATGCTGATTTTTTTGATTATTGTGGCTGCATGGTCTTAAAGGCTAATTCATTTTTTCGAGTGCTCTTAGAAATATTTGCAAAGTGGTACATGATAGATTGCATAACATCTTTGACACTTTTTCTCTGTTGACATGTTCTTAAGAAATTCAAATCCTATTGAATCATTAAAAAATTTCATTGTTCCCTTACATCATCTAACCTGGGCACTTGAGTATTTTCCATCAAGGCAGTTTCACGCCAATTCAAGTGCAATTTTTACCATATCTGTGAACGATTGCTGGCGTTCGGTCGCTGAAAGCTCTTCTCCGGTCAGAAGATGGTTGCTTACAGTCAGTATTGCCAAGGCTTTGCGTCGAAAGCGGGCGGCGATTGTATAGAGTGCGGCTGCCTCCATTTCAACCGCTGGCACTCCATAGGTTTGCCAAAGTTGGTAAGGGTTTGAAATATCATCATTATAGAAAGTGTCTGATGTCAGGACGTTGCGTACCTGTATCCTTATTCCTTTCTGTTTTGCAAAATCATGGGCGTTGCGTAGCAGTTCAAAATCAGCCAGGGGTGCGAAGTCCATCCCGTTGAATTTTAGTTTGTTGAAAGACGAGTCGGTGCAGGCGCCCTGGGCAAGTAGCACATCTCTTACAAGTAAATCCTCAACCAATGACCCGCAGGTTCCAATTCTCACAAGTGTTTGCACATCATAGTCGCAGATCAGTTCGTGCACATAAATGCTAATGGAAGGAATGCCCATGCCTGTCCCCTGCACCGAAACCGGTTTGCCTTTGTAGGTTCCACTATAGCCCAGCATGCCCCGAATGTGGTTATGGCATACAGGATTTTCGAAAAAATTTTCAGCGATGAATTTGGCCCTCAATGGGTCGCCGGGCAGTAAAACGAAAGGTGCAATTTGTCCCGGTTCTGCCTCAATGTGGATGCTCATTTTTAAGTTAAAGTTTGGTTGTTGATTATGATTATTTAAAGGGTAAAGTCTTTTTTTTAATACGTGACTATATTTTTTGAATTTACGTATTTCTCATATCGAATGATCAATTTTTCTAACGTACTATGTTCAAACCGTCAAAATAATTCTTAACCTGTCCTTTGTACTCTATCAGTATTTTTGATTTCAGTCATCCTTTCAACCCATTTCCTTGCATTCACGAATGCCTCAATCCATGGGCTCACATTATTTGTTTTTCTGTTTTCGCGAGGGTACCACGCCCATTGCCATGTCAACACTGATCGTTCGAGATGAGGCATGATGGCCAGATGTCGTCCATCGACAGAACAAATGGCTGCAACGTCATAATCCGAACCATTTGGATTTCCGGGATATTCGTGATAAGAGTACTTGGCTGCTATGTGATAATTACTTTCATCGTAAGGTAGTTTAAATCGTCCTTCACCATGTGCAACCCAGATTCCTAGTCGACAGCCAGCCAGGGTGCGCAGCATCACCGATGGGTTTTCGGCAATATCAATTGTAAGAAAAGCCGATTCAAATTTTCCTGAGGCGTTATGCAACATGGTGGGTTGCTCCTTGTGCTCCGGACAAATCAGCCCCAGGTGAATCATCAATTGGCATCCGTTGCACACTCCAAGGCTTAGAGTATCTGGGCGGGAATAAAAATTTTCGAGCGTTTTTTTTGCCTTTTCATTAAAAAGAAATGCTCCAGCCCACCCTTTTGCCGAGCCAAGCACATCGGAGTTTGAGAACCCCCCCACAAATGCGATCATGTTGATTTCATCAAGGGTTTCTCGGCCACTGACCAGATCGGTCATGTGAACATCCTTGACATTGAACCCTGCTAAAAATAGCGACCAAGCCATTTCGCGATCGCCATTGACGCCTTTTTCGCGGATGATGGCAGCTTTTGGTCTCGAATATCTGCTAATATCGGTTTTTAGATTGTACGTTCCTGAATAATTCGCCGGAAATATAAAACGCAATTCCTGTTTTTGGTAGTTCACAGATCGGTCCAAAGCATGTTCTGCTCCGCTTTGCTCTCGGTCGAAAAGGCTTGATTTATAGTACCATTGCTTTCGGAGGACATTAACATCAAAATCAAAGGTAAATTCCGGGTGAGTCAAATTGAATTTAGGCTCCGGTATGATCGTTCCGATTCTTTCAAAATCCACCCCTGCATCGTGAAGCAAAACAGCAACATAATCATAGTCATCCACTTGGATTACGATTCCTGGGTTTTCCGAAAAAAGTAATTTCACAAGATCTTTTTCCTTAAAAAAGGAGAAGTCGGCATTCATTCCACAGTTGTTTTGCGAAAACAACATCTCGAGCAATGTAGTAATTAATCCACCTGAGGAAATGTCGTGTCCTGCAAGTATCTTTTCTTGTTTGACAAGGGTTTGGATGACACCGAAGACCCGGGCAAAATATTCTGCATCTGCAACGTCTGGTGCAGCTTCCCCTAATTTGTTCAAGGACTGGGCAAAAGCGGTGCCGCCAAGTTGAGGTTCTGAACAAGAAAAGTCAATATATATGAGGGTAGTGAGTGTATTGGGCTCCACTACCGGATTGATGGTTATACGTATATCAGTAACCTCGCCAACGGCTGAAATGATGACAGTTCCAGGTGCATATACTTCACTTCCATCAGGATATTTCTGCGTCATTGAAAGTGAGTCTTTTCCTGTAGGGATATTGATTCCCAAAGCAATGGCAAAATCGCTGGCAGCCTTCACGGCTCTGTAAAGTCTTGCATCTTCTCCTTTGTTTCTTGCAGGCCACATCCAATTGGCGCTCAGCGAAACGCCCTTCAACCCACTTTCGATCGGTGCCCAGATAATATTAGTAAGTGCTTTTGCGATAGCCATCCGGGAGCCTGCAGCAGAGTCAATCAATGCCATAGCGGGAGCAGAGCCTAATGCAGTGGCAACTCCCTTAATTCCCTCATAATCAATAGCCATCACACCAAGATTATTTAAGGGTAACTGCAGGGGGCCTGTGCATTGCTGCAAGGCTACCTTTCCGGATACAGAACGATCAACTTTGTTGGTGAGCCAATCCTTGCATGCTACCGATTCGAGTTGTAGCACAGCTTCGATATATTTTGGCAGAGAAGTCGCACTATAATCAAAGCCGGCATATCTTTCGTTAAGTACCGTATCTTTGATTATTGTTTTTGGAGTACTCCCGAATAGATCATCAACGGATAGGTCGATTGGTTTCCTCCCTGCGGCGGGATCAGCAAATATAATCTGCTTATTACCGGTAACTTCCCCCACTTCATACATAGGAGCTCTTTCGCGAAGGGCAAGTTCGTGGAGCATCTGAAGGTCCTGCTGTCGCATGATTATACCCATACGTTCCTGCGATTCGTTACCGGCGAGTTCCTTAGGTGAAAGTGTTGGGTCACCTATGGGCAGTTTGTTCATATTTATCATACCGCCTGTGTGCTCTACCAATTCTGATAGTGAGTTCAAGTGTCCGCCAGCCCCATGGTCGTGAATGGAAACTATAGGGTTTTTGGAAGCCTCTACAAAAGCCCGAATCACATTGAACACCCTCTTTTGCATTTCAGGATTTGAGCGTTGAACGGCATTGAGTTCTATCCGGTTATGAAACTCTCCGGTAGCTACAGACGAAACGGCACCTCCACCCATACCAATGCGGTAATTGTCACCCCCCATCACAATAATCGTGTCGCCTGCCGAAGGGGTTTCTTTTAGTGCATCATCTTTACGAGCAAAACCAATGCCACCTGCAAGCATCACTACTTTATCATAGCCATAAGTTTTATTGTTTTCTTTGTGTTCAAAAGTAAACAGGCTTCCACAAATAAGGGGCTGGCCAAATTTGTTTCCAAAATCGCTCGCTCCGTCAGAGGCACGGATTAATATATTTAAAGGAGTGTGGTAGAGCCACTTGCGACTGGTTGTTCCGGTTTCCCTTGGTTCGCCTTCAAATCTTGGGTAGGAAGTCATGTAAACTGCTGTACCGGCAAGAGGCAGGCTACCTTTACCCCCAGCCATACGATCGCGTATTTCTCCTCCAGAACCGGTTGCAGCCCCATTAAACGGTTCCACGGTGGTGGGGAAATTATGTGTTTCTGCTTTAAGTGAGATTACAGTTTCTATCTTGCGAACCCTAAAGAAACTGGGTATGTGCTGCCTTTCAGGGGCAAATTGTATGGCAGCAGGGCCTTGAACGAAGGCTACATTATCGTTATAGGCTGAAACGAGGCGGTTGAGATTGCGCTTTGAGGTTTTTTTAATCATCGCAAACAATGATTCTTCTTGCTCAACTCCATCAAGGATAAACGTTCCGTTAAATATTTTATGCCTGCAATGCTCAGAATTTACCTGAGAAAAACCAAAAACTTCACAATCTGTCAGGGGGCGGCGAAGCCTACCACTTAGCGTTTCAAGATATAATATTTCTTCCTCGCTCAAAGCCAGTCCATGTTCCTGGTTATAGGCACCAATATCTCTCACTGGAATAAGTTTCTCAGAATCACGGCTGATTGCAAAAAGACTCTGATCCAAGCCACGATAGAGTGCCTGCAACATCGAGTCGAAGGCAGGGTTTTTCCGGGTATGTTTTACGAACTCCTCAATACGGCTGATACCACTCATCCCCATGTTCTGAGTGATTTCTACAGCATTGGTGCTCCACGGCGTAATCATTTCACGGCGGGGTCCGGTAAAGACTCCCTTCACCTGCGATGATTCAATTAATTTTGCTTTGCTGAAAAGCCAGCACAATTTTTTTATCTCTTCATCATCGGGATAATGATCGACAGACACAGCGTAAACTGCAGGAGGGGCTCCTTTAAAAAAGAGAATCATTTTTGATGTTTTGCTAGGCAAAAATAACAATTCACTTCGCACAGCACAGAAGTAAATAATCTTTTCAGTGTGCATCCCGAAAGCAAAGATTCCAAAATCGCTATTTTTATATATTTGTCCAATTAATCAAAACCTCAATATCATGCGAGTAAATTATAAACTCAACGAAGACTGGGCAGCCGTTATCATTGGGCTATCGCTGATTTTACTGAATGCAGCTACAAATTTCTTCCCCGAAATGCCGAAGTTCGGCCCAAAAGAAGGATGGAGCGGATGGACGGTGCTAAGCACAGAGGTATTTACAAGCGGAAACTCAGTAAGATTGTTACTAACTTTTCTGTATTTCTTGTTTTTTGCCAGTGTAGGAGCCTGGTTCATGGGGAAAAGTATAAAATCAATTTTGATTTCATTTCCGATCGTTTTTATTCTTTCGATGGGAGCACAGTTTATTGCATCGAGCGGCTCAATGAAGAATCTTGGACTGGAAACGGTTTTGTTTTCGTTGCTGATCGGGCTCTTTATCAGCAATGTGATTAAGACGCCCATTTGGCTAAAAGAAGGCATACAAAGTGAGTTCTATATAAAAGTTGGATTGGTTATGCTGGGGGCAACAATTTTATTTTCCGAGATCATGAAAGCTGGCTTCTATGGCTTATTGCAAGCAGTTGTCGTTGTGATTGGAGTATGGTATTTTGCATTCTGGGTTTCCAGGAAACTCAAAGTGGATGAAGAAATGAGTGTGATGCTGGCCAGTGCAGTGAGCATTTGCGGTGTTTCGGCTGCTATTGCTACTGCCGGCGCCATCAAAGGCGATGGTAAAAAATTGAGCTACCTGATTTCCCTTGTGCTGATTGTTGCTATTCCGATGATGATCTTCATGCCACTTCTTGCTAAATGGATGAATCTTACTGCTGAGACCACCGGAGCATGGTTGGGAGGTTCGATTGACACCACCGGCGCCGTGGTTGCATCGGGCACGATTGCAGGCGATGTCGCACTCAAATTCAGTACCATCATAAAGTTTTCCCAAAATGTTTTGCTCGGGGTTGCTGCCTTCATTATATCAATTTATTGGGCATACAAACAATCAAATAAAAGCGTGAAATCCGAAAAACCCTCAGTGCGTGTCATATGGGATCGTTTTCCAAAGTTTGTATTGGGATTTATCTTAGCATCCATTGTGTTTTCATTTTTTCTCGCCCCTGAGTCAGCCGCCACATCTGGAAAAATAATTAAAAGTTACCAGTCTTTGTGGTTTAACCTGGCATTTGTCTGCATAGGCATGGAAACCAAATTCAGAGACATGGTGGCAATGGATAAAGGCAGGCCGCTATATGCATTTTTAATCGCACAGGCCTTCAACATCGTCCTCACACTCATCAT
>JBBIIP010000003.1:106643-164163 GCA_037446395.1 Lentimicrobiaceae bacterium
TTATTGACTCAACCCCGCGATGTGGTTGGCCTTGCCCAAACCGGGACAGGTAAAACAGCCGCTTTCGGACTCCCTGTGCTTCAGCACATTGACACTGATCAACATCATACGCAAGCCCTTATTCTTTGCCCAACACGCGAATTATGTATGCAGATCACACACGACCTGCAAAGCTATGCTGTTTTTATGCCAAAGGTTAAGGTTGTTCCAATCTATGGCGGCGCCAGTTTTGATGTGCAACTCAAACAACTCGCCGAAAAACCACAAATCATTGTCGCCACACCCGGAAGGCTCAACGACATGATTCGCCGCAAAAAGGTTGACCTCAGCTATGTAAACTGGGTTGTGTTAGACGAAGCAGATGAGATGCTCGATATGGGATTTCAGGAAGAAGTGGATACCATCCTTGAATCAACACCAAAGGAAAAAAACACCCTGCTTTTTTCGGCAACCTTGCCCGAAGAAGTGGAGCGCATTCTGGCAAAATATATGCGCAATCCGGTGATTAAAACCGTGGGCCAGCGCAACACCGGTACAGCCAATGTTAAACACATCTATTATGTGGTGCAGGCCAAGGACAGGTATCTGGCCCTGAAACGCATTGCCGATTTCAATCCCCGTATTTATTCAATCATTTTCTGCCGCACCCGCATCGAAACACAAGAGATTGCCGATGCATTGATCCGCGACGGCTATAATGCCGATTCACTTCACGGTGATTTGAGCCAGGCTCAACGCGATCATGTGATGAAACGCTTTCGCGAGCGCACCCTGCAAATGCTCGTAGCCACCGACGTGGCAGCACGCGGATTGGATGTAAACGACCTGACGCATGTAATCAACTACAACCTGCCCGACGAAGCAGACACCTATCTGCACCGAAGCGGAAGAACAGGCCGGGCGGATAAAACAGGCATCAGTGTATCCATTATCCATACCAAGGAAAAAAGCAAACTTAAAATAATTGAAAAAAAAGTAGGGCGGGAATTTGCAAAAGCGAAGGTTCCCACTGGGGTTCAAGTGTGCGAAAAGCAACTGTTTCATCACATTGACCTCATGGAAAATGTCGAAGTAAACCATGACGAAATTGATTCTTTTCTGCCCGTAATTTATCGTAAGCTTGAGTGGATGAATCGCGAAGAAATCATCAAAAGGTTTGTTTCGCTTGAGTTTAATCGTTTTTTGGAATACTATCGCAATGCAAACGATTTGAATGTGGAAGAAACACGAGACCCACGCGGAGAGGTTTCACGCTATCAGCGAATGTTTTTCAGCGTCGGCCGCAAGGATAAGATTGCGCCTCAGCACCTGATTGGCCTAATTAACGAAGTGACCCGTTCGCGCGATGTAAGGATTGGAAGGATAGATATCATGCACGCCTATTCATTTGTTGACATTGACAGTAAATCGGTCGGGTTGGTGAAGCAATCCTTTGACAACGATAAATTCAATCCCAAACAGGTGCGTGTCGAACTCGCCAGCGAACGCAGAGATGGAGATGAAAAGAAAAAGCAAAGCAATTACACCACAAAAGAATCTTCCTCATCTCCTTACAAAAAATCAAGAAGTAGGTTTACACCAGACTCCGGAGGAGATCGAAACTCCTGGAAGGGTAAATCATCCAGATTCAAACGAAAATAGATAAACCTTCTTTTTTCCGGGACAGGCCTTGATCAATGTTAACCCCGGTCTTAAGAAAAGTTGGGATTATTCGAGCGATGAAAGAAACCTTTCGGCTTCGATTGCAGCCATACAGCCTGTACCCGCGGCAGTAATCGCCTGGCGATACACATGATCCTGCACGTCGCCAGCAGCAAAAACACCTTCAATATTGGTTTTAGTTGAGCCCGGAACGGTTTTTATATAACCGTTTTCATCCAGATCCAATTGACCTTTAAAGAGATCAGAGTTAGGCTTGTGGCCAATGGCTATAAACAGCCCATCAATATCGAGCTTTTTCAGTGAGCCATCTTTTACGTTTTCGAGCAACACACCAGTGACTACTTTTTCATCGCCAAGCACTTCTTTCACCGTGTGAAACCAGACAGGCTCAATATTTGCGGTTCTCAACACCCTTGCTTGCATTGCCTTCGAAGCCCGCAATTCGTCGCGGCGGTGAACGAGGTAAACTTTTTTGCAAAGTTTTGCAAGATAGGTGGCTTCTTCGGCGGCCGTATCACCCCCTCCAACTACTGCCACGACCTTCCCCCGAAAGAAAAAACCATCGCAGGTTGCGCAAGCAGATACACCATAGCCATTGTATTTTTTCTCCGATTCAAGCCCCAGCCAACGTGCAGTGGCACCCGTAGAAATAATAATAGTTTCTGCTTCAATTTCTTTGCCATCGTCAGCCAATGCCTTGAATGGCCTTTTCCTCAAGTCAACCTCGGTAATCATTCCAAAGCGTATATCGGTGTCGAAACGTTCGGCCTGCCTACGGAAGTCATCCATCATTTCTGGCCCGCTTTTTCCTTCCGGATAACCGGGATAGTTTTCAACTTCAGTAGTGATGGTTAACTGGCCACCCGGTTGTAATCCCTGGTACATGACTGGTTTGAGATCAGCCCTGGCAGCATAAATTGCTGCAGTGTAGCCTGCTGGACCGGAGCCAATTATCAAGCAGTTAATTTTTTCAGTTTTGCTGTGCATACATGTTCGTTTTTACATGTTTTAATTTTCGCATCAAATTACATAAATAATACCAACACTATGAATGAAGTGTTAATGGCAAATTTGACAAGCACAACTGACATGAAGTCAGTGGCAATCATCATACTCCATGACTTCCTGCCACCTTCAGCAATGATCGTAGCTCCTTAAATAATGCCCTAAAGGTTTCGTGGTTTTCCGGGAATTTATGCTTGCAAATTTCTTTTCCCCTTTTCCTGGCAATTTTTCTCAGTTCACCTTGCGAAAAAAAATCACCCGCCATATCCAACACAACCATCAGTTCAATCAGCACACGTAGCCTCAGATCCGGTTCTCGACCATAGATGAGTGCCCTTTCGAGCCTGGTTATTTCAGCAGTAGTGTTATATTTATGATTCACATGAAATCGCCAACCCACCCGGATTCCCAACCATTCTACTGCCCGGCTGGTTATCATTCGTTTGGTTTCAAGGAGTTTCATCTGCTTGCTAAAAAGTGCCGTTGCCCGGGAGGACCGTCCACTCATCCACCACCAAAGCTTACTGCCATTGTGTTTATACAATCTTTCAGAAAGCTCATTAAGCAGAGGATCATCGGTGCCTGCAAGAGAAGCCTCAATTTTTCCCTGGATTACCTTCAATTTGTCCAACAGAACCAGATCGCAAAGCGAGGCTGCAAGCACAGCATATCCAATGTTTTGACGGCGTCTGATCCATCCTTTTTCAGGATGAATGGACAAAATACAAAGTTCGTCTTTAATGAGTTGAATTTCATTCATTGCCATGATGATTGTCAACAAACATGTTTATATCTGTCGAAGTCTGATCATTTATTCTTCCCGATTTTTTCAGGGCCTGGTGCAAAAGCCACTCAATCTGTCCATTGAGGCTTCGGAAGTCATCCGCAGCCCATTTCTCCATAAGCTCCATCATTTTCGGATTGAGCCTCAACACAAATGGCTTCTTTTTAGACATCGCAGGTTTTATTGGTGCAGTGTTCCTGTGTTGATTACAGGGCTGGCATCTTTATCGCTGCATAAAACCACCATGAGGTTGCTAACCATTGCGGCTTTTTTCTCCTCATCAAGTTCGATGATTTGTTTTTGCGATAGTTGTTCAAGGGCCATTTCAACCATGCTAACCGCGCCTTCAACAATTTTCTGCCGTGCAGCCACAATGGCCGTTGCTTGCTGGCGGCGAAGCATGGCACTGGCAATTTCAGATGCATAGGCCAGGTAGGCAATGCGGGCCTCCATCACATGAATGCCTGCAATTTCAAGGCGTTCACGCAATTCCGTTTCAAGTTGATGATTTACTTCTTCGCCGCCCGATCGCAAGGAAATATCCGCTTCTTCATCATCAAAATTATCGTATGGATAAGCCCCTGCCAGCTTGCGAATAGCGGCTTCGCTCTGGATATCCACAAATCGAATGTAGTCATCCACCTCGAAAGCAGCCTTAAATGTGTTTTCAACTCTCCACACCAATACAATTCCGATCATAATCGGGTTCCCGATTTTGTCATTCACTTTTATTGGGTCACTGTTCAGATTACGCGCCCTCAACGAAATTTTCTTGCGGATATAAAACGGATTGATCCAATAAAATCCATTTTGCTTTAGGGTGCCGGTATATTTTCCGAAAAGAATGAGCACGCACGATTCATTCGGGTTCACAATCTGCAAGCCGATCCAGCACAGTAAATCAACCAGCAGGATCAATAGCCACCATGGGTTTTCTTCTACGATGGCCAACCAAATGGGGGCAATGAGTAATACGATTGAAATCATAAGTCCAACATACCCCATGACATGTGATAATTTTTTTTCCTTTTCCATAATTTTATTATTTTAATATCATTTTGATATCACAAAATTAAATCAAAAAACTACCTTTTCGACAAATAATTAAAAAAAAGTTTTCAACATGTAAATTGTTATGGCACAATCAATTGAGCTATTGATAGTCGAAAAGAGACCGAATGATCAGCCCTTCCGGAGGTAAAAGTCGGGCAGATTTTATCTCTACTTCAACGGTTTGGCCGGGTGCAAGATCAAAAAAGTTATGACTGAATTTTGCTTCTTGTCTCGTGGTGCTTAAATGGATGTACCTTGCCGCTCTCATGGCTGTAAGCCTGAGAATCTGAGTGCCATTTTTAACTGTTAGTTTAAATTCAAACCCGGGTTCGCGGAGACACAAATTCTTGTCAGTTACAAAATAATGATTTGCGGATGTTTCGCCAATATTGGCACATAGAACCAGGTGGTTTGGTTCGCCAAATGTTAGCAGAAATTTTTTATCCAAAGAATAAACCAACGTTGCAGCATTTTCACCAAATTCAACGATTTTATGCTGCTCCCAATAAAGTTTTCCGGTCAAATCCCACAAAGTAAGATGTAATGTGTCGCTTCCACCATATCCATGATCAGCAACCAAATAGCAACTCAGTTTATCTTCTCGTGCTTCAAACGATAGTATTTTAGGCGAAAATGCCCGTCCGGCAACAAACTGCAATGCCTTCGGATTCAAACGATAGTCAATACCCGACCACGAAACTGCCGGCCAGCAATCGTTGAGTTGCCAATAAAGCGACCCCATACAATAAGGCATATTGCGCCGGTGCGCTTCTATGGCTTTTCTCATTCCTTCGGCCTGCAGTATCTGGCTTAAATAAAAATAATCCTCAAATGTTTTTGGCGCATGAAGTTGCCTTTTCATATACAAGTCAATCAGTTCAAAGCCTCGAGGATGCTTTTGATGTGATTTAATCGCAGGATTGGTTACCTGCCATTCGCTTTGTGGGATATATTCTTCAAGTGTTTTGGAATTGAGAAAGGACTGAAACCCATATTCACTGGCAAAGCGTGGTATCTTTTGTTCATAAATCTCAAACGGTTGTTCGCCCCACCACACACCCCAATAATGCGAATCGCCCTTTGTGAGGCTCTTGGGTGTTCCCCACCCATGCAAAGGAGATGATGGCCAATAAGGCCGTCCGGGATCGAGCGTTGAAAGAGTATTTGGGATCAGCTCTTCAAATAACTTTAAATAACCCTGCCAAATCGCAGCAGAATCCGCACCACTCCAGCGGTACTTGCTTTGGTAACCCCAATGATGCCAGGCTTCGCTGATTTCGTTGTTGCCACACCACAATGCCATGCAGGCATGATTTCGCAGGCGTTTCACCTGATGTGTTATCTCATGTTTTACATTTTCCAAAAATTGATTATCCCAGGGGTAAAACGAACAGGCAAACATAAAATCCTGCCACACAAGTATCCCGTACTCATCGCAAAGATTATAAAATGCTTCATCGGCATACACTCCCCCACCCCACACGCGCAGCATATTCATATTGGCTTCGGCGGCAAGTTGAAGCATTTTTCTGTAGTGTGATTCATCCACGCGGGGTAGAAACATATCGGGAGGAATATAATTGGCTCCTTTCATAAATACCGGAACCCCGTTTACGCGAAACATGAAAGAACTCCCAATGGAATCTGGTTCCTGCACCAGTTCGATCGTTCTGATACCAAATTTGGTAGTGTTTGCTTGCGTATTCCTGCCATTTTCCAACTCGGCTATAAATTCATATAAAAAAGGCTCACCCAGTCCGTTTGGCCACCATAGCTGTGGATTTCTAAGGCTAAATTCCAAATCGTATCGGTTTGTGCCGGGCTTAGCTGTTACTTTTTTCTTTTTATAAACCCGCCCTTCTCGGTCTTTCACTCGCAACCATATCTTTTCGTCCTGCTGGCATTCGATTTCAATTTCTACCCGAATGCTGGCCTGGCTTTCTCTTAAGCTAACAAGGTCATATCTTACATCTGCGATGCGGGTGTTGTTCCAGGCTTCCAGGTAAACAGGTTTCCAAATCCCCGAGGTCACAAACCTTGGCGCCCAATCCCAGCCATAGTGATAGGGTGCTTTTCGTGTAAATACGCTGGTTTTGAACTCTCCTTTGTCGCTGTCGGCTACCAGTATATATGGGAACTTCTTCAAATATTTCAAACCTTCGGCATAAGCAGAAAGCAATTGAACCTCGAGAATATTATTCCCCTCCCTCAGGTATTCTTTTGCATCGATGCGCCATTCCCTGAACATATTATCTGCCTCGAGCACTCTCATACCGTTCAAGAAAATATGGGCATAGGTATCCAGGCCTTCGAAAACCAAGGCGATGCATTGATTTTCAATGAATTCTCGACTTAGCCTAAATTCAGTTTTGTAAATCCAGTTTTCATGTTCGATCCATTGCTGCTTTGTTTCATTATCAGCGGCAAAAGGTTCTTCAATGATGCCATTGGCCAATAAATCGAGGTGGATTGTGCCGGGTATGGTAGCAGGAAGCCATTGGTCATGGCCATGACGACTAAACAACCAGTTTTGGTTAAGGTTTTCTCTTTTTGTAATTTCCAGGTTGATAGGGTCTTTCCTGTTGCATCCCGGCAGCAAAACAAGCAAAGTCATTGTAAATATTATCCATTTTTTGGTCATGCGTCATCCGCTTGAAGATGCAGTAAATATAATGCAAAATTGGTTTTTTGCTACAAAGGTTGCATTTGGATAATTCTTTAGCTTATCACGGTCGCAGCGGCTCTTTGATCTGATCATTAAACTTTTAAATATTTACTAATGGGGAGTTTTCCATAAACCAGCCACTTTGGTTTTATCTGAAGAACGAGTAACTCCCTGGGGGCTTTTATCCTTCTTTTGGAAAACGATTAAAGAATCATAAAACAAAAAAGAGGCTTGCGCCTCCTTTGTCCTGTCGGAGCGGCGAGACTCGAACTCGCGACCCCTTGCACCCCATGCAAGTACGCTAGCCAACTGCGCCACGCCCCGAACTTATTGGAGGTGCAAAGGTAACATTTTTTTGAACATTGGCAATATGCCCGATTATATTTGAAAATCAAAGCGTGAGCCGATGTATCCCTGTTTCGTAATCTCTGTTGATGACTCTAAGTATCCGATCCAGGTCATACTGATTTCTCACAAAGTCAATGTTGTTGGTGTCAATCAGTAAGATTCGGGTATCGGCTAGGCCCTTCAGATACTCTAGGTAGCCATGCTGAATCTTTTCGAGATACTCATTCTCGATTTCCTGCTCATAGGATCGCCCACGGTGACGTATGTTTTGCTGCAAACGGTTAACATTCATATACAGATAAACCAACAAGTCTGGTTTTGGCACCGAGCTGATGATAATCTGGAACAGCCTGTTAAAAAGAGCGAACTCATCATTCTGTAGCGTTTGCAGGGCAAAAATCAGTGATTTGTTTATAAAATAATCTGCCACTACAAATGATTTGAACAAATCTAATGTTGCAGTCTGATCTTTGAGTTGTTGATACCGTGAGGCAAGAAATGACAATTCAAGCGGGAAAGCATATTTTTGTTGGTCTTCATAGAATTTTGGAAGAAAAGGATTGTCTTCGAACTGCTCCAGGATTAATTTTCCGTTATACATGTTGGCTAAAATACTTGCCAACGATGTTTTTCCGGCACCGATATTGCCTTCGATTACAATATAGTTATACATGATAACATCTCTTTTCATGCCGGTGAGTTTGTATTTTGAATCTTCTCATTATAAGGCAAAACTACCGAATCATCATCACAGGCTCCGAGCAACTGGTTTATGGTGACCCTGAATTGTGGATGAATAAACTCAGTCGCAATTTCAGCAAGGGGGGTGAGCACAAATCTTCGTTTGGGAATATGCGGATGGGGAATTTTAAGATTGTTTTCGTCAATGATGCAATCTCCGAAGAACAGTATATCAATATCAATTTTCCGGCTACTGTAACCTTTGCGCCTCCTGGTGCGTCCCATCTCCGATTCAATTTGCAGAATGCAGGCAAGGAGTCTTGTTGGGTCAAGGGTCGTGTTCACCAATAATACCTGGTTCAAAAAAGCTGTATTATCAACGAAACCCCATGACGGGCTCTGATACACACCCGACCACCTGACAACTTCTCCGCAGCGCTCGCTGATTAGTTGCTTTGCTTTTTTCAGCATAAACAAACGATTGCCGCGATTGCTGCCCGTTATTAAATATGCAGGGTGAATAATCATAATATAATCGGCAAATTTACAATTGTCGGTCAACTAAACGCAGCCTTAAACCATAATTTTATGCTTAGCTTTGTCATATTTTAGGAAGGTGCCCATTAAATATATTTCTTCAATAATCGTTTTCGTAAAACACTTAAATTCAATTTATTATGAAACAATTTTTTAAATTCTTTTTTGCATCCATGCTTGGATTTATTGTTGGGAATCTAATTTTACTTTTCCTGTTACTTGGTATTTTTGCTGCTGCGCTTTCGATGTCGAAAGAAACCGTTGTAGTGAAACCCAACTCCGTACTATATCTGAAATTTGATAAACCCATTTCAGACCGGTCGCCCAAGAATCCCCTTGCGACAATTGATTTCAGCGGGTTTAAGCCCAGCCCTGGATTAAATGAAATTATCCGGAATATTGAAAAAGCTTCCTCTGATCCTAACATCAAAGGCATTTGCATTGAACCATTCACAACTCCAGCAGGTTTTACCACACTTAGTGAAATCAGGAAAGCGCTGATGAAATTCAAAGAAAGCGGAAAATTCATGATCAGTTACAGCGACTTCTACTCTCAAGGCACATATTATTTAGCGTCGGTTTCAGACAAAATATATATGAACCCCGAAGGCGAAATGGAGCTAAAAGGCTTGGCAAGTCAACCTGTGTTTCTAAAAGGCTTGCTTAAAAAACTTGAGATTGAGCCGCAACTTGTCAAGTACGGTAAGTATAAAAGTGCAGCTGAGCCGTTGATGCTGGATAAACTGAGTGCCGAGAACCGATTGCAGATTTCGGCCTACATCAACGAATTGTGGAAAGAAATGATCCAAGAGATCGCTTCTTCTCGTGGGCTCTCGACAGCGCAGCTAAATGAATTCGCCGAAAAATTTATACTCAATAGTGCAGTAAGCGCCTTAGAGAATAATCTTCTGGATGGTTTGTGGTATAAAGACCAGGTATTGGCTGAACTGAGACTTAAACTTGGTCTTGAGGAAAATGCCAAAATTAATTTTATAGAGCTCGATAAGTACGTAAATGCAGTGGTGTCAAAGGAGGGAAAAAAAATATCGCGCGATAAAATTGCTGTAGTTTATGCCCAAGGGAGCATCATCATGGGCGATGGCGATGAGCAAACCATTGGTTCTGAAGGAATTTCTAAAGCCCTCCGCAAAGCCCGCGAAGACAAAAACGTGAAAGCCATCGTATTGCGGGTGAATTCGGGTGGCGGTAGCGCACTTGCCTCTGAAGTAATCCTGCGCGAAGTACTGTTGGCCAAAGAAACGAAACCGGTGATTGCTTCGATGGGCGACGTGGCAGCTTCGGGGGGATATTATATTTCTTGCGGGGCAACAAAAATTATCGCCAATCCCTCAACACTTACAGGCTCTATCGGCGTGATCGGAGTGATTCCCAATATGCAGAAGTTTTTCAATAACAAACTCGGTATCACCTTCGATGAAGTAAAAACAAATCAATACGCCGATTTTATCCCTTTCAATCGGCCAATGCGTCCGGACGAGGAAAAAATTATGATGAAAATGATTGACAGGATTTATAAAGCGTTCATCACACATGTGGCCAAAGGCCGCAATATGACTCCTGAAGCAGTGGACGAAATTGGTCAGGGCAGAATCTGGACGGGGGTTGATGCCAAAAATATTGGCCTGATTGACGAATTTGGAGGCTTGGATGCGGCTATCAAACTGGCTGCCGAACTTGCTGGCATCGAGGATTATCGCCTTACGGAGCTACCAGAGCAAAAGGATTTTTTAACCCAAATTATGGAAGACTTCCAAGGCGGTAGTATAAAACGAGCCATTCGGACTGAACTCGGCGATGATTACAAGTATTATCAATATCTCAAAAATGCTTCGTCGTTCATAGGAATTCAAGCAAGGATTCCTTTTGAAATAGAAGTTTTCTAACTAAAAAGATTTCAGTAGCCTATAGCGCACGGCAAGCTTTGCCGAATCGCTCAGCGAGAAATCGTAATTATAAAGCGCGCCTTCCCAATCGCCATACATGGCATTGGGCAAAACAATATATCGGTTCCCAAACATGCGAAAAAGGCTGTCGGTTATTGCAGCTCTGTTTTCGATCGTTTTCTGCTCAAAAATATTCGAGAAGTCGGCCAGGTTATCTCCGATAAGCATGCTGATATGATGAAGTTTTGCTACTTCGAGGCGGCGATTTTCTTTGCTTGATTCAGAAGTTCTGCACAATACATTCTTTTCTTCAACTTGAGGAAAGCCGAGGTGAATCAGATTTTTCATGGTTGCCTCTTTCAGATGTGCTTTGCGGTTGGTTATATAAAAAATTGAAACACCGTAGCGCCGGGCAAGATTTAGGAATTCAACAGCTCCGGGAACAGGTTTGGCGGCAGCTTTCAGGCACCACTCGTCCCAAAAGTCAGGATATGAAGTGCCTTCTTCGATACATTTGGCGCTGTGTGGGCTGTTATCGAGGAGGGTTTCATCA
This sequence comes from Lentimicrobiaceae bacterium, assembly GCA_037446395.1. Taxonomy (GTDB): domain Bacteria; phylum Bacteroidota; class Bacteroidia; order Bacteroidales; family JAAYJT01; genus JAAYJT01. Next base: position 117,836 of record JBBIIP010000003.1, read on the forward strand.
ATATCAACAATGATAGCACGCGGTGAGTTTACATTTTTATCTTTAAGGTCGGATTCTAACATCACCCGGGCAGTAGCAAAAGCCTGGTAGCACAAAGCGTTGTATTCGGCTGCAGTTTGTTGGAAAAGCGTAGCTATAACCTGCTGATTGCTTAATAGTTGCGAATAATTATCAGGAATCATTGATAATGTATCAACAAAAACCGAATCAGGCAGGGCTTTATCAGGACTGGGGGTCATTTGCTTATTCCTGATCAGATAAAACCACCCGGCAAAGAATAGGGCTTGGACTATAAGAAAAAGCACAAGGTAAAATGAGGTTTTTTTCATTTCATTTGGATTTGAGTGCAAAGGTACTAAAATCAAAAGGCCGGAAAGTGAATCCCGGCCTTCGAAAAAAGTAGATCGTTTTTCTAATATTGCATGGCTGCCAGTCTGCGGTAAGAATTGTAGCGCCATTTGGCATTTTCTTCGGCTGCTATAAACAACTCATCAGCTTCTTTTGGAAATGCCTTTAAAAGTGAAGAATAGCGCACTTCGCCTGCGAGAAAACTCTGAAACTTACTCCAGTCGGGTTCTTTTGAGTCAATCACAAACGGATTCTTGCCTTCAGCTTCGAGCATCGGATTGTAGCGGTAGTTTACCCAGTACCCGGCTTCGACAGCTAAATTTGCTTCTTGCTGTGTTAATCCCATGCCTGCATTGATTCCATGGGCGATACATGGTGAATAGGCAATAATTACTGAAGGGCCTTTGTAGGCTTCGGCTTCGCGCAGGGCACGCAAAGTTTGCGATTGGCTTGCACCCATTGCAATCTGGGCAACATAAACATATCCATAGCTCATTGCCATCATCCCCAGATCTTTCTTACGAACCCGTTTTCCTGCAGCCGCAAATTTGGCCACAGCACCTACGGGTGTTGATTTCGAAGATTGACCTCCAGTATTTGAATAAACCTCAGTGTCCATCACCAGCAGGTTAATATCATCACCAGAAGCGATAACATGATCCAGTCCGCCATAGCCGATATCGTAGGCCCAGCCATCTCCGCCAAATACCCATACCGATTTTTTTACCAAGTATTGTTTTAAACTCATTATTTCCTGGGCAATTGGGTGCTGGTTATCCTGAAGACGAGCAATGATTTTTTCAGAAGCAACTTTTGATTTCTCTGCATCCTCTTTGCCTTCAATCCACTCAGAAAAAGCGACTTTGGTTTCTGCGTCAAATCCACCTTCTAACGCTTGTTGCATCAGCATTGCAATTCGCCGGCGCAGTTGGTTTACGCCCAATGTCATGCCGTATCCATATTCCGCGTTGTCTTCGAACAACGAATTGGCCCATGATGGACCATGCCCTTTGGGATTAACCGTATAAGGTGTTGACGGAGCCGAACCTCCATAAATTGAAGAACAACCAGTGGCGTTGGAGATCATCATTCGGTCTCCAAACAATTGTGTAATCAGTTTGATATATGGAGTTTCTCCGCAGCCGGCACATGCGCCCGAAAACTCGAACAGTGGCTGAGCAAACTGGCTATTTTTGACTGATTTGTCTTTTTCAACAATGTTGTCTTTGTAAGAAACGTTTTTCGAGACGATGTTCCACAAATCAATTTCATGCCCCATTTCTTCGAGTGATTTATACACGAGAGCCTTTTGTTTTGCAGGGCAGGTATCAATGCAATTCCCACAACCTGTACAATCCATGGGGCTGAGTTGTATTCTGAACTGAAGGCCATCGAATGTTTTTGGAATGGCTTTAAGTGTTTTTATATCAGCGGGCAGGGATTTCATTTCCTCTTCATTAATCAGAAATGGCCTGATGCAACCATGTGGGCAAACATAGGCGCACTGGTTACACTGGATGCAATTTTCGGCCACCCACTGCGGAACATCCACTGCAATGCCGCGTTTTTCGTAAGCTGAAGTTCCTTGTGGGAATGTTCCATCTTCACGGCCAAGAAAAGTGCTCACAGGCAGTTCATCCCCCTTTTGAATCGTGATTGGCTCCATCACATTGCGAATGAAGTCAGGAATTTCCCTTTCGTCAACTTTCTTTACAACATTGATCTTTGCCCATTCGGCTGGTACCTCAACCTTCTCCGGTTCCCCACCACGATCTATGGCCGCAAAGTTCATATTCACAACTACTTCGCCTTTGTTCCCAAACGATTTGATAACAGCTTTTTTCATTTCTTTCACTGCCAGTTCATAGGGAATCACGTTAGCAATTTTAAAGAAAGCAGCCTGCATTATTGTATTGGTGCGATTGCCAAGGCCAATCTCAACAGCAAGTTTGGTGGCATTAATGATATAGAAGTTGATATGGTTCTCAGCCATATATTTTTTCATGTCGTCAGGGATGTGATTTAATGTTTCATGTGCATCCCATAAACTGTTGAGCAAGAATGTACCGCCTTTTTTCAACCCCTTCAGCATATCATACCTGCCCAAGTAGGCTGGAACATGACATGCAACAAAGTCGGCGGATTGAACGAGATAGGGAGCACGTATTGGTTTGTCGCCAAACCGTAGGTGCGACACTGTGAAGCCGCCAGATTTTTTCGAATCATAGGCAAAATAGCCCTGGGCATACTTTTCAGTATTATCGCCTATGATTGTAATTGAATTTTTATTGGCACCTACTGTTCCATCAGATCCTAAGCCATAGAATTTGCCACTGAAGGTTCCTTCCGGAAGTACGTTTACAAGAGGAAGTATGGGGAGTGAGTGAAAAGTAACATCATCATGAATACCGATGGTGAAGCGATTTTTGGGTTCTTTCATTTTCAGGTTTTCGAACACCGCTACAATTTGAGATGGCAACGTATCTTTGGAGCTCAACCCATAACGGCCACCGACGATAATTGGCGCATTGGGTTTTCCGTAGAACATATCTCTGATATCAAGGTAGAGTGGTTCGCCATTTGCGCCGGGCTCTTTGGTACGGTCAAGCACAGCAATGCGTTTGACCGTTTTTGGCAATACATCGAAAAAGTATTTTGATGAGAATGGCCTATACAGATGAACTATGATGACACCAGTTTTTTCGCCCCTGGCATTGAGGTAATCAACCACTTCGCGAGTAGTTTCGGTTACCGAGCCCATGGCTACAATGATGTTTTCAGCATCAGGCGCTCCATAGTACATAAACGGGTGATATTCTCGGCCGGTAATACGGGTTATCTCTTTCATATAGTCGTTAACCATATCAGGAACTTCCTCGTAAAATTTATTTGCAGCTTCGCGCGATTGAAAATAAATATCAGGATTTTGAGCTGTGCCACGGGTAACAGGGTGTTCTGGATTGAGAGCGCGATTGCGAAATTCCTGTACTGCCTTGCGGTCGAGCAACTTCTCAAGATCGTCCTGTTCCATGTACTCTACCTTTTGAACTTCGGCCGAAGTACGAAAACCATCGAAAAAATGCAGGAAGGGAACCCTTGATTTGATGGCCGTAAGATGCGCAACACCTGCCAAGTCCATGATTTCCTGAACGCTGCCTGAGGCAAGCATTGCAAATCCGGTTTGACGGGTACTCATCACATCGCTATGGTCTCCAAAGATAGAAAGCGCCTGTGCAGCAAGACTGCGGGCTGAAACATGGAAAACACCGGGGAGCAATTCACCGGCAATCTTATACATGTTGGGAATCATCAGCAATAATCCCTGTGAAGCTGTGTAGGTGGAGGTAAGTGCACCTGCCTGAAGCGAGCCATGAACTGCCCCTGCAGCCCCCGCCTCGCTTTGCATTTCAACTACTTTTACAGTTTCTCCAAAAATATTTTTTCGACCGTTCGCCGCCCATTCATCAACATATTCGGCCATCGTCGAACTAGGGGTGATTGGATAAATGGCTGCAACCTCACTGAACATGTAAGCCACGTGCGAAGCAGCATAGTTGCCATCGCAGGTAATGAATTTTTTCTTTTTAGTCATTGTATTTTAGTATTAAATCGCTCTTATTTAGGCGCTTTGCCAGAAAAGCAAAAAGCGATGCAAAAGTAAAAATTAATATCGATTCTAATAGAACTGTTCCATTCCTATTTGGTAGACTATCAGTAATTTAGAATGTTTCTAAATAAGACACAAACCAAGTAAAGTGTTCCATGCTTCAGAGTAGTTAAATAAAAGGTTGGAATTCGGTGAACAAAACATTGCAGAAGGCGTTTGCTAATACATACAATCACCACAATCATTACAAATCATTATTAATCAGAAAACAAACACATTATGGCCGATTTAAAAACTCATTTTATGGGATTGTCGCTTAAGAATCCCATTATTGTTGGTTCATGCAACCTGGTGAATGATCCAGATAACCTTAAAAAGATTGAAGATGCCGGAGGATCCGCCATTGTATATAAATCTCTTTTCGAGGAGCAGATACAAATGGAGCGGTTTCAGCTGCAAGAAGGTTTGGATATGTATGACGAACGAAATGCTGAAATGGCAAAAATATTTCCGACTTTGCAACATGCTGGTCCTGAGGAGCATTTGATGAAGCTGAGGAAAGCAGTCGAAGCTGTTAATATTCCAATCATTGCCAGCCTAAACGCTGTGTATGAAATCAGTTGGGTGGAATATGCTCAAGTGCTTGCTCAAACAGGTGTAGCTGCGTTGGAATTAAACTTTTACAGTACGCCGAACAACTTTGACAAGAGTGCTAAAAGCATAGAGGAGGCGCGCTTATCGGTTTACAAAGAGGTTCGCAAAGCAGTAAATATTCCTGTCAGTATCAAGTTGAGCCCGTTCTATACGAATACGCTGAACATTGTTCGCCAACTTGACGCTGCAGGGGCTGAAGGATTTGTGTTATTTAACCGTCTTTTTCAGCCCGACATAAATATAGATGAGCAAAAACATACTGTTCCCTGGTATCTGAGTGAGGCTGGCGATTATCGCCTTCCGTTGCGTTATGCAGGAATACTTTATGGCAACATCCAAGGTTCGTTATGTGCTAATACAGGCATTCACAATGGCGACGATGCAGTAAAACTTTTGTTGTCGGGTGCAGATTGTGTTCAGGTTGTATCAACGCTCTATCGCAACAAGGTTTCTCATATTTCAACTATGCTCAGGGATATTGAAACATGGATGGACAAGAATGGTTATAAATCAATTGAAGATTTTAAAGGAAAACTTTCTGCGAAATTGCTCAACGATCCGTTTGTTTACGAACGTGCCCAATACGTTGATGCCATTCTCCATTCGGCTGATATTATGAAACGGAGTAATCTACGTTAAACATCCAGCTAAAAAGGAAAATCTTCAGCAGAACTGTTCTTTTTGGCTACGTTTTCATCGAATGACGGTAGCATTGCTTTTTGGTGAATAGCATTTCCATCAACATAAATCGCTTTATAGGGCGATGTGGGGCATGCATATTCACAGGCTCCGCATCCGACACAGATGTCCTGGTTTACTTCCGGAATAAGCAGTCCGTGTTGCCATGGCACCATTTGAACTGCCTTCGTGGGACAGTGCTCTGAACACGCACCGCAATCGGTTTTATCGGTTCGAACGATACAATTTCTGCGAATAAAATAGGCTTTTCCAACCTGCACCTGGTGCTTTTCATCGGGTTCTAAGGGTAAAATGGCTCCGGTCGGGCATATTTGGCTACAAACTACACAATCGTAGTTGCAATAACTTGTACGAAAATCCAGTCGGGGTTGAAGAAAACCTTTTAAGCCATATTCGAGCAGGGATGGTTGAAGTACTTGCTTTGGGCAGGCGCTGACACACAAATGACAGGCGGTGCATTTTGAAGTAAAATGTTCGATGCTGATAGAGCCGGGAGGGCAAACCGGATAGTTCTTATCTTCCTGCCGGGTAGTGTTTAATCCTTTCTCTTGCTCTTGTGCCATTAGTGCCAGGCTGCTTCCGCCACCAAGCAAAGCAATTGTTGCCCCAGTAATAAACTGACGCCTTTCGGAATTATATGCAACCTGCTGTTTTTTAAAGAAAGTTCTTGAGTACCTAACCCCACCTATCTTGCATGCCTTGACACAATTATAACACGCAACGCATCGTTCAAAATCGAGTTTTTTGGTTTTTGAATCTATGCATCCGGCCTTGCACGATCGGGCACATAATCCACAGCTGTTGCATTCGTTTTCATCAAGCGTTAGCTTAAAAAGTGATAGCTTAGAAGTCAGGCGCAACAGCGCACCAACCGGGCAAACAGTGTTGCAGTATTCGCGGCCCCTAATAGCAGCCAAAATGCTAACCAATAGGATCAACCCACCCGATACACCAACGGAAACCCAACTAATGGCCTTTATTTCGAATGGTCGGAGCGAATAAATATTCATAAGTTGAAATCCATCAACCACGATATTATTGGCATGAATAAAAAGCGGTTTAACCAAATGGGTCATGAATCTGCCAAACAGGCTATACGGATCGAACCAACCCAAGGGAGCAATGAATCCAAACAAAAAGGTTGCTGCAATCAGAGCAAAAATGCTAAAGTGCAGGATAGAATAGGAGCGACGAAACATATATCTTTTTCTTCGCTTCGGTTTAAACCAGTTGGCAATTCTCGAAGCAACATCCTGCCAGACACCGAGAGGGCATAAAAAACTGCAATACACCCTTCCAAACAGCAAGGTTAGAAGTAAAATAATGACAAAACCGATTGTTGCCCATGTAGCTGCGGTCAGGAAACTGAGAAAAGAAGGAGTAAACTGAAAAAACAACAAAACATCGGCTACATCAGTGGGGATCCGGTTTCTGATATCAAGAAAAAGCAGCACAAATGCAATAAAAAGCAATGCTGAAAATGCTATTCGGATCTTACGCAACAAACGAAGCACAATACAAAAATTATAATGCAATGCGGTTAATGGAAAGCTTCTCAAGGTTCATATTGCCATAGCCCATCTCGTGGCCCATTACAATGTGGAGGATATCTTTGGGTTCGCTTCCAAAGATTTTTGTAGCAGCGGCATCAATTGCCACAACATCATTCGAAACAAGTAATTGTTTCATCAGCGAAACGTCTGCTTCAGAAACCCCCCGAGGTCCATTGCGGGTCATTACGCGGTAGGCATCCACCACATTAAGGTCGGGTTTACGAAACGCCGCAAATTCGGCGATGCATTTATGGAGGTTGTTGCGGTGCCAGAAACGGCGGTCCCAAACAATGCCCATGAGGTTTTTCATTGCAATTGAAACCTTGGTCGAAGAATGATGCTTGAGAACAGGAACATTGATAAAAACATCGCAATTGAGAATCAATTCGTGCACTTTGGCTTTTTTCAAAACTTCGGCTCCTGGAATGTCCACTTCGCGATAATCGCGTTCAGAATTTCCGGTTACAACTTTTGCACCGGCACTTTTTGCTGCTGCTTCAATTCCACTATTCGAATAGCAGTTGGTCCATAAATCACATGTATTATCAAAAACAAATACTTCTTTTGCGCCTGCCTCGAAGCAGTGTTCAACAATGCGTTTCACTAAACCGGGATGTGTATTTGCTCCCCTTTCAACCGATACATCCCAACCAATATTGGGTTTGACCACCACGGTTTGCCCTCGTGCTACAAATTTTCCGATTCCCCCGAGCGATTCTATGGCGCGATCAAACATCAGCTCGGGTTCTCCGTTACGCACAGCCACCAGGTTGTATGGAGCCTTGTTATTGGTTGGCTCTGCTCCCCAAAGGCTTGATAATCCCCCCAACTTAATAGCGGTTCCGGCAGCCAGTCCAGCGCCAATGGTTTTGGTGATAAAGTCTCTTCTTTTCATTTATCTGATGTGTTTGGCTTCTGAGAGCAGATTGGGCTTCTCATCTTCAATATTTATTATTTCAAGCCGTAAAAATAGCCAAAGCTGTTAAATTATCATTCAAAAAATCAAAACACTGTATAACAGCTGAAAAAATTTAATTTTGCAAGAATTCATTATTTGGAAAAAACTAAATACGACATTATATGACTTCCATTTCAACCACCCTGACCCCATTGCGGATACGCACTATTTTAATTGATGCGGCGGCAATTGCTTTCATTTATTTTATGCCCGCTCTATCGCACTTGCTGGCATTGCCGGTTTACCTGATCGAACCGATGCGTATGATGCTTATCCTGGCTCTAGTGCACACCACCAAGAGAAATGCCTACATTTTGGCCTTCACCTTGCCCTTGTTTTCTTATGCAATTTCAGCACATCCGGTGTTTCTCAAATCCTTGCTCATCTCGCTTGAACTATTGGTGAATGTATGGCTTTTTTATGCACTTACGAACCTCATTCGCAATCGTTTTGGGGCTATAAGTTTGGCAATCATTGGAAGCAAAATTTTTTACTATACCATGAAATTTCTTTTACTTCAATTTGCGTTCCTCCAAGGCAATTTGTTTTCTACTCCAATATGGATGCAAATTGCGACCACATTCGCTTTTAGCTTATATATATATTTATGGAGGCGCCAATCAGAATAGAGAATTTCTGTTCAATTAATGTTCTCATTCCAGACATTAGAAGAAATTTCAGAATTTCCAATACAAAAAACTTAACCCCGCCTTCTGTAGCTGAATGGCGGGGTTAAAAATTTAATTCATGAGTGTCTAAAATACAAGGATCCCACTAGGAGTCGTCATAATGCAGTTTAGTCAATATCTCTTTTGCCTGATGCCTGTAATAATTCTCCGGTTCATTCGCAATTTCATTAAATGCCTTGGCTGCCTCTTTAGCAAAATCTTTCTTGAGGTAAGTCAAGCCCAGGAACCATCTGGCATGTTCAACGAAAAGGTTGTCCTGATGGGCGATGATAAATTGAAAAGCATTGATTGCTTTTTCATACTGCCGGGTTTCAATAGACGAAATTCCGCTATAAAAGCGTACGGTAATATTTGACTCATCTCTTTTGAGTACATCATCAAACAGCACCGAGGCTTCAGCAAATTGTTTTTGCTGGTATTTATGCAATGCCTCGATAAGCTGGGTATTGCCTGAGCGCGACACATGGATTACCAGCTCAGTGTTGTAATATTTCTTGAAAAGTTTTTCGTTGCTTTCGGGTTTCAGCAAAAGCAAAGCACCTGAAACAACCAGTAATACCAACACGCTGGCGGTTGCCAAATACCATTTTTTTCGATGCAACGGAAGCGAGTATGGTGTTTTAATATTCGGGGCTTCATTATTATAAACTTCGATCAACTGCTTTCTGAAATCAATTACGTCTTCCTCCTGAAGCATGGCGTCAATATCATCATCGAGTTTTTTCTCGCGGGCAAGTAACACATTTGTGTTGAGATCCGCTTCAAAATGCTGTTTCTCCTGCGGATCCATTTCATATGCTTTGTAACGGTCGATTGTTCTTGAATAACGAATCATGGCTTTCTGATTTTTAAATATACTGTTTACATTCAGGATCGCTCAGGATTCTACGCTTTAGCTCTTCTTTGCAAAGAAACTTCCTCAGTTTGGCATACTTTTCAGTACTAAAACCCATGATCTCAGCAATCTCTTTTAATGAAACCTGCTTCAGAAACAGGCGAAGCAGCATCTGGCATTCTTCCTTTAAGCTCAGAAAATGCTTTTGATACCTTCGTCTTTTTTCTTCTTCATCATCATAGATGCTAATCAGATCATTTTCAGACAATGCCACCGAGTGCGCAATATCCTTAAGAGCAATCTCTTCTTTCTGACGGGTTTGTAACTTTTTCAACCAAAGACGCTTGCAGATACTGTATATGTAAGTGTTGAAGGTGCAATACAAATTAAAATCAACTTCCTTCAACTTCTTATACAGAATCATCAGGGCATCCTGAAAAACATCCTGAACATCTTCTGCATTTCCGGTATTACTGTGTATCAGGTGGCTGATTGTAGGGTAGCACTTCTGGTAGACGTAAGCAATAACTTTGTTGTTTCGCTGCCTAATACCATCAATAATTTCCTGATCAGAATAGTTCATCCCCGTTCATTCATTAATTCCAAAAAATCAAAAAGGTTATACAAAATTAGAAAATATTTTTTCAACCACTTAAAAACTGTCTATCTTCGCCGTCTTTAGGCTGATTTGGTAGTTCCCAGACCCCAAATATTGAATGAAAAATATTTATATCATTTTTTTGTAAAATTCCGAATAATCATAATTGCTTATATTACAGCGACTTAATAAATTTTTCTTCGATTTAAAAATAATTTTTTACTTTTTTTACGTTTTTCATATAACCTTTTTGATTTTTTGGTATTAATGAGTATAAAGTACCTATATCATTATAGTAGCTATTTGCTTAACAAAATAAGTTTTATTAATCGGAAGTTATGAAAGCAAAAACTTTACTCAAATTCATCGCTATTTCATTTTTTAGTATGATGTTCTTTTATGCTACTGCACAAGTGGGCAATATCGCTGGTAAGGTTACTTACCATAACGATGGAGTTACTGCCTTGGCAGGCGTGACGGTTCATTTGAAAGATTCCGGGGGTAACCTTATTCAAACCACGACCTCAACTGCAGACGGGAATTTTGTTTTTGCCAATGTTCCCTACGGAATTTATTCGCTCTCAGGCTCATATAACCAGCCAGCCGGTGGGGTAACCATGGCCGATGCATTGCTCATACTCAAATACCGGCTTGGGCAGATTCAACTATCGCCCATACAATTGGCTGCTGCCGATGTAAATGCAGATGGGGCTGTTACGCATCAAGACTTTACGATGATGGTGGTTAGTTATCTTGCTCAGGGCAATCCTTTCCCAAATGGCTGGACTTTCCTCGAAACCGCAGTTGAAGTGAATGGATTAAAAGGTTCTGGTGGTTCAAACTTGGGAGGCACGTCTTCAGGCGATTTAAACGGAACGTTTGAGCCGGTGAATAAAACCAGCACGATTAACTTTTTTGCCTACAAATCGTTGTACGAGGCCGCGGCAGGAGATGAAATTTTATTACCTGTGAATTTGAATGAATCCGTTCAGTTGAGCTCGATGATGCTGGTGATGGATTACCCATCGCACCTGATCGAAATCATGGACATTGAAACCCCATTCAACCTGTTCGATTATTCTGTCGCTCAATCACAGATAAGGCTTAGTGCAATAGACCAGGCAAATCAGGCACTGGCATTCAAAATGGGTGAGCCAATCGCTGTGTTGCGTGTTCGGTTCAAGGAAAATTTCACAACATGCAGTGAAGTACAGTTTTCGCTGAAACCCGAAAGCCATTTTGTGAACCCTGAGGCAGTGCATTTATCGCCAAAAGTTTCGGTCCCAGTCATAAAGTTCAACGTGCCCAAGCCTGAGTTATACGCAAACTATCCGAATCCGTTCTCGTCGCAAACCCTTGTATCTTACAAATTGAGTGAACCATGCCATGCCAATATTTCGGTGTTTGACCTGCAAGGCAAATTGGTATCAATCTTGACCGATCAATATCAGACTGAAGGCATTTATCAGGTTGATTTCAAGCCAGTCAACCTAAAACCGGGCACTTATGTGTACCGTTTAACAACCAAGGGAATTCAACCCACAAACCTAACCCGCGTCATGATCATAACTTCCGATTAATTGATCCGTTCCCCACAACGACGCAACCCGAGGCGCCTTTCACTGGGCGCCTTTTTTCTTTTTAATAATTCATGAAAACTGCACCAATTTCATCATTATTTATCACTTTTGCATCAAAAAAATCTGATGTCATACAGGATATTCATAGGATATCTCATCGTCCTGCTGATTGCATTGATACTGGGATTTCATTCGCCGCTCACGATTATCAACGTATCGAAAGACAAAATACCTTCCCGCGAAGCAAGCCTGCAGCAGCGCTTTGAAAAAGCAAAAAGCATTTTTGAAAGAAATGACCTGGATAGTGCCTATCATGAGTTTCTTCAATTAAAGGCTGAGTTTGAAAACGCCCAGGAATGGGGTTCGACTTTACGCTGTATGTTGTTTTTGGCCGATATACATAAAGCAAAGAGCTCCTACGACAGCGTTTTTTATTATATTGGCTTAACAAAGGCGATCGCAAGCAAGCATTTCGATGAAAACACACTGATTTTTGCCGAGATCAATCACAAATATGGCGTAGCTTTGATTGACAAAGGCAGTTTTGATGAAGCCAGGCCATATATTGAAAAGGCTATACAATTAAGAACTCGTCCGGGGCTGGCTGCCGACTCAAGCCTTTCGCTTTCGTATAACAGCCTTGGCAATATATTCTTTTATACCGGAAGGTATCATGAGGCAAGAGATTTTTATGCAAAAGCATTGAATAATGCCCTGCTGACCAAAAAAAACAAAGACCTTGATGTTTCTTTCTTTTATCAAAACATGGGGATAATTCACGCGTCGATGGGGTATTACGACAGTGCAAATTTCTATATGAACTCATCACTGGCATTGTCGCGCCAGTTATTGTCGGCCGATGACTCCAGGCTGGGAAGGCTTTATATGAATATAGGAAGGTTATTCTATCTCTCCGGAAGCAACGATTCAGCAATGCATTACTATGATCTTGCGCAAAATGTCATTATAAATAACCTAGGACCTGATCATTTCTCTGTTGCCAACTTGTTGTTGAACAAAGGAACAATATTTGGAAACAAGTCAGATTATGAAGCGGCCTTAAATTACTATAACAGGGCCTTGGCCATTTTTCTGAATAATTACAGCGATACCCATCCCAATGTGCTGGCCACATTTATGAATATTGGATACATCTATGAAAAAAAAGAAAATTACCCAAAAGCAATCGAGTACTATCTGAAAAGTATCAACGAAGAAAAACCCCTGCCTTCGAATATCAAAACCTATCGCAACCTGGCAAATATCTATAGTTTATTAAAAAACTACCCGGAGGCTGAGTTGTATTTCAAAAAAGCCTTGGATCTGAGCAGAAGATTGTTAGGCAGCAATCACCCTGAAACCATACTAAGCAATATTGCCTACGCACGTTACCTTTTTCAAACCCGCAAATATACCGAATCGCTTAGGTTATTAAAAGGAGCAGAAGACTTCTACCATATCAGATTATCCGATGATTCTCGTCAATTATCAAATATCTATACCTTGACCGGAAACAATTATTTGGGATTACAAAAAACAGATCTCGCTGTTCATTACGCTGACAAAGCTATTAAGTCCATAGTAGAATCTTCTGGTACTGTTTTCGATGCAACAAAGATTTCTGAAAACCAACTTGCTCCGGAAAGGTATTTGTTTAATGCCTTGCACTTAAAAGCAATTGCGCTACATAGAAAGTATCTGGAAGTATCGACCGATAGCCTCCTGATACAAGCACTCGCCACTTATGATCTAAGCACTAAATTGATTAGTAAAATCCGTGCAGGCTATCAGAGCCAGGAAAGCCGCCTCATGATAACCGAAAATGTCAATGATATTTATCCCGAAGCACTTAATTGTGCCCTCGACTTGTATCACCGCACCTTCGATACAAAATACCTCGAGATGGCTTTTCGATTCTCGGAACAAGGAAAAGCCGCAGTGCTGCTTACCTCGCTGCAAGAAATTGAAGCCAAACAAATTGGGCAGCTTCCAGCCGAATTACTCCACAAAGAGGAAAAACTGAAACAAGCTATTCACTCATACAACCAACTTTTGTACGATGAGAAGCTTACACAGCAGCCCAATCTTGAAAAAATCAGGATTTGGGAGCGAAAGGTTTTTGAATTTAATGTAAAATACGACAGCCTGCTTCAAGCCATGGACCGGCAATATCCTGATTATTATCAGCAACGATTTGGATTTGAAATGGCCCCGCTTTCTGACATTCAGAAAAAAATGAAGCACGACCAGGCACTTGTATCATTTACCATGAGCGAGCAATCGCTATATACCTTTGCCATCACCCCCGATACAGCTCTCAGTAAAATACAAACCTTACCCGTTGATTTTCAGGAACGGCTCAGTCAGTTCCGAACGTACCTGATTCAGTCTGATTTTTCATCATTCATGGCAGAAGATTTCAACAATTTTAAAGCCCTTGGTTTCGATTTGTATCAATTATTGATAAAGCCAATTGAGGAAGTGTTGGGCGATAAACGCTTGATAATTGTTCCGGATCATCAGCTTGGCTATCTGCCTTTTGAAGTTTTAATTACCGAACAATATAACGCCAGCAAGCTCGATTTTGGCAGCCTATCCTATCTCATGAAGGATCACCCGATTAGTTATACTTATTCGGCTACGTTGCTGTTTGGCCAACTTAATAAACAGAACAAGAAATATTGCCGGTTGTTGGCCTTTGCACCTGACTACGAAAAACAAACTTCACGGAGTTTGAATGATAATCAGATTGAGGAGTTATTGCCGATCCCCTGGGCAAAAAAAGAAGTTGAAAACATTTCAAGAACTTATCAGGCGAAATCGTTTGTTGGAAGCCGGGCCACTGAATCAGCATTTAAATCCAAGGCGTCAGGATATAAAATCCTGCATCTGGCCATGCATACTTTAATTGACAATGATAGCCCGACTTTTTCAAAACTTGTTTTTGCGCCCCAAGCCGATTCACTTGAAGATGGATTCCTGAACACATATGAACTTTTCAACCTTGAATTAAACGCTGATCTGGCTGTTCTGAGTGCATGCAAAACCGGGGATGGGCGCTTAAGTCGGGGCGAAGGGATTATGAGCCTTGCAAGGGGCTTCTTTTTTGCCGGAGTTCCAAGCATTGTCATGACCCTTTGGTCGGTTGAGGATCAGGCAAGTTCAGAATTAGTTATCAAGTTTTATAACTTTTTAAGCAAAGGGTATGAAAAAGATCAAGCCCTTCAAATGGCAAAGCTTGCTTTTCTTAGCTCCACTGATAAGATTAAATCTCATCCCCATTTCTGGGCAGGATTTGTTAATATCGGCAATTCTGAACCGGTTTCAATACAAAAAGCCCAACCTTGGCTAATTTTAATTCTGACAGGAGTGATTTTAGCTATGGCAGGCATTTTCTGGATTGTCAGAAAGCATAGGCAAAAAAGATGATCTTTCCTGAACACTTCGAGGAAAAAATCGGCTTCAATATCGTCAGAAATCTGATAGCCAAGCATTTGCTGTGCCCACTTGGTGTACAGCATCTGGCCGAAATGGAATTTTCAACCAACGCTGACGATCTCGAAATCCTACTAAAAAAGGTCAATGAGATGAAGAATATTCTTCAATCAGGGCTTAATTTTCCCGATAAGGACTACAAAGATTTGACCCTTTTACTCTCACATATCAGAATTCAAGGAACTTTTGTTGAGCCCGAGGCAATGGTTGAGCTCAAAGTATCGCTTGAAGCGATTTTGGAAATAATAAAATTCGTAGCCCACCAACCAGTTGCCCAGGTAGAAAAACTCAACACACTTTTATCATCAGTATTTATTGAGCCAAAGATAATGCGTGAGATAAATCGCATTGTGGACGAAAAAGGGCGGATTCGCGATGGAGCCTCCCCTCAGTTAAAGGAGATACGAAACCGATTGCTTTCAAAATATGCAGAAGCTGACCGCAAGCTGGCAAGTATTTTTACTCTCGTCAAAAAAGAAGGCTGGACCTCAGATGAGTTCGAAATTGCCATGCGAAACGGACGGCAGGTCATTCCCGTACCGGCTTCTTTCAAAAGAAAAATCAGGGGGTTTATACACGACGAATCGGCCACCGGCCAAACTGTCTATATCGAGCCTGCTGAGGTTTTTGACATTAACAATGAAATAAGAGAAATACAGGGTGTTGAACGTCGGGAAATCATTAAAATCCTGACTGCCTTCGCTGACGAAATCCGGCCACAAAATGATTCACTTCTTAATGCCTACTTTGTGCTTGGCGAAATAGATTTTATAAGGGCAAAGGCAAAGTTCGCAATCGAAATTAACGCTACGCTGCCTCTTCTTCGCAATGAGGCAATCGTTGATTGGATCAATGCCACTCACCCCTTGCTTAATCTTTCGCACAAGCTACAAAAGAAAAGTATTGTTCCGTTGAACCTGAAACTCGATTCTGTTGAACGCATCCTGATGATTTCAGGCCCAAACGCAGGCGGAAAATCAGTTGCGCTTAAAACTGTTGGATTATTGCAATATATGTTGCAATGCGGGCTGCTCATCCCGGTTGAAGAGAAAAGCTGCGCGGGCATTTTTGAAAATCTTTTTATAGATATCGGCGACGAGCAATCACTTGAGAAAGACCTGAGCACCTATACCTCACACCTTTGCAACCTGAAGTTCTTCATCGAAAACGTGAACAATAAAACCCTGGTGATGATTGATGAGTTTGGCACTGGTACCGAGCCACAGTTGGGGGGAGCCATTGCCGAAGCAACACTCGAATTTTTAGCCGAAAGCGGGTGCAAGGGGGTGATTACAACACATTATGCCAACCTGAAGGAAGCCTCAGCGCATATCCCTGGCTTATTCAACGGCGCCATGCTCTTTAATCCCAAAACCTTATCGCCGCTCTTTATCCTTCAAACAGGCAAGCCTGGCAGCTCATTTGCCTTTGAAATTGCTGCCAAAATAGGGTTTCCCGGAATAATACTCGAAAAGGCAATAATAAAAACCGGAAAATCATCAATTGACTACGACCGGCTTTTGCAGGAGCTCGAAGTAGAAAAACGAGCGATCGGTGAAAATCTAAAACGCGTGAAAGTAGCAGATGACTTTCTCAACGAATTGATTCAACGGTATCAGCGGTTGCAGGAAGAAATGAAGCTCGAGAAACAGGCTGTCCTGCAAAAAGCCCGGCTTGAGGCTGCCGAAATCCTCAGGCGATCCAACCAGATGATCGAAAAAACGATACGAGAAATAAAAGAAAGCCAGGCAGAGAGCCAAAAAACCAAGCGATTAAGAAAAGAAATCGATAAACTCAAAGAAGAGTTCGGTGATAATATGCAGGATCTGACCGAAGACTCTACTCCCGGTGAATTGCATACTTCATTTACAAATCGGGAAATAGAGGTTGGAGATGTCGTCAGAATTAAAGGCCAATCTGCAGTTGGAAAGATTATCGAAATTCGCGAGCATGAAGTGTTGGTCGAAGCAGGCAATATTATCCTTTATGTGCATCCGGAAAAACTCTTTAAAGCATCTGAAAAGGACAAACTCAACCCTCCCATTCCATCCACATCTTCAAACCGGACCAAAAGCACTTTTTATAGCGACATGAGCGAGCGGATAGAAAATTTCAAATTAAGCATTGATCTTCGGGGAAAAAAGGCTGAGGAAGTCTATCAACTATTGGTAAAATATATTGATGATGCGGTTTTGATCAATATCTCCGAAGTCACGATCATCCATGGAAAAGGCGATGGAGTGCTGCGAAAAGTGGTTCGGGATTATCTTCAAACCGTGCCCGAAGTTCGGTCTGTTTCCGATGGTCATGCAGATCGCGGTGGAGCCGGACTAACCATTGTTTCTTTCAGGTAAAGCTGAAAACAATTTTCACGAATAAACATTTTCGAGCTTCGGGCGTTGTTATTGCTATGAAAACTATAAAAAAACACCTTATCCAAATCGTCGGCATCATCGTTGGCCTTGCTGGCGGTTATCTTTATTATAGGTTTGTGGGTTGCCGCACCGGCGGATGCGCCATTACATCTAATCCATATATGAGTATGTTGTGGGGGGCTGCCGTTGGATACCTTCTGGGCGATTCAATGAAGGGCTTTATTAAGTCAAAAACAAAACAAGAATCCGACTGAACATGATGGTCTTAGGACTTTTAGGAATTTCGCTTTTTCGGCGCACTCCCTGATTTAACGAGATCATATGACTCATCAATCCATTGCTTGATCAGCCTATCCTCAACGCTTCCATCAATGACCACAGTGTTCCAGTGAGCTTTATTCATGTGATAACCAGGCAGCACACAGGGATAGTGCTCCCTTAAATCAATCGCATTTCCCGGAAGGCATTTTAGGTTTATGCTTAAATCGGCTTCGAGATCGGTCAATGCAAATATCTTTCCTGAAACTTTAAATACCAAGGTGGTCGCGTCAAAAGGAAAGCTCTCGGTTGAACCGTGCTTCGAAAGGCAGTATTCGCGAAGTTCCTCAATGTTCATCAGGCATCAGACATTAAACTGCAAATATAGTTCAGTATATAGAATGGATAAGGAAATCAGAAAAAAGCTGATTGAAGCATAGGGGTTTAGTGCCTGTTAAAATCTTTTTCTCCCACAAATCTATTAATTAATTACTTTTGTGATTCTTTGATGATTTCGCTTGATCAGAGAAAAGCTTATAAACGATTATAAACCAATAATCATTTCATGACACTGCAAAAAAAGTCGTCAGAGCTTAGAAGGCGAATGCAGGAAGCCTTGATGGGTGGAGGCGCTAAAGCAATAGAGAAACAGAAAGCCACGGGTAAAATGACTGCACGTGAAAGAATTATTGCATTGCTAGATCCAAAATCTTTTTACGAATACGATCTTTTTGTTGAGCACACCGCCAAGGATTTCGACATGAGCGATAAATACCTGCCGGGAGATGGCGTTGTTACGGGTACAGGCACCATCAATGGTTATCCGGTTTGCATTTTTGCCCAGGATTTCACTGTTGCAGGAGGCTCACTGGGGTGGATGCATGCAAAAAAAATAACGAAAGTTATGGATCAGGCCATGAAGCTAAAGGTGCCCCTTATCGGCATCAACGACTCGGGTGGAGCGCGCATTCAGGAAGGGGTTAATTCATTGGCCGGATATGGCGAAATCTTCTATCGAAACACTCAGGCTTCAGGAGTTATTCCCCAAATTTCAGTGATTCTTGGCCCTTGTGCAGGCGGAGCGGTTTATTCTCCTGCTCTAACCGACTTTGTTTTTGTAGTGGATAAAATTTCGAAGATGTTCATTACAGGCCCAGAAGTAATTACAACTGTGTTGGGTGAAGAAATTTCCATGGAAGAACTGGGGGGGGCGCGCATTCAAGCTGAGATAACCGGAAATGCGCATTTTTTTGCAAACAGCGAACAGGAATGTTTCGACCAGATTAAGCGGCTGTTGAGCTTCATCCCATGGAACAATACAAAAAAAGCCGAGGCATTTCCAAAGAAGCAACCACGCACCAGGCAATATAGTATCGAGAATGTTTTCCCCACAAATCCTCGTCAACCCTACGATGTGAGAGACATTATCCGTTCAATCACCGACGATTCGGATTTCTTTGAGGTGCAGGAGATGTTTGCCCAGAATATCGTCATTGGGTTTGCACGCATGGCAGGAAACACAGTGGGTTTTGTAGCCAACCAACCAATGGTGCTTGCCGGTGTGCTCGATGTGGACTCATCTGACAAGGCTGCCCGGTTTATTCGCTTTTGCGATTCATTTAACATTCCTCTTGTTACCCTGGTTGACCTTCCAGGCTACCTACCGGGCGTTGATCAGGAGCACGCAGGTGTAATCCGTCACGGAGCAAAGCTTCTCTATGCATATAGCGAAGCCTCTGTTCCCAAAATTACCGTGATTCTGCGTAAAGCATATGGTGGAGGTTATATTGCCATGTGTTCGAGTCATTTGCGTGCCGATTTTGTTTTTGCTTGGCCAACTGCCGAAATTGCAGTGATGGGCCCTGAAGGGGCTGCAAATATCATTTTCAGGAATGAGATCAAAAATGCCGAAAATCCTGATGAAATGCGCAAACAAAAGATCAAAGAATACAAAGAAAAGTTTGCAAACCCTTATGTTGCTGCTGCCTATGGTTATATAGAAGCGGTGATAGAACCAAGCGAAACACGCAGCCTGCTGATTCATTCACTCGAAATATCGTCAGACAAAAGCGAATTAAGGCCCTATAAAAAACACGGGATACCACCATTTTAATTTGCACCGGAATATTGTAGTGAATCAAGAGTTGATAACTTCCCCAAAAATAATGTTTTTTATCATCAATCTAAAGGAGAATGAAAGAAAGCAAACCCACCGAAACATTACAGAACTTTCTTGTTGATGGAGCAAAATATAAGACGCTCCTCTCGCGCAAATACAACCTGAGAAAAGCATATGAACCAGTTGATCACAAGAAAATTGTTGCATTTATCCCCGGAACCATCAAGAAAGTTTATATCAAAACCGGTGACATTGTTAAAAAGGGAGACAAACTTTTAACCCTTGAAGCAATGAAAATGAGCAATAATGTAGTTTTCTCAACCAATGGAGTTGTGAAAGCAATCTACGTAAACTCAGGCGATGTTGTTTCAAACAAACAGCTTCTCGCTGAGCTTGAGTAAAAAAAAGGCTAGTCACTCACCCTGAATTTGGCATTTTGCTGGTTGATAAACTCCAGAACATCGGCTCTGCCAAAACTGGTAGCAGAGGAAGTGATTATGCTCATTGGAGGGTGTTGCCATTCCTTAATTAAGTGTTCTTGATATAAGGCAATTTTTTGAGCCAGGTCGGTGCGGCTGAGTTTATCAGATTTTGTAAATAAAAGAACGAAAGGTATTTGTAGCGATGCAAGCCAATCCATCACCTGCTGATCATTTGCCTGGGGTTTTATTCGGGAATCAATCAAAAGAAAAACACACATAAGGTTGGATCGCTTAAGCAAGTACTGCTCAACCATTTTCTCCCAGGTCATCCGTTCTTTTTTCGATATGCGGGCAAAACCATATCCAGGCAAGTCGACCAAATACCATGACGCATCAATAAGAAAATGATTGATAATTCGTGTTTTTCCCGGTGTTACGGAGGTTTTGGCAAGCTTTTTCCGGCCGGTAATCATGTTTATAAGCGAAGATTTGCCCACATTTGATCGCCCAATGAAGGCATATTCAGGTAAATTCGGGGTTGGGCATTTTTCAACCGCAGTACAGCCTGAAATATATTCTGCACTTCGAATTTGTATCATGCTTCAGGATTTTCCGGCTTATATGTGTGCACGTGTCGCGATTTTTTCTTTTCATAAATATCTCCGATCGTAACAAGAATACCGGTTTCCTCGACATTGCCAAACCCACGGTTGATGGCAGTTCCAAAAGTCCGCATGGTGCCCGAAAGATTCATGTAAGCATTTACCAACGGAGGAATATTCTCTTTTAAGGCGCGAACTTCCCGAACAAGAATTTTGTAATTTTCCTCATAATTAGAACCAATGAACGTGGCTTTCATAAGTGGAATATTCACATCAACCACCAGCGGTTCAAAGGGCTTAACAAGTGTATCATGATCCGGGAAATAGAGATTCATAAAATATAAGATGAGGTTCCTGGCCAATGGATTATAGTGGGGATACATCGTGATTTTACCAAAGAAATAATGAATTTCGGGGTTATCAACTACGATTGCCCCAAGTCCATCCCATAGATTATCGAGCGAATACATTCCACTTCGAATATTGTTGCTGGGTTGATAATTTGGCTGGACAAATGATCGGCCTAGTTCTACGATATTGGGAAGAAACTCTTTAATGAACCGGGGAGAAAACTTGAAAAGCTTTCCGGCAGGGCTATCCACATGGCCATGCTCGTCTACCTGGAGATACTTACCGAGTTTGAAGCGATACCCGCCCACAATTTCTTCGTCGCGAGGATTCCATACGATTAATTGCTGAAAAGGCTCCGGACACAGATCAAAGCTGTCAATATCAATTTCCTTGTAAGTTCCTCCTCCAGCATCCCTGAATGTGACCTCTCGCAAGCGCCCGATCTCGCGAAGTGTGTTTGGTGCATTTTTCCAATTAACTACAAATATTTCGTTATTGCCGTTGTTTGTGCGACGCAGGAATGTGGTTGTATTCAACTCAGACTTGATGAGCGCCGGATTGACGGGTGGCAAAATGTCCTGCATTGTTTTGATTTTTAATAAAACAAATTTAGTGGTTTTTTGATTCGGCCAGGGCATAAACTTGTTTTTTCAGATCGGCAGCCCATTCATTGTCTTTTTTTGACTTATCGAACGAAGTATACGGAATAGCCTTTCCAAACTTAATTCTGATGTTTTTATCCTTTTGTTTGAACATTTCATCTACAAGGAAGAACATTTCGATGTTGGCCTTAATACCAAGCTTAACGCGTAGGTTAGCCAGATTGTAGAAAAATGCAGAGTTTCTCCCTTGTATATGGGTTGGAACAACATCGCGCTCAAACCGACGGGCCTTTGTGATAATTGTCTTTTTCCATTCGAGATCAACAACCTGTCCTTGCACCTTGCGGCTGCATAATCCTGCCGGGAAATATAAAATGGCGGAACTGCCAGCAAAAGCTTTATCAAAAAGTTCCAGGTTTTCGATATTACGCCCATGCTTGTTGATGGGAATGAATAAGGGCTTCAGATTTGGAACATTCATCAGCAGGTCATTCACCGGGAAGAGCAAATCTTTTCGTATCCGACCAATTACCCACATGAGTGCCATTCCATCGAGGCCACCGAGTGGGTGATTTGCCGCGACAACGAAACGGCCACCTGAAGGGATGTTTTCAATTCCTTCATATTCAACATTCACTCCAAATTCCTGCAAAATGGCCTCAATAAACTCAATGCCCATTTTTTCGCGATGGCGATCTAAAATCGCATTCAACTCATCCTGGTGAATAATTCGTTTAAAGTATCTTAATATAAAGCCGGGCAAGAACTTTAGCAGCCTGGGATTTTTATCGGCCAGGGTACGCTCAAGGTTAATAAACCCTTCAGATGGTGTAATGTCTTGAAAATTTGCATCCATAGGTTGGTTGATGAGTTCTGTGATGATCGAGGCAGCATTAATCTATTTCTTCACAAAGTTAAGCAGTTCAGTCGAATAATATGGATTAACAAAAATCAGCAATTTGATTCTACCCTAAATTTCCATAACCACATCCAGCATATTTCAAAAAAATTTGGGTTCGACTCGCCCACTTTGCTCCTTTCTTTATGACACAACTCGCTCATTTTCTGCAACTTGAAAACCCATTTTAAGCTTGGCAGCTTCGTTTTCCAGAAAAGTTATTAACAAAGTGGTAAAAAGTGGGATTTTGTGGGAGAAATGTATGTATATTTGATAGCTAAAACCTAAAACAGCTTTTATGTTCATTTTCAAGGACTCACAGGAATGCAGGATAGATTCGAAGGGCAGATTGCTGCTTCCGTCAATCTATCGCAAAGGCCTTGGCAATGCTGTTGCAGCAGGGTTTATCATAAAGCGTAGCATTTTTACGAAATCGCTCGAGCTCTATACAATGGAGCGATGGGAAGCCGAAGTAATAAAATTGCAAAAGTTGAACCGGTATAAAGCGAAAGATCAAAGGGTACTCAGAACGATCCTCTACGGAGCCAGAACGGTTGAAATGGACACAGCCGGCAGAATTCTTTTGCCTAAAGACCTTCTGAACTTCGCCGAAATAGAAGACGAGATCATGCTCTCTCCGGCATTGGCTTATCTGGAAATATGGAGTAAAAGGCTGTTCCTGAAGAACATTGAAGAATCAATAGAAACTCATCCGCAGGATGTTGAAGATGTCATGGGAGAAATTGGAATTGATCCTTATTGATTAAAACATGTATCATAAACCTGTATTGTTAAACGAAGCAGTTGAAGGGCTGGCAATCAAGCCTGAAGGCAAATATGCCGACCTTACCTTTGGTGGAGGAGGGCATAGCGCTGAGATATTGAAGCATATCGGTCCTTCCGGTACTCTCATTGCTTTTGACCAGGATGCGGATGCCCTAAAAAATCGGTTGGATGACAGTCGCTTTATCCTGATTCAATCAAACTTTAGGTTTGCCAAAAACTTTTTGGGATTATATAAATTACTTCCGTTGCAAGGCGCCCTACTCGATTTGGGAGTCTCGTCATTTCAGTTTGATGCCAGCAGCAGAGGGTTTTCGACCAGGTTCGATGCTCCGCTTGATATGCGAATGAATAAGGCCTCGAAGTTAACAGCGAAGAAAATCGTAAATCAATACTCCGAAGAACAGCTTCGGCATTTATTCAAAAGCTATGGAGAAGTAGCCAATGCGCAAATTTTGGCTGCCGATATTTGTGCGGTTCGGCAGATTCATCCGGTTGAAACCACCTTGCAGTTACTTGAAATTCTAAAAAAATTAAGTCCCAAAAACAAATTAAACAAATATGCGGCACAGGTTTTTCAGGCGTTGCGTATCGAAGTGAACGAGGAACTTGTGGTTTTGAAAGAAATACTGCAACAAATGCCTTTGATTCTCGAGCCTGGTGGAAGGCTCGTTGTGATTTCATATCATTCGCTTGAAGATCGCTACGTTAAAAACGTAATGCGTTGCGGGAATACCGATGGGAATCTCGAAAAAGATTTCTATGGAAACATCCGGGCGCCATTTCGCCCAATAAATAAAAAGCCAATCCTGCCTTCTTCGGCAGAGTTGGCTGATAACCCCCGAAGCAGAAGTGCGAAGCTGAGAATAGCAGAAAGGCTTGATTCATGAAAGAGAACAAGCAAATTCGGAACGATAGACCCCAAAAAGCAAAAATCAGTGGAGCAAGCTTCGGGCAAATAATAACCAGTGTTTTAGGTGGCGGCATTCTCACACGCAAATCAGTTATGAAACAGCTGCCTTTTCTGATATACACAACCTTGCTTGCAATCATATATATAGCCAATAATTTCGCCGCAGAAAGACAAATAATTAAGATTGACCGCTTGAAGAAAGAAAACGAAGTTCACAGGTTCGAGCAAATCTTGATGAACTCGAAACTGATGAGTATGAGCCAACGTTCAGAAATCATCAATCGCCTTAAAACCACAGGACTGAAAGAGTCTCTTGTGCCACCAGAAAAAATCTATTTTTCTACCCCTGCAAATCAACATTAATGGATAAAGACAAGAATATTGTTTTGAGTCGTATATATGGTATTTATTTTCTGATGTTTGTCATCGGAGTATTGATCATATGGAAGGCTGCCAATATTCAGATTGTCGAGGGGCCGGAATGGAGAGAGAAAGCGGAGAAAGTATTGTTGCGATATGAACACATTGAGCCAATCAGGGGAAACATATACTCCAGCGATGGTAATCTGCTGGCTGTTTCACTACCCGTTTTCGAAATCCGGATTGATGCTGCAAACACTTTCATTGACAATGCATATTTTTCAGCAAAGATTGATTCGCTCTCACACTGCCTTTCGCGGCTCTTTGGTGACAAGCCTGCAAAGCAATACAAAGATAGCCTGACAAAAGCAAGACAATCAAAAAACCGTTACTACCTTTTAAAAAGAAATGTCACATACCCTCAGCTCAAACAGCTTCGAACTTTTCCGATTCTAAATCTGGGAAAATTCAAGGGCGGTCTGATTGTCATAAAGCGCACAAGACGCGAATTGCCTTTCCGGAATCTTGCCTACCGCACCATCGGCTGGGATAAACCCGGCAGCGAAAACGACGTAGGAATGGAAGGCGCCTACAGTGACCTACTTTGCGGAACCGCCGGTAAACAACTATTACAAAAAATAGGAAATGGCCATTGGAGGCCTTTAAATGATGAATTTGAAATTGAACCCCAAAATGGCCACGATATCATATCGTGCATTGATGTAGTGCTGCAAGATGTGGCAAATGAAGCGCTAAGGAAACAGCTTGTTGCGCAGGATGCCGACCAGGGTTGTGCAGTATTGATGGAGGTTCACACGGGTCACATTAAAGCAATCGCCAACCTGTCGCGCAATAGCAACGGTAATTTTGAAGAGCGGTTCAACTTTGCAATTGCCGAAAGTAGCGAACCTGGGTCAACCTTTAAGCTGGCTTCAGTTATCGCAGCCCTCGAAGACAAGGTTACTGACACGGGCCAAATCATCCATACAGGAAACGGAGTAATTAAATATGCCAATCGGGAAATGCGTGACACCAAGGCCGGCGGCTATGGCCCCATTAGCCTTAAGCGAGCATTTGAGGTTTCGTCAAATGTTGGAATTTCGAAGGCAATCTATGATAATTACAATAAAAATCCGGAAACATTTATCGCCCGCCTTCATGGTATGTCTTTGAATAATTCACTGGGTATTGAAATTGCAGGAGAGGGCGCCCCATATATTAAACAACCCACACATCGTACATGGAGCAAGGTGTCGCTGCCATGGATGTCGGTTGGTTATGAATTAAAAATTACTCCGCTTCAAACGCTGACTTTTTATAACGCTGTTGCAAACGGCGGGTGTATGGTAAAGCCAATGTTTGTTAAAGAATTCCGGCAATCGGGCATAACCATTGAAAAATTCGAACCAACCATCATCAATCCTGCCATCGCATCTAAAGGCACCATTGCTAAAGCCCAGGCCATGCTGCTGGGGGTTGTCGAAAACGGAACGGCCAGTCATCTGAAAAACAGCAGCTACAAAATCGCCGGAAAAACAGGAACAGCTCAGATTGCTGTAGGTAATCAAGGATATAACAAATCAAACTACAAGGCCTCATTTGTTGGTTATTTCCCGGCAGATGACCCCAAATATAGTTGTATTGTAGTGATAAACAACCCTAAAAAAGAGCAATATTATGGAGGGGCAATTGCTGCCCCTGTCTTCAAAGAGATCGCCGACAGGGTGTATGCCTACGACATAAGGATGCAACCGCGTATTGACACAGCATTCATGCCCCGGCAAGAAATTTTTCTCTCAGGATATCACAGCGATTTATTAAAAGATTTGAAAAGGATTGGATACTCTGTTGCTGATCCAATAAGTGGTGCTTGGGCTACAGCCAATACTTCACATAATGCTGTCTATTTTGACGAATACCCCATGCACACAGGCGAGGTACCCGATGTTCGTGGAATGACCGCCAGAGATGCCATATTCCTTCTTGAGAAATGTGGCTTTATTCCTAAAGCCGAAGGTAAGGGTTTGGTAATTAAGCAGATACCAGAGGCCGGAAGCACTTCGGACAGCATCAAAGAAATTGTACTTCAATTAGCAATTTCGAGCAGCAAATGAGAGTATTAAAGGACATATTATATCGGTCAGGAATTGAGGAAGTGATTGGCGATTTGTCAATTTCCGTCTCAAATGTGTCGCTTGACTCGCGAAAAGTTGCCAAAGGAGATCTCTTTATCGCGGTCAGGGGAGTTCAATCCGATGGCCATGAATTTATTGAGCAAGCCATCGCTCATGGAGCTAATGCAATAATATGCGAAGATTTTCCTAAAGAAATAGCTGATAAAGTCGTTTTTGTAAAAGTTAAAGACTCACATACAGCGCTGGGAATAATCGCTTCAAATTATTACGACAATCCCTCATCGAAGCTAAAGCTCATTGGAATAACGGGCACAAATGGCAAAACCACAACAGCTACACTACTATTTCAGCTCTTTTCTTCGCTTGGGTATCGGTGTGGCTTGCTTTCGACCATTCGCAACATATTGGTTGACAAGCAGTTACCAGCAACTCTTACTACTCCTGACCCTATCAGCATCAATTCCATGCTTCATGAAATGTGCATTTTAGGCATTACGCATTGTTTTATGGAAGTTAGCTCACATGCTGTCGCCCAACAACGAATTGCCGGACTTCACTTCACCGGCGGTGTTTTTACAAATATTACTCACGATCATCTGGACTATCATGGAACATTTGACAACTATTTAAAAGCCAAGAAGACCTTTTTTGATGAGCTGCCTCCAACTGCCTTTGCTCTTGCGAACTCCGACGACCGAAATGGCAAGGTTATGTTGCAAAACACAAAGGCTGCCAGGCATTTTTATGGTTTGCACAATATGGTTGAATTCAAAGGCCGGATAATCGAGGCCAGCTTCGAAGGTTTGCAAATGAATATCAACGGACAGGAAGCCTGGTTTAAGCTCGTGGGGACATTCAATGGCTACAACCTGCTGGCAGTTTTTGGTACCGCTATACTGCTTGGTGAATCAGAAGAAAAGGTGCTAACGCGATTGAGTGGACTCGGTACAGTGGAAGGCCGTTTCGATTACTTCATCTCAGACAAGAAAGTGGTGGCCATTATTGACTACGCCCATACTCCTGATGCACTCGAAAACGTGCTTCAAACAATCAATAACATCCGAACGGGAAATGAGCAACTGATCACTGTGGTCGGAGCCGGCGGAAACCGTGACAAGTCAAAAAGGCCTTTGATGGCAAAAATTGTTTGCCGGCAGAGCACCTTCACTATTCTGACTTCTGATAATCCCCGCGATGAAGAACCTTTTGAGATCATCGAAGACATGCGCGCCGGCATTCCGCATGAATTGAAGAAACGCGTACTGGCAATTGAAAACCGTCGCGAGGCCATACGCACAGCATGTGCGATGGCAAAAAAAGGAGACATCATTCTTGTAGCAGGGAAGGGTCATGAGAAATACCAGGAGATCAAAGGAGTGAAGCACCCCTTCGACGATATGAATGTATTGAATGAGATGCTTTCAAATCCGAATATTGAATAATAACACAAAACCGACATGCTATATTACCTGTTCGCATATCTTGATAAAACATTTGATCTCCCTGGTGCAGGTTTGTTTCAATATATTTCATTCAGGGCAGGTGCAGCAGTGATTTTATCTTTGATAATTTCACTTGTACTTGGGAAAAAGATCATTAACTACCTGAAAAGGAAGCAAGTAAAGGAATCCATCCGGGACCTTGGCCTTGAAGGAGAAAAGATAAAGGAAGGAACTCCAACGATGGGTGGATTAATCATCCTTGGAGCCATTCTGGTTCCGAGTTTACTTTTTTTACGCCTGGATAATATTTATGTGATCCTTATCCTATTTTCAACCATCTGGCTTGGATTTATCGGGTTTCTGGATGATTATATCAAGGTATTCAAGCAAGCAAAGAAAGGATTGGCTGCACGTTCAAAACTAATGGGACAGGTGGTATTGGGAATAGTGGTCGGAACCACCCTTTATTTCAGCGATGAGGTTGTAATACGCGAAAAAATTCATACCCCCCGGAGCCAAGAAACAGTTGTGGCATCAACTACCGAAACAATGACCCCCGCCGTGATTTACTCGAGGCACTCAGTGAAATCAACCAAAACAACGATCCCATTCGTAAAAAATAATGAGTTTGACTATTCGATGCTTCTTTCATTTTTAGGAAAATGGGCAAAGAAATTTGCTTGGCTGGTATATATTCCGATTGTGATTCTGATCATCACTGCGGTGTCGAATGGAGCAAATCTTACAGATGGCATGGATGGGTTGGCCACAGGCACTTCAGCAATTATTGGTGTTACACTCGGAATCCTTGCATGGGTGTCCGGCAACTTTGTCTTTGCCGATTATCTTAACATTATGTACTTGCCCAATACCGGTGAGCTTACAATCTTTATCAGCGCTTTTGTGGGCGCCTGTGCAGGATTCCTGTGGTATAACAGCTATCCTGCCCAGGTGTTCATGGGCGATACGGGAAGTCTTGCATTGGGCGGAATCATCGCCGTATTTGCCATTATGATTCGCAAAGAATTACTTATTCCGATCCTTTGCGGAATCTTCCTGGTCGAAAATCTTTCGGTTATGCTCCAGGTGGCCTGGTTTAAATATACCCGAAAACGCTACGGCCAAGGGCGAAGGATTTTTCTGATGTCGCCATTGCACCATCATTTTCAAATGATTGGATATAAGGAACCTAAAATCGTTATGCGCTTCCTGATTGTTGGCCTGATGCTTGCCGTGCTCACGATTATTACACTTAAAATCAGGTAAGAAAGAATGAAAAAGTATGGGATAGCAGTTTTAGGAGGAGGCGAAAGCGGAACAGGCGCTGCCGTGCTTGCCAAAACCATGCATTTGCCGGTTTTTCTTTCCGACCAGGGGTCAATCAAGACGGAAAACAAGCAGGTACTACAACAGTACGATATTTATTTTGAGGAGGGAAAACATAATATTGATAGAATCCTGAAAGCCGACCTTGTGGTTAAGAGCCCAGGTATACCCGATCGCAATGCAGTTGTTGCAGCTGTCAAAACCAAAGGCATCCCCGTGATCTCTGAAATAGAGTTTGCAGGCAGATTTACAAATGTTCCAAAAATATGTATCACCGGAACCAACGGCAAAACCACCACTACCCTACTCACCTGGCACCTGCTCAACAAGGCCGGCATAAATGCTGGTTTAGCGGGTAATGTTGGTAAAAGTTTTGCCATGCAGGTCGCCACCCAGAAACACGATATATATGTGCTTGAAATAAGCAGCTTTCAGTTAGACGGAATGTTTGATTTTAAGGCAGATATAGCTATTCTGACAAATATCACTCCCGATCATCTTGATCGGTACGACAACAAGTTTTCGAATTATGTGGATTCAAAATTCAGAATACTTCAAAATCAAACCCCGAACGATGCATTCATTTATTGCGCTGACGATCCGGTGATTAGGTCAGAAATAGGGCATCGGACGATTGTTGCAAAAAAATATCCATTCTCAACCTTACAATCCATTGGAGGTGAAGGGGCTTTTTTAGAAAAAGACGAACTAGTTATTAATATAAATGCTGAGGAATTTCGCATGACAATTGAAGAACTTGCCCTACAGGGCCGACACAACATATGCAATTCTATGGCGGCAGGCATCGCTGCCCGCTTGGTGGGTCTGCGCAAAGAGACAATCAAGCAATGCCTTAGCGATTTCCAAAACGTTGAGCATCGACTCGAGTACGTTTCGAACGTGCATGGAATTGAATTTATCAACGATTCAAAGGCAACAAACATTAACTCAACCTGGTATGCCATTGAAAGCATGAATAAGCGAGTTGTCTGGATTGCCGGAGGACTTGATAAGGGGAACGACTATGGGCAATTGGTTGATCTTGTGAAAGCCAAAGTCAAAGGGATTGTTTGCCTTGGCATTGATAACACTGCAATCATCAACGCCTTTGCTCATTTGAATTTGCCGATTGTCGAAACCCTCTCTGCCGCTGACGCGGTGGTAGAAAGCTATCATATGGCAGAGTCAGGCGAGGTAGTTCTACTCTCGCCAGCCTGCGCAAGTTTCGATCTGTTTGAAAATTTTGAAGATCGGGGAAATCAGTTCAAAAAAGCAGTTAGATTGCTATAACTACTTATAATGAAACTTATTTCGAGCATAAAAAACGTTAAGGGAGACAAAGCAATTTGGGGAGTTGTGATACTTCTTTCCATCTTTTCGTTACTTGCCGTCTACAGCTCAACCAGCACATTGGCCTATCGCTACAAGCAGGGCAATACCGAATACTATATGTTTAAGCACCTGGGCATATTGTTACTCGGCCTGGGGCTCATGTATCTAACCCACAAGGTGCATTTCAGATGGTTTGGAAAGTTGGCTTTTGTTGCCCTATTGATTGCCATTCCTTTGCTTGCTTATACAATGTTCTTCGGAACCAGCATCAATGATGCCAGCCGGTGGGCAACTTTGCCGCTTATAAATTTAAGCTTTCAGCCTTCAGATTTTGCCAAGCTCGCCATATTTATTTATTTGGCGCGTGTTCTCGGTAAAAATCAGGACTTTGTAAGAGACTTTAAATTTAATCTGATATTTATTATTATTCCAACACTTTTGGTCGTGTTGCTGATTTTGCCTTCAAATCTGTCAACTGCAGTTATTATTTTCGCCAGCTGCATTACCATTATGTTTATTGGCAGGGTCAAACTCACCCACCTTGCTGGGTTGGTTGGCGCATCTTTGATCGTTATTGCTGTCTTGGTACTTGTTTTATGGAAATATCCGGATTTTGGAAGGTTTGAAACATGGAAAAACCGTATCGAAAACCATTTTGGGGAAGATACGGATGCCAGATACCAGTCCGACCAGGCGAAGATTGCTATAGCAACAGGAGGATTATTTGGAAAACAGCCAGGCAATAGTGTTCAAAAGAATTTTCTGCCACAACCATATTCTGATTTCATATTTGCAATCATAATTGAAGAGTATGGGATCATCATAGGAGGCGGTGTGTTGGTATTGCTGTATCTTATTTTACTATTTAGGGCAGCAAACATTGCCACCCGAACAGAAAGCAAGTTTGGAGCTTTCCTCACTTTCGGGCTGGCGTTCAGCCTGGTACTCCAGGCAATGATAAATATGCTTGTTGCCGTTGGTTTTGTGCCTGTTACCGGGCAACCCTTGCCATTGGTGAGTATGGGAGGCACCTCGCTTTGGTTTACAAGTATTGCCATAGGAATAATTCTGAGCGTCAGCCGGTCGCTTGAAACAGATGCAACTATAGATGGAGAGTATGCCGATGCATAAAATAAAAGTAATCATCAGTGGTGGCGGTACTGGCGGGCATATTTTTCCTGCCATTGCCATTGCCGATGCACTCAAAAGAGCGCATCCGTCCATGGAGATTCTCTTTGTCGGGGCTCTTGGTAAAATGGAGATGGAAAAAGTCCCTGCAGCAGGATACAAGATTATCGGCATCCCGGTTAGGGGATTGCAGCGCCGAATGAGTGTCAAAAATCTTTGGCTGCCATTCAGGCTGTTTGCCAGTATTCTCAAAGCCAGGAAAATTATAAAGTATTTCAAACCCGATGTAGTTGTTGGTGTTGGCGGATATGCATCCGGTCCGGTTCTTTTGGTGGCTTCGATGAACAGAATTCCTACGCTGATCCAGGAGCAAAATTCTTATGCAGGGATAACCAACAGACTACTTGCTAAAAGGGCCTCAAAAATTGCAGTTGCTTATCACGGAATGGATAAATTCTTCCCATCAGGTAAGATTATCCTTAGTGGCAACCCGGTACGAAAAGATATTGTAGACCTCGAAGGTAAGCGCTCGGCTGCTGCCGCTTTTTTTGACTTAGATCTTTCGAAGAAGACCGTGCTTGTTATCGGCGGCAGCCTCGGCGCACTTTCGATCAACGAAAGCACAGTTAGATTCTTGCCAACGATGACCTCCTCGTCAATACAACTTATTTGGCAATGCGGCAATAATTATTTTCCGAAAGCAGAAAAACTTACTCATGAACAAGGAGGGGGCCTCATAAGAGTTTACCCGTTTATTACACGAATGGATTTAGCCTATGCCATGGCCGACGTGGTTGTATCGCGAGCCGGAGCCATTGCTATTTCCGAATTGTGTGTTGCTGCAAAGCCAGCCATATTAATCCCCTCACCCAATGTGGCCGAAGACCATCAAACCCACAATGCGATGGCGCTTGTAAGCAAGAATGCTGCCATCTTGATTAAAGATGATGAAGCAACCTTGAAGTTGGGAGACACAGTGAAAAATATGCTTTCATCCCCAACTTTATGTAAAGAATTATCAGATAATATCAGTGCGCTGGCTTTTGAGAGGGCTGCAGAAACCATCGCCAATGAAATACTCATGCTTGCATCAAAGGAAAAACGACAATGAGTCGCCAACTTCAACATACTAATCCTGCAACCGATTGGAATTCTGTTTTTTTCATCGGAATTGGTGGCATTGGGATGAGTGCCCTGGCACGATACCTCAGTGCTCATGGGGTAGCAGTGAGCGGATATGACCGAAGCCGTACGTCACTCACCGATGAGCTGGAGCAGGAAGGCATCACTGTTTATTATTCTGATAATCCCCTTACAATTCCCCCAACGGTTGATGCAGTTGTTTATACGCCTGCGATACCCAAAGAAACACGATTGTATCAGCACGCCATGGGTTTACAGGTACCTTTAATCAAACGTTCAACACTGCTGGGCATAATTGCAAATAAATATCGCTTGCTCGCTGTGTCAGGCACGCACGGAAAAACTACGGTTTCAACGCTGCTGGCTCACATATTGAGCTTCCATGAAAGAGGATGCAATGGAATTCTGGGTGGGATTTCTAAAAATTATAACACCAACATGTTGGTTGCGCCCGAAAGCGATCTGTTTGTCACCGAAGCAGATGAATTCGATCGTTCATTCCTTGAACTTAAGCCCTGGCTTGCGGTCATCACCTCGACAGATGCCGATCATCTCGACATATATGAAGACATCCACAACCTGAAGCACACATTTTCAGAGTTTACATCGCAGGTAAGGGAAGGCGGCAAACTTGTTCTGAAAACTCAATTGGACCTGAAGGTTGAAGCTGAAAAGACAGTTGGCGTCTTTAGCTACTCGCTCTCCGAAGAGGCAAATTTCTATGCACAAAACATCAAGCTTAACGGAATTTATTACCAATTCGATCTGGCTACCCCCTTTGGGTTGATCTCTGATCTAACCCTCGGAATATCAGGCCTTATAAACGTTGAAAACGCTGTTGCTGCTTCGGCAACAGCTATCCTGGCAGGCGCATCGAAATCAGCCGTAAGAAAAGGCCTTGCTACATTCACGGGAGTAAAACGACGCTTCGATTATCGAATCATTCGCAGTGATTTTATTTATATTGATGACTATGCCCATCATCCGCAGGAGCTGAATGCTTGTATCGCTTCTGTGAGAAAGTTGTACCCCGATAAGGAAATAACCGGGGTTTTTCAGCCGCATCTGTTTAGCCGTACACGCGATTTTGCTCACGAATTTTCACGTAGCCTCGAAAAACTCGACCGTGTGATCCTGTTGGATATTTACCCTGCAAGAGAACAACCGATGCCCGATGTAACATCCTCTATGCTCCTCACTAAAATCGACAAGGAGGAGAAGTATTTGCTTGGCAAAGAAGAGCTTGTTGAGAAACTATTGGCAATGAAACCACAGGTTTTATTAACCCTTGGGGCTGGTGATATCGACAGGTTGGTGGAGCCCATCGAAAACGCTTTTAAAACAAGCAACAAATGATAAAAAAGGTGTTCATTATATTGTTTTCATTGCTACTCACCGCTGGATCTGGCGCGTTGCTGGGTTTCTTTAGAGATGAACATAATAAATCCAAATTCAATTATATTGATATCCGTATCGCTTATGGCAGCCCTGATACCTTGATTGATTCTGGCGATATATACCAAATTGTTCAAACAAACTTTGGTAATATTATAGGAAAATCTATTGAAGAAATCAACCTGCGGTCCGTCGAATCATACATCAGAAAAAATCATTACGTAGCTGATTTAAGCCTCGAGGCGATGCTTAATGGCAAACTTAAAATCAGGATCAACCAACGTGTGCCTATGCTCCGGCTGCTGACTGAGTCTTCATCCTTCTATATTGATACGACCGGTTTTGTGATGCCAATTTCGTCAAAATATATTGCCAGGCTTCCAGTCGTTTCAGGATACATCCAGCCAAAGAGTGTTATTGCGCCAGGCACCAAGATATTTTTGAAAGAAAGTGCAAATTCGAAGGAGGAACCAAACAGGCTGCTTCATTGCTTTTTGGTGGCAAAGTATGTTTTCGGCAATGAAAGCCTATTTCCCCTTATCGATCAATTTTATGTGAATGAGCAAGGTGAGCTGGAACTGATTTCAAAATTCGGAAATCACACCATTCTCTTTGGCAAAGCAGATAACATTGAAGAAAAATTCAATAAGCTTCTGGCTTTCTACAAACAAGGAATACCCAAATATGGATGGACTGCATTTGGCCATCTAAACCTGAAATATAGTAATCAAGTGGTTTGTTCAAAAAATTAACAGGATATGGAATCATCAGACATTATTGTAGGGCTCGATATTGGCACAACCAAGATTGCCGCTATTGTGGGCAGGCGAAACAAACATGGCAAAATCGAAATCATGGGTTTTGGCAAAACCGAATCGTATGGTGTGAAGCGTGGTGTTGTTGCCAACATCGAAAACACAGTGTTGAGTATCCAAAAAGCAATAGAAGAAGCCAGCCAGCGATCGAAAGTTTCGATAGAAACCGTGCATGTTGGTATTGCCGGACAACACATAAAAAGCCTTCAGCACCACGGTTCAAAAGTTCGAAGTAATCCGAATGATGAAATTACCCAAGGAGACCTTGACGTATTAACTGAAGAAACGTTCAAGCTCGCTATGAATCCCGGGGAAGAAATTATTGACGTCATTCCCCAGGAATATACCATTGATGGTGAGCCGGGTATAAAATCGCCGAAAGGTATGTTGGGGAGCAATATCGAGGCCAACTATCATATTATTACAGGCCAGACCATGGCAGCTAAAAACATTTATACCTGTGTGGTGAAAGCTGGCTTGGACGTTTCGAGCCTGATTCTTGAGCCATTGGCATCATCTCAGGCTGTGTTGAGTGCTGAAGAAAAAGAGGCTGGGGTTGTTTTGGTTGACATTGGAGGTGGCACAACCGATATCGCCATCTTCCAGGATGACATCATCCGGCATACCGCAGTTATCCCTTTTGGAGGCGACGCTATAACCGAAGATATCAAAGAAGGTTGCTCAATCATCAGGCGACATGCCGAAGAGCTGAAGATAAAATTTGGATCAGCTTTGGCTTGCGAAAATAAAGAAGAAGAAATCGTGACAATACCTGGCCTCAGGGGCCGTGCACCAAAAGAAATAACATTACGCAACCTTGCCAGCATTATCCAGGCCAGGATGGAAGAGATTCTTGAGCATGTTGACTATGAAATAAAAAACTCCAACCTTGAAAAGAAACTTATTGCTGGCATAGTATTGACAGGCGGAGGAGCTCAATTACGCGATATCGCTCAACTTACCTCCTATATCACCGGGATGGATACCCGCATTGGCTACCCGAATGAACACCTTGCACACAATAGCCCTGAGGAAATTGGGGCTCCCATGTATGCAACGGGTGTTGGATTGGTTATGATTGGCTTTGAAAAGCTGGAGAAAGCCAACCAAAAAGCCATTGAAGCGAATCAAAAAACCAAAAAAAGATCACAACGGAGAAGTCAGACATTCTTCGAGCATATCAAAGGCCTTTTCGAAAACGACTAATATCTTAATTCATTAATAAATCAATCATCACGGAGAACTAATTATGCCACATTTGAAATTCGACTTACCAAAAAATCAAGCATCCATCATTAAAGTCTTAGGAATAGGCGGCGGTGGAAGTAACGCAGTTTCGTATATGTATAAACAAGGAATCAGGGACGTGGATTTTGTTGTTTGTAATACCGACGCCCAGGCCCTCGAACGGAGCCCAATTCCAAATAAAGTTCAGTTGGGCATCAGGGGATTGGGTGCAGGCAATATTCCAGAGGTCGGGCGCGAGGCAACACTTGAAAACATCGAGGAAATTAAAGAGTTACTAAAAACAAATACACAGCTTTTGTTTATAACTGCGGGCATGGGAGGCGGCACAGGAACAGGTGGGGCGCCAGTAGTGGCTCAGGCTGCCCGCGAATTGGACATACTCACTGTTGGAATCATCACCATGCCTTTTTCTTTTGAAGGCCGCAAGCGCCGGTTACAAGCAGAAGCCGGAATCGAGGAATTGCGCAAATATGTGGATACGCTGTTGGTAATAAACAATGACAAACTCCGCGAGCTTTATGGCAACCTTAAACTCTCCGAAGCATTCGGCATGGCCGATAACGTATTGAGCACAGCATCAAGAGGAATAGCCGAAATTATCACGGTGCCCGGATATGTAAACGTTGACTTCGAAGATGTCAAAACAGTGATGAAAAACAGTGGAAAAGCCATCTTAGGGTCTGGCATAGCTGAAGGTTCCGACCGTGCTGCAAAAGCAGTGAAAGAAGCCCTGGCCTCGCCCCTGCTCGACGACAACAATATTCATGGTGCTAACAATATACTGCTATACATTACTTCAGGAACGGAAGAAATCAGCATGGATGAGGTAAGCGAAATCACCGATTATATTCAGCAGGAAGCCGGACAAAAAGCAGAAATCATCTGGGGCAACGGCACCGATGAATCGCTGGGAACCAAGGTCTGTGTTACAGTTATCGCAACAGGGTTCAATTCCAAAAACTGGGAAAACGACAAGCCAGAAAAAAAACTCGTAGGGTCACTTTCTGAAGAGGCTCCAAAACCTGTTAACACTCCATTCATTTCGTCTGTTACTGAAAGATCACCTGAAACTGCAGAAGGGCAAACAGTTCAACCATCATTTGAACCAGAGAAATCCCGGACAGTCTTTTTTGATATTGATGGGCAAAAACCACCTTTATCAAATACCCAGGAAAAGACTCCTGCTGAAAATCTCAATACTAACATTCGGTTTTCAAGTGATCCGATATCAGCATCAGGCGTTCCGGGAAGCTTTGTCCCAATCCGAGGA
Organism: Lentimicrobiaceae bacterium; assembly: GCA_037446395.1. Classification (GTDB taxonomy): domain Bacteria; phylum Bacteroidota; class Bacteroidia; order Bacteroidales; family JAAYJT01; genus JAAYJT01. The sequence goes on from JBBIIP010000003.1 coordinate 155,769, forward strand.
AACAATGACATTCCTGTCGTTGCCCCTGCGAGTCGGAACGATTCTGTGAATGGCCCATTAGACATCGAAAGAAGGCAGCGGCTCCGTGAACTGAGTCTTAGGTATCTGACCCCTGCCGGGCTGTCAGAATTGGAAAAGGAGCCGGCTTATGTCAGAAGAAGCGTTGAGCTAAAAGAGCCCCCAACCAACGCATCACAGGCATCACGCTATTCTCTCACCAGCGATGACAACAACAACACCGACCTTAGAACTAACAATTCGTTTCTCCACGATAATGTTGACTAGCTAAAATTGATCCGATATGAGCCTCGAAAACAAAATCAACCTTGACATCAAAACAGCCATGCTTGCCAAAAACAGTGCTGTTTTGGAAGCACTTAGGGCAATAAAAGCTGCATTGCTCATCGAGAAAACCAGGAGTGGGTCCACGTCTGATGGATTGTCAGAAGATGACGAAATCCGCTTATTGCAACGACTCGTAAAACAGCGCAAAGAGTCGGCCGATATTTATAAGGCAAAAAACAGGGCAGATCTGGCCATAATCGAGGAGTTTCAGGCAGGTGTCATTGAGCAATATCTGCCCGAACAATTAGATTCCGAAAAAGTTAAAGAAATAATCGCAGAAATTATCATCCAAACTGGAGCCCAAAGTATTAAAGACATGGGCCGTGTTATGGGTGTTGCTTCGAAGCAACTTGCAGGAAAAGCTGATAACAAAATCATTGCCGAATTTGTGAAAGAACTACTGACAGCCAGATAATTGTCATGATATTTTTTCGGATACACAACATCTGATTTTCTTGTTTGCTCTAATCATTTTAATAAGCGCCAGTCTAGTCTGATAAAAAAATAAAACGTAACTTGCCTCCACAATCATATCCTCTATGACGACAAAGTATTTAAAACCGATCATCATGTTTATTTTCCCCGCAATGCTTGCCATGACAGGCTGTCAGACTCCCAACAGCAAAGAACCTCTTAAAATTGCGGTTTCAAAACTTGGTAAAAACTATGAAAATTGGCTATTGAATGCAGACAGTACTGTTATAATCCACAACATGTATCACCTGACCCTCGATTCTGCAATCACCTTGCTAAACGATTGCCAAGGTTTGTTGATTACCGGAGGAGAAGATGTTTATCCTGGATGGTATAACAATATTGATGATACAGCCAGGTGCGAAGGATTTGATATGCGGCGCGACACCCTGGAGATAAATCTTATCAAAAAGGCCCTGGAACTTAAAATGCCAATTGTCGGTATTTGCCGCGGCCACCAAATCACAAATGTAGTTTTAGGAGGAACACTGATCGTTGATATTCCTACCGAAATCGAAAGCGATATAATACACCGCTGTCCGGTGAACCCAATCAATTGCCACCACAATGTTGAATTGGTCGAAGGAAGCATGATTAAAAATATCACTGGCCAACGCACAGGCACTGTTACCACTTATCACCACCAGGCTGTGGATGTCTTAGCACCCGGGTTAAGCATATCAGCAAGGTCAGCCGATGGAATAGTTGAAGCAATTGAATGGAAACAACCCGAAGGAAAGTCTTTTCTCCTTGGTACTCAATGGCACCCTGAACGCATGGTTGATTATCCAGAACTTTCCAAACCCATTGCTGCAAGATTTCTTTTGGAAGCAAGATCATATATGAGCAGAAATTAATCATGCTCCCCGGCCCTACACCAGAAACCGCCCTATCATCTATCCGCCAGGTTTCAGGCTGGCTATGGGATCGTGGCTGGGCCGAATGGTCATCAGGTAATCTTTCGGTTGAGTTCAGTCCGGGTTCTGCAAATCTGTTTCAAACTAAGTCTTATATCCTGGAAACCCCTTACGGGTTTAGAAACATCGAAAAAACATATTTGATCAGTCTTGCTGGATCGAAGATGAGGGATCTTATGCAAAGGCCCGAAGAAGGGTTGTGCGTAGTTCAACCGATCGAAAAAGGTAAACTGAAAGTGTCTTCGCTTAAACATTCTGACCGTTCGGTGGCTCCGACCTCAGAATACATTTCGCATTTGTTGATTCAGGAATTGATGCAAACCCATAGACCTCAGCACCGTGCTGTATTGCACTCCCACCCTGCCGAAGTAATTGCTTTCTCTCAGCTGCCTGCCTTTCATTCACATGACATTAACCAGGTTCTTGAAGTAACACTGCCTGAGTTTCGGCAATATTTTCCTGAAGGAATCGGAAAGGTGCCATATCATCCGCCCGGAAGCCTGATGCTTGCCGAGGCTACAGCCAACACCATGAAAAATTGTTCGGTAGCCATTTGGCAACAGCATGGAATCATTGCCACCGGAACCACGCTCTATGAAGCATTCGATGCAATTGACGTGGTGGTCAAGGCCATTAGAATTTACTTTCTCTTAAATCACAAGCATTGATTGTTCGCTAGGTTTCAGTGTATAATCGAACAATATTGACAATTACCTCTACCGCCTTGGCCATGCTTTGCAGCGGGATGTATTCATGCTTGCCATGAAAATTGTGCCCGCCGGCAAATATATTAGGGCAAGGGAGGCCCATATAGGATAGCCTTGATCCGTCAGTTCCTCCCCTGATCGGGTGGATGTGTGGTTTAACTCCGGCCAGCTCCATGGCCCGCTGTGCTATCTCAACAACATACATAACTGGTTCAATTTTTTCTCTCATGTTGAAATACTGGTCTTTTAACTCAATGGAGATGGTGCCTTGACCATATTTTTGATTCATAAAGTCGGCTACCTGCTGCAAATAGGTTTTGCGCTTTGCAAAAATGGTTGCATCGTGATCTCGAACAATATATTGCAGCCAGGCATTTTCGACTCCTCCTTCCATTTTCACTAGGTGATAAAAGCCCTCATAATCCTGTGTGTATTGTGGTTTTTCAAATTCGGGGAGCATCCTGTTAAATTCCATGGCCAGCAGCATTGCGTTGACCATTTTGCCCTTTGCATATCCGGGATGTATGTTGCGGCCCTGCACAAGAATTTTCGCTCCGGCCGCATTGAAGTTTTCATACTCGAGTTCACCAAGTGCGCCCCCATCGAGGGTGTAGGAAAATTGAGCACCGAATTTCTCAACATCAAAATGATCAACACCTTTGCCAATTTCTTCATCAGGTGTAAAGCCGATTTTAATGGTTCCGTGTGGAACCTCAGGATGCTTGATTAAATAATCCAAAGCTGCCATGATTTCAGCAATCCCTGCCTTGTCATCGGCACCGAGCAGAGTGGTTCCGTCAGTTGCAATCAGGGTTTGGCCAATATAGGATGCCAACTCCGGGAAATCGGCCGGAGATAACACAATGTCCTTTTCTTTATTCAAAATAATGGTTTCGCCATTGTAGTTTTCTATGATCAGCGGATTAACATTCTCGCCGGGCATTTCGGGGCTGGTATCGAAATGCGCCAAAAAACCAATTACAGGAACAGGTTTATCAATATTCGAAGGCAAGGTAGCCATCACATAGGCATACTCATCGAGCATTACATCTTGCAGCCCCATCGCTTTAAGCTCTTCAAAAAGCACCCGCGCAAGGTTCCATTGTTTTTCTGTACTCGGAAAAGTGGTTGAGGTGTCATCGGAACGCGTATCAATTTTTACGTATCGCAAAAAACGTTCCAGAAGCTGATCCTGATTGATATTCATGATATATATATTGTTGATTTTTAAATTGTTGAGTTTATCAAATAATTTGTCGGTTTATAACTCCTTTTTTGCTCTAAGCGACTCCCATATCATATAAACCGATAAGATGGTAAACATCACAAGAGCAAGTATTTCAGCCATATGAGATTGAAACCATTCCTTATTCACAAAATTTATCTCGAAATAACTCAAAATAGCGCTTATTACACCCATGAGGGCACCGCCTGCAATAAAGCCGGATGCAATGAGGGTTCCGCGCTCGCGACGGGCAGCATTGAGTTTTTCGTCTTTTGTGCGGGTATTCACAAACCATGCAATCAGCCCGCCAACCAACAGGGGAGTGTTCAGTTCGAGCGGGATAAACATCCCAAGCGAAAAGGCCAGTGCCGGCAATCCAATCATCGTGAGTATAAGTGAGAGGAACGCACCACTTAAATATAGCATCCATGGCGCCGGTTTGCCCGACATCATCGGCTCTATCACCGCTGCCATAGCATTTGCCTGGGGGGCTACTAAGGCTCCTTCGCCCGTAAAACCATAGGTTTTATTTAATAAAATGATTACTCCGCCAACCGTAAGGGCCGAAACAAAGGTTCCAAGAAATTTCCACGATTCTTGTTTAAAGGGAGATGAGCCGAGCCAATAACCAATTTTCAGGTCGGTGATGAACCCCCCGGCCATAGCCAGGGCAGTACACACAACGCCACCAATGATCAGTGCAGCAACCATTCCCGAAGCTCCCTTCAATCCTACCGATGTCATAATTAACGATGTGATGATGAGTGTCATGAGGGTCATGCCCGACACAGGGTTGGTTCCCACAATTGCAATGGCGTTTGCTGCAACTGTAGTAAACAAAAATGCAATCAACATTACAATTGCCAGCCCGATGAGGGCGTGCGTGAGGTTGTTCACTACCCCAAACTGGAAGAAAATAAAAATTAGTAATGCTGTTCCGAGAATGCCGAAAAGAATGATATTCATCGGGATATCCCTGCGGGTGCGTAATTCAGCATGAGCAGATGATTTTCGGCTAAGGGTTTCTTTCACAGCCAGGCCGATGGCTTGCCGTATAATTCCAGAGGATCTAATAATGCCAACAACACCGGCCATAGCAATTCCCCCAATGCCAATCTGTCTCACATAAGCCCTGAACAACTCTTCGGCCGACATTTCGCCAATCAGTTTTACGATATTAGCTCCAACCGGAATGGTCATCCCTTCTGCAAAATGATGTATGAGCGGGATGAGTACATACCAACCCACGAAAGATCCAGCACAGATAATTGCAGCGTATTTTAGGCCAATAATATAGCCCAATCCCATGACTGCAGCCCCGACATTGAGTTTAAATACAACCTTGGCCTTATCGGCCATCATTTCGCCAAAAGCAAAAACCCGGGTGGTGAAAACTTCGCTCCACCAACCAAATGTGGCAATAATAAAATCGTAGATTCCGCCAATCAGCCCACTGATCAGCAGCAACCTTGCCTGGCTTCCACCTTTCTCACCCGACACAAGTACCTCTGTCGTGGCCGTGGCTTCGGGGAATGGAAACTTGCCGTGCATATCATCAACGAAGTATTTCCGGAAAGGAATCAGAAACAAGATGCCTAAAAACCCACCCAGCAGAGACGAAAGAAATACCTGGTAGAAATGCGCCTCAAGATTGAGTATATAAAGCGCCGGTAATGTAAAAATCGCTCCAGCTACGATCACTCCCGAACTGGCTCCGATGGATTGGATAATCACATTTTCGCCAAGGGCGTTTTTGCGTTTTGTCAGGGCAGAAAGCCCCACAGCAATAATGGCGATAGGTATTGCAGCCTCGAACACCTGGCCGATTTTCAATCCAAGATAGGCGGCAGCAGCTGAAAAAATTACCGCCATCACCAACCCTGTAACGACCGACCTGAAGTTTATCTCGGGATACAACTTATGCGGCGACATTACTGGCGCATACTGTTCATCTGATTTCAACTCCCGATAAGCATTCTCCGGAAGTCCTTTTAATTCTTTGTTTTCGTGAGTCATCGTTATTTTCAATTTTGATTCGACAGTCAAAGATATCGGTATTTTTATTTCAAACAGTTGCTAAAAAACCATGTCTCTTATGGGAAACGTAGAAATTTTACATGCAATTTGCACATAAAACGTTAGCCTAAAAACTTTCCAGGTATTTTTAAAGAATTATGAACAAGGTTTTTTTGCTCGTTTGGTTTTTGTTTATGCATTTCAATGACAGGCAATATATGTCTATTAAACACAGTATTTGATATTGCTTCGTATGTTTAGCTTCAGCATTGATTTAATTACCCTGGTGCTCAACACGCAAAAGATCGTTGATGGTTTTCACCGGATTAAAGGTAATCAAAGGCACTTCTACAAAGATGGTAGTCCAGTTGGCCATGGCTCCATTCCATAGCCCTGGTAATTCCTGAGCTTTGAGCAACTTGCCGTTTTTCGACTTGGTGGTGATAAACCCCGTAGTCGGGTCAACAAAATCAGGAAGGTGAAACCGTTCACCCTTATAATTTCGCACACCGCAAACCAGATCAACCGGATTAAAATGTGTTGAATCCCTGAAAATTCGTTCTTGTTCTGGGTTATTAACGTCAACCTGCGAAGATTCAATGATTTGAAGTGAGAGGCTTCCATCTTTTGCCTTTACCCAGAAAGGTCCCCCCCCCGGTTCGCCGATATTTTTCACCATGCCGCATACACGTAAGGGGCGGTTAAGCAGTCGTTGCAGAATATTTATCTGTGTACTCCTGTCCATGTGGGCAAAGTGTGCAGGAAAGCATAGCGAAAGTTCCTGACGGCAATAATCGGCCAAGTTGATCAGCCGGTTACGGCTTATCTGTGGATTCTCAATTGCAATCAGCATCCCGAAAATCTCTTGCTGTAATTCAAGCAGCAATGCCCCAAGAGCCTTTTTATAAACTACTGTCAGAGGTTTGAGCCGGTCAGGAACAACATTATCAATGTTTTTGATAAGAATGATATCGCCATTGAGATCATTTAAATTCTCAATGAGTGCACCATGGCCCCCCGGCCTGAAAACCAGCGATCCATCTTTTTCGCGAAAAGGCATGTTGTTCATGTCAACGGCCAGGATATCGGTGCTGGGTTTTTGAACCGTAAAACCAATATCATAATGAAGTTTAAATTTCTGCTCATAGCGGTTCTTTATTTCTTCGGTCTTTTGAACAAACTTTTGGAGATATTCTGTCGAAACCGTGAAATGAACACTCGCTCTTCCGCTGCTATCTTTGGCATACAAGGCTGCTTCAACCAGGTGCTCCTCAAGCGAAGAACGGTCAGGTTCATTGTTATACCGATGAAACTTGAGCAATCCCTTCGGCAAGTTCGAGTATCCAAGACCATCATCATCGAGCAAGAAGGACAATACTTTCAGGTAATATGGGCTTCCCTTCTTATCCGACTTCTTAATTTGGTCTGGAAAATCATCATAGAACGCAAATTCCTCAAGATGGTTAAAAAAGTGTCCCGTTGATTGAAATCCTTCATCAGCCAGCATTGCATTCATTGTATCAGGTTCGACCTGAATTTTCTCCCTAAACTCAAAAAGATGTTTAAACATGCGGCTTGCAGCTCCCGAAGCCGGAACAAATTTCATAATTTGCCTGCCTTTTGACAAATTCTCATATCTCTGCTGCAATTCTTCCGCTGCATCGCTTTCCACCACCCGGATTCCATGTCTGGCGGTTGCTGCAGAGGCAAGATTTACAAGCGGAAAACCATTGTGGTAATACTGAAGCTGCTGCTCAACTTTTTTTAGGCTTAGTCCTTTTGCTTCTATCTGTTTGATATCGCTTTGTGTAAACATTGACTTGATTTTTATGTTTCAATAGCTTCAAAAATAGAAATTATTTGTGGGTAAATATGCGATGAAAGCTAAAAATCATTATTTTTGCAGCCCCAAAACTCATGGCCTTCATTGTTCTTATCTTCTTAACCTGCCCAGGTGGTGGAATTGGTAGACACGCCAGCTTGAGGGGCTGGTGTCTTCACGGACGTGCAAGTTCGAGTCTTGTCCTGGGCACATTTTTAGCAACAATCGCCCGGATGGCGGAATTGGTAGACGCGCTAGTTTCAGGGACTAGTGTTCGCAAGGATGTGCAGGTTCGAGTCCTGTTCCGGGCACCCCAGAAAAATCAGATTTCACAAAACAGGTCTAGAATTCAATCCCGCTGAGCCTTTTAGGTAGTGAATTCATTCCATGATTCAAGCCGATATTTTAACCGCCATTTGGCATTTGGCGTTGTTATTCCCCCATAAATGTTTGAATAAGCTCAAGTCCTATTCATCGTTGATTTTCTTTCAATGCAAATCGGCCTGATGTCTGATGTGAATTAGTTTACTTTCATCGCTTGCCAAACAAAGAAAGTTCTCAGCTTTGGGTATATTTACAAAACCAACTGAGTCATAGCGTGAAGGCTAGCCAGGCGTTGATGGGTTGGGGTCTTATGTTTCGAGCCGAAGTAAGGGGTTTCTCGTGTGTGGCTGGTACACCATAGTTCCCCAAAAATAAATCTTCTAATGATTCCCACACAAAACTTCCTGAGCCTATCCGTGACCTTGTAGTAATTCGATTTGCATGATGGCTCAGTGATAATTTGGTATAAGGGTCCGAAAGCCTACCCCGACAGCAAGCCAACGGAGTTGTGAAATATAACTCATGCCCTCCTGGTTAAGCCCAAACCCATCCTTCATAGTGCCAG
>JBBIIP010000004.1:0-144582 GCA_037446395.1 Lentimicrobiaceae bacterium
AATATTATGGACGGACTTTCTGTTGCAACTTCTTCGCCTAATAAGATTGAAGAAATAAATGCTATCAGAGAAGTATGCCAATCCGGTGAAATGAAAACTGTAAAGCCAACAAAAGTTGACGTTAAACTTATTGGACATGACGGAACAATTCATTTATTCGACATCAAAACAGCCAAGCCAAATGCAGGTGGATTTAAAGAATTTAAAAGAACTCTTTTAGAATGGGTAGCCACAACATTAGCAGCCAATCCAACAGCAAATGTTCAGACGATTATTGCAATTCCTTACAATCCATATGAACCACAACCATACAACCGTTGGACAATGCGTGGCATGCTCGACTTAGACAATGAATTAAAAGTTGCAGCCGAGTTTTGGGACTTTCTTGGCGGACAAGGTGCATATACTGACCTACTTGACATTTTTGAGCGAATCGGTTTAGAACTAAGACCTGAAATTGACGCATACTTTGCAAGATATAAAAGATAATAGCCAACGCTTTTGGTGGCACATTTGCAAAACCGCACAAACCCCCGCTAAAGCCAAGTTTAGCAAAAGAGCCACACCAGCCAACGCTGATACCAAAGCTTTGTCGTAGAGTGCAATTTTGCCAACTTTAAAATAATTTCTAAATTTACGTTTTCTAATATCAAACATTTTGAAGAATATATTAATCATAGACGATGAAGAAAAACTAAGAAATCTGCTTTCAAAGATTATTAATTACGAAGGATTTGAAGTACTTCAAGCCGAAAACAGTAAAACAGCTTTGAAAAAAATGGAGCAGTTTGATATTGATGTTGTTATTTGTGATGTGAAACTACCCGACGGAAATGGAGTGGAACTATCAAAAGAACTTAAACAGAAATATCCATTAACAGAAATAATTTTGCTCACAGCTTATGGTAATATTTCTGACGGTGTTCAGGCTATAAAAAATGGAGCCTTTGATTATATAACCAAAGGCGATGACAATAATAAAATAATACCATTAGTTAATAGGGCTTTTGAAAAAGTTGAACTAACAAAACGAGTGCAACGATTAGAGCAGCAACTTGTTAATAAATACTCTTTTGAAAGCATAATCGGAGATTCAAAACTAATTAAAAAATCAATTGAACAGGCTAAAAAGGTTGCCGATAGTGACACAACTGTTTTGCTCACAGGAGAAACCGGAACAGGAAAAGAAGTATTTGCACAAGCCATTCACCAAGCAAGTAAGCGTAGAAACAAAAACTTTGTTGCAATTAATTGCTCGGCATTCAGCAAAGAATTACTTGAAAGTGAACTATTCGGACACGTAGCAGGTGCGTTTAGTGGGGCAATTAAAGACCATAAAGGACTGTTTTCTGAAGCAAATAATGGAACAATTTTCCTTGATGAAATTGGGGAAATGCCTTTAGGATTACAGGCGAAATTGCTTAGAGTAATTGAAACAAGCGAGTTTTTCAAAGTTGGTGATAGTAAACCCACCAAAATAGATGTACGAATAATAGCTGCAACTAACCGAAACTTACAGAACGAAATAGAAACCGGGCATTTTAGGGAAGATTTATTTTATCGAGTTTCTGTTTTTCAAATAAATCTGCCTGCATTACGAGAACGAGTTTGTGACATTGAACTTTTTGCATATCATTTTTTACAATTGTTTTCAATAAAAGCTAATAAGAGAATTGATAAACTTACAGACGACTTCATAATTGCATTAAAGCAGTACCCATGGAAAGGGAATATTCGGGAGCTTAGAAATGTAATTGAACGGTGTGTTATTTTGACAAATGGTTCAGTAATTACTACTGATTTGTTACCTTTAGACATCAAAGAAATTGTAATACATACTTCTAAAAACAAATTAAGTTCTTCATTTGAACTGTCCAGTGCCGAAAAGCTCCATATTCAGAAGGTTTTAAACTATACCAATGGAAATAAAACGAAGACAGCTGAATTATTGGGAATTGCGCTAACTACGCTATACCGAAAGCTATCTGAATACAAAATTGATTAACCCAACCCTATCGTTTCGCTAATATTTGCCCTTTCATTCTGAAAGGGTTTTTTATTTCAAAAAGAAATGATCTTGTTTTAAAACACTTACAAACAAGCATATATAGTTCATTCTAATTTTCTGGTTTATGAATTGCAATTGGTATTACAAGTTTGTAATACTTAAAAAATCAGATTATGGAATCTCGAATTCAAAAAACGCTTACTCAATGGTTTCCTGATGCCTTTGCAGCTGCACAAAAAACCGCATTAAAAACCGATTATGAGTTTCTTAATCATTTTGCCAAGTACGTAACGGGTTTGATAAAAGATGATTGTGAGAGTAAGAAAGAACCTTTTAAGATAATTAACTTATTGTATTCAAAAGGTACTTTGTTCGAAAGGAATGCAATAGAAAATGAATTTTTCCTTTATATCGCTTCTGACGAAAAGCCACAGACGTTAAAGGAAAGTCTAAGTTTAATGCCGGAAGGACTTCGGGCTGTTTATATTAAAACAATTTTAGAGAATTAAAAAATCAGGAAAAATGAAAATAATTATAGCAGGGGATGGTGAAGTAGGTTTCTATCTAGCCAAATTATTGGAAAAAGAATTTCAGGATATTACGCTAATTGATAAACAACGAGATAAACTTTCTATTGTTGAAAACAAATTAGGGATTGCAACCGTTTTGGGTGATTCAACAAGTTACAGCGTTTTAAAACAGGCAGGAGTTCAAAATGCAGACCTCGTAATAGCTGTAACATCTGTGGAATCTACAAATATTACCACTTGTTTAATTGGTAAGAAACTTGGTGCTAAATCTACTATTGCGCGAATAAATAACATGGAGTATTTAGTTGATAAGAATACTTTGGATTTACGTGATTTAGGCATCGATGAATTAGTTTCTCCCGAATCGCTCGCCGCTCGTGAGGTAAAATATTTACTAAAATCGCCTGTTCTTACGGAAGTATTCAATCTGTATAAAAAAGACTTGTACATGATGGGGGTACGTGTTGAAGATGATGCAACAATAGTTAATAAGACCATTGCCGAATCAGCTCATTCATTAACCAACAGTTCATTTATGATTGTTGCGATTTTGCGAAATGAAAAAACGCTGATACCAACTGGCGATTTACAGATATTAAAAGGAGACTTGCTTTATTTTGTAGCTACAGACCAAGGCAAAGATAAAGTACTTGAATATGCCGGAAAGAATCCGATTCAGATAAAAAATGTTTTGGTTATAGGAGGAAGCAAAACAGGGCAATACATTGCGTTACGCCTTGGTGAGTACTATAATATTAAATTGGTTGAAAAAAATCTTGAAAAGTGCAACCATTTGGCAAGGCACATCCCTAATGTTCATTTTGTATGCGGTGATGGTGCAGATGTCGGGTTGCTTGAAGAAGAAAAAATTTCCGACTACGATGCTGTAATATCGGTAACTGGAAGTGCTGAAACGAATATCTTCTCCTGTTTATTAGCAAAAGACCATGGCGTAAAAAAAACGATAGCAATGGTTGAGAATACTGGTTTATTTAACTACTCTCAAAAGATGGGCGTCGACACCCTGATAAACAAAAAAATGGCGGCAGCAAATTTTGTGTTTCGACATATACTTAAAGGAAGAATTCTGGCTCAACTCTATGGAATTGATGCTGAAATTCAAGAATTCGTTGTCAAGAAGGATTCTAGAAACATCAATAAACCCATTAAAGATTTGAATTTCCCTGCAAATGCAATAATTAGTGGTATTGTTAGAGATGGACGAGGATATATCACCCTTGGAAGCTTTGAACTAAATGCAAAAGATACTGTATTTGTTTTTTCATTGCCAGAAAGCACGAAAGAAGTTATAGCATTTTTCAAATAATTCAATCAACAGAATTTCAATGAATTTAAAATATAATACAAGGTTCGACACATTTAAAATGATGTTTAAGCAAATTGGGAGTTTGCTAATTGTTTTGGGATATACCATGGTCGTACCATTACTGGTGTCGCTTCTCTACTCGGAATTTTATTCAGCAATGGGATTTTTAATTTCAGGGCTTATTAGTTATATAATCGGTTTTTTTCTAAATAAAACCATGCAAATAGCTAAAGAGCCATTAAACCGCCATGCATTAATTATTGCAGCTATGGGATGGCTGTCTATTGCCATATTTGGAGCTTTGCCGTTTATCATAATTGCTTATATTACTCCTGTAGAAATTGCTCAACAATTTGTTCCTGCTTTAGCAGATTATCAGTCAAGTATTTTCTATTTTAAAAATCCTTTACACGCCCTTTTTGAGAGTATGAGCGGATTTACCACCACTGGTTTGACAATGGCTGTTCATGAGCCTTCTATAGGTAAGGGCTTACTTTTTTATCGTTGTTTTTCACAGTGGATAGGAGGAGCCGGTATTATAGTACTTGCCTTGGCGGTTTTAAATCAATCGAGCGGAAAAATCGCATTTTTGCTTTACGGTGCTGAATCTTCTGGCGAACGCCTTCGACCTACAATTATTGAGACTGCACGTTCTATATGGAAAATCTATTTAGGCCTAACCCTTTTTAGTTTTGTTTATCTGGTAATTGGAACATATTTTATTTTGCCTGAATATAATTTGTTGGATAATATTTTTGATTCAATTAATCATGCCATGGCAGGACAATCAACCGGAGGTTTTAGCACGTTGGATGATAGTATTGCAGGATACAATTCCGAAGCAATGGATATGTTGTATCTGTTACCTATGGTATTGGGAGCATTGTCATTACCATTCTATTTTAAAGTCTTTTATGAAAGACAAATCAAGCAATTTTACAAAAATTTACAGACTCGTTCCATTATAATTACTTGTATTTTAGGAGGCATCATACTTTCGTTTCTGCTTTTGAAGTCAGGAGTAATATCGGAAGCTTTTCGTGTGGGTATGTTTCAATTTATTAGTGCTTTAACAACAACAGGTTGGCAAACCTCAGATGTACATATTTGGGATGCTGCATCTGTTACCTTTATTGTTATGGGTGCAATGATTGTCGGTGGTGCTGCCGGAGCAACCGTGGGCGGGATTAAAATAATAAGGATATTGCTGATTTTTAAAGGGTTATTTTGGCATATTAACAATTATTTTTCTTCTGAAAATTCAATAAAAGTGGTAAAGTTCAACGAAAAACGCTTATTGCCTGATGAAATGAACAGGGAACTTGCCGTTGCAGCCACTTTTTCATTTATCTATCTCATGTTTGTTTTGACGTCAACATTTATAACCTACTATTTTATGGGAACAGGATATTCAATAACTGATGCTCTTTTTGAATCTGCTTCTGCGCAAGGAACGGTTGGATTGTCATGTGGAATTACCAACCCTGAGATGTCTCCGGTTATTGAAATTACGTATATAATACAAATGTGGGCGGGAAGGTTAGAAATTATTCCAATTCTTATTCTATTCCGAACAGTTTTCTTAGGAACCAAGCCTAAAGTAGTGTAGCTTAATTCATTTGTGAATTTTTAATTAATGTATCTTTGAAAAAGCAAATTAATACAATGGTATGAAAATTAAAACAAAGCTGAATCTTGGTATTGGTTTGCTATTTAGCTTGATTATTATTTTAGCATTATTCAGCATTAAGCAAATTAATCTGTTGTCGACTGCCTCAGAGAACATTCTTAGAGACAATAAAGAAACTCTTGGTTATACCAGAAATATGTTGAAGGCATTATCGGAAATTGACAAAAACCAAGACGAAGTCTTAAACACCTTTGAAGTATATCTTTTAAAGCAAAAGTCGAATATAACTGAGGTTGGTGAAAACGAACTAACCGAAAAACTTTCAATGAACTTTAATTTACTCAAAAGAAATCTTTCTGATGAATCTGCAAAGGCTAATTTGCAGGTAGTCCTTTTTGAAATAATGAACATAAACTTACGAGCTATCGAATCCAAAAATTTTTTTGCAAAAGAAACGGCTCAAAAGTCTATTTTTATAATTAGTACTATGAGCTTGTTTTGTTTCATCATAGCACTTATTCTTTTTCTTAAGCTTCCCGGAAATATTTCAAATCCAATTAAAGAATTAATTAGTAGTATTAAAAAAATTGCAGTCAATGATTATACTCAAAGAGTTAATTTCGTAGGATATAATGAATTGGGAGAATTAGCTGTTTCTTTTAACACTATGGCCAGCAAACTTGAGGAGTACAACAATAGCAACGTTGCAAAATTGCTCACCGAGAAAAAAATAACAGAAACTTTAATTAATAATATACATTACCCGATTATTGGCTTTGATACAACAAAGAAAATCAATTTAGTAAACGATGAGTTTATAAAAGTTTCAGGGTTGAGCTATTCATGTTTGGTTGGGAATAATATTTTTGAGCTTGCCTCTGAGAATGATTTAATAAGTCAAATTATCATAGATGGTTCCAACAATAAAGCAATCTCATCAAATGAGGACTCAAACACAAGGATACATTTGGAAATGCATGGTAAAGATTTTTACTTTGAGAAAGAGATTCAAGAAATATCATTAGCAAATCAAGTTGATACAAGAGGTCATTTAATGGGATATGTTGTAATACTGAAAAATGTAACCAAGTATATGGAACTTGATTTGGCAAAAACTAATTTTATTGCAACGGTTTCACATGAGTTAAAAACCCCTGTTTCAGCAATAAAATTTAGCTTGCAATTGTTAGAAAATGAAAAAACAGGTTTACTAAATCAAGAGCAACATGAATTAATAAAAAGTTGTGAAGAGGACACCAATAATTTATTGAAAATAATATCTGAATTAACAAACTTAGCACAAGTTGAAACCGGAAACATTCAATTGAATATAGCACCTGTGAATATAAATGATATTTTGAAATATGCTATCAATACAACCAAGTCAGTAGCAAATCAAAAAAACATAAATTTTGAAATTGATTTGCCCTCAGATATACCAAAAGTAATTGCAGATAAAGAAAAAACAGCATGGGTATTAACAAATATTATATCTAATGCTATTCGCTATTCTTGTGAAAATTCAAAAATTTCGATTTCAGCTTTACATGTCGAGAATAAAGTGAGATTACTTATAAAAGATTTTGGTCGAGGAATTGAATCTCAATACATTAGTCGGGTATTTGACCGATATTTTACTGTCCCCGGTACTAAAAAAGAAGGCTCAGGTCTTGGATTAGCAATAAGCAAAGAGTTTATTGAAGCACAAGGCGGTGAAATATCTCTTGAGAGTGAACTTGGAATAGGTAGCACCTTTTCAATCGTTCTAAATTGCAAAGATTACCTTACCTAATTTGCAAGCATCCCGATGGCTATCGGGACCAAAGCCACACCAGCCAACGCAACAAGACAGACAAGGAATGACAACGAACAAACATGACAGAAAAGAAGGGCGAAGTGCTAACATGGGTGTGGCGTCATGCGGGGTGAAGTGCTTATATTCAAGTGCAGTTTTTCAAATTAACTTTAGTGCTGGGTTGACAGTTTAGTGCTCCCGACGCTTCGGTCGGGACAGGTCTGAAATCCCGCACGAACGCCAAGCCCAAAAACGTTATGGGCAAGTCTAAAAAACACAGAATACAAGCACATACACCACCGCTAATCCAGGGTGACCTCCCAATCGGCTTTAGGAGGCCGTGAGCCGGTGAGGTAGGTTCGCACGGTGGCAGGATTGATGGGTGAACCGTCGGCTTCGCAGAGGGTGTTGCAGATGTATTCTGTGGCCTCGGCAGCGGTCCAGGGAAGGATGGTGGAGCCTTTGGGTGTTGGCTTGGTCATGAGCTTGTGAAAGACGTCGCAAAGCACTTTCAGGTCGCCGTGGTAGGGCATCTTTTTGCCTTGCTTGGCGGTGTTCTTGCGGGCTTCGGCCTTTTGTGAGAGCTTTTCCTGCTTTTCGAGCCGTTCGATTTCGAGTGCGCACTGTATGTCGAAGGGTTGTTGTTTGGTGCTCACGTAGTCGGGCGGGTGTTGTTTGTAGTCGCAGATCTGGTCTTCGAGGAACGCGATCTTTTCTTCATGGGTTTCGAGGGTCTTGAGGTGGTCGCGCACTGCCAGGAATGAGTAATCTTTTTCATCGGAGAAGCCGTTGATCTTTTTGTGCAGTTTGAGGGGCTGTGGCTGCACTATTTGAAGGGAATGGCGTTTGATATCTATCTGAGAGATTAGCTTGGTGTGACGGTGCTGGAGGAGGCGTGAATCGAAGATATCAATGTTTTCTTTGATGAGTTTTTCGAGGGAATTAAGCCAGCGAAGGGGGTTCTTGACTTTTGTGCAATGGTAGTCGAGGAGGTCGGCAATCTCGGACAGTCCGATGGTGAGGGCTTTTTGAAAGAGTGCCTGGCAGTAGTCGGCCATGGAAAAATCGGCACTCAGGGGGATGGCGAATTCGGTGTGGGTTTGGCCGGGCGTGGCGGCGGGGTGTTCGTCGAAGTGAACGGTGTGGAAGTTTGGGGGAGTGGACTGCATGGATGGAGAGGTTTTGTATGACTTAAGAGAAAAAGTTTGGAGCGCAGGGTGACAAGCCCTCGTTTTTAGCGGGGTTTCAAAGTTATTGGTGGAATGAAGGTAGGTGGTTTTGGCCGGATTGATCAGCTTATAAAGGTAGGCAAAGGGGGTGGTGATGTGGTGGGTTTTCTGAAAATAATTTATCAACAATACGGCGCAACAGAGCGCAGGTCGAACCTGATACGGTGGTGAAAAATAATTGAAGTGGATGGGTTGTAATTCGCCTAAATGCGTTATATTTGTGGTAGGCAAGAACGTTCATTGGCAAAAAGATGCAGTGAAAATGGTGGTGGAGAAAGTGGTGGAGGTGGTTTTCTACAGAAGCATATATGCCTTAATATTAAGTGATTGGGTGTCTGTTAAGAATCCCAGCGGGATCACAGATTTAGGGTATTTTTGATGAAAACCACCGAAAAAGGCACTTTTTAGGTGGTTTTTTTGCGTTTTGGGGGCACCAGAAGGCATATTAAAGCAATGAAACTGGTGGACTAAGTGGTGGACTTAAATTTAGGATAGCCAACTCGCCGGATATAGTTCTTATGCTTTGATATTCAATATTTTGCATTGTTTTTTCTTGCACCTAAAATGCATCATTCGAATAGGTACCTTCGGTTGTATTGGTGCTATATACAGGAAACAAACGGTTTATTTCTTAAGATTTCCCATTACATCAACCGGATCCAGAATTTCGAATATGGAATTCGGTGCCAGGCTTGCAAGGTTTGCCAGGTCATAGTAATTCAGCGCACCAGGAACAATGTTTGAAATCTGATCCTTGCTATACCGGGCCGATGCAACATCTTCCCATGATTCAATGCAGCCAGAAACCGTTACTCGCCTAAAACCCTGTTCAAATGCGGCTGCATGCAGCGCAGCCGGGCCGGTTGATCCGGTTGCATATAATGAAATATTTTTTCTTTTGACACCCCGATATCTTTGGAAAAACCTGCGAATAATCACAATTTCTTCTGCCTGATAGGTCAATAAGGATCTTCCTTCATAGAAGCATAGTTTTCCAATCCAGTAGTCCACATTGTCATACTGTGATTTGCGATTGTCTTTTAGTTCTCGGGTGTTGCTCAGGCTGACAGAAACTACTATTTTCCCTTTGTTCAATGCTTCCTGTAGCCTTCCATCTTGCTTATAGGCATATTCTTTGCCCTGATGTCCGACCAGGATTACAGCCGGTGCAGGGCGTTTATATTTGTCAGGAATGAACATCAACACGGGCAACCAGAATCCATTCTCCTTATCTCTTTCGACTAAAATTTTCTGAACAATGAAACCATTATCACGGATTGTTTCTTTGATAAGATATTCTGGCCTGGCCATAGGCTCCTGATATCCGGTGAGTACCCTGATTTTATCAATAACTTCTTTCCTCGAATGGGTATTCAGAAAGAGGTTCCGCTTTTTCCTGGCCTCAAGCATGCGTTCAAGACTGATGTCAGCCAAAAGCCTTTCGTTTTTATATTCTGTAAGCACCTGGCCGGTTCCGGTCGCCAAAAGTGGTGAAATGTTTTCAAAAAAACCTATGTCATCGGGTTCAACTACCGGCGATGGATCGTTCATCAACCATTGCCGACACCATCTTACCGATTCCTCTCTCAAAGGTTTGTGCCAGCCATGCTTGAAATCATATACCGACAAAGAAATCTTTTCGGCTTCACCCAATCCTTCATACATCCGCTTCAGCTCATCATAGGCCTTGCGTGTTCCTTCGATTGCAAAAAAATCCTGGCTTGCCGCTACGATTGACACAGGTCTGGGAGCTGCCATTAGTAAAAAATCCTGCTCCTCAATGCCCGCTTCAACCTCTCCCCAGAGCTGCTGGCAGCCGTCTTGCGCGCCGATGGTGCTTAACTTTTTTTCAGTAGTGGCAATGTAGCACGAGGGTACTGCCACTTTTATCCGATCGTCGAAAGCAAACAAATAGGTTGCCTGTGCTCCCCCACCCGAATTTCCTGCCACTGCAATACGGTTTGGATCAACCATGGGATGTTGCTCTAAGAAATCAATGCAACGAATGTTGTCGAAGAGTTCGTGCAGCATTGTGTTGCAACCT
Organism: Lentimicrobiaceae bacterium; assembly: GCA_037446395.1. Taxonomy (GTDB): domain Bacteria; phylum Bacteroidota; class Bacteroidia; order Bacteroidales; family JAAYJT01; genus JAAYJT01. The sequence continues at coordinate 10,564 of JBBIIP010000004.1, forward strand.
GTCAGGAGCAATCCGTGCCCGAGTATTTCGTGCATCCAGGTTCCTTCGCGGGTGAGCGGCTTTCCTTCACTATCCAAATATTGATAGCGTTCGCCCTGGCAAACTGGATCGGCCACCAACACAGCAAAGCCGTTGAGTGCAAATAGGCGGGCAGCCTTCTGATATTGTTCGAAAGCTTTACTCTCGGTCGTGTGGCCACAGGGAATGTAGACGGCCGGATACGTTGCAGTTCCTGTTGATGGAAGATAAAGCAATGCAGTTACACGATGCGCTGGCCGGCTTTCAAAAATAACTGGCTGAATTGTATAGCCTTCCAGGTTGATTTTCTTTCCATAAACCGGGTTTAGCGGTGGTCGTGGTGGAAGTATGCCGACCTTTTCATTATACCATTCGCGCAACCACTGCTGCCTCTCTTCAATTTTTTCTTTGGAAGCCAGTGCTTCACCAACGTCTTTGCGCCGCTTATCAAAATGTTTCTCCAGCCTTTTCAACATCCACTCATTTTGCATTGTACCTGTCGCACCTCGGATATTTTTTGGTGAGTCTTGCTGGGCCAGGCTATCAGCGCAGACGAAAAGCAACAGCAGAATTAAGAACGTTTTTCTCATTTCAAAACACTTTGCTATTTTAGGGATTATGGTAAAATCGATGTGTGTGAATATCGCTGACAAACCAATTCTGGTTCAGGTCGTTATTTTAATTCAAAAGTAATCAAACTTAGGTATTAGAAAAGCATGGACAAAAAGTTGGGTTCCTGCTCATTCTTTATACCTTTGTTCCCAATGGATTCAATCAATGTAGGTGGTAAGCGGCATGCTTCGATGGGTTATGCGATCTCCTGCGATTTGGATTAATGAAAAAAGTAACTAAATATTTTCCGCACCAACATGGTCAGATTCTATGCTAATCTCCTGAAAGTGTTGATTGCAACCGTAATTCAAATTTCCGACATTTACGGTCAGAATCCACTCAGGTGGACAGATGCATCAGAAAATATTTCTAAAGTTTGGGTACCTGACCAAGGCAATGGAACCTATATAAATCCGATTATCTATGCCGACTACTCCGACCCTGATGTAATTCGGGTAGGCAAAGATTATTTTCTGACCGCCTCGAGCTTTAATTGTGTTCCGGGATTACCACTGCTACACTCAAATGACCTGGTAAATTGGAAAATCATCGGCTACGCATTGCAAAAGCAACCTCCTCTTGATCACTTCAGCAAACCGCAGCATGGAAACGGTGTTTGGGCTCCCTGCATCCGTTATCATAAGGGCGAATTCTATATTTTTTATGCCGATCCTGATTTCGGAATATATGTTGTTAAATCGAAGAAAATCCAAGGGCCCTGGAGCGAACCTCTTTTGATAAAAGCAGGAAAAGGCTTGATAGACCCCTCGCCTTTATGGGATGATGACGCCAGCAGGTCTGAAAATCAGGGTAATGCATATCTGGTTCATGCTTTTGCAGGCAGCCGTGCACAGATTAAATCAGTACTCGTGGTTTGCCGGATGAATGCCGAGGCCACAAAAGTTTTAGATGATGGTGTGTTGGTTTTTGATGGGCATGGCAGCCACCCAACAGTCGAAGGTCCGAAATTCTATAAGCGAAACGGCTATTACTATATTTTTGCTCCTGCCGGAGGCGTTACCAGCGGATGGCAATTGATTTTACGCTCCAGAAATATTTACGGACCTTACGAAGAGAAGGTCGTGCTGGAGCAGGGATCAACTCACATTAACGGACCTCACCAGGGCGCCTGGGTTGACACCAAAACCGGCGAACACTGGTTCATACACTTCCAGGACAAAGGCCCTTATGGACGGATCGTGCATTTGCAACCTGTAAAATGGCAGAACGACTGGCCAATGATCGGCGTAGACATGGATGGCAACGGCATAGGAGAGCCTGTGTTGCAGTACAAAAAGCCCAATGTCGGGAAATCCTTTCCAATTGCAACTCCCGCTGCATCCGATGAATTCAACTCGGCAAAACTTGGACTTCAATGGCAGTGGCATGCCAATCCTGAATCGAATTGGGCTTTTCCCAATCCGGCCGATGGTTCGTTGCGCTTAAATTCGGTGCATTTAGCAGAAAATTATTCAAACCTTTGGGGTATTCCCAATTTGCTCTTGCAGAAAATGACTGCTCCACGCTTCACCGCAACTACTAAGGTCACCTGCAGCTTGCGGGTGGAGGGCGAAAAGTTAGGGTTTCTTGTAATGGGTTTGGATTATGCATATATCTCAGTTGAATACAGTGAAGGGAAGAAATTCATTTCATTTGCTCTGTGCAAAAATGCCGACAAGAACGAACCTGAAGTAATGGTTTTTAGAAATGCTATTCATTCAACTACACTCTTTTTAAGGATACAGATCGAAGAAGGTGGGGTCTGCAGATTCAGCTACAGTGAGGATGGACTAAGTTTTCATGTAATGGAAAAAATTTTTCAAATGCGGCAGGGTAAATGGATCGGGGTAAAAATTGGTTACTTCTTCACACGTCCGATGGTATTTAATGACTCAGGTACTGCGGATGTAGATTGGTTCAGGGTAGAATAATCATCTGCTACCCACCTGTCCCGGCATTTTTTTAGAAAAATATTTGGGAGCCCTTTTGTTAGAATAGAAAGATGTGGAGTTATAATTGCAGCATGCAAAATAGTTGTTATTTTTGCAGTCCAAAATCACCGGAGAGATGCCAGAGCGGTCGATCGGGGCGGTCTCGAAAACCGTTGTCCGCGTAAGCGGACCCAGGGTTCGAATCCCTGTCTCTCCGCTGTCAAAGGTTCCTACCACAAACGGAATTTTCGTTTTGCAGAATTCAGAAAACGTGATTTGACAGAAAACCGAAAGACAAGACTGCTTTGTGCGAAGCCCAAAAACCTATGGCTGAACACTTCAACTTAAATGAAACCAGTACAGGGATTCATCATTTTTCTCGGTATTCAGCATCATTCTTAACAATTCGGTTATTGCAAGCATCGTTGCGGATTTCGGAGAGCATCCTTGTCCGGTGTGACACCACAGTCAAGCAAGGAATAGAAACAAGGCACCGAGCGAACCCTGTAATACAATTTGCAAAATGCTCGCGGGCTGGTTTTTATTCATTTTTTAAATATCGAAAATTTCAGGGCAATCCCAAGTGGGCAGGTCTCATTTATACCTATTTCCTTGTATCTTACATTTATTCTGTCTCAAGGTTAAAAGGATATTATGTCTTTCAAATTAACAATTAAAGTATCTCCACTGTCAGGATGAATTTGTTGAGGGCAAGAAAAGCCGCAGAATGAAATTATAGGATGTTTGAGGTACAGAAGCCGTCGCAAGTTCAATTGTTTTCAAAACAAATGAAAAAGGCTGCCCTATCAGGAACAGCCCATTTGGTTTGCTTTGAAACGTCTTACTCCTTTACACCCAAAAATTTGATTTTGAGTGAAATGTCATCGTGGATAAAATTATCTTTCAAGTTGTCAAAAAAACGTTTTGATCCATATTTAATATTCCAATCAGCCCGATTGATGATGAAATTATCGGTGGTAGCACTTAAGCCATCCTCTGTGAAACTAATGGAGGCAGGGAAAGTGATGCTCTTTGTAACATCTTTCATCGTGAGATTACCTGTCACAGCATAGGTCTTCCCGGCTTCTGCATCTGAAAGGGCTTCAACGGAAGTAATCACAAATGAAGAGGTAGGGAAGGTTGCGACATCAAAAAAATCAGGCGACATCAAATGACCTTTCAGATTGCCGTTCATTGTAGGATCAGTCAGATCGAGCACAGCAATGCTGTTCATGTCAATAATAATCTCGCCACCTGTGATTGCGCCATCTGATACTGTTAGGAATCCTTTAGATAAACCTATGGTTCCGTTGTGTTGACCTGTTGGTTTAGTACCAATCCACTCAATATTACTCGAGCCCAGGTCAGCAACATAAGATGTTCCGGTTGCTTCGAATACATCTTGAGCATCGCCTGTTTTTGCTTTTTCACCTTGTGGCCCGGCACATGAGGCCAGAAATAAAACTGCGGATGAGAATAACCCGATGAGAATGTTTGATTTCATTGTTAAGAATGTTTGAAATGTTAATGTTAATTTATTTAGTCTAAATAAAAATTATAAACAATAAACACCTTTCTTAAATAAATGTTCAAACAAGACTTTTTTTTAGAGTTTAGAGATTAATCCGCGAAGGCAATGATCGGCCAGTATAATGGCTGCCATGGCTTCTACGATTGGCACGGCTCTGGGCACCACGCATACATCGTGGCGGCCCCGGGGATGAATGATTGTTGCCTGCCCTTGTAAATCGACTGAAGGCTGATCCTTCATGATGCTGGAAACTGCTTTGAAGGCTACCCTGAAATAAATATCTTCTCCGTTGGAAATACCTCCCTGTATGCCTCCTGAGAAGTTTGTACGAGTCCGTATTTGTTTCTGAGAGGGGTTGATGGTGGTTCTGGTTTCAAAAATATCATTGTGTTCTGAGCCAAGCATGGTAGTTCCACGAAATCCGCTTCCATATTCGAAACCTTTCGCAGCGTTGATACTTAGCATGGCCTTGGCCAGGTCGGCCTGGAGTTTATCAAAGACAGGTTCTCCCCACCCGGGTGGCACTCCTTTTGCAATGCATGTAACAACGCCACCGATTGTATCGCCTTGCATCCGCACAGTTTCAAGATATTCCAACATCTTTGCTGAAACTAAGTCATCCGGGCACCTGACTGAACTTTTCTCAGTGTTGGTCAGGTCAAGTTGTTGGGGGTCTGTTTCAAGCGCAATTGGCCCGATTGATGAAACATAGGCTTGAATACTGACGCCGAACGATCCGAGCAATTGCTTTGCGATGGCTCCGGCAGCAACACGTGCGGAAGTTTCGCGAGCCGAGGAGCGTCCCCCGCCCCTGACATCGCGTATGCCATATTTTTGATGATATGCAAAGTCGGCATGCCCCGGGCGAAAAACATTTTTAAGATGTTCGTAGTCTGCGGGTTTCTGATCCTGTGTATACATGAGAAATGCAATGGGAGTGCCAAGAGTTTTCCCATGGTGGATGCCTGAAATGATTTCGATGGTATCTTCTTCGTTGCGGGGAGAAGCCCCAGGCGCAAGACCTGGGCGCCGCCGAATGAGTTCCTGTTGTATGAAGCCGATTTCAATCCCCAGCCCTGCAGGACAACCATCAACCACACCACCAATTGCCGGCCCATGCGATTCGCCAAAGGTAGTCAAACGAAAAACACTCCCGATCGTATTTCCCGCCATTCTGGATTAGGATTCTCTCAGGTAACGCAATTTTGCTTCTAGCAGCGCAAGTTCTTGTTTTGCCTGGTCAATTTTTTTCAGGAATTCTTTCTTAACAATACTGGCATTTTTCGATTCGGCGAAAAACCCGATATTATTTTCCCATAACATGATATCCTCTTGCAGTTTGGCAACTTTTTGCTGTATCCCTGTCCGTTCGCGCCCAATAAACCGCCCGGCATCTGGCTGATCTTTCATAGACTCAAAACGGCTGCGATATTGCATGGCTCCAACCTCGGCCGAGCTAATTTTGAGCTTGTCAAAATGTTTGTTCAGGTTGGCTCTGAATGTCGTCTGCAGACGATCTTTTTCCTTGATAGGTACATGCCCGATTTCCATCCATTCGCGTTGGATGTCTTTGAGTATTTCCAAATTCTCAGACTTATTTCCTTTAATATCAAGGCTTTCGAGCCTTCTAAGGATTTCTTCTTTCCTGGCAAGATTTGATTCTTCGACTTCCGAAAGGCTCTTAAAATGCTCTGATTTCCGTTCAAAGAAATCATCGCATGCCGTGCGAAAACGCTTCCATATCTTATCTGAATGTTTGCGTGGAACAGGTCCAATTTCTTTCCATTCCTTCTGAAGGCGAATGAGTTCCCGGGTGGTGTTTTTCCAATCAGCACTTAACCTGAGGGCTTCGGCTTGTACACACAGATCTACCTTCAGGTTATAGTTATTTAGCTGATGGTCCTTTAGTTTCTCAAGATAATCCTTGTAATTTACAAAATGGGTGTCGAGCAGGCTTTTAAACCGCTGCCATACTTCGTTATTATCTTTTTTAGGAGCGGGGCCAATGGTTTTCCATACCCGCAACAAATCATTTATTTCTTGCGTCAGGTTTTGCCAATGTCTGAGCGTTTCAGGTTGTTTGGCAATCAGCTTTTCTGCATTATCGCATAGCGCGAGTTTGGCCAAATGATTTTTTTCAAATTCTTTATCAATTCCATCGAAATATTCTTTTCTCCGTTCGTTGATTTTATCTGAGGCTGTCTTAAATCTTTCCCAAATTTCATCTTTTTTATCCTGGGGAACCGGGCCTATTTCTTTCCAGTCGTCGTGATATTGCTGAAGGAGCTTGAATGACTTTGTTATAGATGTTTCAAGCAAAAGCTCTTCGGTTTTTTCGCAGAGATCGAGTTTTCTCTCGAGGTTCTTTCTGAGATCAAGGTCTTTGAGTTCTTTATTGATTTTTACTTTATCAAAGAATTTTTCGACAAGAAAATGATAGTTCTGCCAAAGGTTATTTACCTCTCCCTTGGGAACCATTCCCGTTTGCCGCCATTCATCCTGAAGGGATTTAAATTCGTCATAGGTTTTCTTTAGCGTTTCTTCGGAATTTATCAGTGTTCTTAATTCATCGAGAAGGTGTTTCTTTTTTTCGAGGTTCAGCAGCTTTTGTTTTTCCAGCTCATCATTATAGCGCTGCTTGCTTATCCTGTAAATTCCAAATGCCGCATTGAAGCGCTCGCTCAGTTGATCGGGCTCCGAACTAAAGTCTTCGGGTACACCGCCTTCCTGCACAAACCTATTGTATTGATCGAGTTTTTCCTCTTTTTCTTTCTTCAAGAAAGCAACTTTTATCAGGGCAATTTTTGATTTAATTGCTGTAACATCGTTCTCATGTACTGTATTCTCAAGCAGTTCAACCAGATCCTGACGCGAAAGTTTGTCAAATTCATCAATCTTTTCTGTAATTCCCTCGTCATACTCATCTGCTTCCTCCTCATGCTGTTCTTCCTCGGTTGCTGCCTCGATGTGTTTGATATCCTCTGAAAACGCTGACAACTTTTGAGGAAGGATTTCCTGAACAGTTTCAGTCTCCCTCGCAGTTTGCATAATCTCAAGCTCCTGTTCTGGCGCGGCAGCCGTAGCGACTGCAACTTCAACAATATTTTCAATCACAGGTTCAACCACATCTACTGCATCGGATTCAACATGAACGGATTCTGGTTCGTGAACCAGATTCTGATCGCCAATGATTTCAATGGCTTCGGCTACAGCAATCTGTCCGCCAACAATTAAAGCTTCGTCGCTTATGCCATGAGGCACACCAGCAGTTTCGTCAGGATAAGCTTCATCTTTGACGACAGCAATGATCTCTTCGGGTGTCGCGACAACCTGCTCCTCTAATTTAACAACTTCTGATTTTGGGTCTGCAAGTACAAGTTCCGATTCAGGTAGGTTTACGTCGGCTATACCTTGACTGTCTTGCCCAAGATTATCAGGTGGCAAAAACGCTTCATTTTCAACTTCAGTAGCATGCAACGTAAAATTTTCCTCGGTTACGACAGACGGACTTACTTGGTCAAAAGTCTGTGTTTCTGACTCGGGTGTCTCGTTCACTACATCGGTTGTTGCTTTTGTTACAGCTTCAGATACAGTAAGAGGCCCATCTTCGATCGAAACTGGTGTTGGGTCGATGGAGGCAATCAGATTTTTTTCTTGTTCCTCGACAGGAATGGTTCTTGATTTGGTTTTCATAGTTTAAACTTTTTAGCCCGCGAAATTCCTTTTGTACAATGAGGGTAATGCTTATCCATTGCATCATCAGAGGTTGCGGTAGGAAGATTAGATCGCAAATATTTGTAAGGTAGCAAATTAATGTGGGTTTCATTTTTTTTAAAGGACTGCAAAAATAATAATATTTCAATAGGTACAGGGTTCCCTGCCTATATTTTAACCCTATAATTACAATACTTATTGCAGCGAACGGCGATTAAATATAATATAGCCAAGGTTTAGCATGATACTGATTGGTTCATCGGCCTTACCCAGGTGATCAATATTAAGGCTCACGGGGCCAACCGGTGACTGGAAAACAAGGGCAGCGGAACCAATGAGGTTTGCATTATGCAGTGGCTTATCATAAAAGGCTTTCATTGCTGCATCCTGTTTAATGGCCTGAAAGGGAGCAAAAAGGTAACCACCGACTCTGAAATCTAAGTTTCGCCGTATCGAAAAAATATTATTGGCCCCCAGTGCCAAAAAGTTATGTGCTCTGAGCCAGGGCAGAAATTTAATTTGGGTTCCCTGAAATGGTTGGAATGCCGGAGCAATGAGCATGGTTGCAGTGTAGTTTGACGAAAAAGTCATGTTTGAGAGCATGACATCTGCCGACAAGCCAAGCGTATAGCGCTTATTTTTCTTCAGATGATTTAAATATTGAAGCCGCAGTTGCCACCAGGTATGATAATTCTCAGATTTAGATTTCAGCAGAGCGGTTGATCCCGGAACATGTGTTTCGTTCCCTGATATTATGCGCAAATCGGCAAGGAAATGGCTGCCATGTGAAGGAAACTGCTTGTGATTCAGGGTGTTTCTCTCATAGAAAACAAAAGGGCTTGTGCCAATAAGGCGTGATTTATCAAGCGTATCGTTTCTCGAAAAAGTGTTGGTTTGGTAATACTGATCCGTAAGCCGGAAAGAGCCGATACCCCATACCAGCTTTCCTTTTTTCTTAATGGGCACACCCATTGTGAGCATCCAGTTCAATTCATTCTGAACAAGAAAGGAAGGAGTAATATCTTCAAAAAAGTAAGTAGAGGTTTTAAAGTAATCCCATCTATTATAAGTGAAAGATGGCTCAATGAACAAAGGAAGTTTTGAAGGAAAGTCGAAACGCGCTTCAAGGGCAGCAGAGCTGTAGAACCGTCCGATATAGGAATTCGCTGAAAAGGTGCTTGCGTTTTTTCCAAGTAGTTTATATTTAATCCCAAGAAACGCACTGTTAATCGAAGATGACGAAATATTCCCGCCAAATTCAACAATAAGGTCTTTATCGCGGGTAATATCGAGATATAGGTCAAAAAATCCGGAGGAATCATTAAACATCAACCGAGGGAATATATGTTCGGTTTTATTGTCAGTAATGAGTTTAAAATACTCTTGCTTTATTTCATTAAGCGGGGATTTATCCTCGCCCAGTTGAAGCAGGCGCTTGACATACACAGATTGGTTTTCGTTGAGTCCATTTATATGAATATTATCAACGATGACTTCGGGTAGTCTGTCCCGATAGGCCTGCCTGCGGTCAGACAATTGTTTTACTGAAATAGTATCGTAAACAAAAGCCCTGATTTCAGGAATCATAAGTTTGGCTGCGGCGTAGCCGCTTTCAATAAAAGTCTTGGTATTGCTGAAATCAGTCACGTTCACATTTTTGAGCTCCGGCTGAATTAATACACCATTTTCGCAAGGAATCTCAAAGCTGGTAACTTCTGTTAACATGGCTTCGAGTTGAGAAACCAAATCGTCATCGCGAATCTGGCCAAAGTCTGTTGCGGTTTTACTTCCTATTATAATATCAGGAAAAAAATCTGTATACATAATGTTCACCGGAAAATTATTGTACATTCCTCCATCAAACATCAACCTTCCGTCAATGCGAATGGGGCGAAAATAAAATGGAAATGTCATAGAAGCCCTGATGGCATTGCCGAGATCGCCTTTTTTTAAGGAAACAGCCCGACTGGCCTGTACATCAGAAGCCACACAACGGAATGGGATAAAAAGGCTGTCGAAGTTGTACTGTGCTGCTGCTGCTGCTGCTGAAAATAATTCGAGAAAAACAAAATCCATCTGAACCGGTGATACAATGTTGACCGGTAACTTTGGTTGCACCAAAGAATCCACCCTGACTCTAAAATTTATCCATGAAGCATTGGGATTTGGGTCTTTGAAATAATACTTATGCTCATCGCCAATGACCCCTGACGTCCACTGAGCGAATTCATCAGACAATATCACTTTTTCCATTTCCTGAGTTGACCAACCAATGGCATATAATCCGCCAATGATAGCTCCCATCGAGGTACCCGCAATGTAATCAATCGGAATACCTTCATCTTCGAGTGCTCTAAGCACACCAATATGGGCAACACCTTTGGCCCCTCCCCCACTCAATACCACCCCAACCTTTTGCGAATAAACTGAATGCGAGAATAAAATGGCAAAAAATATCAGAACGACCCTGACCAAGTGATTCCATGATTTTATCAGTGCTATCATACAAAATTATACAACTACGCGTGAGTGAGTTCCTGAGTTATTCATGAGATAAACGTCAGAAAACCCATCCTGCGTGTTCGGTTAGAAAAATAATTTGGTGACAGGATTTGTATCACTTGATGAAAACTATTTAACGAAAAGTTCTCCATTAATCCTGGGCTAAACAAATTCCAAAGCTTGCTCCAGGTCGGCGAGGAGGTCGCCAACATCTTCTATACCTACCGCGTACCTCACAAGATCATTGGTTATTCCGGCTTTTTCTTTTGCTTTGTCGGTCATTTTGGAGTGTGTCATTGAGGCAGGATGCTGTATCAGCGTTTCGACTCCACCCAACGAAACTGCAAGGAGGGCTACTTTGATGTGATTCATGAGCTGCTTCCCGGCCTCATACCCGCCTTTCACTCCAAAAGAGATCATCGCTCCAGGGCCATCCATTTGCTTTCTGGCAAGCTCATATTGCGGATGAGATATCAGTCCAGGATACTTCACCCATGCTATTTTTGGATGATTTTCCAGAAAAGCAGCAATTGTCATTGCATTTTCCTGTGCCCGTTGCATCCTGACTGCAAGTGTTTTTATTCCACGAATAACCAAGTAAGCCTGATGTGGATCCATGTTGCAGCCCATGTTGATCATGGTTGATCGCAGTTGTTTTTGAAGCTCGCTGGTTCGGCACACAATGATACCGGCAACCACATCTGCATGGCCATTAAGAAATTTAGTCATAGAGTGAAAAACCACATCAACACCGAGTTCGATAGGACGTTGCAAATAGGGGCTTGAAAAGGTATTGTCGACCACCACTAAAAGATTGTATTGCTTGGCAAGGCGAACACAGGCTTCAAGATCGGTAATTTCCATGGTCGGGTTTGCAGGAGTTTCGATAAACAGCATTTTAGTATTTGGCTTGATTGCTGCCTTTATTGCTTCAAGATTGGAAGTATTAACGTAAGTTGATTCAACGCCAAACCTTGAGTATTGCTGTTCCATCACGACCCTCGAAGGGCCGTAGACCGCCTCGGAGCTGATAATATGATCGCCTTTGCTGAGCAAGCCAAAATAAATAGTGTTTACAGCAGCCATTCCTGAACTCACGGCTACGGCACCTGTGCCGTTTTCGAGTTCAGCCACCAGGTTCTCAAGGGCTTGAATCGTGGGATTGCCGATTCGCGTATAGATATACCCCTGGCTTTCGCCAGAAAAGCAGGCTGCCCCATGATCTGCATTGTGGAATGCAAATGTTGAAGTCTGATAGATAGGAACGGTAGCACTCCCTAAAGGATCTTTGTAATCACCACCATGTATTAACCGTGAATTAATCCCAAGTTTCTTTGATTTCATTTGTCTTTGTATTATGATAAGTAGTTTGAGCTACAGGCATTTGATAAACTATTAGATTCTATTTTCTTGTTTAAGTCAGAGAAATGATGGCCCCTGCAAGGGATCACTTCGACTTTTTGGTTCCGCCCCAAAACGAACCGATAATTGACCTTCCATTGGCTGATGACATTATGCCCTCATGTACGGCTTTCACCTCCTCGATTGTATAAAAGGCATTGGGGCTGTAGTCGTGAATAATTGAAATTACCTGGTCGATGTCGCGTCGTTTTATGATAGAAAATATTACTTTGACAGGGCCACGGCTGCCCATGGCGTCAACGGTCGTAAGGCCTACATTGTGTTCACGCAGTTGATTCACCAATTCTGTGGTATCGAATTTCGGGATGATGCGAATGATAACATTTCCGAGTGATAGCTTTTGCTCGATCATGATGCCAATATAGTTGCCTAAAGCAAATCCAAGGCCATAAGCAATATAGGTAAGTGCATTATCCAGGTGCCGTAGAATCTGGGAAACAGCAAGCAACCAGATGATTACCTCGAAAAACCCAAGCACCGGTGCCAAAGTTTTGTATCCCTTCGAGATGAAAATAAGCCGCAGTGTGCCTATCGACTGATCGGCAATGCGGGCAATAATAATCAACAGCGGAAGAATAACCCAGGTGAATACCCATGAGTCAGTATTGAGCAAGCCTAAATCCATGATCACTGCATGTTATGAATTTTGTGCAAAAATAAGGGTTTTAGCTGGTTTAGCCACCAACAAATTCTGTTTGACAAATCAATGAAGGGTGTCATGTCCAAACGGATACCCGAATTATTCTGGATGTGCTCTACTGCTTCGAAGAAGGTAAAGATTGGCCAATAAAGCAATAGTGTATGCGGCAGCAGCCGTTAACATCACAAAAAGGTATCCAGACTCAACCGCAATAAGCATTGAAAGTGGTGCAGCAACCACCGAAAGGCAACCGTTGATACCCCAGGCCCAGGGAACCTGGCTGTTGTTATTTTCTGATAGCAATCGCAATCCCACCGGAAAAGGAATCCCCATTAGGAATGATGGGATGAGTATTATTAAAAACCCTATGAGCAACCTTATAAGGAGCGGCTGCCCGATTGAAGCGTTAATAATTGGTTCTAATAGAACCATAAGCAGGAGGTTAACAACCACTATCCCGGATAGAACATATGTCAGGTGAATGCGTTTCAACATATATTTCCCTGCCAAAAAGCTTCCGAGTCCGGATAACACGAGCATTGTGCAGATCACAAAAGTTGCCGAGATAACAGGATGACCCAAAAAGAGTACAAATCGTTGTATCAGGATCACCTCTATGAACATGAAACCCATGCCAAGTGCAGCAAAATAAATCAATACCTGAAGCCTGCCTCTACGCTTTGCCTTTATGATTGTCAATGGCAGAAGTATTAGGATAATGGATAATAAGGTGACCATAATCGTGGTGACTATCAGGACCAGGTATCCTAACTCAAGAAAAGGCAATTGCTCCTTTCCAAAAAACTCGAGCAAAAATGGAAAGGCTCTCCATTGAATAAATTGGTTAAAATAAGGTTTGTCGTCTGTGGCTGGTTTGACATGGAAAGGATATGCCGTGTAAATGCTATCCGTCTTCCCGGCAACGAGGTTATCAATCAAGGTGAAAAAGCTCGTATCGCTCAACTCATTGTAATCATTTCGTCGGCCTTGCTGGAGTCCCGGCATCAATAGCGGGTCAAAACTCAGGGAGTCGCAAAACTGAATCGCATCAGAAACAGATTCAGAAACAACCGGCCTGTTTCCAACCATAAACGTAATCGTTGCCCAGCCCCTGATGGCCATCATGTAATTCTCTGGGTCTTTTACTCCGGTACTTCTAAGCATCTCTACAATTGTAGATATTACTTTTAAAGAAACTCGGGGTGGGTAATCCATCCAGCAGCTTACCGCCATCAACCCGCCGGGTTTCAATATATTGAATGCTTTTTTTATTCCTTCGATTGTCATCAGGTAGTTTTCCTGCATGGCATAAAGCCCAGCCGAACCTCCAAATGCATCAGGAAATGGCAGTATGATCAAGTCAAATTTATTTTGAGTGTTCTCCAAAAATGATCTGGCGCCGATTTTCATGACCTGAAGCACCGGATTTCCCGGCAAGGACTCACTGGGGAATTTGATATGATTTATCATTATCTCAGCCAAATGAGGATTGATTTCGGTTGCAACCACACCTCTGGCGCCCTGGACAAGGGCATGGCTTGCAAAATAACCTGACCCGGCATTTAGTACCAAAACAGAATCAATGTCTGCCAAGGAATAAGGCAATGCCATCGTTGTATACTGCATGGGGTTGTTTTTGCCATGACTAAACCTGGGAATCGTTCCAACAAAATCAGCATTTGAAAAAACAGCTTTGCCTGCTGGTATTTCTCCCTTATAGTTATAGCTCAACCCGGGTGCATTACGCAGTACGGGTGACTCGATTATTTGTGTAGTACCCAATATTCCCTGGTTCTGCTCAACAATTCGGGCCTCGGGCAGGTTTAGTGTTTTGCTTAGGCTTTTGTATTGCGATGGTCTGATCTCCAGCGGCTGTATTGTTTCAAATGAAACCATCAACAACAGCAACAAAATTATGCTGTATATTTCTGGCTTTTTATGGGCATTTGTTAAAATTAATCCTGAAACACCCAACAACGCTGAAATTATCCAAAAGGCTTTCCACGGAGGTAACAAGCTAATCATAATGAGAGCAAACGCGCCTCCGAGCCCGGACCCAACCAGGTTCACGAAATAAAGAGAGTTTATATCCTCTACATAAACGGTGAATATAAGACCTATAAAAAGCGCTGAAATGAAAAATGGTAAGAAAAATGAAAAGATAATAAAAAGTAAACGTGCATATTGCCAATCATCTACAAAGAGGTGGTAGAGGTCGAAGGCAAGTAATTCTGTTTGCGATAGCCTGAGTGCCACGTAAAATGTTGCTCCTGCCAAATAAGCCAGAAAGGGCAGAATGGCTAAATGATTTTTTACAAGTTTTTTTCTGAATATCGCAAGGCAGGTTCCTGCTGCTCCAAAACCAAGCATGGCAATGGATATAACCAAATAGGCAAAATGGTGCCATTGTACATATGATAATACCTGCATCAAAACAATTTGAGCAGCAATGACACTTGCCGAAAGCAAACCCAACGACAGGAACATTCTCTGGTGATTTGTATAACACATTGCTAATCACTGGAGCTTGCGCGTGTGAAAGGAACAAATCGAACAGGGATCAGATTTTTTGTTCTTATTTTTCCTTTTTCTTTTTGAACCAATACCAGTTGTTGAACCATAAATGGGGTTCCGATGGGAATAATCATCGTGCCACTTTCTTTGAGTTGTTCAATCAGCGGAGGCGGAATGTGTTCTGAGGCAGCTGTAACCACAATGGCATCAAATGGGCCTGCCTCTGCCCAACCGTGATAACCATCAGCTATCTTTGTACGCACGTTTTTATATCCGTTGGAATAAAAGCGTTCAATTGCCTGTGTTGCAAGCTCGGGAATGATCTCGATGGTGTATACCTCTTTCACAATTTCGGCCAGGACAGCTGCCTGGTATCCTGATCCTGCACCGATTTCCAGCACTTTAAAGTGTTCTTTTGGATTGATGATTTCGGTCATGTAGGCCACAATGTATGGCTGCGAAATTGTTTGCCCATAGCCAATGGGCAGGGGGCTATCCTGATATGCATTATCTATCTGGCTTTCAGGGACAAAGAGATGTCGTGGGACTTTCTGCATTGCCTTTATTGTCGCCGTGTGGCTTATTCCCCTTGAGATAATTTGCTTTTCGACCATCAGCTCGCGCAGGTTGCGCCAGTCTCGGGGTTGCTTTTGAGAGCGCCCCAACAAGGGATATGTAATCAAGCAGAAGGCTGTTGCCAAAAACAAGAGGAAATTCATATATCTGTGAGGTATTGGGGGGACATATATCCATCACAAACATACAAAATTCATTGCAATATAAAAATAGTGCGTAAAAAAAAACCTGAAGATCAATGTCTCCAGGGGAACACGCTGCAAATTTCTTTTGCAAAACCGGTTTATTTTTTATCCGGTAGTTTCGGCTTCCGGATCAGGCTTGAGCGGTTGGCCCTCCAAATCCAAAAGGAGTAGCTTCTCCTTCATGCTCTTTGATGATTCCGTTCACTGTTTCAAAATTGGCGATGTTTTCCTTCAATGCCCTGAGTAATCTTTTTGCATGCTGAGGAGTGAGCACAATTCGAGATTTCACCTTGGCCTTTGGAACTCCGGGCATCATTTTAATAAAGTCAATCACAAACTCCGAACTTGAATGGGTAATAATTGCCAGGTTAGAATAAACACCTTCGGCTATTTCGTCGGTCAGCTCAATGTTGATTTGTTGATTTGGATTATTTTCGGTCATGATATTTATTATTGAAATTCTGTATGAATTCTGTTATTTGCTTAGTCTGTCTTTGCTGCAAGAAGTCTTTCAAATTCTTCCTTCGAGCCAACAATCAGGCTGTCATATTCGCGCAGGCCGGTGCCGGCAGGAATGAGGTGCCCAACAATTACATTCTCTTTCAAACCGATTAGCTCATCTCTTTTTGCATTCACACTGGCCGAAGTAAGCACTTTGGTGGTTTCCTGGAACGAGGCTGCCGAAATCCAGCTTTTGGTTTGCAGAGAGGCACGCGTGATTCCTTGCAGCACTTGGCGTGCAGTGGCAGGTTGGGCATCTCTGGCTTCGATTAGTGGCTTGTCCTTGCGTTTTAGCAGTGAATTTTCGTCGCGCAATTTCCGGGCTGTCACAATCTGACCGTTTTTGAATACTGTTGAGCCCCCATGATCAATGATCACTTTTTTCCCAAATATCCAGTCGTTCTCTTCGTGGAAATCAATTTTATTCGCCAATTCCCCTTCCAAAAATTTTGTGTCGCCCGGATCTTCAATTTCAACCTTGCGCATCATTTGGCGAACAATTACTTCAAAGTGTTTATCATTAATCTTAACACCCTGCAGGCGATAGACTTCCTGAACCTCATTTACAATATATTCCTGAACTTTCATTGGGCCTTTAATTGCCAATATATCGGAGGGGGTTATCGCTCCGTCAGAAAGAGGGGTTCCTGCCTTCACATAATCGTTTTCCTGGGCAAGAATCTGTTTTGTAGTGGCCACCAGATAACTTTTCTCTTCACCCGTTTTTGAGGTAATGATAATTTCGCGGTTCCCGCGTTTGAGTTTTTTGCTAAATGATACCACGCCGTCAATCTCAGATACAATCGCAGGATCGCTTGGGTTGCGGGCTTCAAACAATTCGGTCACCCTTGGTAAACCACCAGTGATATCGCCCATTTTCCCGACAGCCCTTGGAATTTTCACCAAAATGTCGCCTGCCTTGATTGGCTTGCCGTCATCAACCACGATGTGTGAACCAACGGGTATGTCATAAATTTTTATCAACTCATTTTCATCATTCAATATCCTGATTGAAGGGTTCTTGGATTTTTGGCGGGTTTCAATCACAACTTTGTCGTGATATCCGGTTTGTTCATCAGATTCAACTTTGTAGGTGATCCCTTCGATGATATTGTCAAAGTTGGTTTTACCTGCTATTTCGGATAGAATCACTGCATTGTATGGATCCCAATCAGCTACCAGGTCCCCTTTCTTGACTTTGCTTCCACTTCTGAAATAGAGCTTGGCTCCATATGGAATGTGCGAAGAGGTAAGCACAATGTTAGTATTCGGGTCAACAATACGCATTTCTGCCGAACGTCCAATTACAATATCCTGATTTTTGCCATCTCCAGTCGCATATTCGACATAGCGTAGCTCATCTATTTCAACAATGCCTTCATATTTTGCTTCAATTTTTGATAGAATTGCGATATTTGAAGCAGTACCTCCGACATGGAATGTTCGTAAGGTGAGCTGGGTGCCTGGTTCGCCAATTGATTGAGCTGCAATCACTCCCACTGCTTCACCTTTTTGCACCATGGTTCCGGTTGCCAGGCTACGGCCATAACATTTTGCACACACTCCCACTTTTGATTCGCAGGTGAGTACTGAACGAATTTCAACACTTTCGATCGGTGAATCCTCAATGACCCGACAGATACTTTCGACCAACTCCTGACCTGTTGCCGCAATTCGTTCACCAGTCTGGGGGTGATATATATTATGAAGAGAAACCCTACCCAGAATACGGTCGAAAAGTGTTTCGACAACCTCTTCACTCTTTTTGAGCGAGGATATCATGAGTCCGCGTAATGTTCCGCAATCTTCTTCGGATATGATTACATCCTGGGCCACATCAACCAATCTACGTGTCAGATAGCCGGCATCAGCAGTCTTAAGCGCCGTATCAGCCAACCCCTTTCGGGCACCATGGGTTGAAATAAAATATTCAAGAACCGATAGCCCTTCTTTAAAGTTAGAGAGGATTGGATTTTCGATAATTTCACCGCCCGAAGCGCCTGATTTCTGTGGCTTTGCCATCAAACCGCGCATTCCGGATAATTGCCTGATTTGCTCTTTCGAACCACGGGCTCCTGAATCAAGCATCATAAACACAGGATTAAAACCCTGGTTGTGTTTAGTCAACTTATCCATTAAGGTTGTTGTCAGACGAGAGTTGGTGTGAGTCCAGATATCAATAATCTGATTATAGCGCTCATTATCAGTAATAAAACCATTATTGTAGTTGAACCATACCTCTGAAACTTCTTCATTGGCTTCATTTATATACTCATGTTTGATTTCAGGAATAATAACATCGTTGAGGTTAAATGAGAGTCCACCTTTAAATGCCATTGTGAAACCAAGGTTCTTTATATCGTCGAGAAACCTGGCGGTTTTTGCGGTACTGGTCTTTTTGAGTACATCGCCGATAATATCGCGCAGTGCTTTTTTGGTGAGCAGTTGATTGATATAGCCATACTCTTTTGGTACAACCTGGTTAAAGAGCACTCGGCCGACCGTTGTTTCGATGATGCCTTTAGGGCCGGTTCCCTGGTTATTTGCCTCAATTCTCACCTTAATATAGGCATGCAAATCAACCATCTGCTCATTGAATGCAATGATTACCTCTTCGGGAGAATAGAAAATCCTGCCTTCTCCTTTTACTATATTGCCAGGCTCGCTTCTCCTGCCCTTGGTCATGTAATATAAACCAAGAACCATGTCCTGTGAAGGAACAGTGATGGGGGCACCGTTGGCTGGATTTAGAATATTATGAGAACCCAGCATCAATAATTGTGCTTCGACGATGGCTGCATTCCCTAATGGAACATGAACCGCCATCTGGTCGCCATCGAAGTCGGCATTGAAAGCAGTGCAAACCAGCGGATGTAGCTGAATGGCCTTTCCTTCAATGAGTTTTGGTTGAAACGCCTGAATACCAAGCCTATGGAGTGTTGGTGCACGATTAAGCAAAACCGGATGCCCTTTTAGTACATTTTCGAGTATATCCCAAACAACAGCGTCTTTGCGATCAACAATTTTCTTGGCTGACTTAACAGTTTTCACAATGCCTCTTTCAAGGAGCTTCCTGATAATAAACGGCTTATAAAGTTCTGAGGCCATTTCTTTGGGTAATCCGCATTCATGCAGCTGAAGATCTGGCCCGACAACGATCACCGAACGCCCTGAGTAGTCAACGCGTTTACCTAATAAATTCTGACGAAATCGCCCTTGTTTTCCTTTAAGGCTATCGCTCAATGATTTGAGCGCACGATTTGATTCTGTTTTAACCGAACTTGCTTTTCTTGAATTATCGAACAATGAATCAACGGCTTCCTGAAGCATGCGCTTTTCATTTCGCATAATTACATCCGGTGCTTTTATTTCGATCAGCCTTTTGAGGCGGTTGTTGCGGATGATTACCCTTCGATAAAGGTCGTTCAGATCGCTTGTGGCAAATCGTCCACCATCGAGGGGCACCAGGGGGCGCAATTCAGGTGGAATTACCGGAACTACTTTCACCACCATCCATTCAGGGCGGTTATCTAATCGCCTCTGCCCATCTCGAAAAGCTTCGAATACCTGCAGCCTTTTGAGTATTTCTTGTTTGCGTTGCTGCGAGGTTTCTTTGTTTGCCCGATCTCTGAGCTCAAAAGATTCCTTGTCGAGATCGAGCCTTGCCAATAAATCATGAAGTGCCTCGGCACCCATTTTCGCGATAAACTTGTCAGGGTCGGTATCGTCGAGATATTGGTTTTCTTTCGGAAGGGCATCAATTGCATCAAAGTATTCTTCTTCTGAAAGAAAGTCGAGATATTGCAAACCATCACGTTTCTTTATCCCGGGATTAATTACTACATACTTTTCATAGTATATGATGCTCTCTAGCCTCTTTGTAGTGATGCCGAGCAGGGCTCCTATTTTATTTGGCAAAGACCTGAAAAACCAAATGTGCGCAACGGGAACAACAAGTTGAATGTGCCCCATGCGTTCGCGGCGCACCTTCTTTTCTGTAACCTCAACCCCGCATCGATCGCATACGATTCCCTTGTATCTAATTCGTTTGTACTTACCGCAATGACATTCCCAGTCCTTTACAGGGCCAAAAATACGCTCACAGAATAAGCCGTCTCGTTCGGGCTTGTAGGTTCTGTAATTAATTGTTTCGGGTTTAAGCACCTCGCCACTCGAATTTTCGAGTATCTTTTCGGGCGAGGCCAGGCTGATGGTAATGGTCGAAAAATTACTTCCGATGGAATTCTCTTTTCTAAAAGCCATTTCAGAATGGATAATTTTATGATAAATAGATTCCTAATTCAATTATTTTATGAAAACAGCAACGGGCTTAGTCGAATGTAACATTCAAACATAAACCTTTGAGTTCGTGAACAAGAACATTGAACGATTCCGGGATACCAGGTATTGGCATATTCTGGCCTTTAACAATCGTTTCATATGCTTTGGCTCGTCCAACAACATCGTCCGACTTAACAGTAAGAACTTCTTGCAGGATATTTGCAGCACCGAAAGCTTCGAGCGCCCATACTTCCATTTCGCCAAAGCGCTGGCCTCCAAATTGCGCTTTCCCGCCAAGAGGTTGCTGTGTGATAAGTGAGTACGGCCCTATTGAGCGAGCATGCATTTTATCGTCAACCATATGATGTAATTTCATCATATAGATAAATCCGACAGTGGCTGGTTGATCAAAACGCTGACCGGTGCCTCCGTCGTAAAGATAGACTTGTCCGTTAGCGGGTAGTCCGGCTTGGTCAAGATAGTCGTTAATCTGGTCAATATTAGCACCATCAAAGATGGGTGATGAAAACTGGATTCCCAGTTTATGACCTGCCCATCCAAGAATCGTCTCATAGATCTGGCCAAGGTTCATACGAGAGGGCACGCCCAATGGATTCAGGACAATGTCAACTGGTGTTCCATCACTCAGAAACGGCATGTCTTCATCGCGTACTATTTTGGCAACGATGCCTTTGTTTCCGTGGCGGCCTGCCATTTTATCGCCTACGGTAATTTTGCGTTTCTTGGCAACATATACCTTAGCCATTTGAACAATTCCGTTTGGCAACTCGTCTCCAACGGTATTTACAAACTTCTTTCGATTATAGACCCCAAGGATTTCTTTAAACTTAATGGTGTAATTGTTAATGAGATCCTTTATCAGGTCGTTCTTTTCTTTATCTGTCGTCCACCTGCTAGGGTTAATATTCAAATAATCAATCCCCATGAGCAGTTTATGTGTGAACTTGGTTTTGCGGGAAATAATTTCTTCTTTGAAGTTGTTATATACCCCCTGCGAGGTTTTTCCATTAAGCAACACAGTAAGTTTGTCAACCAATTTGGTTTTAAGCTCAATGGATTGTCTTTGGTAATCTTCGTCGAGTGACTTAACAATATCCTTTTCTTTTGCCTTGAGCTTTTTGTCTTTAGGTACCCGTGAGAAGAGTTTTTTATCAATCACAACTCCATTCATTGATGGAGGTGCTTTAAGCGATGCATCTTTTACGTCCCCTGCTTTATCGCCGAAGATAGCGCGTAACAATTTTTCTTCTGGTGTGGGGTCGCTTTCTCCTTTTGGAGTAATCTTACCGATCAGAATATCGCCTTCTTTTACTTCAGCACCGATCCGTATCAAACCATTTTCGTCCAAATCTTTGGTCGCCTCGGCACTAACATTTGGAATGTCGTTTGTAAGTTCCTCAATCCCACGCTTGGTATCGCGTACTTCCAAAACAAATTCCTCAATATGAAGCGAAGTAAAGATATCTTCGCGTACAACCTTTTCGGAAATGACGATTGCATCTTCAAAATTATATCCCTTCCAAGGCATGAAGGCAACCATCAGGTTTCGTCCAAGGGCTAGTGAACCCTGTCGGGTTCCGTATCCTTCGCAAAGAACCTGGTCTTTTACAACTTTTTCACCTCTTCTGACAAGTGGCCTTAAGTTTACGCTGGTATTCTGATTGGTTCTTGAAAATTTGATGAGATTGTATTCTTTAAGATCGTCATCAAAGCTTACCAGTCGTTCGTTTTCATTTCTGGTATAGCGAACCACAATGGTAGTCGAGTCAACAGACTCGACAATACCGTTTCCTTCGGCATGGATGAGAACCCTGCTATCTCGGGCAACTGCTTCTTCGAGTCCTGTTCCAACAATCGGCATTTCGGGTTTGAGCAGAGGTACAGCCTGGCGCATCATGTTCGATCCCATCAATGCGCGATTCGCATCGTCGTGCTCGAGAAATGGGATGAGGGAAGCGGCTATTGATGCAATCTGGTTAGGAGCTACATCAATCATATCTATTTTTTCCCTGCTTTCGATCGGATAATCGGCAAAATGTCTTGCTTTAACTTTTTCGGCAAGAATCAACCCATCCGATGTAAGCGGTGTGTTTGCCTGAGCGATAATATTGCTTTCTTCTTCCTCGGCACTCAGATAGGTAAACGGTTGATTGATCAGAACTTTACCATTTACAACCTTTTGATAAGGCGTTTCAATAAATCCCATCCTATCAATCTTTGCATAAACGCAGAGAGAGGAGATAAGTCCAATATTGGGACCTTCGGGAGTTTCGATGGTGCAAAGTCTTCCGTAGTGGGTATAATGAACGTCGCGGACTTCAAAACCTGCACGCTCGCGCGACAGCCCCCCCGGGCCGAGAGCTGAAATTCTTCTTTTGTGGGTCAACTCAGCAAGAGGATTGGTTTGATCCATGAACTGCGAGAGTTGGTTCGTTCCAAAAAACGAATTGATTACCGAAGAGAGTGTTTTCGCATTGATGAGGTCGGTTGGTGAAAAGACCTCATTGTCGCGCACATTCATTCTTTCGCGAATGGTACGTGCCATGCGGGCAAGGCCAACACCAAACTGGTTATAGAGTTGCTCGCCCACGGTGCGAACCCGGCGATTGCTCAGGTGATCAATATCATCAACTTCTGTTCGTGAATTGATGAGCCCAATCAGGTATCGTATGATTGAGATCATGTCTTCTTTTGTAAGTACACGTGTATCAGAAGGTATACTCAGGTTGAGTTTCTTGTTGATTCTGTATCGGCCAACTTCGCCCAGGTCATATCTTTTGTCGGAGAAGAATAATTTGTCAATTATGCCGCGTGCGGTTTCTTCGTCAGGTGGTTCGGCATTGCGCAAAAGACGGTAGATAAATTCAACTGCTTCTTTTTCTGAATTGGCTGTATCTTTCTGTAAGGTATTGAATATCACAGCATAATCTTGAATATTCGCACCTTCTTTGTGAATCAGGATTGTTTTTGTGCCGGCATCAAGAATGGCATCAATGTGATGATTTTCAATGACAGTTTCGCGATCAATGATCACCTCATTCCGCTCGATCGAAACTACCTCGCCGGTGTCTTCATCAACGAAATCTTCAATCCACGACTTCAACACTCTTGCGGCAAGGCGGCTGCCAGCGACCTTTTTAAGATTGGCCTTGCTCACTTTGATTTCTTCAGCCAAATCAAAAATTTCGAGTATGTCTTTATCGCTTTCATATCCGATAGCACGAAGTAAAGTAGTTACCGGTAATTTCTTTTTACGATCAATATATGCATACATGACATTATTGATATCGGTCGTAAATTCCATCCAGGATCCTTTAAAAGGAATGATGCGGGCTGAATATAGCTGCTGTCCATTGGTATGAAATGATGTTCCGAAAAACACTCCTGGTGAGCGATGCAATTGTGAAACAACAACCCGCTCAGCCCCATTGATGATAAATGTGCCCCTGGGAGTCATGTATGGAATCATGCCAAGATAAACATCTTGCACAATGGTTTCAAAATCTTCGTGTTCAGCGTCAGTGCAGAAAAGCCTTAGTTTTGCTTTCAGCGGTACGCTGTAGGTGAGCCCTCGTTCGATACATTCATCAATCGAATATCGTGGTGGATCTATGAAATAGTCCAAAAATTCAAGGACAAAATTGTTTCGTGCATCACTGATCGGGAAATTTTCAGAAAAAACCTTGAATAAGCCTTCGTTCATCCGATTTTCAGGATTGGTTTCCAATTGGAAAAAATCCTGAAACGCCTTGATTTGAATTTCAAGAAAATCCGGATACTCGGCCTTGATCTGTGCAGATGCGAAATTAACTTTTTTAAGTTTTTCTATTGCCAAGGTGAGAGAGTTTAATGGTTTGCAGAAAGATGCTTGGTGGGGCAAATAAGGAACGGGAAAGTTCAAAACAGACCACTCAGCCGTTAAAGCTGAAATGGTCTGTTTCAATAAAGGGTCGCATTACTTGAGTTCAACCTCGGCTCCAGCTTCTTCAAGCTGTTTTTTGAGCGCTTCGGCTTCATCCTTGGTAATGCCTTCTTTGATTGCCTTTGGGGCTGCATCAACCAATTCTTTGGCTTCTTTCAGTCCAAGGCTGGTGAGTTCTTTTACCAATTTCACAACTGCCAGTTTAGCGGCGCCTGCACTTTTGAGTATCACATCAAAAGCAGTTTGTTCTTCAACAACCGGGGCTGCTTCAGCAGCGCCACCGGCAACCATAACAGGAGCAGCGGCGGCTGGTTCAATTCCATATTCTTCTTTCAGAATCTTTGCTAATTCATTGACTTCTTTTACTGTCAAATTAACGAGCTGTTCTGCAAAAGCTTTTAAGTCTGCCATTTTAATAAAATATTTAAGTGTTTAATTTGAGTTTACCTTTTGTTGTTTTGCGAGTAACCTAATACTTGCATGGAATACTGATAATAGATCAGTTGACATTTTCTTTTTCTGATAATGTTTTAAGGATACCTGCAAGTTTTCCGCCGCTTGATTGCAAGGCCGATATGACATTGCGGGCAGGTGATTGCAGTAAGGAAATAAGATCACCGACGAGTTCATTTTTCGATTTGAGGTTCACTAGGAAAGGCAACTGGTCATCTCCCAGAAATGCCATATCCTGCACAAATGCTCCTTTTAGAATTGGTTTCGGATTTGTTTTCCGAAATTCCTGAATGAGTTTGGCTGGATCATTTGCTATTTCTGCGATCATGATAGATGTTGGCCCATTCAGAATCGGAAATAACGATGAATAATCCTTTCCGCTTTTCTCAAAGGCTTTCCTTAGTAAAGTGTTTTTCACAACAACCAGCTTGATGTCACGCTTGTAGCAAAGGCGGCGCAGTTGGTTTGTTTTTTCTACATTCAAATTCGATATATCGGTGATATACAAGCAATTGAGATCTTTGACTTGCTTGGTTAGGTCTTCGATTAGTTGGGTCTTTTCTTCTTTTTTCATAACTCCGTCCGTTTATACTCCTGTGATTTAACCGGTTTAGTGCCCGAGAATCTGAGATCAGATTTGACGCATCAACCGCAAAACAATTAAAGGCCAATGGATTTGGGGTCAATATGAATGCCAGGGCTCATGGTACTCGACAGGAAAATGCTTTTCATGTATGTACCTTTGGCGGCTGTTGGTTTCAGTTTGGTTATTGTTTGTAACAATTCCCGTGCATTTTCAACAATGTGTTCGGGTGCGAAAGAAATTTTACCAATGCCGGCATGTATGATTCCATATTTATCAACCTTGAAATCAATTTTACCTGCTTTCACTTCTTTCACTGCTTTTCCGACATCCATCGTAACAGTTCCGGCTTTTGGATTGGGCATCAACCCGCGAGGTCCGAGAATCTTACCCAGTGCCCCAATTTTTGGCATTACGGTTGGCATGGTAATAATCACATCAACCTCAGTCCATCCATTTTTGATTTGTTGGATAAAGTCATCAAGACCCACGTAATCAGCACCTGCTTCTTTGGCCTCATCTTCCTTATCAGGAGTACATAGAACCAACACTTTGATTGTTTTGCCTGTTCCATGCGGCAGGGTGACAATACCTCTCACCATTTGATTGGCTTTCCGGGGATCGACACCGAGGCGCACATCGAGGTCAACAGAAGCATCAAAACTGGTGTAGGTTATTTCCTTCACAAGTTTAGCTGCATCGGTTAATGCAAAAAGTGCGTTCTTATCAAATTTAGCCAGTGCATCTTTTCTTTTTTTTGTTAGTGTAGCCATTGATATTTTCCTTTTAGATTTTAAGGAGGTGTGTTTACAGTCTCTCCTTTGATGTTAATTGTCACCAAAAGGCGCTTTACCTTTGATTGTTATGCCCATACTACGGGCGGTTCCGGCAACCACCTGCATAGCTGCTTCGATTGTGAAAGCATTGAGGTCGGGCATTTTTGCCTCCGCAATCGCTTGAACTTGCTCCCATGTGACGGATGCAACTTTTACGCGGTTTGGCTCGGCTGAACCCTTTTTGACCTTTGCAGCTTCCAATAACTGAACAGCAACAGGTGGGGTCTTGACGATAAAGGTGAATGATTTGTCTTTAAAAACAGTAATGATTACCGGAATAAGTTTTCCGGCCGAATTTTGGGTCCGGGCATTAAACTGTTTACAGAACTCCATGATATTCACACCTTTCGAACCCAAAGCTGGCCCTACTGGTGGAGAGGGATTAGCCGCTCCGCCCTTAATCTGCAACTTTATTATTCCAGCTACTTCTTTTGCCATGTTAATTAGCTAATAGGTGATTAATTATAAAAATAAACTATCCCAGTTGTGGGGTTGAATTGATACTATTCCTTTTCAACTTGCATGAAACTTAACTCCAGGGGAGTTTTTCTACCGAAGATTTTCACCATCACTTTCAATCTCTTTTTCTCCTCGTTTATTTCTTCTATCACTCCGCTGAAGCTGTTGAATGGTCCATCAATCACAGTCACGGTTTCTCCGATAATGAATGGTACATTGAGTTCTTCGCCCTTGTCTGACATTTCGTCCACCTTACCAAGAATGCGGTTAACCTCGCTCAGTCGCATGGGTTGCGGCATGTCTTTTGATCCAAGAAATCCGAGTACTCCCGGAACATTTCGGATGGTATGGGGAACTTCGCCGGTCAGCACTGCTTCGACCAACACATATCCAGGAAAGAAATTACGTTCTTTACTAACTTTCTTGCCCTTCCTGATCTGGTAAACCTTCTCGGTAGGGATTAGAATTTGTGAAACGTAATCCTGCAATCCCAGTCGGTTCACTTCTGACTCAATGTAGTGCTTCACTTTCTTTTCATTTCCTGTAATGGTGCGCAAAACGTACCATTTTTTGACCTGATCGCTCATGTTAATTGATGAAATTGAAAAGAATTAATATCACGATATAATAGATGTTCAGCAACGCCTTCATCAAACAAGCTTGTAAAATTGTTCCAAGATTGTTTGAAATGATTTATCCATCAGATAAACGACTATAGCGATTATCAGGGAAGCAACGGATACAACCAGGGCGCTGCTTTGCAGCTCACTCCAAGTAGGCCATGATACTTTATGCATCAGCTCATCGTAACTTTCGCTGATGTATTCTTTTATTTTAAGTTTTGCCATAATTAAGCATTTTTGCACGGGTGGAGAGACTCGAACTCCCAGCCAACGGTTTTGGAGACCGCTACTCTACCAATTGAGCTACACCCGTATACCTCAAACTGATGAAATTAGTTTGTTAAACAGGAGTGCCCTCCGAAGAGGGTGATCCTGCTATTTTTTAGTCAAGAATTTCAGTAACCTGGCCTGCACCTACAGTTCGTCCACCTTCGCGGATGGCAAAACGCAGGTTTAGGTTTAATGCAATTTCGTGGATAAGATGAACGGTAATCGTGAGGTTATCGCCTGGCATAATCATTTCAACGCCTTCGGGCAGGATAATTTCACCGGTAACGTCAGTTGTTCTGAAATAGAACTGGGGGCGATATCTGTTGTGGAAAGGAGTATGGCGTCCGCCTTCTTCTTTCTTAAGAATATAAACCTGTGCCTTAAACTGTTTGTGGGGTTTAATGGAGCCTGGTTTAGCAACTACCATGCCACGACGAATGGCATCCTTGTCAATTCCACGAAGCAATAGACCAGCGTTATCGCCAGCTTCGCCAGTATCAAGCAGTTTGCGGAACATTTCAACTCCCGTAACAACTGACTTCAATTTTTCTGCACCGAGCCCGATGATTTCAACTGCTTCACCAACTTTTATTACACCAGTTTCGATTCTGCCGGTGGCCACAGTGCCACGTCCGGTGATCGAGAACACGTCTTCGACGGGCATCAGGAAATCCTTATCGCGATCGCGAACAGGCAGCGGAATGTACTCGTCCACAGCTTTCATGAGTTCGATGATCTTTTCAACCCAAACGGGTTCTTTATTCAGGCCACCCAGGGCAGATCCGCGAATAACCGGAGCGTTGTCGCCGTCGAAGCCATAGAAGTTGAGCAGGTCGCGCACTTCCATTTCGACCAGTTCGAGTAGTTCCTCGTCGTCAACCAGGTCAACTTTATTCATAAAAACAACCAAACGGGGAACACCTACCTGGCGTGCCAGCAGGATATGTTCGCGTGTTTGAGGCATAGGACCATCGGTTGCAGCAACAACCAAAATAGCACCATCCATCTGGGCAGCGCCGGTAACCATATTCTTGATATAGTCGGCATGGCCTGGGCAATCAACGTGAGCGTAATGCCTGTTTTCGGTTTGATACTCAACGTGAGCTGTATTGATGGTGATACCCCTTTCTTTTTCTTCAGGTGCATTGTCGATCGAATCGAAGGACCTGTATTCCGAAAGACCCTTCTCTGCAAGAATCAGTGTGATTGCTGCCGTAAGGGTAGTTTTACCATGGTCAATGTGGCCAATTGTGCCAACGTTGACGTGGGGTTTTGAACGTGAGAATTTTTCTTTTGCCATATCGAATGAAAATTACAATTTAAAAAATGATGTTTTGTTATTCAACCTCGAGCCAATGACGAGATTTGAACTCGTGACCCCTTCCTTACCAAGGAAGTGCTCTACCCCTGAGCTACATCGGCTTAAAATCCTTGTTAATCAGGGGCGGATTTCCCAGGACCGTTTCCCTGTGTTAATTTTGGTGTACCATGAAATAAAGAACTTCTTTAAAACACTTATTTATTATAAGTGTTCAATATTTTTTTGAGCGGAAGACGGGGTTCGAACCCGCTACCTAAAGCTTGGAAGGCTTTCGCTCTACCAAATGAGCTACTTCCGCTGACATAGAATAATGTGGGGAGAGGAGGATTCGAACCTCCGAAGGCTTAGCCAACAGATTTACAGTCTGCCCCATTTGACCGCTCTGGTATCTCCCCGCCTATATCTATTTTTCAATATGTTCAAAGAACTGAGCCGATAGAGGGATTCGAACCCCCGACCCGCTGATTACAAATCAGCTGCTCTGGCCAACTGAGCTACATCGGCGGGATATTCTCAACACATAAAAAAGCAGCCCTTTTTGAAAAGGACTGCAAAAGTATAAACAATCCGGATAACTACCAAAATTCTTTTAAGTTTTTTTTATTTTAATGTCGGATTTTCTCTTTATGCTTTGTTAATTGCTTGCGAAGTGCTTCAACAGACAGATCAACTGCCTCTTCGAATGTTTTACTGTTCTTCTTGGCAAACAAGTCGTTGCCCCTAATCAACAGCTTAATCTCGGCAACTTTATTTTCCTGCTTCTCGTTGTTTTCGAGCTTTAAGGTGATTTCTGATGCGACGATGTTTTCGTAGATCCCAAGTAATTTTTCTACTTTCTCCTGAATAAAGCTGTCGAGCTTTGAGTCGGATTTAAACTTCACTGATGTAATATTAATCTTCATGATATCCTCCGTGGTTTTAAGCTTTAGGATGAGCTTGTTGATAAATCTTCTTTAAACGATCAATGGTATTGTGCGTGTAGATTTGTGTGGCTGCCAGGTTTGCGTGCCCGAGGAGATCCTTGATTGCATTCAGATCGGCTCCATTATTCAACAACAAGGTAGCAAAAGTATGCCTGAGCACATGAGGGCTCTTTTTGGTTTTTGTGGTTACTTTTGATAAGTAACGGTTCACGATGCCATAAATCAGACGCGGATAGGCTTTCTTGCCTTTGATGGTAGTTATGAGAAAATGTTGGCTTTGTTCTTGTTTGACCTCCTTTGATTTAAGTTGAATAAAAGCGGAAATAATGGTGTTGAGATATGCTCCAAACGGTATGATACGTTGTTTGTTTCGTTTCCCTGTCACACGCAGCTGGTTTGTGTTTAAGTCAATATCTTTTTCTGAGAGTTCGATGAGTTCGCCTGCGCGCATCCCTGTTGAATAGAGAATTTCGAGTACCAGGCGATCGCGCATTCCTGAAAAATTCTCGGGAAATTCAATTTCTTTGAAAAGTCGGGACATCGCGTCTTTATCAATAAACTCCGGCAATTTCCTGGACATTTTTGGAGAAACCAGCTTGAGCATCGGGTTTTCCACGATGGCCTGTTGCCTCTGCAGGAACTTATAATAAGTTTTTAGGGTTGACAGTTTCCTGTTAATTGAGCGCGGACTGATTTTGTTTAAGAACAACAGTGCTATCCAGGAGCGGATGATGTGGTGATTGGCCATCGCGGGATCCGAGATGTCGTAATTTTGTGTAAGAAAGTCAGCAAATTGCTCCAGATCCTTTCGGTACGCTTTTGTGGTCAGCTGCGAATATTTCTTTTCAGTGATCAGGTGCTGAAAGAAAGTATCAAGGATCATAGGCGAAAAATAAAAAACAAACCTGCTTAGGCCTTGCGGCTGTAATTTGAACGTCTAAAACTACAACCTTATTGCCAAAAAAGCAAATTTGTCTTTAAAATATTTTCCTTAACTGCCAAAAAAATGATTTTGTCAGATATTGGCAGTATCCTGAAGTTGTTGTATATAAATTGCTTTGAGTCTTTCTTCGCGCTTTAATACTGAGGGCTTGGTAAATTTCTGCCGATCGCGAAGTTCTCTGACCACACCGGTTTTTTCGAATTTACGCTTGAGTTTTTTTAAGGCCTTGTCAATGCTTTCGCCTTCTTTTACGGGAACAATAATCATATTTTTAACCTTGCTATTAAGTATTTATTTTGGGCTGCAAAAGTAGAAATGTTTTTTGAAACCACCAAAAGTAATGAGAATATTTTTTCTTATTGCCCCAGGTCAATGTAAACCCCTGTGGATTGTCGATTTAACAAGACTTCGGATATGAATTCTCTGCAACTACCAGGATTTCAAAATTTACGGTTGTCAGTTAATCGGAGCGGATCAAAGCGCCTAAAAATTTCAATTTCGCGATACCATGCAGGCAAATCATCCATGTAATTCAGGAGAGAACATAATATCTTTCGTTGCACCCTGGGTTCTTCTCCGCGCTAAAATCGTTTCTAGCAGTGGTGATGAAATTGGTTATTGGATTTATAATTCTCTTAGAAGAAAGTCGGTCATTAAACCGAAAAGATGCAATCGTGTGTTTCCGCCCGAGATCCCATGATCACGGTTTGGATAAAGCATCATTTCGAATTGTTTGTTTTGCTTTATTAATGCATCAATCATTTCGATTGAATTTTCGACATGTACGTTGTCGTCGCCGGTACCGTGTGCGATGAGAAGTTTTCCTTTCAGGGCGGAGGCAAAACTGACAGGAGAGTTTTGATCATATCCCTCTTGATTTTCTTGTGGGGTTCGCATAAATCGCTCTGTATAAATGTTGTCATAGTATCTCCATGATGATACCGGAGCCACTGCAATCCCTGCCCTAAATACATCAGCGCCTTTTGTCATGCAAAGCAATGCCATATAGCCACCATAACTCCAACCATAAATCCCGATCCGGTTTTCATCAATATAAGGCAAGTTTGCAAGATACCTGGCAACTTCAATCTGGTCCTGAGTCTCATATTTTCCAAGTTGCAGATAAGTCATTTTCTTAAATTCCTCACCTCTGAACCCCGTTCCCCTGTTGTCCACCGAAACTACAATAAACCCTTTTTGGGTAAGCAAATGAAACCAAAGCGCCGTAGTTCCCCCCCATCCGTTGCGCACGGTTTGCGATCCGGGGCCACCATAGACATACATGAGTACCGGATATTTTTTCTGCGGGTCGAAGTTGTGAGGCTTCATTATAGATGCGTTAAGCAAAACCCCTTCGGAAGTGGTGAGAGTAATAAATTCCGTTGAGCTAAAACCATATTCTCTCATGAGCGCAATCAACCTGGCATTGTCCTGAATCATTCGAACCTCTTCGCCCTTGTTGTTGTTGACTGTGATATACGCGGGCCGATTTGCATTGCTATAAGAAAGCACATAATAATCAAAAGTCTTGCTGAATCGGGCGTTATTGGTACCAACCAGCCCCGAGAGCTTCTTTAGGTTGCTGCCATCCAAGCTGACGCTATATATTTCTCGTTGCAATGGTGATTCTTTGGCTGCCTGAAAATAAACCACCTGTCTTTTCAAATCAACACCATAAAGAGCTGTAATTTCCCAGGAACCTTTTGTGAGTTGCCTTATAAGTTTTCCACTCATATCATATAAATACAAGTGATTAAAACCATCAAGCTCACTTGTGATCAGGAAACGTTTGCCGTCGTAAAGAAAAGTCAGGTCATTGGTGATTTCGATATAATATTTGTTTCGTTCTTCATAGAGCAATTGATTGCTGCCGGTTTCAACATTCGAGAGAATAATTTCAAGATTGTTTTGCAGGCGATTCAGGCGTTGAATTGCCAAAAGGTCAGGGTTTTTTGTCCACAGAAGGCGTGGAATATATTGGTCAGTTTCTGGCCCCACATCTATTTGAGTAATTCTGCCGGATTGCAGGTTGAAAACATGGACACTCACGATTGAGTTATCCTCGCCCGCCTTGGGGTATTTATAACTGTGCTTGCCTGGGTAAAGTGTGCCATAGTTTGTCAGCGAAAACTCTTTAACATGGTTTTCGTCGAATCGCAAAAATGCTATTTTTGATCCGTCGGGTGACCAATAAAATCCTTTGGTGATACCGAATTCCTCTTCATAAACCCAATCCGTAGTGCCGTTAATGATTTTCCCATAAGATCCATCAAAAGTTACCTGTTTCTCTAAATCAGACTCCAGGTATTTAACAAATAAATTATTATCCCTGACGAACGCCACCATCGAACCATCGGGAGACAAATCAGCGAGTCGTTGCTTTCCGTTTTTACTAACCGGATAACTGGTGCGCTTTTCCAAATCGTAGACAAAATAGTCGGAAGTGCTGCTGTATCGATAAATTGACTCGGTGTTGGCAGCAAAAAGAATTTTTGTTTCGTCCCTGCTTAAGCTATAACTATCAATTTGAGGTGGTTTTTCAATTTCGGCAGCATTTAGTTGTGATGAATGAAAGAGGGTGGCAACCTTATCGCCATTGTCATAGCGATATTTATTGATTGAATCGCGTTCAAGAATTGTGAAATGAATTCCATCGTTCATCGACTCATATCCACGCATTCCGCGGGCATTGAATTTTCCGGTTTTCCAAATGTCATCAAGTGTGATGGTGGTGATTTGGCTTTGAGAAAATACAAGATTAGAAATGACCGTGATTAAAAAAATTCCGATTGTAGTCCTGTAGTTCATTTTCTGTTTTTGATTAGATGAATGATATTTCCTAAAAAGCCTTCAAAATTACAAAGATGAAAATATCTATGGGTTTTGGGACACTAATTTGCAGATTTATGATTTCACAGGAGTTTGTATTTAGAGGCTAATTTCATTAAAACAGGGTTTAGTATATTGATTTTATTATTTTTGCAATTCTTTTTGAGATATTAGCTCAGTTGGTTTAGAGCGCTTGCTTGACAGGCAAGAGGTCACTGGTTCGAATCCAGTATATCTCACGAGCCAACGAAAATCAGGGATATTAGCTCAGTTGGTTTAGAGCGGCGTCTTCACAGGGCGAAGGTCACTGGTTCGAATCCAGTATATCCCACAATGCGCAAACAGCCACCCAGCCAGATAAAGTGGGTTGCGGTTTCCTTGTTATCAAGTTTTATTCAATACAACCAGTTTGCTCTGCATATATCGCGCTCCCGGTTCAATGTCCTGATGAAATCAAAATGCTCAATAAACATACAGGAAATCCGGTGGCAACAGGGCTGATATCGGTTTGCTACCGTTGTTTATTGAACAAACTCTCCATCTCTTCAAGGGTTTTGTTTTTGGTTTCCGGTACAAATTTCCATATGAAGAGCGCAGCCAGCAATCCCATGATTCCATAGATCCAGTATGAAAAGCCCTGGTTAAAAAGATCGGTCAGGAAGCTGCTTCTATCCATCATCGGAAAAGTCCAACTAACCAGGAAGTTCGAAATCCATTGCGCAGCTACTGCTACAGCCATTGCCCGCCCACGGATCCGATTGGGGAAAATCTCGGAAAGCAGCACCCAGGTTACCGGGCCCCAACTCATTGCAAATGATGCGACATAACCCAACATGAAAATGAGTGTTGCTACTCCAAGCTTCTGAAAAAAGAAAGAAAAACCCAATGCAAACATAAACACCGACATTCCTAGCGCGCCAATAATCTGCAAAGGTTTTCGGCCAAACTTGTCAACAGTGAGAATCGCAATTACGGTGAATGACAGATTTATCGCACCCACAATGATGGTCTGAAGAAGGGCGGTATTCGTTCCTGCTCCCATATTTTTGAATATTTCAGGAGCATAATACAGTACCACATTAATTCCGACAACCTGTTGGAATACTGAAAGCAGAACACCTATCACAATGATGAGTACGCCATAAGAGAATAATTTCCCGGATTTATGCATCACCGTGGATCTGATTTCCTCGAGTACCTCGATTGCTTTAGCAGTGCCGTTGATGCGGGTCAGGATGTTAAGTGCTTGCTGCGGCCTGTGTTGCATTACCAGGTAACGGGGGCTCTCGGGTACAAAAAACAGAAAGATTAAAAACAAGCTGGCAGGCAAAATCTCAGAAGCAAACATCCAACGCCACCCCACAGAATTAAGCCATGTGCTATCTCCCTGCCTTGCAATTGAATAATTAACAAAGTACACGATTAACATTCCGAAAATAATTGCAAATTGGTTCCATGATACCAATTTTCCTCGGATATGCGGAGGAGCAACTTCTGCGATATACATCGGAGAAAGCATAGATGCAAGTCCAACCCCTATGCCTCCGATCACACGATAAAAAATAAAATGGTTGATGAATGTATGGTCACCTTTTCCGATAGGAACAAAAAACATTTCGGGTAGGGCAGAGCCAACAGCGGAAAACAGAAATAACATTGCCGCCAGCATCAGACCCTTTCGGCGCCCAAGTTTCTGGCTGATATAACCACCGATCAATCCACCAATAATGCAGCCAACGAGAGCACTCGAAACAAGACGTCCGAGCATGGAGTTGGACGCAGTCTCACCCAAATTTAAGGGCTCCACAAAGAACTTATCGAGTGAGCCGATGGTGCCAGAAATTACAGCGGTATCGTAGCCAAACAGCAATCCCCCGAGCGTAGCTACAAGGGTTATGCCCAAGACATATATAAAACTCCCTTGATCTTTTTGCTTTATCATAAAATGTATTTTAATGATGTCAGAAGATGGTTTTGGGGACTTATGGCGATAACTTTCGAAAAAGTTATCAGATGTACGAATTAATGAGTTGTTCAAGAAGCTCTTGCTTTCCACTAATCTGCTTTGGTTCTCCGGCTTCCATGGCAATATTATAAAGATCGGCGAAGGTCAGTTTTCCAGCCTCAAATGCAACTCCGTTTGGTGTATTAAATGTGGAGTAGCGATCGACACGCCTTTTCAGGTAGTCTGATTCGTGTAGAATTTTATCTGCGATGAGCAGTGCGCGGGCAAAAACATCCATCCCATTGATATGTGCGATAAAAATATCTTCTAGGTCGGTTGAATTGCGACGGGTCTTGGCATCGAAATTAATTCCTCCGTGAGTGAAACCACCAGCCTGCATAATTTCGAGCATGGCCTCAGTAATTTCATAGATATTGGTCGGAAATTCATCGGTGTCCCATCCATTCTGATAATCTCCTTTATTTGCATCAATGGAACCCAGTTTTCCGGCATCTGCCGCCATTCTTAGTTCATGGGCGAATGAATGACCTGCCAGGGTGGCATGATTTACTTCAACATTCAGTTTAAAGTCATCAATCAGGCCTTGTGTATTCAAAAATCCCAGTACAGTTTGAACATCGTAATCGTATTGATGCTTTGAAGGCTCCATTGGTTTGGGCTCAATAAAGAAAGTACCCTTAAAGCCTATGCTGCGGGCATAATCGCGGGCCATGCGAAGAAATTGCCCGATATGATCAAGTTCTTTGCGTGTGTTTGTATTATGAAGGCTCATGTATCCTTCGCGGCCACCCCAAAATACATATCCCGTTCCACCCAATTCGATTGTAGCATCAATTGCATTCTTTACCTGTACAGCCGCATTGGCAAGCACACTAAAATCCGGATTTGAAGCAGCCCCGTTCATATAGCGTGGATTGCTAAATACATTTGCGGTTCCCCACAACAACCTGACCCCCGAAGCGGCTTGTTTTTCTTTTGCATAATCTATCATTTTTGCCAGCTTCTTTTCAATTTCAAAAACTGAGCCATCACCGGCAACGTCTGTATCATGAAAGCAATAGTATGGGGCGCCTATTTTTGTGATAAACTCGAATGCTGCATCCATCCTCGCCATGTTGGCTTCCATCTCGTTTTTTGATTTATCCCAGGGAAAAATTTTTGTGCCAGGGCCGAAAGGATCGGCTCCGGTTCCGCAGAGCGTGTGCCAATAGGCTATTGCAAAACGCAGGTGTTCCTTCATGCTTTTTCCGCTAACCTTTGCATCCTCCTGATACCATTTAAATGCCATCGGATTTTTTGACTGGGGGCCTTCGTAAGGAATTTTTCCTATTCCTTTAAAATACTCTTGTTTTCCTATTAAGACTGTCATGGTTTAATTATTAAATGATGAGTACTTGATTTAATGATCTTTTGTGATGGCTTATTATTTTGAGATTACCTTTTCTAATTCCGACTTCCATTTTGAGTATGCTTGCATATATTGCTCTCGATTGCTATGATCTGGTTCGATTGTATCGAGTTTCTGCAGGTTGGCGAAGGCTTCAGGGGCGGAAGCAAAGAATCCTGCACCAATTCCTCCTCCAAGGGCAGCTCCAACCGATCCATCCGTGTCATACAGCTCAATCGTTGCATTGCTCACGCTTGCCAGTGTATCGCGGAAAACCTGGCTTAGAAACATATTGGTTTTACCAGCGCGTATAATCTTCGTGTCAATCCCAACTTGTTTCATGATTTCCATTCCGTACTTGAACGAAAATGCAATGCCTTCTTGTGCAGCTCTATAAAGGTGAAATGGATTATGTATATTAAAATTTATTCCCGACAAGTGAGAGCCAATATCTTCGTTTCGCAAGATTCTTTCTGCGCCGTTTCCGAAAGGGAGCACAATAATTCCTTCTGAGCCGATTGGAATATTCAAAGCTTGTTGATTCATTTGGTCATAGGTGCGCGCTTGAGTAGCCAAAGTCCTTTTCATCCATGCATTTTGAATTCCTGCACCATTAATGCACAAGAGGACTCCGAGTCTATTATGGCCGGAATTATGGTTAACATGTGCAAATGTGTTGATACGAGAAAAAGTGTCGTACTTAAGTTCGTCGCTTACACCATAAACAACGCCTGAAGTTCCTGCTGTGGCAGCAACTTCTCCGGGATTAAGCACGTTGAGCGATAGTGCGTTGTTGGGCTGATCTCCTGCCCTGTACCCTATCTTGATGCCTGGCAACAGCCCTAGTTCTTTTGCTGCGGAATTTGATACTATTCCCTGAACCGAAAAAGTTGGAGTGATTTCCGGAATGATTTTATTGCTGAAACCATAATAATCAAGTATCATGTCAGAAACCTTTTCATCCTTGAAATCCCAGAAAATTCCTTCGGACAGCCCGCTGGCAGTAGTTTTGATGTCACCGGAGAGTTTCATGGCAATATAATCGCCCGGAAGCATGATTTTGCTAATTCGGTTATAAACGTTTGGTTCATTCTCCTTTACCCATTTCAGTTTTGAGGCAGTAAAATTGCCTGGAGAATTGAGTAAAGTTGACAGGCAATTTTCTTCTCCGAGGGCATGAAAAGCGGTATCTCCTATTTGAGCCGCCCTGCTATCGCACCAGATAATGGATGGCCTGATTACGGTTTGAGTTTTGTCAACCATTACAAGTCCATGCATTTGGTAAGAAATCCCGATTGAATAAATGTCAGCGGGATTAATTTTTGAGATGTTTAGTACTTCTGAGAGGGCAAGTTTTAGGTTGTCCCACCACATTTCAGGATCCTGTTCAGCCCAGCCCGGTTTTAGGGCTGTAATCTTCATTTCTTGCTTAGGATAAAAAGCAGATGCAATACTTTTACTGCTTGCGCCATCAACAATTGAAACTTTTACTGAAGAACTTCCAATATCAAATCCTAATAAGTACATCGCATTATTTTTAATTACAAAGTGAATGGCTTTTTGGATATTAAGTAGAGTTTCTGAGAATCAAATTGGTAGGAACAGTATGTTTCAAAGGTTGTCCTTGTAGAACAAATGCGGCAGCCATTTTGCCTAACATTACAAAATCGGTTGAGAGGACTGTAATGCCATTCTTCACATACTTTTTCATTGGGGTTTCGTTATATGAAATTACCCCCACATCTACTCCCAGCTGAAGCCTCTTTTCCTCGCACTGATCAAGAAAACATGCCAGGGTGCGGTCGCTGACCAATAAATACAAATCTCCACGTTTCACATTGAATTGTTTGTAATCGTCGAGAATAAAACCCTTCAGTTGATAATCTCCAAGGAATTTCCTGAAATATTTTTTTGAAATCTCAGGATGATAGGTGAATTCGGGGTAAAGATAAATTAACCGCTCGTATTTTCTGATAATATCAAGATGTTTTAGCAAAGCATCGTATACTGGTTGCCCAAAATCCTGTCGCACAAAGGAATGTTCAGGCTTTCCGTGTATGTCCCAATCAATTAACAGTAGC
This sequence comes from Lentimicrobiaceae bacterium, assembly GCA_037446395.1. Classification (GTDB taxonomy): domain Bacteria; phylum Bacteroidota; class Bacteroidia; order Bacteroidales; family JAAYJT01; genus JAAYJT01. The sequence goes on from JBBIIP010000004.1 coordinate 49,608, forward strand.
TTATCAGCCTGAATTTGTTGAATAATTCGAGAAACCCTGGGGTGGTCAAAATTCATTATTACAAATTTGCTGCATTTTCCAAGACTTGATTTTATTATTTGTTCAAAAACGTCAATATTATAGTGATGAAAATGAACGTCTACCGAAAAATTCTTTGGCAAATTTTCAATAAAGGATGCATAGAGTACCTCTTTATATGCTTTGATTGTGTCGAGAAAAAGCAAAACTTTTGGGTTTGTTCTTGCAACAAAGTATCCCCGGTTAGGAATTGACTCTATTATTCCTTGCTTTTTTAGCTCGGCATAGGCTTTGAAAACAGTGTCGCGAGATAGTTTGCAATCATCGCATACCTGATTGACCGATGGAAGAATATCTCCTGTGGTTAACTCATTGTGGTTCACAGCTTCATTCACCTGATCAACCAGTTGCAGGAATTTATAGTTTCCTAAAGAATGATCGATATTAAAAGTGAACTTGCTAAATGTTCGCATCTGATATGTTCTATTCTGGTCTGCAAAAATAAAAAATTGTATAATTTGGTCTATGCTACAAAAATCATTTTCCCGAAGTTTTTGACCTTTGAGATTTGTAGCAATTATAGCCTATTTCTTGAACTTCATAATACAAACCAAGTTTCCCCGTCTTTGATGTTGATTCAAATGAGCAATTCGGGTAGGTGTGAGTGTTAACCTGAAAATTGATCATCAGGTTTATTAGCATTTGTTTGTATTGGATATTGATATGATTTTCTAATAACGATTCTGTCACAGGTTTTAATTGAGTGTTTTTTCAGACAATTACAATTAATTAAACTACTATGCTCTTGTTCTGTTATTTAGATGTTGATGCAGGTTGGTTGCGACCGGTATAATCGCTTGGTTTGATCCCATAAAAATCATGAAAACACCTCGAAAAGTGCGACACGGATGAAAACCCAGTTAAAAAGGCAATTTCTTTCATAAAGCCGGCATTGCCATCAATGAGTTGTGCAGCCTTTTGCAGTCTTATTTTGCGAATGAATTCGCTGGGTGGTTGGCCAGTAATTTTTTTAACTTTCCGGAATAAGTGTACGCGGCTCATTCCAACCAAATGGCTCAATTCCTCAGTATTGAGCTTTGGGTCCGCAATTTTTTCTTCTATCACCAAAAGAATCTTATCCATCAGCTTTTTATCAGCCGAAGAAAAAATTGAATTTGCAGCACTGATATTTCCACCCGGGCTATATTTAATTTTAATACGTTCCCGGTTGCAAAGCAAGTTATTGATATTTTTTCGGAGTAGTTCCGCGCTGAAAGGTTTTACGAGGTATGCGTCAGCCCCCATATCCAGGCCTTCTGCCCGATCCTCGTCGCGAGATTTAGCAGTAATCAGTAATATAGGAAGGTGCGTCGTCGTAGGATTTGATTTAAGCTTTCGGCACAATGCGATTCCATCCATTACCGGCATCATTATATCGGTTACGACAACATCGGGCATCTTTTGGTACACCTTTTCCAGCGCTTCTCTCCCGTTTGTGCTAAGGATAAGATTGTAATGATCGCTCAATTCATCTATCAGATACTCGAGCATATCAGAATCATCCTCAGCTACAAGAACGAGATGTTTTGGCTTTTTTCTTATCTTGGATTCTTTTGTAGAAAGTGCGGGGGAAGGAGAAACGGCCATTTGATGTGGAGAAACTTTTCGAGTAAGAAAATTTGAGACCGTATCATTTAAAATATAATGATGGTTATTGGTTTTTTCGCCTGAGGCTTTGATTTGACTGTGAGGAATTAGTACATGAAAAATGCTGCCTGTTTGATCTTTGCGGTTTTCGGCATAGATTACCCCATTCTGAATCTCGATTAAGGTTCGAGAAAGGTGAAGGCCAATGCCTGTTCCTGAATTTATTGTATGCCTATTTTCTGCCTGATAAAATCGATCGAAAATTTTATCAAGGTCTTCAGATTCTATTCCATGACCCGTGTCGGAAATTGATATTCTTACGTGGTTCTGAATAATCCCGTCTTTCCCAGGGCAATAATCAGTCGTGACAAAAACCTCGATGGTGCCATTTTCGGGTGTAAACTTAAAAGCGTTCGACAATACATTATAAATCACTTTATCAAAATTATCCGGATCTATCCTTACAAGTAACTCGCTAAAATCATGGTGATAGGTGTAGGAAATCTTTTTTGAATTTGCAATGTAGTCAAATGCCTGCATAATTTCTTCTATAAACTTAATCAGATCAATGGTTTGATAGTTGACAGAAAGTTGGCCACTATCAATCTTCCTAACATCGAGCAATTGATTTACCAGCCGAACTAATCGTTGCGTGTTCTTGTAGAGTAGCATGTACTTTTTCTCGAGGCGTGTTTCTTTGTTTTCTAAAATTAATGATTCAAGCGGGCCGGAAATCAGAGACAACGGTGTACGAATTTCGTGGGAAATGTTTGTAAAAAATTGCAGCTTTGCTTCGTTTATTTTTTCTTGTTGTTCGTGCTGCAGTAGTTCCTGGCGGTATTTGATCCGGCCTCTGATGAAAAGGAAAACAAAATAAAATAATAAAAGAGCGAAGAATAAATAAATCATCTTAAACCACCATGCAGCCCACCATGGCTTAGAAATCATGATTACAACCTGTCGTGTTTTGGAGAAAGCTTCTTTGTCTGCAGCCCTAATTTCGAAGATATATTTTCCAGGTTCCAAATTGGTGTAAGTTGCTCTTCTGTTTACCACATCTGTTGTATTCCAGTTAGGATCGAAACCAATGAGGCGATATTGATAGAATATTCTTTCCGGGTTGCTATATCCGATGGTTGAAAACTCTATGCTAAAATTTTTATGATGCCATGCGAGCTCAATGGTATCAACTTTATCAATTGGCTTGCTCAGAATAATACGGTTGTCAATTTTTTCATCAATTTGAACTGCTCTATTAAAAAGAATTAGGTCGGTCAGATATACTTCGGGGATGTTTCTATCTCTAATAATCTGGTCTGGAACAAACCAAGTAATGCCATTTATACCTCCGAAGAAGAGTTCTCCTTTTTGAGTTCGTAAAGTTGAGTTTCTGCGAAACTCATTGCCTTGAAGACCATCATGCACATAATAATTCTCAAAAGTACTCTCATTCAAAGAAAAGCATGAAATACCAAAATGTGTCGAAATCCATAATTGTTTCTTGCGATCCTCAAGAATCGCACAAATCACGTTGTTACAAAGGCCATCCTTCGTAGTGTAAAAAGATGAACTGTTTTCCTTTTTGTTGTAACGCACCAACCCTTCGTTGGTTCCAATCCATATGTTTTTTTCCGAATCCTCGGTGATGTAATAAACAATATTATTTGGCAGTAGGTTGTTGGAGGTACTGAGTATCCTAAAAGTCCCTGTGGCAGGATTAAGAACGCTTATTCTATTATAAGTTCCTATCCAAACGAAGTCGTCGCTATCGCAGTAAACGGTATTCACCCAATTGTTGCATATACTTCGTTCTGGCTGATAGGGATTTTGCATATACCTTGTAAACTGGCGTGTTTTCGGGTTGAATTTGTTCAGTCCACCTCCGCTTGTACCAATCCATAGGTTCCCTTTTTTGTCCTTGGTAATACACTGAACCTTGTCATTCGACAGGCTATTATCATTGAGTTGGTTATGCTTGAAATGTTCTGTCCGGTCGGTCGCGGGCTGATATTTGAAGAAGCCCTCGAGAGAAGTACCTACCCATAGGTGATCCTGATCATCTACACAAATTGATGTGATGGATTTTGAATAGGTTTGAGCGGGCTTTTTTCCGATTATCAGTTTATTTATTTGTCCGCTTGTTGAGGAATAAGTGTATAAACCATCCGTATCTGTTCCAATCCATGTATTTCCGTTTTTTTGTTCACCAATTGCAGTAATGCAGCCAGAGCCAAGGTCTTTCTGACCGGTCTGTTGATAAGTAATGGTGTTGAAACGGTTCGGTTTTCCGAGTACCAACACAACGCCCTTTTGAAATACCCCCAGCCAAAGGTTACCTTCATGGTCTTCAGTAACAGTATGAATTTTTGATTTGTTGACATCAAATCGTGATAATGCGATTTGCTTTGGTTCAAGAATTCCCTTTTCCGAGTTAAGTCTCCAAATTCCCAATCCATCTGTTCCGATCCACAGGTTGAATTTTTTATCACTGAAAATGCTTCGGATCGGTAGGTTATTGTCTATTCCGTTTGAAGCTGGAATTACGCTAAATGCTTTTTCATTTTCCAAAAACTTATTAACACCACCATTGATGGTTCCTATTAAAATATTTCTGCGGTCGTCCTCACAAACATCGGTGATGTAATTGCTGCTTAACGAATTGCTAACTCCTGACAAATGCCTGTAGATGGTTAGGGTGTTACTGCCAGGTTCAAATAGGTTGATGCCTTCGTTTTCGGTTCCTATCCAAAGCCTTCCTCTATAATCTTCAAAGATGCATTCCAGAAACTCGCTGCTCAGCTTTTGGGTTAACTCAATGTCTGTATATCCAGTGGTTTGACCCAGTTTAATCTTTGCTATACCTTGTCCTGAAGTTGCAACGAGCATTTCGCCGTTTGCTGATTCAATAATTGAGGTTACATGAGGTCGTAGCCTAAGAGTATCGCGGTACAAAACAATCTCCCGAAACTTATCTTTATGCGCATCATAGGTCATCAACCCATTAATGCAACCCACCCACAATTTATTTCGCTTATCCAGATAAAGAGTTCGTACAAAGTTACTTGTGAGTGAACTGGAATCATCGCGTTTGTTTCTGTATGTAACAAATTTTAGTCCGTCGAAGCGATTTAGCCCATCTTCAGTGGCAATCCAAATAAAATTTTCATGATCCTGTACAATACTGGTAACCATACTGTTTGACAGTTCTCTGTCAGAAGAATAATACTTGACAGGTTGGCTATAAACCTCCTGTGAAACCAGCAAAAGGGCAAGAAGAATTTGATGCCTTATGTTTCGAAATATTACCATATGTTACTAACCGAGCCAAAAATAAAAGAATGCAATATTAATTTTATTTATTAAATCCTCAATGATGTAACCAATAAAAAAACAAAAGCAACAATTCTGCAAATGCTGTAACATTTAAAGCAGCCTGTGTAACAAAATTGATAGGAATCGGCTACAAATGTTGTAACTTTGTATATGTGAAAAAATGTTAAATTTTATGTCTAACCTAAAAAATGCACAAATGAAATTACTACACCTAAAAAAGGCGCTAGGATTAACACTCTTTGCACTTATTTTTTCCGGTACCAATGTATGGGGACAAACCATACTTGTACGGGGAAATGTTAAGGACCAAAAAGGAGAAAGTTTGCCTGGGGTCAATGTTGTATTGCAGGGAACAATGCAGGGAACAGTAACCGGATTGGATGGGGTTTATTCTATTCAAGCCTCAGTAAACGGAACACTTGTTTTCTCTTACATTGGTTTTAAAAGTAAGACTGTTCCTGTCAAATCGCAACAAGTAATTAATGTTGTTCTTGAACCCGACGTCTTGGGGCTCGATGAATTTGTGGTTATTGGCTATGGTGCCCAGCGAAAAAGCGACATTACAGGATCAATCGCGAGTGTCGACGTTTCGAAAATTAGAGATGTGCCTGCTGCCAATATCTCGCGCGCCTTACAAGGGAAAATTGCAGGTGTTGAGATCCAAAGTACATCTACACGTCCTGGCGGAAGTACACAAATCCGAATTCGTGGAAATCGCTCTTTATCTGCCTCAAACGACCCCCTCATTGTGGTTGATGGTATTCCATTCGGAGGAAGCCTGAATGACATCAGCACCGATGACATTGCATCTCTCGAAGTTTTAAAAGATGCATCAGCAACAGTAATCTATGGATCGCGTGGCTCAAATGGCGTTGTACTTATAACAACCAAAAGGGGCTCAGAAGGCGATCTGAAAATATCCTATAATGGATATCAGGGTCTAACAACAGTTGCCCGAAGCTATAAGGTATTCAATGCAGAGGAATTTGTAAATCTAAGAACAGCAGCAGGTTATACCAACTATCTGCCGGTCGAGAAAGAATCAATGCTTCTTGGGCGCGATGTTGATTGGCAGGATTTGGTTTATCAAACGGGCCAGACTGCAAACCATGAAATTACATTGTCTGCTGGGACCAATAAAACAAAGTATGCTATTTCTGGAGGTTACTTCCGGGAATCTGGTGTGTTACCACATATCGCCTTTACCCGCTATAGCATGAGGGCTGCCGTTGATCAGTTGATCGGCAGTAGAATTAAGATTGGCATAACTTCGATGAATTCAGCGGGCATCACGGATGGTCAATCAGCAAACCCGATGTTTCAATTGGTTTGCCTCTCTCCACTAACCACTCCTTATAACCTGGATGGGACAATCAATGAAAGACCAATGTTTGACACTGATGATTATTACAGCCCCTTGACCTTGCAAGATAAGACGAGGTGGAAGGAACAAAACCGGAGGTATGCATCATTCAATACATTATATGGAGAGCTACAAATTCTAACAGGCTTGAAATACAGGTTAAACCTTGGGCTTGATATCAGCGATAATAAATATAATAATTTCTATGGTTCGGATACACCATTCAGAAATGGGATGCAAAATCAGGCACGGGTGCAAGCGTCAGATAACTTTGCATACACGATTGAAAACTTGATCATGTTCGATAAAGAGTTCGCTGCAGGCCATCGTGTCGGTTTCACAGGGATGTTCAGCGTACAGGAGTCCGAATCAACCGGTTCTCGAATTGACGCATTAAATGTTCCCGTAAACTATCTTCAATATCATAATCTATTCCTTGCCGGAAGTTCATCAGTGCCCAGAGACAATAACTTCTATTCAAAGTGGGGGCTGCTATCATATATGGCCCGGGCAAACTACGCTTACAAAGACAAGTATCTACTTACAATTACTGGTCGTGCAGATGGATCATCCAGGCTTGCTCCAGGCAACAAATGGCATTATTATCCGGCATTTGCCCTTGGCTGGAATATCACGAAAGAAGATTTCATGCAAAATATGCAGTTTATATCTAACCTTAAACTTCGTGCCGGCCATGGACAGACTTCGAACACTTCTGTTGCCCCATACAGCACATTGGGAGGCCTGACAGGTACATTCTATAATTTCGGTGCAACTGGGGTAAAAGGATATTATGTGTCCACATTACCAAATTCTAAACTCAGTTGGGAATACACCACAACAACCAACATAGGGTTGGATTTCGGTTTCCTCGATGGAAGAATTTATGGCTCGGTTGATGCATATCTTCAGAAAACCCATGATTTGCTTCTCGGCAAACAGCTTCCGGCTTCATCTGGCGTTCCTGGCACAGTGCTAACCAATGTAGGTCAAACCGAGAACAAAGGCCTCGAGTTCGTACTGAACGGCATAGCGATTAGTCCAAAAGTACAAGGAGGGTTCATGTGGGAGATAAATGCAAACCTCTTCCTTAACCGGGAAAAAATTGTTGCACTCTCCGATCCTTCAATTATCAGGGACGTGGGCAACGGTTGGTTTGTTGGCCATCCATCCAGTGCAATCTACGATTATGTAAAGGTTGGAATTTGGCAGCTTTCAGAAGCTGAAGAAGCAGCAAAATACGGAGCAAAGCCGGGGCAAATCAAATTGCTTGATTTTGCAGGTGGCGGCGTAAACAAAGACTCGATAGATGGCAGGATTTCAGATGCAGACAGAAGAATTCTTGGTTCGTCTCAACCTGATTTTCAGGGTGGTTTTACATCGACATTCAGGTATAAGGGCTTTGACCTTTCTGTTGTAAGTTATTTCCGGATTGGAGGAATGCTTATCAGCAACCTGCATATGCCAAACGATTATGTAAACCGTTTGGATGGGCGCCGCAATGGATTGAAAGTTGATTACTGGACTCCTACGAACCCAACCAATGATATGCCACAGCCTAATGCTGCTTTTGACGCTGCCCGCACAGGTGTTCTCGGATACTTCGATGCCTCATTTGTTAAAATCAGAAGCATCAACCTGGGTTATGACCTCAATAAGAAATGGCTCAAATTTTTGGGAGCATCTTCATCCATGAGAATGTTTGCCAGCATTTCAGACCCATTCCTTTTATTTTCTCCATATGTTGAAGCCGGAGGTGTTGATCCAGAACCCACCGGAACAGGGCAAACAATCGGAGGTGGCGAAGGCCCACCTGCCCGCGCACTCCGCATTGGTCTGAATACTCCCCCTACCAGGAAATTCATCTTTGGTATTAATTACAAATTTTAAAACATAAACCATATGAATAAGTCAATAAAAATTATATTAGCAGCAGTCCTCCTGGTTTTCATATCCTCCTGTTCAAAAGTTTTAGAGGAAGATCCAAAATCACTACTAACCGCAAAGTACCTTGAGACTCCTGGTGGTGTGCTTTCGGCCTTATATTCGTGCTACTCTGACCTTCGTTTATTCTATGGAGGAGAAAGCGCAATGAGTATGACTGTGGCAGGCACGGATGAGTTTCAAAGGGGACCGGATGGAAGCCTGGGATTAAATATGTATAGCAACAGCGAACTACTTACCAATGGGCAGGTTGGAACAACCTGGAATTGGGGATATACTGCCATCAATACAGCAAATGCAGTTCTAAAATATGCTCCAACATCTGGGATGCTACCAGCTGATGCCAAATACGTTATTGCTCAAGCAAAGTTTTTGCGCGCCTTATGGTACTACAACATGGTGCAAATGTATGGACCACTCGTTCTGAACCTGGAATTCATTTCTGAGCCAAAGACGGAGGCCATCAGGGTTCCGGTTGCTGATGTTTGGGCCGCTATAATAAAAGATCTTGAAGAAGCCAAGATAGATGTTCCGGCCCGTCCCCCTGCTCCTGGGCGAGTTTGGGCAGGATCAGTTTATCATTTGCTTGCCAAGGCCTATCTGACCCGGGCTGCACATCCCGAAGCCAAGCAACCCACTGATTACCAGAAAGCATACGACAATGCCATGTTGCTAATAAACAATGCAGGCACTTACGGATTGGCTTTGCTTAGAGATTTTGCAGATGTTCATAAACCAAGAAATGAAGCCAGTTCTGAAATTCTCTTCACCGCTGAGCGTAACACAGATAACACATTCAATAATCTGGACCCGAATGTTGAAGGCAATAAAAATAACAGAAGCAGTTTCTTTTTCCGCCCAAATTACTCAGCCATTGTTAAGGGTCTGATTCGCGATATTCCCAATGGCCGCCCCTGGCATCGTGTGAGGCCTACTAATTATTTGCTTGATGTTGTTTTTGCGGATCGGACAGATGATACTCGCTACCATAAGACTTTCCAAACAGTGTGGCTCGTAAATGACGAAGCCAATGCCGAAAAACCTGGTTTCAAGAATGGTGATACTGCAGTTTGGCTCCCCGGATATGAAACCTATAAGGCAGCAAAGGCGCTCAGAATCTATCCGCCCACGCAGTATTTCGGTAATCCCAGCAGCACTGGCTTGTCTATTTATCCTTCGATGCGAAAATATGATGATATTGATCGGCCAACGATTGCCGATGCCTCAGTAAGACCATTTATAATCTTTAAGTTTTCCGAAACTTATCTGATTGCTGCCGAAGCTGCCATGTATTTGAACAATGCCAGCCAAGCCAGGACGCTTATAAATGTGATCAGGGCTCGTGCCGGGTTTCTTGCCGGCCGTTCTGATGCAGGAAATGCAATGGCAGTAAAACGCCTGACCGAAAGCACTCCAGCTTTGACAGACAAGGATGCCGGAATCAACTTTATTCTTGAAGAGCGAAGCAGGGAACTTTGCGGCGAATACATGCGGTGGTTTGATTTGGCCAGAACCCGCACTACCGCAGGGCAAGCAATGCTCTTTAACAGGTTAAGGAATCTTGTTCCCGATATACCTTGTAAGAGCTCTATCCAGGATCACCACATCCTGCGACCTATTCCCCAAGCCCAGATAGATTTGACGACTAATAAGATTCTTCAGAATCCAGGATACTAGGAATCAAATGAATTGATTTAACCATAAAATTTTAATAAATATGAAAAAAATATTTCTGCTGACATTGATGATTCCGGTTCTTTTCCTCGGTTGTGAGGATGACGAAACATATATGGAATCTAAAATTGTCGACATGAATGCCAACATTACCAATGTCGATAAGAATATTACACAACCCGGAGGAATTGTTACGTTCACTGGCAAAGACCTGGATAAAGTATATAAGATCATGCTCAACACAGAAAATGTCAATGTAACCTTCACTGCAACTCCAACCGAACTCAAGATGACCGTCCCGGCTTCTGCCCCCTTGGGCGATGTCATCACCATCAACCTTTTCTTTTCAGGGAAAGGATTGGCCCAAAGGGCCATAAAGATTATATCTCCTCCCACAATTCAAGCATTCAGCCCTGAGGCTGCGCTACCTGGAACCATTATAAGGCTCATGGGACGTGAACTGTATCTGGCACAGAGGATTTTTGTCGGGACCATCCAGGTCGCTTCTTTTGAAATTGTTGATGACCGAAACCTACGGTTTGCCATGCCGGTTGGCTCTACTGGTGGCATTATTAAATTGGTAACTGCAACAGGCGGTGAATCATTAAGTGCTACTTCACTCGTACTGGGAAGAGAAATACTCATCAATGATTTTGACAACACCAGCACATTTTACACTGGCATAAGCCCGAATGGCAACATAAACAAGACCCCTGCTTATCCAACCGATGAATTCCCAAGAAATAAGTTTTGTCTATTAACAATACAAGATTTTTCTACCAGTTGGGGAGGTAATGTTGACTATTATTTTGCCAACCAACCTGCTGCTGATAACGCCAAGGTTTCATTATTAATTGATATCAAGGCTTCAAAAGCCATGAATATTAACATGATGGTAGCAAAAGGCTCTGATGTTTGGGGATTGACCAGGCCTGTTACCACTAGTTGGCAAACGATCGTGATTCCGTTTAGCACAATGGGATCAGGGTATGGAAGCACGATTCCACCCAGTCCGGTGGTTGCTCCTTTTGCCGAGCTGGGCATGGTTAAAATTCAGCCCCCTGCTTCGGCAGCCAACAATAACTTTGGCGAAACTGTATCAATTGACAACATCAAGTTTATTATTACGAATTAATAAAACTGAAATCAGATGAATATATTCATTCAACTAACCAAAGCCGCCCTGACAATTTTGTTTGTTTCATTGCTGGCTTTAAGTTGCGAGAAAAGCGCACCATTGAACATTGACCCAATCGTACAAACAGCGCCTTTCACATTCGATCCTCAAACCGGATTCGCTGGCCAAAATGTTAAAATCATGGGAAAAGGCTTTACTGATGTCATGAAGGTTTCTTTTGTGAGTACCGAAGCCCAGATATTATCCAAAACCGATACCGAAATCAATGTGAAAGTTCCTGTTGGTGCTATAACCGGGAAGATTAAACTTGTAAAAGAAAATACGGTTATTACATCTATTGACAATTTTACGGTGAGTGTTACACCAGTTCCGACGATAACTGATTTCACCCCTGAAATTGCTAGCAGTGGAGAAGTAGTTACAATCAATGGAACTCTCCTTAATATTGTTGACTCTGTCTTTATCGGTAATTTGAAAGCGACTCTTCAGAGCAAGACTGCAACACAGATAAAGATTTTGGCACCTGTTGGCCTACAAACTGGTTCATTACAACTCTACTATATGTTTATGACCAGTTATGGCATTCCTAAAAAAGGGGTTGCCACAAGTTCAAAGCAACTATCGCTTGCTCTACCCGTAATCAGCTCAATTACTCCCGATATTTCAGCATTGAATATTGGTGATCAGCTTACAATCACAGGTACAATGATGAATGTTGTAACAAGGGTTCAGTTTGGAACAATCACCAACACTTTCACCGTAGTAAGCCCCACTGTACTTCGTGTAAATGTGCCGGTTGGGGCAACTACGGGTAAGATCATTCTCACGGTACCCGACGGAACTACAGAAACTGCAGGCAATTTTCAAGTGATCTTACCTACCATCGCCAGTTTCTTCCCATTTAAAGGAGCTGAAATTTCGGGGGGAGTTCGCGATATTACTCTAACAGGCACCAGGTTTGACCTGGTGACAAGTGCCCGCATTGGTGCTAATGCTGCCACAATAATGGCTCAATCTGCAACCAATCTTACTGTGAGGGTTTCCGGAGCCCAAAGCGGAATCATAAGCCTTGTGACTACAAATGGAACTGTAAGCACCGCTTCTCCTTTTATTATCACAGGAAATTTCTGGCTGGCTGATTATGATAACATGTACACTCCTGTTCGTTTGTTTAATGAACCAATGTACACAGGTGCCGCCAATAGTGAGCAGTTTGTTGATTTTTCTGTAACCTCGAAAACTATCGTAGCAAGCGGACAACCAAGAGGGAATTTCCGTAGTTGGAATGTTACATTCACAGGTGGCTCGCCCAGGATGTATTTTAGGGGCGATCAGGGATCGGCTGCAAACCCGGCTCCCGATAGGTTCTTGCTCTACACGAATAGCTCAGTAGGTGTTACTTTTGAATTTGATATATCATGGGATGTTATTCCCACCTCATTGCTTGATGCAAATAACAATGTAACCCTCAAAATGTTGTTTTTCAATGCTGATCAAGCCGCCGGAGGTGGGTATGGGTATTACACCGAACTTTTTAAGGTAAAATACGATGGTGTGCGTGCCTGGAAAACTGTTGTTATCAACACAAATGCAACTAGAGTAGGCAATGATTCATTCATGTATAACGCACTAGTTCCTGCTGTAAGTGCTCAAAAATTTGCCCCTAATAATTGCAGAATTATCTGCGTTATGTTCCCTGATTCATATGCATCTGGTGGAACACCAATAACAGGTCAGGCAATGACTGTAAACTTTGATAACGTTAAGTTCGTTATTAATTAACCTTCAAGGTGGCCATAGGCTATTTGCCTATGGCCACCTTGAATTGTATCCTTGCTTCTTAAGTTTAGCCATTGATGAAAAATTTTATCTGCTATTTAATAGTTGCATTATGTTTATGTGGAGCTTCCTGTGGGACTGATGACCCTGATGATATCACTCCGCCCACTAAGCCAGCCAAGCCTAAAACCCTTGAAGAGTACAATCGAGTGACACAAGGTTTAAAGGATTATTTTACAACAGGCGGCTTTTTTGAAATCGGCACAGCAATTGAACCAACGTCTGTTGATAATACCTCTGAAGTGAACCTTATGAAAAGGCATTTTAGCTGTTTGACTGCAGAGAATGTGATGAAATGGTCTTCATTGCAGCCAACCCAAGGAACATACCGATTTGAAGGTGCGGATAAAATTGTGTCATTTGCGCAAAGCAATGGCATGAAAGTCAGAGGCCATACGTTGATCTGGCATTCGCAATGTCCAGATTGGGTCTTCGAAAAAAACGGTGTTACTGCAACTAAGGATACTGTTTTGAATCGGCTCAGAAAACACATTAATACTGTCATGACCCGATACAAAGGCAAAGTGTATGCATGGGATGTAGTGAATGAGGCGATTGATGATGGGAGTGGGTTTTACAAAAGCACTAAATGGTATAACATCTGCGGCGAAGAATTTATCTTTGAGGCTTTTCGTGCTGCCAGGCAAGCCGATCCACAGGCTAAGTTGTTCTACAACGACTATTCAGAAACCAATGCAACCAAACGCGAAAAAATCTATTTATTATTGAGTAGGTTAAAGGCCGAAGGGCTGGTTGATGGAATGGGCCTACAAGGGCACTGGAATATCGAAGCTCCATCATCTGAATTGATAATTGAAGCGTTAAACCGCTACTACTCGCTAGGAATCGAGTTGCACGTCACTGAATTGGATGTTTCGGTCTATAATAGTAACTCTGCACCTCAAATTGTTTATTCCACTGAACTTGAGCAACAACTTAACTTCTCCTATATCAGATTCTTCAACCTTTTCAGGCTCCATAAGGAAAAAATCACCAATGTAACTTTTTGGGGTTTGACCGATAAGCATTCATGGCTAAACAATTGGCCTGTGGCCGGTAGACAAAACTATCCGCTTTTATTCGACAGAAATAATGACCCAAAGAAAGCATATTTTGGGATCATCAATTTCTAGTATTGTCCATCGGTTGGTTAGCAGGCATTCTATTCTTTGCAGATATTTCAACATTCTAAATTAAACTTTAGATTCCTCTTAGTTTGACAAAAGCAAAAGTAATCGAGATGATCACCAGTCAGAATAATATTGATATATCCAAAGACAATAATACCCTTTGGGTGAATTTTTGTTTTAAAATAAATTCTATCATTCTTATCTTTTTGGTTGCAGGATCTATTTTTTATCCCATCAAGCTATATGGCCTTGATAAAACTGTGAACTCCGGAACGCAGAATTATATTACATTCAATAAGTCTGAAAATAGCTTTACAATTTTTGAATCCGACTTTATAACCCCACTTATAGTTGATGAAAAAGAGTTTCCTGGGGTTCTGCGAATTGTTCGAATGATACAGCAAGACCTCAAGAGTATTACCTCAATTGAGCCCAAACTTTATCTGGGCAGGACTGTGAATACCAATTCGATCATCATCGGAACGCTTGGGAAAAGCTCCCTGATTGAAGAGCTTATCAGAAATAATAAAATTGATGTCTCCGAATTGATCGGCAAGTGGGAAACATCTTTAACAACAGTTATTAATAATCCATTTCCAGGTGTTGATCAAGCGCTTGTGGTTGTGGGCAGTGACAAGCGGGGTACTATATACGGCCTATTCGATTTATCGCGTTTTTGTGGCGTTTCGCCATGGTATTGGTGGGCTGATGTGCCAATAAAAAAGCAAGCAGGCTTGTATTTCTCGTCAGGGAAATATTTAACTTATGAGCCAAAGGTTAAATATCGCGGGATTTTCTTAAACGATGAAGCACCAGCGCTGACTGGTTGGAGCAAGGTGACATTTGGCGGATTTAATCACAAATTCTATGAAAAAGTCTTTGAGGTTATTCTCAGGCTAAGGGGCAATTTTCTTTGGCCAGCCATGTGGGGAAGTGCATTTTTCGATGATGATCCGATGAATGGTCCGCTGGCCGATGAAATGGGAATCGTAATCGGCACTTCCCACCATGAGCCTGTTGGGAGAGCACATGATGAGTGGAGACGATATGGCACCGGAAAATGGGATTACAGTATAAATTCAAAAGTTCTTACCGAATTTTGGAAGGCCGGAATTGCAAGGATGAAAAATTTTGAAACAATTGTTACTGTCGGCATGCGTGGTGATGGAGACGAACCCATGACAGAGCAGGCAAACATCAGCCTCCTCGAAAAAATCGTGAGCCAGCAACGCAAAATCATCTCACAGGTTACTGGAAAAAAACCTCAGGAAATTCCTCAGGTGTGGGCCTTATATAAAGAAGTTCAAGACTATTACGACCAAGGCATGAGGGTTCCGGATGATGTGACACTCCTGCTATGCGATGACAATTGGGGCAATGTACGCAAATTACCAAGCCCCAATGCCCCAAAGCGAAAAGGCGGATATGGAATGTACTATCATTTCGATTACGTCGGAGGCCCAAGGAACTATAAATGGCTGAATGTTAGCCATGTACCAAGAATATGGGAGCAGATGAATCTCACTTGGCAGCATGGAGTTGACCGAATTTGGGTTGTAAACGTGGGGGATCTAAAGCCCATGGAATATCCGATAACATTCTTTCTTGATATGGCCTGGAACCCAGACGCTTTTCATGCAAATAACCTTTTTGAGCACACTATAGAATTTTGCCGTGAACAATTTGGAGGAAATTATGCAGAGGAGTCAGCAAGGCTGATAAATTTATATACGAAATACAACCGAAGAGTTACTCCCGAATTGCTCAATTCCACAACCTATAGCCTACAGAACTATAATGAATTTGAGAGGGTTAAAAATGAATACAAAGAACTTCTGCTGGACGCATTCAAGCTTTACTATTTGATGCCACGCGAATATCACGACGCTTATGATCAACTTGTCCTTTTTCCGATTCATGGTATGGCCAATCTTTATGAGATGTATTATGCAGTTGCAAAAAACAATCACCATGCTGCTTCCTTTAATCCCGATGCAAATAAATGGGGAAATCTTGCCAAGGACTGTTATACCCGGGACTCCTTACTCACAGTGCACTACAATACGGTTATAGCAAATGGCAAATGGCCACACATGATGGATCAGATTCGTATAGGCTACACGTATTGGCAGCAGCCCAGAAAACGAGTAATGCCTGCAATTCAAATGATTGATCAACCTTCAATCGCGACTGATTTGGTTTTTATTGAAGAAGATGGTTTTGTCTCGATTGAAGCAGCTAGTTTTAATCGGTCAAAAAATACGAATAGCATTAATTGGCTAGTAATTCCCGATCTGGGCAAGACTATTTGTGGTGTAACCACCTTTCCACAACATATCTACCCAACTCCGAACGAGAAAGTGTTTCTTGAATATGATATCGTGTTTAAGAACATGGGGGATATAGTTGTTCGGGTGCTATTGTCTCCTACGCTAAACTTCAATGAAAACAAGGGTTTGAGGTATGCGATTTCGTTTGGAGATGATCCGGAAACCGTAGTAAATATTAATAAAACCTACGATATAAAAGAGATGGAGCAATGGCAAGCAAACAGTATTAATGAAACCAAAACGAAACACACGATTTCGCATCCCGGAATTAATACATTACGCTTTCGAGTGCTTGATCCAGGAATAGTACTGCAAAAAATAATAATTGACACCGGTGGGCTCAAGCCATCCTATCTCGGGCCACCTCAAAGCCCAAGAATATTGAGAAGTGAACTTGGAAAGAAATAATTCTTTCTGTGTAAAAAGGATGATACAATGAACGAAGTATCCTTAATTGATAACTTTTATATCTGACAAACCAGGGAAAATACGGACTAACTTTTTGCTGATAAATGATTTCGTACAACAAATAAAATGTGCAGCATTGTTTCCTCAATAATGTTTGGTAATGGTGAAGACTTCTCATGCACCATTCCTGTTTCTTGTTTTTCTGATGATGGTTTTGGTTGGTTAGGGAAAGGGGATTCTGCTTTCATAAATCAAAAATTATCGAAGGCATTCATCCCCTTTTCTTCTTTATTACAACCTACTTGTTTCCCCTACCTTTGATTTTTATACTGAGTAAAAAATTTAACACCAAGCAATGCCCAATATCTTTCCGCGGATAAGTCCAACCCTGAATATAAACATGACATTTGAAATCCAGGTGAACAACCATCAAGAATACAGCTTGATACCTATTGGTCAATTAAAACTTTCGAGAAACTGAACAGCCCTTTCACTCATATCACGCATTTTTTTTGCCATGATCATGACTAAACAATGTTATCTTATATCTGTATTTTTTCTATTTGTCTTAATTACATCATGTGGTTCGCCAAAAGAGAAGCCATTCCTCGATACTTCCCTTACATTTGAGGAACGATCCCAGGATTTGCTGATGCGTATGACACTACATGAGAAGGTTGATTTTATGCGATATGATTCTCCCGGATGTGACCGATTGAGCATTCCGGAATATAATTGGTGGAACGAGTGTTTGCATGGTGTTGCACGCGCAGGGCATGCTACGGTGTTTCCACAGGCCATTGGCCTCGCTGCCATGTGGGACAGGGAGGAAATGTATCGAATTGGAAATGTAATCTCAGATGAGGCCCGGGCAAAGCATCATGAATACATCAGGCAAGGGAAAAGAGGAATTTATCGTGGATTGACCTTCTGGACACCCAACATAAATATATTTCGTGATCCACGCTGGGGACGCGGCATGGAAACGTATGGAGAAGATCCTTACCTTACCGGTGAGCTGGCCGTTCCTTTTATCAGGGGGTTGCAGGGCAGCGATGATAAGTATTTAAAAGTAGTGGCAACTGTCAAACATTTTGCAGTTCATAGCGGGCCTGAGTCCCTGCGCCACAAGTTTGATGTTTGGCCTTCTGAAAGAGATTTAACAGAGACCTACCTTCCACACTTTCAAAAATCAATAAAAGTCGGAAAAGCCTATTCGGTCATGTGCGCTTATCAAAGACTGAGAGGCGTGCCTTGCTGTGGCAACAAATACCTTGAGAGCCTTTTGAGGCACCAATGGGGTTTTGAAGGCTACATAGTTTCTGATTGCTGGGCAATTCATGATATGTTTGATGAATCCATGCATCATGTAGTCTCAAGTGCAGAAGAGGCTTCAGCAATTGCAGTACTTGCAGGAACCGACCTTGAGTGTGGTGCTTCATATCCTTCGCTCATCAAGGCGGTCGAAAAAGGATATATTCATGAAGCCGCGATTGACGTTAGCGTAAAAAGGCTGATACTCGCCCGCATGAAACTGGGAATGTTTGATCCTGACGAAAAAGTCAAATATGCCAAAATTCCTATCAGCATACTTGAGAGTCCCGAACACAAAGAGCGTGCAACCGATGCAGCCCGAAGATCAATCGTCTTATTAAAAAACGAAAACAAAATTCTTCCTCTTAGCAAAGAGATTCAAAAGATCGCGGTAATTGGTCCAAACGCAGACAATCTGGATGTCCTGCTTTCCAACTATAATGGATTTCCTATAGAGGCGGTAACCCTACTTGCAGGCATCCGTAATAAACTTCCTGGAGCAGAGATTGGTTATGCCCAGGGATGCTACCACGCAGAAGATTTTCCGTTTCTTGAACCGATTCCTGCATCATTTCTCTTCACTAACCAGTCTCTCTCCAGAAACGGACTTAACGCTGAATATTTCAACAATATAGATCTCAGCAGAAAACCACTTCTGAAGCGGGTTGATACAGATATTGATTTCGTATGGGGCACTAAACCTCCGGCCAAAGGTTTTCTCAATGAAGCATTTTCTGCAAGATGGGAAGGGGTTTTAGTTCCACCTGCAAGCGGAGAATATGCGCTTGGGGGAGAAGGCTTTTCTGGCTTCAGACTTTTTATTGACGGAGAGCTGTTTTGTGAAAGACAAAGCCTGCACAGTCCGGCGAGAGAATATGACATAAAATTTCTTGAAGCAGGTAAAAAATATCATATCAAGGTTGAGTACTTTCAGAACCATACGGAATATCCAACCATGCGTTTGCTCTGGAGCATGCCTCGCCCAAATCTGATTTCAGAAGCAGTTGAACTTGCACGAAATGCGGATGTAGTGATTTTTTGCATGGGTCTGAGTCCTTTCCTCGAAGGCGAAGAGATGAAAGTCAGGGCGAAGGGGTTTAACGGGGGTGACCGCATCGTCCTTGACCTACCTGAAACTCAGACCATTTTGATGAAAGAGATACATAAACTCGGAAAGCCCTCGGTACTTGTTCTTTTGAATGGGAGTGCCCTGGCAATAAATTGGGAAGCGCAGAATATTCCCGCCATCATCGAAGCCTGGTATCCAGGCCAAAGTGGTGGGACAGCCATTGCTGATGTGATCTTTGGTGATTATAATCCCGCCGGACGCTTGCCGGTTACATTTTATAGATCCGTGAATGATATTCCGGCATTTGAAGATTATTCAATGGATGGCAAGACATACAGATATTTTAAAAAAAGCCCTTTATACGAGTTCGGCTACGGACTTAGTTATACCACTTTCAAATATAGTGATCTGAGTGCTCCAAAGCACATTAAAACAGGGGAGCCTATAAAATTATCTGTAAAAATTACAAACGCTGGAAACATGGATGGAGATGAGGTGGTTCAACTGTATGTTTCACTTCCCGATGCAATGTTCCCAACATCAATTCGATCGCTACAAGGTTTTAAAAGGCTGCACCTCAAAACCGGAGAATCTCAATTGGTTGAGTTTACTTTGCTCCCACATCAATTTTCATGCTTTAACAGCAACAATAATCAATCTCAGGTTGCCCCAGGTCATATCCTGATATCGATTGGCAGCAAACAACCTGATGCTTCTTCTATAAAAACTTCTAAAGTTCTGCAAACGCTTGTCGAGGCCAAAGGCGAAATATTATACATAAACAATTGACGAATAAAGCTTTATGCTAAGAATACTCTTGTTAATTTTCTCTTTTTCAGTCATAAAATTTTTGCAGGCTGAAGACGGTAGCAGATTATGGCTAAGGTACGTACCAGTATGCTCTATTATGCAGGAAGAATTAGATAATCGTATAGCTTTTATTCATACGGATGCGGTAAATCCGACCATAAAACTTGCCTTAGAGGAACTGCAGCTTGCAGTGAAAGGATTTATCGGCAAGGACATTTCGGTTTCCAAGGAATTGAAAGACCGTTCACTGGTGCTTGTTGTAGGAGGAAGCCAACTCGCCAAAAAGTTAAAATTACAAACTCAGCTTGATAAAATGCATCGCGACGGATACCTCATCCGATCTGCAAATCTATATAACCGGAAACTCACAATCATTGCTTCACCAACAGCAACTGGTGTTCTTTATGGAACTTTTCATTGGATTCGACTGGTTCAGACCGGGGCGCTCAATGCTGGTATGCAAGAAGTTTCCGAACCAAAATATGATATCCGCATGTTAAACCACTGGGATAATTTAAATGGCACCATCGAACGCGGCTACGCAGGTTACTCGCTATGGAAATGGTCTGAATTACCCAATAAGCTTTCTTCTCGCTATGCTGCCTACGCCAGGGCAAACGCCTCGATTGGAATAAACGCAATGGTTCCTAACAACGTGAATGCCAATCCTCTAATTCTTAGTGATTCATACCTGCCAAAACTTAAAGCATTGGCCGATGTTTTTCGTCCATACGGAATAAAGCTATATGTTGCGGTCAATTTTGCCTCACCTGTGGCATTGGGAAATCTCCAAAATGCCGATCCACGAGAGATAGAAGTTCAGGAGTGGTGGAATAATAAAGCCAAGGATATCTACCAACTGATTCCGGATTTTGGTGGCTTTTTGGTGAAGGCAAACTCAGAAGGTCAACCCGGGCCAATGGATTATGGACGGACGCATGCAGATGGTGCCAATATGCTGGCCCGTGCTTTGAAACCTTTTGGGGGGATTGTGATATGGAGAGCATTTGTTTACAAGCCCGAAGATCGGGACCGTGCCATGATGGCTTATCTCGAGTTTATGCCCTACGATGGAAAGTTTGCTGACAATGTGATTATTCAAGTTAAAAATGGCCCGGTTGATTTCCAACCCCGGGAACCATTTAGTCCGCTTTTTGGAGCTATGAAACATACTCCCACAATGCTCGAACTGCAAATAACGCAGGAATATTTAGGGTTTTCAAATCATCTTGTTTTCTTAGCGCCTTTGTTCGAAGAAACACTTAAAAGCGATACCTATACCCAAGGCATGGGTTCAACTGTGGCTAAAGTTACTGACGGAACATTGGCGCCAAATAATTATCGGGCCATTGCAGGGGTTGCGAATGTTGGCGAAGATACAAATTGGTGCGGACATCATTTTGCACAAGCGAACTGGTTTGCGTTTGGCAGGCAAGCCTGGAATCATGAACTCGGATCCCGGCAAATTGCAGAGGAGTGGATAAAGATGACATTTAACAACGATCCAGCATTCGTTGAAAAAATTGCTGAAATGATGATTCAATCACGCGAAGCACCGGTAAATTATATGATGCCGCTTGGTTTGCACCATCTGTTCGCCTGGGGCCACCATTATGGCCCTGAGCCTTGGTGCGATGTACCCGGGGCAAGGGCTGACTGGCTGCCAAAATACTATCATAATGCCTCTGAAAAAGGCATTGGGTTCAATCGCACACGAAGCGGAAGCGGAGCAGTTGATCAATATCACCCGCCATTGAACGACATATTTGATGATATTCAAACTTGTCCTGAGAAATATGTATTGTGGTTTCATCACGTACCATGGAACCACAGAATGAAATCAGGGAGAACACTTTGGGATGAATTAGCTTATAAGTATCAGGAAGGCGTAGATACCGTGCGCAATTTTCAAAAAATCTGGGATCGGTCAGAGCAATTTATTGATAAACAAAGGTTTGCTGAAGTTCAATCGAAATTACGAATTCAATCACGCGATGCGGTGTGGTGGAAAGATGCCTGCCTTCTTTATTTTCAAACATTTTCACACCTGCCAATACCATTTGAACTTGAACGGCCCATTCACAACCTGGAAGATTTGAAAAAAATCAAACTCGATCTAAAACACCATAATTAAAAATTCAAAGCTGCACACAAATCAAAACAATTACATAATTATGAATACACAACTTCAGAAGGTTTCGGTCATTGAAAAAATAGGTTATAGTTTGGGCGACTTATCGGCTAACCTGATCTTCCAGACTTTAATGACTTTTTTGGCATTTTTTTATACAGATGTTTTCAAAATTCCCCCTGCTGCTGCCTCAGCGGTTATATTCACAGGCGGCATGATCGGGGCTTTTTTTAATCCAGTAATGGGGATTATTGCTGACAGAACGCACACGCGCTGGGGAAAATTCCGGCCCTGGATTTTATGGACAGCCATCCCTTTTGGCATCATGGCCTTGCTTGCTTTTAGCACGCCAAATTTCAGCCAGGGTGGGAAAATTGTATATGCTATGATTACATATATTTTTTTGGTAATAGTTTATTCCGCAAATAATCTGCCTTATGCTGCCTTAAGTGGGGTGATGACAGGTGATATGGCCGAAAGAAATTCCATTTCATCTTACCGCTTCTTGGCAGTAATGATCGCCCAATTTATTGTCCAGGTATTGCTCCTACCACTGGTGCTGATACTCGGAGAAGGCGATAAAACCATTGGATTTGAAAGAACCATGGGCATTTTTGCAATAACAGGGATCATCTTCTTTATAATTACCTTTTTAACAACCAGAGAGAGAATAGTTCCAAAACCCGAACAAAAATCGAGTATTAAACAAGATCTGGGCGACCTGGTCAAAAATAAACCATGGGTAGCGATGCTGGTCCTGACAATTGTTGTTTTTATTACTTTGTCACTAAGAGGCGGAATGATGGTTTATTATTTTCAAAACTACCTTGATGAGGCTGCATTGGCTGCATTTCTGAACAATATTGGGTTTAATAATTTTATAACCGGACTGAATAACTTTTTCACTGGTATGGGCCTTGTTGGCTTCCAGTGGCCTGAAGATGCACCCACTTCAGGATTTAGCCTTTTTAATGCCGGCGGTATAATTTTTATGATTATTGGAATTTTGTTCTCAAAACCTTTGGCAGATAAGTTTGGGAAAAGAGATGTATTTGGCGCAGGGCTTTTATTGGCTACATTATGCATTTTTGGCTTTTTCTTTCTTAATCCGAACTCTATCGCCATGGTTTTTATATTTCAAATTCTTCATGGTTTCTTTTATGGAATAACTATTCCGTTGCTTTGGGCCATGATTGCCGATGTGGCAGATTATTCGGAGTGGAAAAACAACAGGCGGGCCACCGCAATCATTTTCTCAGCGATGATCTTTGGTCTAAAAGCCGGCTTAAGCATTGGAGGAGCGTTGGCAGCAGGTATTCTGGCAATATATAGCTATGATGAGCAGCTGGTTGCCCAGGCAAGTCACACGATTGCCGGAATTAAGTTATCTATCAGCATTTTCCCAACTATAACATTCATGATTGCCATTAGTTGTCTATTTTTCTATGGAATAAACAAAAAAACTGAAACCCGCATTGAAAAAGATCTGCTTGCTCGAAGGGCAACCAATGAAGAATAAAACATCGCCTTATTGCTTGAACTAAAAAAGTTAACAACTATTTCTTAATAATCACTCAATAATTATAAAAATGAAACACCTTTCAAAGAACATAATAATGGCTGGGTTTCTCATTGCCCTGATTTTATTAATGGGTTGTAAATCGTTTCAACAAGATTGCCAATCAGATGCTCTGAAAAATGCCTTTAAAGACTATTTTCTGATCGGAACGGCCATGAACACGCAGCAGATCACCGGAACTGATCTGAAAGCAGATAAACTGATCAAGCAACATTTTAATTCAATAACTGCCGAAAATTGCATGAAAAGCGGAATATTGCAACCCGCTGAAGGTGTATTTGACTTTACCCTTGCTGACAAATTCATTGAATATGGTGAAAGCAATTCCATGCATATTGTCGGGCATACGCTCATTTGGCATTCTCAGGCTCCTTCATGGTTTTTTGAGGATGATGCAGGGAATGATGTTTCGCGAGAAATCATGATTGAACGAATGAAAAACCATATCTTAACGGTGGTAGGTAGATACAAAGGAAAAGTATATGGATGGGATGTAGTCAACGAAGCAATTGAAGATGATGGAACCTGGAGAAAAAACAAATTCTATCAGATAATTGGAGAAGATTATGTGAGCCTTGCGTTCCAATTTGCCCACCAGGCCGACTCAAGTGCTGAATTATATTATAATGATTTCAATATGGCTGTGCAGAGCAAAAGGGAAGAAGTCGTGAAAATGGTTAGAAATCTTATTGAGAAAGGGATAAAAATTGACGGCATTGGTATGCAGGGCCATGTTCACCTGCCTTGGCCTTCGATTGAGGAATTTGAAAACAGTATCCTTGCCTTTTCAGCTCTGGGGCTAAAAGTAATGATTACAGAAATGGATATGTCGGTATTGCCTATACCCAAAATGGATGTTGGCGCCGATGTAAATTTCAAGCTCGAATATCATCCCGAACTAAATCCTTATCCCCAAGGCCTCCCCGATTCCGTATATGAGGCATTTCAGAACAGGTATCTTCAGTTTTTTAAATTATTTCTGAAGCATCATGAAAAAATTGACAGGGTAACGACCTGGGGCGTTCATGATGGCCAATCGTGGCTTAACAACTGGCCCGTTTATGGAAGAACAAATTATCCGCTACTTTTCGACCGTAATTACAAGCCAAAACCCGTTGTTCAGGCCATCATTGATGAAGCGATAGAGCAGAAGAAAACAAATATGAAATAATTTGATAAAAAAACCAATTGTAAAAACTATGAAAAAACCGAGATATCTAGTATCAGGTATATACACGGCTGATCCGTCAGCGCATGTTTTCGGCAGCAAGATTTATATTTACCCCTCGCATGATATTGATGCCGGGATTCCGGAAAACGACCTTGGTGATCATTTTGATATGCGTGATTATCACGTCTATTCAATTGATGGCATTGATGGTGACGTAACTGACCATGGAGTAGCCCTGGATATAAGAGATGTTCCCTGGGCCGGAAGGCAGATGTGGGCACCGGATGCTGCTTATAAAAAAGGCAAATATTATATTTATTTTCCGGCAAAAGATAAAACAGATATTTTCAGGATTGGAGTTGGGGTGGGAGACCGGCCTGAAGGCCCATTCATTCCGGAAAAACACCCAATAATTGGCAGCTATTCTATTGACCCTGCCGTGTTTGAAGATGATGATGGCAAACATTTTATGTATTTTGGAGGAATCTGGGGAGGGCAACTTCAGCGATACCGCCACAACAAAGCAATGGAATGCGGCAAAGAACCTGCCGATTCAGAAGCTGCTTTGTGCGCCAAGGTTGCACGCTTGAGCGAGAATATGCTTGAGTTTGCCGAAGAGCCTAAGGACGTGGTCATTCTTGATAACGAAGGGGTTCCGCTCAGGGCGGGAGATCACGACCGTCGCTTTTTCGAAGCCCCGTGGATGCATAAATACAACGGAAAATATTACTTTTCTTATTCCACAGGCAACACCCACTTCTTGTGTTATGCCATTGGAGATAACCCATACGGCCCGTTTAACTACCAAGGCAAAATATTGACACCAGTCGTCGGCTGGACCACACATCATTCGATTTGTAAATTTAAAGATATGTGGTATCTGTTTTATCACGACAGTGTTCCCTCAGGAGGCAAAACATGGCTGCGAAGTGTAAAGATTATTGAACTCGAATATAACACAGATGGTACAATAAAAACCATTGATGGGTTGCTATAACAGTATTAACAATCATATTTTTGAGAAATGAGAATAACTATCATGGCTCTGCTGGTTTGCTGTTTGTTCGCGTGCAACAAGCAAAACAAAGTAATTTTAAAAGAAGGGAAGGCATATTTCGAGTACTTTGCCTACTCTGGCAGCGAAGATTATTACGATGAGTTTCCACTCAGCCAGGGTGAGTTTTATAACCCGATTCTTTCAGGCTTTTTTCCCGATCCAAGCATCTGCCGCAAAGGTGATGACTTTTATATTGTTAATTCGACTTTTTCTTTTTTTCCGTGTATTCCGGTTTTCCATAGCACCGACCTGGCCAACTGGAAGCAAATTGGGCATGTGCTTGATCGGGCAGAGCAATTTCCGAATACCGATCAACCTGTTTCGTATGGAATTTTTGCCCCTGCCATCACCTACAATCCTCATAATGAGACTTTCTATATGACAACGACCTATGTCGGTGGTGGAGGAAATTTTGTGGTAACAGCCAAGGATCCGGCTGGACCCTGGAGCAACCCAATTTGGTTACCTGAAGTTCAGGGGATTGATCCATCTCTCTTTTTCGATGAAGACGGCAGAGCATATATTGTTAATAATCAGGATCCTGAAGGAGAAATATTATACAAAGGCCACAAAGCTATTTGGATTCAGGAATACAATGTTGAAACCAACCAAACTTTTGGACCAAGAAAAGTACTTAGAAACGGAGGGCATAATCTTGCCGAAAAACCCATCTGGATTGAGGGGCCACACATCTACAAAATTAATGGATACTATTATTTGATGGCTGCCGAGGGAGGCACCTCCATAGATCACCGGCAGGTAATTTTCAGGAGCAGGAACGTGATGGGCCCATATGAGACAAATCCATCAAATCCTATACTCACACAACGTGACCTCGACAGAAACCGCAAATATCCAATTACTAACGCCGGACACGCCGATTTGATTGAAACCCCCTCCGGCGCCTGGTATTCCATTTTTTTGGCTTGCAGGCCATATACTCCCGAAAACCACTTCAACATTGGCAGAGAAACGTTCATTCTGCCTGTAAGTTGGAATGAAGACAGTTGGCCGGTAATATTAGACAAAGGACTTGAAATACCTATGATCCTAAATCTGCCTGAGGGAGTTGCGCTAATGCAAGATATTCCAGGTTATATGCAGCAAGGGAATTTCTCATTCGTTGAATACTTTAAATCTGAAAAATTACCACTTGAATGGATGTTTTTGAGAACGCCCGTAGAAAAATGGCATGAATCAGACCTGAACCAGGGAGGAATTTGGTTAGAGGCGAGGCCTGCTAATCTCAGGGAAAGAAAACAACCATCGTTTATTGGCACCCGCCAAAGACATCATAATTTCAATGCGGAAACATCCTTACATTTTTTGCCAAAAGGCGAAACTGACCTGGCTGGACTGGTTCTTTTTCAGAACGAAGGCTATCACCTGACCCTTGGAGTAACAAAAGATAAAGATGATTATGTTGTTGTGCTTCAAAAAGCAGAAAAAGTTCAGGATGAAATCACTAAGCTTATCCTCAACAAAGTAGTTCTACCAAATTCTTTTCGGGGAAGAATTTGCCTTCAGGCAAGTTGTAAATCGGGTGAATTCAATTTTTCCTACAAACTATCTGATGACCAATGGATTGTTCTGGCAGATAAAATTGATGCAAAATATCTCAGCACCGAGGTAGCCAGAGGGTTTATCGGAACCATTCTCGGTTTATATGCTTCATCTAATGAATGATCGCAAAACTGAACGACCAAATTACGGCCAATTGTGCGGAATTTTATCCTCATGCAAGAATCTTGAAAGGAAAAGCCAATTACAACACAACAGCTAACCGCCTTGATTCTTATAGTCCCGGGTAAGGATCGAATATAATATTTTCTGGGTGGAGTATTATTATTGCCCATGAGTTCCGTGGAACACCATCGGCTTTCCGTTAATGTATACTTCCTTGAGCTGCATGTTTTCGACGTAGTTGATCAAATTCTCTTTTTCAACACCATTGAAGGAACAATTTTCAATAAATACTCCTGTTACCGGAGCTCGCTCATAGGCTTTGATAAATACAGCCCTCTCGCTGCTTTGGCTTGTTATCTTTTGAAGGTAGATGTTTCGAACAACTGGCGTATATGTGCCGGCATCACCCTCTTCATAATTAAAATCAATGTGCAGGATCGCTTGCTTTACTTTTCCAACATTAATATTCCGAATAAAGATGTTTTCGATGATCCCTCCACGCAATGAGTTGGTTTTGATGCGTATGATCCGGTCGAGGTTTGGACTGTCCATGATGCAGTCTTCTGCAAAAACGTTCCTGACATTTCCCGAAATTTCGCTTCCCATAACAATACCTCCATGACCGTCGCGCATTGTGCACCGTTGCACGATAATGTTTTCGGCCGGAATATTTAGCCTGCGTCCGTCAGCATTTCGTCCCGATTTAATTGCAATACAGTCATCACCCGTGTCGAAGAAGCAGTCTTTGATCAGGACATTGCGGCTCGATTCAGGATTGCAACCATCATTATTGGGCCCATGGCTTATGACCGAGACATTTGAAATAGTAACGTTTTCCGACAACACCGGATGAATCACCCACATGGGTGAATTAATTACAGTAATTCCGTCCATGAGAACATTACGACATTTGTAGAATTGTACGAAATATGGGCGAAGGTAGTGGCCGGGGCCAAAAACCCGATCCTCTACAGGAACCCCGTCTTCTGCCATTTTTCGCAGCCTGGAAACTGCAGCAGCTTGATTTTCGGGGCCTATTTCCCAGGTTTTACGACTCCAAGCCCCTTTCCAATACCACCAGTTATTAGCATCAGCGTTCCCGTCAATTGTTCCTTCCCCCGTAATCGCAACATTCTCCTGATCATAGGCATAGATGAATGGAGAATAATTGTAACACTCGGTTCCTTCCCACCGAGTAAAAACCAATGGCAAGTAATCTTCCTGATTTCGACTGAATTTCAATACAGCGCCAGTCGAAATGCGCAGGTTTACATTCGATTTAAGGTGAATTGCTCCGGTCATAAAAACCCCTTCGGGAATGACAACCACACCACCACCAGCCAGCGAACAAGCGGTAATGGCATTGTTAATTGCAGAGGTTGAAATAGAAACCCCATCACCGGTAGCACCATATTCGGTAACGATGAAATTTTTCTCAGGAAAGCGGGGTGCATTTATCTTTGCCAGAATTTTATCCAGGTCTTTCCATGACCCCTGATTTGATTCCTTTCCAGAGCCTGATGTACAGGCTCCGGAAAGAAAAAAGGTTATAATCATTATGCAGGCCAGGAATAAATATTGCCTTTTCATTATGGTCGGTTTTAGTGCTTTATAATAATCCGGAAGAAAAAAATAATTATTTTAAAAGACATCATATTCTTTAGTACTTCATTAATAATCTTGATGTTCTGTGCTGTTCTGAAGTATATTTCAGCAGATACATACCTCGTGCAAACTTGCTTATATCAATGGTTTCTGATTGGGATTCCATTTGTTTTTTAAATAATAACTGACCTGTCATTCCGAGGATTTCGATATAGCCATTTGTACCTTCGCCTAGGGTTTGAACATTGATTAACGTATTGGCAGGATTTGGATATATTTTGAAACCATGTGCGTCCGGGGTTATATTTCCAGTAGGATTAGCTATGAACGCAACTGTGTATGTTCGGGTGGTAAACCCATTGAATGCTGTAACAACCACTGTGGCTGTGCCTGGAACAGTGGTAGCTTGTGTAATCTTTGCGGTTGCTCCTTGGTTTGATGTGGTAGGAATAACAACGGTAGGTGTAGTGGTGCCGGCAGGCAGAATTACTTCGTATGATGTAACGTCCGGATTAAAATTCGCAACAGGAGTGCCTCCTGCCCTGAGGTTTGAGAGTGTGGCATCCCACGAAGGGGTTATCACAGGGGAAGGAACAAGCGATCCTTGCCCGGGTGCATAAGCGCCTGTTTCATCCCAGATGATCCAATCAATTAGTGCTGCAATATTATGTGAGGAGTTTCCATCACCAATACGGAAGTACTGTTGTGTGGTCGTAGTGGTGGAGGTTCCCTGGCCAATAGGGGTATCGGTTTCATTAAGATAAATCCTGGTGATTGCGCCTGATTTTGTGAGACGATAAATGTTCCAGTCACTGAGATTGACTCCGACTGGAGCGGGTATTTCTCCTGCATCGCCTCCAGGAATGCCTTCGTTCAATCGTATCCGGTTGTTTTCACGATTGATGTAAAGTCTTTCCCTGATCCCATTATGATTTAGATCGAGTTCAAGGACCCTTCTGGCAACATCATTGGCTGCTTTTACTCTCATAAGGATTGTCACACCAGTTGTAGCCGTTTGTAGCGGGGTGCTCCACATGAAATTGTCGGCATTTGCTATAGTGATTACCTCCAGTAGCTTATTGGTTGGGACACCTGGTTCGGTCATGATGTTGTTTGTACCTCCGTTCCCAGCAACATTGCTTGTTGTAAAGGTTGGTGTTTGTGCGCCCGGCAACAGGCTTCCGTCATACATTCTCCAGTTTGCAGGCACATTGATAAGTAAATTTGCTGGGATTGGAGTTCCCTGTCCCGGTGCATATACACCTGATTGATCCCAAATGATCCAATCAATAAGGGCACTGATATTATGTGAACCGTTGGTGTCGCCGAAACGAAAATAATTATTTGTGCTTGTGGTAGTTGTTTGCCCGCTTGCCAGTGGTGCTGGGTTTTCATCAATGTAGAGGCGCACATTGCCGCTACCGTCCTTCGTAATCCTGTAGATGTGCCAGTCCTTGACCGATCCGTTATTTGGCAGGTTAAATTCATTGGTTGCACCAAAGGCTGTGCTGTGTTGTAGCCGAAGTTTGTTATCTGCCTGGTTAATATACAGGCGTTCGCGAAAGCCTCCATTATCCAGATCGAGTTCGAGAACCCTCAGTGCATTATCGTTGGCTGATCGAACCCTCATAGCAACAGTCAGATTCGGTGTTGGATCAGTAAATGAGCGACGCCAGGTTCCGTTATCGGCAATCGCAACGGTCAAGAGTTCGAGCAAGCCATTTTGGGGAATCAGGGGGTCGGCTACCAGGCTTGTCACCATTCCTGCACCTGCAAGGCCGCTGGTGATAAATACCGGATTATTATCTCCTGGCAAAACACTGGCATTATAAATTTGCCATTGGGCACGGGCACAAACTGAGAAAAACACTAATGCAAACAGCATGATTGCACCTTTCCTAAGAAGAACCGAATTGTAAATTTTTCTTTTCATGATGATTGTGATTTTGTTGTGACATTTTTTTTGGAGAACACTTTTAACTATTGTTCCGATGAAAGTTTATTTTTTTTCAAATGAAAGCCGGCTTTTTCGATCTCCATACTAAGAAGCATAAATGGTCCAACGCCTTTGGGGTCATTGCTGCGGATAATCTCATTAATATAATATTCATATGAGCCATCCCTGTATGGATTCCCACCCAGGCCGGCAACACCGCATATCTGGTTTAGGCTGATATCGCCATTATTATCAAAAGTGATTAAATGATCCAAAATTCCCTGAAAAGCCTTGGTAGCATCCGACATATATGAGGGTTCGAGTAAATGATTATTCACGGCTTTTGCAATCGCATATGCATACATGGCTGAGGCCGAAGCCTCCAGATAATTTCCTTCTTTCCCTCCCTGATCAACAACCTGGTACCAAAGCCCGGTTTCCGGGTCCTGAAATGGGATGAGTGCTTTAACCAATCTTTCGAGCACTTGCACAATTTTGAGCCTGCCCGCATGATCAGCCGGGAAATAATCGAGCACATCCACCAGTGCCATTGCATACCAACCCATAGCCCTGCCCCAGAAATTGGGCGACTGTCCGGTTTGAGGGTTGGCCCATTGCTGACTCCGGCTCTCATCCCAGGCATGGTAGAGCAGCCCGGTTGCTGGATCCAGCGTTTTTTGCTCCACAAGTAGAATTTGGTTTGCTATATCATCAAAGTTTTCAGGTTCGTCAAACACTTTTCCATAGCGTGCATAAAAGGGTGCGTTCATATATACTCCGTCGAGCCATACCTGGTTTGGATAGATATTTTTATGCCAAAAACAACCTTCGGATGTGCGTGGATGGGTTTTGAGCTGACCGCGCAAAGTTTTTAATGCAGAGTGATAACGTTCATCACCGGTTTCCTCATAGAGATCGTATAGGTTAATTCCAGGTTTGATGTGATCAATGTTGTAGTTCTCTACTTTATAGTTATACAAAATATTTCCTTCTTGATCAATCATCTCATCATAATAAGACTTTACATAAGTATAATAGCGCTGATCCCCGGTTTCTTTCCAAATCTTAAGGGCTGCCATCAGCACCAAACCTTGCGTATAATTCCACTTAGGTTTGGTCTCAAAATCAATTGTATACGCCTGTGGATTTCGGTGCATCTCGGAGTCAAGCATCAGGACATGCCATGGTTTATTGCCTTTACTTTCGATATTCTTTTGGTTTTCAAACCCGCAGCCAGCTAGAATACTTGCTACAACAATCATT
The DNA here is from genome assembly GCA_037446395.1 of Lentimicrobiaceae bacterium. Classification (GTDB taxonomy): domain Bacteria; phylum Bacteroidota; class Bacteroidia; order Bacteroidales; family JAAYJT01; genus JAAYJT01. The sequence goes on from JBBIIP010000004.1 coordinate 82,053, forward strand.
TGCGCGAGTTTGACCGCTAATTTCAGAAATGCAGTATTTTTTATGTTCATATTGGTATAATTCGAGTACTTAAATCTTACATCAAGAGTCTTAATTGATTACAACTTTATGAATCTGCTTGTGTCCTTGAAATTCAAGAATTATGAAGTAAACACCTTGTTTCAGTCCATCCCTTTTCATGATGACAGTATTAAGCCCTTCATTTCCATTTTTATTTTGAATTTCGTGTACTGCTTTTCCGGATGGATCGGTCAACTTCAGATTAATATGCCCTTGCCGGGGAAGGTTAATAGAAATTGTTGTGCAAAAAGAGAATGGATTTGGATGGTTCGACATCAGAAGGCGGCTTTCCAAGGGGAGGTTGCCCGGTATGAAGGTATTGTTTTGCTGTGCCCCTGCATTGGCCAATACGATTGCTTTTACCTGACTGGCAGGGTCGGGTGTATATTGATAATAGTTCGCGGGATTCCAATTTATTCCACCTGGGGATGATAATACATTGCCACTTTGCACCAGATGGCTTCCAATATCAATCATATAGCCAGGCTGCGATGTATTGTCATAAAATTGAGAAGGATAGACTACCTTTTCAAAATAATTTTGTTCAGAGTAAATTTGGGCATTTACCCCAATGCCAATACCGTATCCATTGCTGATGGCATATCCCATCACACGGCCATAGTTCCCCATATCGTAGTAGTAGTTGTTAAAAAGATGCACCATTCCAAATCTTACCCTGGGGTGCCGCTGTGTGGTTTCTTCAAACCAATTGTGATGCATTGTTACTTTATACCTATCAGTAAATGGATCTGTGTCTGAACTACCGATCAGGCATACCTTGTTATTTGCTCCAAATTTTGAATAAGAAACTGTAATGTAGTTGGCTCCATTAGAGATATCCAATGCTCCATCGCCTTGTCGCAGAAAAGTGCAGTGATCAACCCAAATATGGCTGCAGGTGCCCTTTATCTGAATACCATCCCAATCCTGGGTTATCCCGGGCCAGTCTCCTGCTACGTATGTGTCAGCAATGGTGAGGTTCTTGAAAATAATATTTTTTTTGTCGTTACCAACGCTAAATCCACCCTGTGTTAGTCCTGCCCCTGCGCCCAATCCGATAACTGACTTATCTGAGCTCACTGCAATATGACGCCCTTTGGGAGTGATTAAAATCATTCCCTGAACTTGAATGATATAAGGAACGGATAACCCACAATAATAAATCAGATCATTCATATTGTTCACGGTGGCAACACCACCGGCAGCACCTCCTGTTGTCCCATTTTGGCCGTTAGCATTAACAGATGCCCATCCTATGGGGCCGTTATTATTGATTGGTAATGCAACCAAAGGCATGAAGCACACCAGTATATATGAAAGAATGAATTTAATCATAAGATACAATGGAACAGATGTAGAAATAAGAATAAGATTTGTTGAGGGATTTGAATATCCCTCAACAAATCATAATTTTTGGCTTATTGCAGCCATCTTGGGTCTCCGATACCAAAAAGAATAAGGTCGGCATTGGTAACCTTAAAATTGCCGGCATCAGGATTGACAAAACCTGGGTTTAGTGTGCGATGCGTGCCTGAGATATCGAATTTTCCGCCTGTAACACCACTCAGGAAGGAAGGAGCATTGTGATAGTTATTTTGATCGCAAACCGGCTGGGTAGTGGTGGCCTGGTTTGTGAAGTAACCTGTATAGGATGCATCGGCTCCGGCGAATATAGTTTTCTTCACTGTCGAGGCATTATTCACAAAACGAACATATAATATCCTTCTGGTATTCGAAACCTGATAGAAGGTACATTGCTCAATAAGCACATTGCTGGTAGAGCCCGGGAAGCTGCCTGACGAATTATCCAGGCGAATGAAGTCGCGCGGGAAGGCTGCAACCCGGTTGAACGTACTTTTTGTTATGGTCAGGTTCGCAACAAAGCCTGTACGAAAATCAATAAAATCACCACCATCATTCACAATATTTGACATGATGCAGTTGTTGATTGTCAATTGTTGCACCCTGACTATCGGAGTGCTACCGCCTGAGATAAATGCCTGGTTATAGCTCCTAACCACGCAACCATCAACGATGAAGTTGTTGATATTGTATGTTCCGGGATTACAAGAGATTGCTTGTGCAAGAATTGTGCTTCCAAAGGTGCCAACCATTTCAAGATCCTTGATTGTAAGGTTTGTAATTCCTGAAGCAAGCACAAGTCTGATGTAAACTATCGGCTTATTATGTGGATACAATCCTCGAATGGTTATTGACTTGGTAATGTTAATATCCCCCTGGTAGACTGTATAATTTCCCGGGAAGAGCACAAAGGATTCGCCATCAACTCCGGCCGAAAGTTTGGCATTTAAATCATCGGCAGGATACAGAGGAGTGGATCCACCCAAATCAATTAAAGTGGTGAATGTGGCGGTTCCGCGGGTTTTCGTTCCATTCATCAGCTTTGCAGTGTAAGGGGTTTCGCTTTGTAAACCTGTAATTATTGCAACACCTGCTGCAATTTCAGAAGTTGTCAAGGTGCGGGTAATATTTCCCGGAGTAAGAATAATTGCGGTGGCGACCGACGCGGCAGGCCATCTCAAAGTCACCCCGGTAGCAGTAATTTCCAAAGGATTAACGGCAAAGAAGATTTGTTCAGTTCCGGTTTTGAGGGTTGCGGCTACCCATTTAGACTCAGTGATGCTTTTGCCAACAGCTTTTACTCTTAGCGCGTAGTCGGTGTCCCCTGCGAAACCTGTAATGGTAATGGGCAATTTGTCAAAGGTTATACCAGCGACTGTTCTTACAGGGGTACCCGAGAAATTCAGATTATCACTCTCAAAGAATTCAGCAGTATAACTTTCTGCATCACGTACTGCTGCCCAGGTAAGGCGGATTGAAGTTTGACTGACCACCATGGCACTCATGCCTGTCGGAGAGAAAAGACGGCTAACCTTCATGTCGGTTATTTCTGGGGGTATGTCATCTTTACATCCGGCAGAAAGTAAAACCGCAACGAAGCTAAAAATATAAGCGAGTTTATTAAATAACTTATTCATTGTTAAATTTATTAAGTTTTGTTACTAAAAACCATACCCATCATTGTTCAGTTTACCATTGCTGGCGTCGAGGAATATTTGCCAAATCGGCCAATATTGCTGCACATTGGGATCTCTTTGAAATAGGGCATCCCAAAATGTGGATTGTTGCCCGGTTGCGGTAATCACCCAGGTTCTGTTTTCAGGATAACCCAAAGCAGCTCCGGCTGCATCAGTATCACCATAATTTAGCCCATAAATCACAACGCTTTCTCCATCGTCGGCTCTCTTAAAATATATCCTGAGTGGGAGATTTGCATATTTGCCTTGCCTGTTTTCTAACTGTTGCAGTTTGGTTTTGGCTTCGTTTAGCTTGGTGCTTAGCAAATTCCAGCGAATCAGGTCGCCTTTGCGCAACATTTCTCCGGTAAATTCAAGAGCCCGTTCATCAACAATGGCATTGAAGAAAGCCTGCTTGCTCGCAGTAGCGGCGGCCATAAAAGTATTGACTTTTGCAGGGGCAGTCGGAAATGCGCGTGTGCGAACCTCTCTCAGGTATGGTGCAGCTGCAGCGGGACCATCAATTTCGTTAATGGCTTCGGCAGCCATCAGCAAAACATCTGAATACCTCATATAAGGCCAGTTCAAGCCATCGTCGTTTGTCGAGGTGACCCTCCGGTTTGCTTCCTGGAAAAGCCAAACATAACGATATTTGCCAAAATGCCATCTTCCATTATTGGTTGGCACTTGCAGGCCATTGGTCCATTCATAAGGAACACAGGTGACATCGCGGCGCACATCATCTCTGTCATATTCATAGAACATGATGGGGGTGGGCCCGTTTGTTCCACCCCTGTTTTGCCCTGTGTACTTGTCGGTGGTTGTATGTCTGACGCCTAAGTCGAAGATTACCCTGCCACGACCTTCGCTGAATGGAATCTCCCATAACATCTCCTGGCCTGCAATGCAGTTTTCTTTATGGAGCGCCCTGAAAACACCTTCAAAGGTTTGGAGTCTTGCGCGGCCACTGTTGATCACATCCAGGCATTCGTTTTTAGCGATGGCATACATTTTAGCAGGTGTTAAATCCGCATCGCTGCTTAGGCGAATTCCATTGGTTCGTTGGGCATACCCGCCTGCTGCCAAGGCAATACGTGCACGCAGACCCTTTACAAAAGCTTTGTTAATTCTTTCGGTTGACATTGTATAGGCCGATTCAGTAGGCCAGGCTACGAGCTTTGCTGCTTCATCCAGATCGGCTAGCAGTTGTTTGTAAATTATATCCCGGTCGGTTCGTGTCAGATAAACCGTTTCGGTATTCACAGGCTCGAAACGGGCAGGGACATCTCCCCAGGCTTTGACCAAATCGTGATAAAGCACCGCCCTGAGGGTTAGAACTTCACCTAGAATGTGTGCCAGTTGTTTGTTCGATTCAACATTGCCGTATTTGCGTAAACCGCGTATGGCTATGTTTGCTCGTTCTATACCTTCATAGGCCATTGCCCAAACGTTGTTTGCAGTATTCATCTGAGAATTGCTCACGTTGGTATTATAATTAGCCAGCCTAGCTGCATCTTCAGTGATGTTTCTCAGTGTGGTACGAACCTCGCAATCGGTATTTATGCCATAGAAGGTCAGAAATCGTCCGCGGTAGGAGTTTGTTTCGCAAAACGATTGTATAATGCCTGCAATGGCGCCTTCGGCCAAAGTGGCATTTGAGAATATTACGGACTCATCCAGTGATGATTTGGTCGGAGCATCAAACATATCTTCGCAAGCCGTCATCACGGTGAGTGATAAGGCAAAAATGATATAATATATCTTTTTCATGGTTCTCATTTTTTAAGCATTAGAAACTCAAGTTCATACCAAATACTATTGACCGGCTCCTTGGATAAGCTGAATAGTCAACATTTGGGGTCAAAGGATTTTTACGCCGAGTAGATACTTCCGGGTCAAATCCGCTGTAGTTTGTCAGGAGAAAGACGTTGTATCCGCTCGCATAGATGCGCAGGCTTTGAACTTTCACCTTTGAAAGAATCTGCTTAGGAATTGTATAGCCCAGCGTAAGCGTGTTCAGACGCAGGAATGAGCCATCTTCGACAGCCCAGTCTGTGAATACAAACCTTGCCATATAGGGCGACCACATGGTGGTATTCGCATTCAATTCGGCTAATTTAACCGGATCGTTGCTGATGGTACCATCAGGCAATAAATTTGTCCAGCGTTTGCCATCGGCCATGACCGAAATCATGTTGCGAGAGTGGAATTTGCTGGTCGAAGTATATTCGATTTTGTTGGCGTTATAAACATCATTGCCATAGCTCCAGTTGAAAGCAGCCTGGACATCAAAGCCGTAGGCCCGGCCATTTAGAGTGACACCGCCTGTGTGATCAGGGTTGGCATCGCCGATAATAACACGGTCGGCAATGTTGATGATGTTATCTCCTTCAGTCATGTTTACTAATTTTAAGGAGCCAGGGCGTAACGTTCCAACCGCAGCCGAACTGTTGACAACGCCATCTTTCAACACCCAAACACCACCAACGTACCCTGAAAAATCAGAAACCTCATAGCGTCCGGCACTTTTGTATCCATACATTTTGCCAACCGAGCCGCCTGTTGCAATCCAATATTCAGCACCGATATCGGTAGATGCCCAACCTGATTCAGCAGTAAAATTATCCATCAGCCCAAGCGACTTAATCGTGTTTTTATTTAATCCAATATTGCCGTTGATGCTGAACCCATATTTAGGTTTATCAATTGCAATCCAGTTGATCATGGCTTCAATTCCTTTATTTTCAGTTTCCCCCATGTTTCGGAACTGGTCTGTGTATCCGGTGCCTGGCACAGGGAAGCGTATCAACAGGTCTTTGGTGCTGTTGATATATGCCTCTAGTGATCCGGCCAAACGGCCATTCAGGATTGTATAATCAAGCCCTACGTTTCTGGTAACAGTCGTTTCCCATTTCAAGTCGGGATTGGCCATTGTTTTTGTTGCTGCCCAAAAACTCGAGTATCGGTTTACCCAGGTTGTTGATCTTACTTCGAGTGTTTGCGCCATCTGTCCTGAAGGAATGTTATTATTCCCGGCGGTTCCATAGCTTATTCTCAGCTTCAGATCTTCCAACCACGATCTGGTGCCTTTCATGAAATTTTCGTCAGAAATACGCCAGGCAATTGCAGCCGATGGAAAATAGCCCCAGCGGTTGCCCTTCGAAAAACGAGAGGAGCCATCGGCTCTGTAGGTTCCGCTGACCAGATACTTTCCTTTGTAGTCATAATTAAAGCGGCCGAAGAGTGAGAAAAGTATATCATCTGGATAAAGGTAATTATCCACGGTGCTGGCTACTGCTTGTGCTGAGAGCCTGGTAGCATCACTAAAATTGAAACCTAGAGGGAACCCATGCACAACAGTTTCGAGTTCTTCTTGCTGCCTGAAGATATATTCCTGTCCTGCCAAGAAATTCAATTTGTGATTTTTAGGTAGCAAATTCTTGAAATCATATCTGATGGTATTGGTATTTCTGAATGTCTCGCGGGCAGTTTTAGTGAAGAATACGGCAGGTTTTCCCTGGTCTGCAGCGGCTGGTTTGTTTCTGACATAATAGGTAGTTGTCCCATAAAATCTGTCGTTTTGATACCCAAAGTCCTCCATGCCAATGTCAGATTTTAGCTTCAGGTTTTTAATAACTTCCCATGTCAAACTGGCATTCAGATTATAGGTTATCCGTTTCTGAAACTGATCATTGTCTGAAATGGCTTTCAGTGGATGATATAAGAAGAAGTCCTGATCGGTATCACCAAAGTCAATTAATCCCTGAATCGGGAATGGCGGGTAAATCATTGCATATTTTAGGCGTGAATCGGCAGATGAAAACTCAGCCTGTTCATTCATGCCACCACCTTTAATCTGTGTATTTGCATAACGCATTGAAAAATCTACGGTAAATTTGTCGTTGGGTTTGTTAGTCAGGTTTAAACTCAGGTTATCTCGTTTGAAACTTGACAGCTGCATGATTGCCTTTTCATTGATCCCGCTATAGGTGAATGAATAAGTTGTTTTAGAAGTCCCCCCGGTCAGATTTAAGTTTTGATTAAATGTGTAACCTGTGCGGCCAAAAACCTGCTGCTGCCAATCGTTTGCCTGTACCTCTCTGAACAGGTCCATGTCCTGAAAATTACCATAAAGGCCCGTATATCTGGTGAGTTGATTGGACAGAAGAGCACGCTCATACTGCCATTTCACAAAATCGTATGGGGTAAGGGTTTCGAGTTTGTTGGCCAGTTTTTTGAAACTCGAATAAGTATCGTAGCGCACAACCAATCTTCCCTCCTTACCTTTTTTGGTTGTCACGATGATTACACCATTGGCGCCACGTGAGCCGTAAATGGCAGTTGAAGAGGCATCTTTCATCACATCAATTGATTCAATGTCTGATGGAGCGATGTCTGAGATTGATTCAACCGGAAACCCATCTACAATATACAACGGAGAGTTGTCGCCCGTGATTGAGCCTCCACCACGTACCCGTATCCTGATTTCGGCATCGGGAGATCCTTCGGTCGTAAGAACCTGAACACCGGAAAGTTTTCCTGTAAGTGCTTCGCCAACACTTGCAATTGGTTTTGCAGTAAGATCTTCTCCTTTTACGGAGGCAACAGATCCGGTCACATCGCGCCTTTGTACGGTACCATAGCCAATTACGACAACTTCTTTCAGATTAATCAGGCTTTCAGTAAGCGTGACATTGATGGTAGTTCGTCCTGCTACAGGCACTTCCTGTTCGTCGAACCCCACGAACCGGAATACCAGAACAGCTTGGGTGGCATTTTCAACCTGAAGTTGATAGCCTCCGTTAGCGTTGGTGCTGGTTCCGGAGGTCGTTCCTTTGATCAACACACTGGCTCCTGGTAAAACTTCTCCATCCTGGTTTGTTACAGTTCCTCTGACCGTAAGGGTTTGACCCCATAAACCAAGACTGGAAAAAAGCAGCCCAAGGAGCAATGGTGTAAGCATCAAAGCCTTGTTTAAGCAATTTAATTTCATTTGGCAATTGTTTTGGTTAATAGTTGATAAAAAAACTCTGTTCATATATTTGGATCATTTATTTAATTGGCTCAGATTAATTTCTTAACAATCTCATTTATATACACTTCAAGATTGGTATAATGTTGGTCAATTGAAAAAGAGTTGCCATCAGAGGCATCTGATGGGTTCAGTTTGTGGCGTACCTCCCATACATCTGGTATTCCATCTCCATCGCTATCAATAGGTGGTAGAGTAGAGCGCAGCGCGGGCCATCCTCCTACCTCATTCTGGCTGTTAATAATGCCGTTGCTGCCAAAAGTAAAGTCCCTGTCAGTAATTTCTCTGGCAATCCTTAGGTCCACAGCATCGCGTGATAGACTGGCACCTGCTTTTGAAAGCACCTGTTTATATGCTTTGTTGAGCTTCAAAACCTGCGATTGATTAGCGAATGGAAATTTGATTTCGGATTTTATAGAATCTCTATACACTCGCTGAATTGAGACATGATCCCATGTAGCTTTTTGTTTCTTTGATCTTTGCAGAAAGAATGCATTACCTTCAAGAAAAAAACTACCGTATGGCTGATATGGTTCGAGAACTTCTTCTTTGCTTGATTTTCTGGTGGCAGGGCCCGGGATATAAATGTTATTGATTATGTTGTAATTTCCATGCTCTCCACCGTAAGTAGCCTTTTCGCCCCAATTATAGATAATGTTATTTATTATCTCGGTTGTTTCGTTTCCATCAACAGGGTTGTAACGAGTCCCCTGCAGTCTTGGGTTTCGGCTGTTATGGTGCGCCAGAATATTGCATAAGAACGAGGCGTTTTTCCCTCCCCAAATTCCTCCGTAGCCATGTGGGCCTTTGCTGTGCACTGAATTATTCAGGCTTTCGCTGATAATTGACCATTGTATGGTAAAGTTCTCATTGTCGTAGAATGAGACCGTTTCATCAACCGACCAGCTCATGCTGCAATGATCAATTATTATATTTTTATTGTTTAATCCGGTAAGGGCGTCGTATTGCTTACCGGCGATATCGCCAGGCCTGAACCGAATAAATCGAATGATGATATTGTCGGCATAAATCCGTACTTCATGACCTTTGATACAAATGCCGTCGCCGGGTGCAGTTTGCCCGGCAATGGTCAGGTCTCCATGCCTGATGCTTAGATGAGACTTGAGTTCAATATTGCCTGAAATTTCGAAAATGATGATTCTGGCTCCAGGTGTATCAATCGCAGCTCTAAAGCTACCCGAGCCTTTATCATGCAGGTTGGTTACTTTTATTACTTTGCCACCACGGCCACCCGTTGTATACATTCCCCCTCCCATGGCTCCCGGAAAAGCAGGGACCTTTATCTGCGGGTTGTTGCTTATGGATTGAGTCTTACCATTGGTAGTGAATAAAACTGCAAAAATTAGCAACACAAACCACCACTTCAGGTTTTGTTTTTCAAATATCCTGATGACAGATTTAACCGTTTTTGAAATTAGGCAGAAAAACATCAATATTATAAAGTTTGCCGATACTCAAAGTAAGCAAATAATGCCAAGATCAGCTATTCAAAATTTGCTCAACTAAGAACAATTTGTATCGTTCTGCAGCTTTTGTAAGGAAAACTCGGTTGGGCTTGTGTTGTAGTACTTGCGGAAGGCCCGGGAAAATGAGTTTGGATGGTCGAAACCAACCATGAATGCAACTTCCGCAACAGGAATTTTTTGCTGAAGCAGTTGCCCTGCACGTTTTAACCTGTAAGAGTCAATTATTTCTTTAGGCGATAATCCTGTAACCTGCTTTACTTTTCTTGAAAAATGAAAGCGGCTCAGGAAGAAATGTTGGCTCATGCTTTCAACATCAAAATCAGAATCCGAAATATTCTCTTCCAGCACCAATTGAATCTTTCGGAGCATTTTGTCAACTTCAGAAACCACTTCGATTTCGGCTGGTTGGATGATGAGGTCCCGAATAACTTTTTCGCGGGTTTTTTCTTTAGCCTTGAGAAGGTTTAGTATCCTGATTTTCAGGTATTCGGTGCTAAATGGCTTTTCAATATAAGCATCCGCTCCTGTGCGGTATCCTTCGAATTTGAATTGTGGGTCGTGCTTTGCAGTTAAAATAATCACGGGAATGTGGTTTGTGATAAAATTGGCTTTTAGCTTTTCGCATAATTCTATCCCATTCATTTCGGGCATCATCACATCAGTAATAATAATGTCAGGTTGATAGTCAATCGCCTTTTTATACCCGATGGCGCCGTTTTTCGCATCAATCACCTCAAAATCAGATTCCAGTAGCTCACGAATAAAGTCTCTTAATTCAGATTCGTCTTCAACAATGAGTGCAATGAGTTTATCAGTTTTGGATTTCGATGAGGCATCTTCAGAAGATGCAGCAGTTTCATGATCATTAAAATAGGAAATGATATTTTGCAGGTTATCTACTTCCGATCTTAAATTTTCCGAGACATACGAAAGCTGTGGAGATCTTTTATCAAGCTGAACGCCAGAAATTTCGTCCTGATCAATCAGAAATGGAATTTCATAAGTAAAGGTGGTACCAGCTCCCTTTTGGCTTTTAACATTGATTTTGCCATCCTGGATGGAAACTAAATCCTTAACATAGGAGAGTCCTATGCCTGTGCTATCAAACCTGTGAGGAGCAGATTTATCTTTTGCCTGATAAAATCTTTCGAAAATGTGCGGCAAGTCCTCCTGTGAGATTCCTTTTCCGGTATCAGACACTTCAAAAACAATAGTATACTGTTGTCTATCTTGCACTAAGTCATCGCTACATGGTGTTTTTGTTTTCTCATCCGCATCTTCTTTCGAACTTATGCTTACCGATATTTTGCCTCCCGGTGGGGTGTGTTTGAACGAGTTGCTCAGGATATTGCACAGGATTTTCTCATTCTTGTCGTGATCGAAAAAGACGTTGAATTTTTCGAATTGGCTGCTGAACGAAAGATCAATATGCTGAACCTTGGCTATATCGTTGAACAGGCTAACTATTTCGTGGTAAAACGAAACAATTTCGCCGCTAATTGGATTTAATTCAAGATTTCCAGTTTCGGCCTGACGCACTTCAAGAATCTGATTAATAAGCCTTAGAATTCTTCTGGAATTTCGCTGAATTGATTCGTAGGCTTGATTAAGTCGGTTCGGGTCTGAATGATCCTGAGCTGAAAGCAGGCGTTCGATTGATCCCATGATCAGGGTGAGTGGGGTTCGGAATTCATGCGAAATATTTGTAAAAAAATGTTGTTTCACATTAGAAAGCTCTTCAACTTTCTCAACCATTTCTTTTAACTGATCTCTTTGTTTTGTGATCTCGGTGCTCTTTTCTTCAAGTGTCAGGGTCTTTTTCTCCAGCTCCTCCTTTTGAAGCAGTATGGTTTCTTTTTGCCTTTCAATCTTTGATTGCCTGGTTTCCAGCGCTTGGTTTGCATCGCTCAAGGATGAGTTCAGCTTTGAGAGGACAATATTTCGCCTGATTAACCTCGACTCGTATAGGCCAATGACAATTAAAAATGATAAAACAAGCACGATAAACCAGGCTTGCTTCCATATCGGCGGACTGACCGTCAAAAAAACCTTTACCGGGTCCGGTTCAACGTTCAAATCTTTATCTCTAGCTCTTACCTCGAATGTATGTTTCCCGCTTGCAAGTTTAGCGAGCACAATACTGGTTTCCTTAGAAAAATCTGACCACTCTTCCTGATTTAGCCTGTGAGAATATGTAAGCTGATTTGTAGGAGTATTCTCCCAGAAGTCCGTGCCATTCCAACCGATGAGGGTGCTGCCGGTGCGGTCAACTTTTTCTGAGTACACATTTATGGTTGTTTTGGGCGGAATGGTGTCAGGAATATATTTAACGGCCCAGTAATCCTCCAAAGCTTTTGCCGGTGTAATGCTAAACGGAAAGGCTCTCCTTTTCCATTCTCTTAATGCCCTGTTTATCCATATCGAGCCTGAATTATCAACCAGAATTTCGCCACCCTCTCGTGGCATTCGAAAGTCCTCAGTGAAAATATCTGAGAACCATCTTTGCCCATCGAACCAGGCAATATCTCTGTCTGTAATTGCCCAAACCTTTTTTGGGCTTTCTTCATAAATACTAATGATCGTATTGCTTGGCAGGCCTTGATTGTTGGTATACTGAGTCCATTCATTTCCGTTAAACCTAAATAATCCATAATATCTTGAACCAACCCAGAGATTTTTACGACTGTGAACAATATCTATGTATTCATTAAAGTACTCTTTGCCCTTCAGCGATTGCCAGCGTTGGTTTTCGAGCTTCAGTAGGTTGGTGCCTCCGAGCCAGAGTGTGCCATCAGGCGACTGGCCGATCCCATAAACGTTATGCTGGATGATGCCTTCGCTGTTGGTGTAATGCCTCCATATCAGGTTTGTTTCATCGGGGTTTTTTAACTGCAATACGCCCGAAATTTGTCCGAGTGATTCCTGCCTGTCAACGCTTGCCCCAAACCACAGAGATCCTTCTCTGTCCTGAAAAACAGAGCGCGGGTCAATTCCCCAGGATAATTTGGGATGCATCTGCACTATCCATTTACCATCTTTTAAGTATGCAGTTGCAGCCACGCCCTGATGACTTCCGGCGAGCCAAATTCTTCCTTTGGAAGTGGAAATGCATTTGACTGGAGCATCAATTAATCCGCTTTGGTTGTCAAAGGCAAACCAGTTATTATTTTGATGATACACTACCTTTCCATCGGATGCGATGAACCATTCTCTTGTAAGCTGGTCTGTAAATTGAAAATTTAGCCCGTTATATTTAAGCCATTGATTACCATTATAGCTAAACCTGAAAACATCGCCTTGTATTCCTGCAATCCATATTTGCCCATCGCGCGATTCGTGAAGAATAATTCTTGATGATGGAATCGGCGGGTTAGGTGGGGTAAACACGTTCCATCTCCCGGATTTGAAAACATATAGTTTCCCTAATCCTCCGATCCAAATTGAGCCGTCAGAAATTTCTATGATATCGGTGTGTAGCTCATCGCCACCAAATTTATCGCTAAGTTTCAGAAGTTCCCACTTACCAGCTTTGTTTCGAAGAATCCCACTTTTATAAAAACCGTTTATAATCCATAGCTCCCCATTCCTTGTCTTTATCAACTCGTTTCGGTTAGGCAGTTTATACCCGCCAAGCTCTTCCTTCAAATCAAACCGGTGCAAAACACAGTTTAATGTGTCGGATGGATAAAATTTCAACAATTTCCCGTCATTATTTCTCGACATGAATATCCAGATTCTTCCATCGTCTTCAATAAAAATATCATCAACCCTGCCAAAATTCCTTTGAAAAAGAATCTCGTCCGGTAGAATGCAGATTTTCAGGTTTGGGTGGGCTTCTCGGAATGCATTTACCCTGGAAAGCACAGTAAAAACACTAATTTCTTCTTTTTTATTAACTACTAGGACTCCGTTTTGTATTCCGGCTATCAGGCTACCATCAGGCGTTTGCCTAATGCACGTAACCATGCCCATCAGGGAATCGGATTGTGGAAAAATTTTCGTCCAGCCCTCATTTGCAAACGCCAGGAGGCCTGATTCAGATCCCGCAACAAGGCGTCCGTCCCGGGTTTCAAAAATTATGCCCACCGGGCTTTTCAGATAGGGTTTATCTTTATAATATGTAAGGTTATATCCATCATAGCGGAGGATTCCTTTATCCAGGCCAAACCACATATTGCCATGCTTGTCGTCAATCATGCTTCTGACACCCTTGCCTGAAAGACCTTCGATATGCCTCCATCGCCATACTTCGTTCAAAGGTTCGGAAGTTTGTGCTGAAAATGGATTCTGTGCAAGGAGAAAAGTCGTGGTGGAGATAAATACGAATAATGCAAGGGTAATTCTGCCTAAACATGTATAAAGACTTCTCTTCAAGAACCGGTGATAATTCATTGTAAACCCGATGAATGCTTATCCAAAATTAATAAATTTAAGCAGGTTATCATCAGAAATTAAAATCCGAAAATACCCGGAAGCCATAAACTCAACTTTGGCAGGTATGTGATGACCAATAAAATAACGATCATGGCGGCAAACATAGGGAGCAATGGTCTTATTACTTTTTCGATTCCAATTTTTGCCACACTGCAACCAATAAACAGCACTGAGCCAACCGGTGGCGTGCATAAACCAATACTCAAGTTTACTACCATAATGATACCGAAGTGGATGGGGTCAACTCCTAAGTTGATAACTACCGGTAAGAAAATTGGGGTAAAAATTAATACTGCAGGGGTCATATCCATAAATATTCCCACAAAGAGCAGAATCATATTTATTATCAGAAGCAGCACAATCTTATTTTCGCTAATGCTTAGCAGCCCCTCGCTTACACTTTGAGGAATATTTGCATAGGACATGACCCAAGACAAACCCATGGAAGTGCCAACCAATAAAAGTACGATGGCTGTGATGCCCACGGTTCTGAGCAGAATACCTGGCATGTCGCTCAATTTGAGTTGCTTATAAATCATTGAAAGAATAAGTGTATAAAGCACAGCAATCGCTGATGCTTCGGTTGCTGTAAAATAGCCTGCGATAATTCCCCCGATAACAACCACCAAGAGGAAAAGGCTGGGAATGGCAGCCAGAAATTTATAGATGCCTGTTTTAAGTCCCACCTTCTCGCCTACCGGGTAATTTTTTCTATATGCCACCGCAGCAGCAACAACCATCAGCACCAGACCAACAAGTATTCCAGGTATATAACCTGCCAGGAACAATGCTGCGATAGAAACTCCTCCGCTTGCCAAACTATACACAATCAGGATATTGCTGGGTGGAATTACAAGGCCGGTTGTTGCTGAGGTAATGTTAACTGCGGCAGCAAACCCCCTGTCATATCCCTCGTCAACCATTTTGGGTGTCATGAAACTTCCGATGGCTGAGGCCGATGCAGCTGCCGAGCCTGAGATCGCTCCAAAGAGCATATTGGCCATAATATTAACAAAAGCCAGTCCGCCAGGTAACCGACCAACCAGCACTTTTGCAAAATCTATCAATCTGAGAGCAATTCCTCCCTGGTTCATTAATTGACCGGCAAGTATAAAAAATGGGATAGCCAGCAGAGCAAAACTATCGAGCGAGGTTGCCATGCGTTGGGCAAATGTTGTGAAAGCAGGCAGGGGCATTATACTTAGCAGCATGGTAATAATACCCGAAATTCCAATGCTGTATGCTATGGGAACCCCGAGTGCAAGTAATAGAATAAAGCTTCCTACAAGTACCAGTATTTCAATGTATTCCATAATTTTTTCATTAGAGCGGATTATGACCAGGCATTTGACTATCGGTTCTTGACTTAGCAGTCAGGATGTCATGGGCAGCATAATATATAATAAAAACACCACTGAGTGGGATTACCAGATAAACATAGCCAATCGGAATCTGGAGCGCAGACGAAATCTGATTAAGTTTAAAAGTGATGTAAACCAGGTTTGAACCGCCGATGATTAAAGTCACGATTGCAAACGCGATTATGAGGCTGTTGATTATAATTTCGAGCCATGCTCTTCCTTTTGGCCCAAATTTTTTTGATATCAGGTCTATGGCAAGGTGCTGTTTCTGGCCGGTGGCATATGCCGCACCAAGCAATCCAACCCAGACTAATAAATAGCCGGCCAATTCATCGGTAAACGAACTGGGGTGGCCAACTAAAAAACGACTGGCTACCTGCCATAAAACATTTATAACCAGCACTCCCATGATAATTGTGACAAAGGCTCCTAAAAAAGTATTGATTAATTTTCTGATATACATATTGTTAGATTTTAATATAGCGATTGAAGCGGGCAGCCTTGATGCCTGCTGCACTAATGATATTCTCTGATTCTCTCGATGATATTGAATAAAGCGGAGTCCTGCCTGCAGTTTTCATAAATGCTTTGAACCCGTTCAATGAATGGTGCTTTGTCTGGGTGTATAATTGTTACTCCGGCTTCCTGGGCCAACCTTAATGATTCATTTTCAGATTCCTTCCACGACATTCGTTGATACTCAGCCGATTCGTCAGCAGCCTCCTGCAACCATTGTTGCTCCTGCTTTGTGAGTGTTTTCCATATTTTTGTGCTGATCAGCAATACATCGGGTATGGTAGAGTGTTCATTTAAAGAATAATAGCGACAAACTTCATAATGGTGTGAAAGATAAAAACTTGGTGGATTGTTTTCGGCACCGTCTACCACACCTCCTTGCAAAGCAGTGTATAGTTCGCCCCATGAAATTGGAGTGGGAGAGCCACCAAAAGCCCTGATCATGTTTACTGAAGAAGGGCTTTGCATAACCCTGATTTTCAAGCCTTTTAAGTCGTTGGGATGGTTTATGGGGCGGTCTTTGGTATAGAAACTTCTGCTACCGGCATCATAGAAAGTGAGTCCACGCAACCAGAATTTTTCCCCATCAAGCAGAATTTTCTTACCGATGTCGCTATCGAGCACCCTGTGAGCATGCTCCCTGCTTGTGAAAATATAGGGAAGGCCAAATATTTTGAAGTTCGGGGCAAATCCTTCCATAATGGCAGCAGAAACTTTTGTGATGGCGAGGCTACCTATCTGAAGCATTTCCACATTTTCCCTCTCTGAGCCGAGCTGTCCACCCGGATAGATATCAAGGCGCAATTTACCCCCGGATTTTTCTTTCGCCTTTTCAGCCATAAACACCATGCCCTTGTGCACCGAATGGCTTTGGTCTAGACCATGGGCCAGCTTGAGTACCCGAACCTGCCCTACCCGTTGGCACGATGGAATGATAAATAGCATTATTGCAAGAGTAATGCAGTATGAAAGAAAATTATTATTGAACACGGGTGTTTTAATAATCATAGATTGAATGAGATAGAATTTAATTGCCTGTTCTTCTGATTTCTTTTAACAAAGCGACGGTTTCCTTTACCTTTTGCTCTAACAGGCCAAAGTTTTTTTTTCTGATTATTTCGGCCGTGATGAGATTTGAACCCATCCCAACACACGTGACCCCAGCCTTAAACCATGCCGACAGATTTTCTTTAGAGGGTTCCACACCGCCTGTTGGCATCAGGCTGGTCCAGGGCATAGGCCCTTTGATGGCTTTAACAAATTCCGGTCCTCCTACCTGCTCTCCGGGAAAAATCTTCACAATTTCTGCTCCCAGTTCTTCGGCAAGTGAAATTTCGGTGAGCGATCCACAACCGGGCGACCATAATATTTTGCGACGGTTGCATGTCCTAGCAATATCTTCCTTCAAAACCGGTGACACAATGAAGTTTGCTCCCAATTGAATATATAAACCTGCTGTGCCTGCATCCATCACTGATCCTGCACCGAGAATCACCTCCGGCAACTCCTTGATGATCCTTTTGTGAACCTCGGAAAAAACCTCATGGGCAAAATCTCCACGGTTTGTGAATTCAAAAACATTAAGCCCACCATTGAAACATGCCCTGATTACTTCGAAACAAATTCCGGAATCCGGGTGATAAAAAACAGGAATGATTCCTGCACGTTCCATTGCTTGTGCTACCTGAATCCTTGTATATCTTGCCATAGTACTGAAGGTTTTAGTTGAAATTGCCTGGATGCGCAAACGATTGCACAAAAATAATTATCTTTGTCGAATAAATAAAATTAAGCCAATCATAATTTTTGAAATGTAAAAATAATACATCTAAGTTTTTCATTTCACGATGGGTTCAAAAAAAAGATACACGATTCATGACCTTGCTAGGGAGCTGAATACAACACCATCAACGGTTTCCAGGGCATTGCAGGACAATCCGCGAATTAGTGTAAAAATGCGTAAGACTGTAAAAGATCTGGCTGACAAGCTGAATTATCAACCCGACTTCAAGGCACTCAGCCTCAGAAAAGGCAGTGGGCGCACCATCGGGGTCTTAATCCCACAGGTTGACCGGCATTTTTTTGCCACAGTTCTATCGGGTATTGACGAAGTGGCGACTGCTGCAAACTACAATGTTTTAATTTGCCAGTCAATGGAGTCCGTCGAAAAGGAAAATGCACTGATAAGAAGCCTGATTTCAGGAAAAGTGGATGGTTTGATTGCATCAATTTCTATCGGAACAAAAGATGCAGCTTCGTTCAAGATGTTCCTGGAAAAAGGCATACCCCTTGTATTCTTCGACAGGGTGATTGAAGATCTTCGGGTAAGTAAGGTTTTAATTGATGATTACATGGGGGCAGTTTTGGCAGTTGAACAGCTGATTAATCGTGGCTCAAAGCACATTGCGCATTTTGCCGGCCCCCAGCACATAAATATCTATCAAAATCGCACAAGAGGCTATATTGACACGTTAAAAAATCACAGCCTCCCAATTGATGAAGAAATTATTTTTTATAACGTCATTACCCGCGAAACTGGTTGTCAGGCAATGAATAAAATCATTGAAATGAGGAATCGTCCGGATGCAATATTTTCTTCGGGCGACTATTCGGCACTTGGTGCCATGATCTGTGCACGCGAATCGGGTCTTGAAGTCCCTGGAGATATCGCTGTTACCGGTTTTGCGAACGAGCCATTTGGCACCCTTATTGACCCTGCACTAACCTCACTGGATCAGCATGGATTGGAAATGGGCAGGCAGGCAGCGGATTTGCTCATTGAAGAAATTGAACACACAGGGCCTAATTTCGTTCCGCGAACGGTTGTCCTCAATCCTGAGCTACATATAAGGAAATCGTCGCGTTGAAATAATTTGACACTCATTTTGAATTTAATATAGTTCCAGATAAATTTGCGCAAACGATTGTATAAATAAATATTTTAAATCATGTCTGTCAAATATCAAATAAGGTATGCAGTGCATCCACAAGATTTTGTTCACTACGATACCCAACGAACGCGCCAGGAGTTCCTTATTGCAGATTTTCTGGTTCATGATGAAATAAACCTGGTTTATTCAATGTACGACCGTTTTATTGTAGGTGGTGCCGTGCCTGTTAAGAAAGCACTCATGCTTGAAACCATTGACCCGATTAAGGCTGAATTTTTCCTTCACCGGCGGGAGCTGGGAATTATCAATGTGGGTGGTAGCGGGAAAATAATGGTTGATGATACAGCATATTTGGTCAAAAACAAGGAAGCGCTATATATCGGCCGGGGAAACAAAAAAGTAATTTTCGAGAGTGTTCATCCTGATATGCCGGCTATTTACTATATCAACAGTGCTCCAGCACATCGCGCCTGCCCTGACAAAATGGTCACCCTCAATGATGCCCAACGCATGGAAATGGGCTCGTTGGAAACTGCAAATGCCCGAACCATCAACAAAATGATTGTAAATGGAGTTGTGGAAACCTGCCAGCTTCAAATGGGCATGACACAGCTAAAATCAGGAAGTGTTTGGAATACGATGCCTCCACACGTACACTCACGTCGCATGGAGGCATACTTTTATTTTGAAGTTCCAGAAAACCAGGCAGTGTGTCATTTTATGGGCCAGCCACATGAAACAAGACATATTTGGATGAAAAACCACCAGGCTGTACTTTCACCTTCCTGGTCAATTCATGCAGCAGCCGGAACATCGAACTATGTGTTTATATGGGGAATGGCAGGCGAAAACCTCGATTATGCAGATATGGACATTGCAAGTATTCATGATCTTAAATAACACAATAAATTAAAAAAATATGTCATTGGAATTATTCAATCTCAACGGGAAAACTGCCCTGATTACAGGAGGCACCCATGGCTTGGGTATGGCTATGGCGCTAGGTCTTGCAGGTGCAGGTGCCGGTATCGTAATTAACGATGTTTCGCAAGAAAAAATAGATGCTGCTCTAATTGGATATAAGCAAAAGGGAGTGGATGCCATGGGTTATGTATTTGATGTAACTCATGAGGAGAGCGTGATTAAGCATATCGCTCGAATCGAGAAAGAGGTTGCACCCATTGATATACTTGTAAACAATGCCGGGATCATCAAACGTGTTTCCATGCTCGAGATGGAGGTTACTGATTTTCGCCAGGTGATTGACATTGACCTTGTTGGGCCATTTATTGTTGCACGCACAGTAGCGAAAAGCATGATAACACGAAAATCCGGAGGAAAAATTATCAACATCTGCTCAATGATGAGTGAACTCGGAAGAAATACAGTTTCGGCCTATGCAGCTGCCAAGGGCGGCCTCAAAATGCTGACCAGGACCATGGCAACCGAATGGGCCAGGTTCAATATCCAGGCCAATGGTTTGGGCCCTGGCTATTTTGCTACATCCCAGACAGCACCCATCAGGCAGGAAGGGCATCCATTCAATGATTTCATCATCAACCGCACTCCAGCGGGTCGCTGGGGCGTTCCTGAAGAATTGCAGGGTGCAGCTATTTTCCTGGCATCAGCTGCATCCGATTTTGTGAACGGCCACATACTTTACGTGGATGGCGGTATATTGGCTACTATCGGAAAACCAACGAATGAACCATAAACACTAATCCTATGAAAACACGAAAAGTACTCTATGTTAACATTATGTTTTTGATTGCATTTTGGCTCAGCGCCTGCAATAATCATTCGGAGCATCGTCTCACCGTTAAGAATCCTTCTGATTTTGATCGTGTGGATGAACCCGTTGTGCTGTCCAGATCAGAAATTGAAAACAAAATTGGCCCGATTGCGCCAGGATTGTCACCCTTGCTCGTTACCAAAAGCGGCGATACACTCCCAACTCAATCAGATGATCTTACCGGTGATGGCCTTTGGGATGAAATATTCTCATTGATTTCGATTAAGGCAAGGGGTACAGAAAAATTCAAAATTGTCCTGGTTGAGGAATCGGCATTGCCCTCCTTCCCAGTCAGGACAAACATCAGGATGGCAAGAATTCTTCCAAATGGTGTTTACGAAGAAGTAGCTTCAGCCAGGCGGCTCACGGCTGAGGATGGTTTAGCCGCAAATATTTTTCACCTGGAAGGTCCAGCTTGGGAAAACGATGAGGTTGGATTCAGAAATTACTTTGATGTCCGGAATGGTATGGATATATACGGGAAGGTAAGAAACGACATGGTACTCGACCGTGCCGGCATCAATGAAGATTATCACTTTATGCAAAAATGGGGAATGGACATTTTGCGTGTGGGCACATCTCTTGGCGCTGGATCTCTTGCCATCCAAAAGAACGGAACGCTATTCAGGGTGGCTCCTGAATCGCAAGGTGTTTATGAGCTTATAGCCGAAGGCCCATTGCGCTCAATGCTAAGGCTCAAATATAACTATTGGCAGGTGGATAACGACACCATTTCGCTGGTTCACGATATTTCAATTCGGGGTGGTGCATGGTTTTATGAAAGTCGGGTCACGCTGTCAGGACCTGTGACTTTGCCAACCCTAATCTCAGGAATATCAACCATGAGCCTTGATGACCAAGGAGAGGTCATGACAAGCGAAGGAAAGATTCAAATTGTTTCGACATTTGGAAAACAGTCCTATAATAAAGAATATCTGGGTTTGGCTATCATGCTGCCTGCAACAGCCTACGCCGGCTATGAACTCACCGGTACCGAAGCAGATCATGGAATCACCAACAGTGCCCTGATAAAAATGAACGCAGAGAATAAACTGCCGGCAATTTTTCGTTTCTATGCTGCCTGGGAGGTTTCTGACCCACGTTTTTCCGACAAAAATTACTTTAGCGAATTTCTGAAGAAAGAAGCCACGAAATGGGCTGAGCCCCTACAAGTGAAATTCCGGTAATGCTTACCTGGCAAACAAAAGGATAGAAACCTCCTACCATTTTCTAGCACATTTCCGGTTTTTTCAATGCAGGATGTAACCTGATGTCTGCAAATACCAAAGTCATTAGTGTTTTTAAAAACGCACTTGTTTCGTTAACGCACTATACATTGTAAGTTGTGGAAGAGGTTGTTCCACCTCTGCCGGTCCAGTTGGTATGAAAGAATTTCCCTCTCGGGCTATCAATTCTTTCGTAGGTATGCGCTCCAAAATAGTCGCGTTGGGCTTGCAACAGATTGGCTGGCAGGCGCTCACTACGATAACCATCGAAATAATTCAGGGCTGAGGAAAGCGCAGGCACCGGAATCCCATTTGTGATGGCGGCAGCTACAACCCGGCGCCAGCCGGCGGATGCATCTAGAAGTTTATCTTTGAAATAATCAACAAGCATCAGGTTCAGAAGGTTAGTGTCATGGTCGAAAGCTTCTTTTATTTTTCCTAAAAATACCGAGCGGATAATGCAACCGCCCCGCCACATCAGTGCTACGCCTCCATAATTAAGGTCCCATCCAAACTCTTCAGCGGCAGCGCGCATCAGCACATAACCCTGGGCATAACTTACAATCTTTGAGGCAAGCAAAGCTTTTCTCAAGTCTTCGACAAAGGCGGCCTTATCGCCCTGAAAATTTGAAAGTTGTGCACCTAAGATTTTTGAAGCAATCACACGTTCATCTTTCTGAGAAGACAGACAACGGGCAAAAACCGATTCGCCAATGAGGGTCAGCGGAACGCCCAGATCAAGAGCTGCTACACCGGTCCATTTGCCTGTGCCTTTCTGCCCGGCAGTATCTAAAATCTTATCCACCAAAGGGGTTCCATCTTCATCTTTGTATGCGAGAATGTCTCGTGTAATTTCGATCAGGTATGAATCAAGCTCGCCCTTGTTCCATTCTTTAAAAACCTCATGCATTTCGTCGGCCGACATTTGGAGAATATCTTTCATCACATGATAGGCTTCGCAGATTAGCTGCATGTCGCCATATTCAATTCCATTATGTACCATTTTAATAAAATGGCCAGCCCCGTTTTCGCCAACCCAATCGCAGCAAGGCGACCCATCTTCAACTTTTGCTGCAATATCCTGAAAAATATACTTCAAATGAGGCCAGGCCTTTTTCGATCCACCAGGCATGATGGAAGGACCCTTCAACGCACCTTCTTCGCCTCCCGAGACACCGGTTCCGATATATAATAGCCCTTTACTTTCTAAATATGCTGTGCGGCGATTGGTATCCGGGAAATGGGTATTCCCGCCATCAATGATGATGTCTCCTGGTTCCAATAAAGGAATCAGCATTTCAATAAAATCATCCACCGGCTTGCCGGCTTTGACCATCAGCATCACCTTGCGGGGTGTTTTTAGTGAGTGCACCAATTCCTCAAGGCTATATGTGCCGATGATTTTTTTGTTACTTCCTCTTCCTTTGACAAAATCCACCACTTTATCGGTCGAACGATTGAAAACCGAAACCGTGTAGCCTTTGCTTTCCATATTCAGGACAAGGTTTTCGCCCATCACTGCGAGCCCTATCAGCCCTATATCTGCTTTTTTATTCATCTTGCTTTTTTTATTAAGGATTATAAAAGTACTCCTGATTTTTGATTTAATACATCGACTTTTAGGATATATCTTAAGTATCTTTAACCTGTAGATCAAAGCCCATATTTTGAGTGATAAGAAGATGTTCTTCTTTAGGGTTTTTAATTAATATTTTGAATGCAAATGGCTCGCGGCGCACCGGGTAGTTTTCTCTTTGCTTTTCGAATACATCACATGCCCCCTTTAATCGAAAACTATCGTTTTCAATATTATAAGTTTGGTATGCAAGTTTTATGAAAAATTCCTCAGTGGTCAAGTGCTCGCAATCCTGTGAAAATTCAGGTTGATCGGGCTGAGGCAATGAATTAGGAATCCAATCGTCCATTCCCAAACCAAAAAAGCGGCTGACTGCCTGTACGCTCATTGCTGTTCCGTTTGCTTTTCCATCGGCCGAATAACCCGCAATGTGAGGGGTAGCGATATCCGCACATTGAAGCAATTCTTTTGAGAGATTTGGTTCATGTTCCCAAACGTCAATAATGGCACCACGCAAATGCCCTGATTTAAGTGCATGAATAAGCGATTTTGTTTCAACAACCTCTCCCCGGGAAGTATTAATAAGCCAGGCGCCATGTTTCATCTTATTCAGAAAACTGGCGTCTGCCATATGAAGCGTTTTATCAGCGCCAATAATTTGCAGTGGAACATGCAGTGTAATGATGTCGGAGTCTGAAAGCACCTGTTCCATGCCAACAAACCCTTCGGGGCCTTCGTTGCGTTCACGCGGAGGGTCGTTTACGAGGGTTTTGATTCCTAATGCCCTGGCAAGCATTTCAATTTTCGACCCAACATGCCCGGCGCCTATGATGCCAAGCGTAATGTTGTGAAATTTCATCCTGTCCCGGTCAATTATATAGGCGAGTGCAGAAGCAAAGTATTGTTTAACCGACCCCGAATTGCAACCAGGTGCATTTGTCCAGAAAATCCCGTTTTTCTCGCAGAAAATAGTATCAATATGGTCAAAGCCGATTGTAGCGGTGGCAATAAATTTTACACGGGTTCCTTTTAGCAACTGTTCATTACAGATGGTACGGGTGCGAACTATCAGCGCATCGGCTTCTGCAATAGAATGCTGGTTGATTTCATGGTTTGGCAAATAAATTACCTCAGCGTGGTCGTCGAGGGCGCCTTTCAGGAAAGGTATTTTATTGTCTGCAACAATTTTCATGCTTCGAAACGCTGTTTACAAGCCCATAGTCCGAGAGCCGGGTTCGAAATAAAAAATATTTCTTCGCCTCCGGGGAGCAGATTAAACCCTTCCCGTAGTATTTCGGGGTTGTATTTTTTTATCATCTGTCCGTAATCTGCATAATTCAAATTTACCGATTCAATTTCAGGTTGCGAAAGAGATCCGGGGCAATAGGTAATTTTGAAACGATTTTCGGACGAGCCGTGAATGAGATGTGCTGCTGCGCTTAGGTTATTACTCAGATCCTCATTTTCGCGGGTGTTTTGCAGAATTTCAGGAGTGGTCATATATCCATATTTTCTGATCAGCGTATCAATCTGCCTGTCTTCGCCAAACTCTTTGAGTCCAGGTGCCAGCACAATCAGCTCTCCCCCATCGGCGATGGCCATACGGGTGCGATAGATGCTTTTGTTTCCAAGCCAGGTGCTCTTAAATTCTTCCGGGTCAAGAAAAACAACAACTTTAAGCAGGGGTTTATCCAACATGATAAAATTAACCTTTAAGGATAATTTTGCTGCTTGTTCAAAACATTCAAAATCATCTCCAATATACAATCCCCTGACCTTCAGCTTTCCGGATTTGTCTTTCCCTATCACAGTGAGGACATATAAGATGGGAAGGTTTTTTGCAAAATTCTCGGAGGCATAATTCAGCACTTTTCGAACAGGTGTGTTTACACGACCCATGATGCGTTCCATTCCATAGGCTGCACCCAGAAAGTGGCTTTTGTTAATTCCTTCCTGGCCTCCGGTGCCAATAAATATATTTTTATTATGATTTGCCATTCCGATAACCTCATGTGGAACCACCTGTCCGATAGAGAGAATCAGGTCGTGCCCTCCATTGGCCAGCAGGTGATTTACCTGTGCCGGCCAGGAATATTCCACCTTACCCTCCGAAACTTCGCTGACAAAGTTTGCAGGCACTTCGCCAAGGGTGACGATATCGGTTCGCCAGCGGTGTTCGCGAAACAGATGCAGTGGAACGCCTTCGAACATGCGGTGTATTTCTCTTTCCGTCATTGGGCTGTGGGTGCCAAGAGCAGGGAGAATATCGGTAAGAGCATCGCCAAAATAATCCCATGCCATGCGTGTAAGAAGGCCGGCCAGCGAATGATAGCGGGTGAAGTCGGGGGGAACGGCAAGCACTTTTTTTCGCTTTCCAACCTTTGCAAACGTATCATAGAGGGCTTTTCTTAGCTCCAGCTCACTGAGCTCCATTGTTTCAGAGCCATTGGCATAGTAAATCATATTATAGTCGAAACCTATTATATTTTAACTTGTGCTGGTATTACTTCAAGATTCTACCTTTTCACCCTGGCATTTCCTTCCCATATGCTCCAAATCGTCTCTTCGTCGGCGGGTTGGGCATAATCTGTTTCAAATGTGGTGGCCAATGCCCCTGAAGCCCAGCCGAATTGCAGCCATTTTTCGGCCGTCCATCCTTTAAGTATCGCATAAAGCATTCCGCCAACAAAACCATCGCCCCCGCCAATGCGGTCGAGCACTGAAATGGGCCTGGGTTTTATGACTTGCCACTGGTTGTCTGCAAGCATGATTGCCCCCCATAGATGTTGGTTCACACTAACTACTTCGCGCAATGTTGTGGCAAATACTGATGCATTTGGGAATGACTGCTTTACGTTTCCAATCATTGCCTTGAAACCTTCTATTTCGGCTTCAATATCTTTTCCTCCAACCTTGGGGCCTTTAATATCAAGGCAAAGCTGAAAATCTTCTTCGTTGCCCACCAGGATATCTGATGCGGAGGCAATTTCTGCGAATATATCATGCAGCTCTTTTTCGCGGCCTTTCCAAAATGAGGCTCTATAATTCAGGTCAAATGAAATGCGTGTGCCGTATTTTTTGGCTGCGCGGGCAAGTTCGAGACAGAACAAACTGGTTTCGTGCGAAAGCGCTGCGATGAGACCCGAAAGATGCACAATCTGAACGCCTTCTGCCCTAAAAATACGCTCTAAATCAAAATCCTTGACATTCAGCGTGCGGCCAACCTCTCCTGCCCTGTCGTTATGCACACGTGGCCCTCGGGTACCAAACCCGCTATCGGCTATATTAAACTGGTGGCGATAGCCCCAGGGGCCACCCTGTTCAACATCAGGACCTTCGAATTCCATGTTGCGTGCCCGGAGGTTGGCTTTTATATATTGGGCAATAGGGCTACCTTTTACAAACGTAGTGAGCACCTTCACCGGTAATCCGAGGTAAGATGAAATGCTGGCGACATTGGTTTCTGCACTGGTGGCCTGCATTCTTAAGATATCGCTCGATTGAACTGGTTGTCCGTTCATAGGTGTGATGCGAACCCCCATACTGGTAGGTACTAATAATGAGTATTTGCAGTTGGATTTAAGTTCCATGACAATTAAAATAAGTATGTAATAATATTTTCTGGTACAATAAATTGATTACAAATAAATTATCTTGCTACCCTCCCTGAAGCATCGCCGGCCATCAGTTTTTCGACTTCCTCAACGGTGACCAGGTTAAAGTCGCCGTAGATGGTGTGTTTTAGGCACGAAGCAGCGACCGCAAAATCCAGTGCTTTTTGATTTTCGTCTGCGTAATTCAGGAACCCATATATCAAGCCTCCCATAAATGCATCGCCTCCGCCCACACGATCAACAATGTGCGTAATGTCATATTGGCGAGATTTAAAGAGAGTGCTTCCATCCCACAGTACGCCTGCCCAAGTGTTGTGGTTGGCACTAATTGATCCCCTGAGGGTGGTAATAACTTTTTTACATCGCGGAAATGCTTTCATGATTTGTTTTGATACGGATTCATATGCTTCGACATCAACATGGCCCTGTGTTATATCAACTCCTTTCGGGTGAATTCCGAGCACCATTGCGGCATCTTCTTCATTTCCGAGGATAACATCTGTCCCGGACAATAATTCGGGCATCACATCGCTTGCTTTTTTGCCA
Source organism: Lentimicrobiaceae bacterium (assembly GCA_037446395.1). Lineage (GTDB taxonomy): Bacteria > Bacteroidota > Bacteroidia > Bacteroidales > JAAYJT01 > JAAYJT01. The sequence continues at coordinate 109,626 of JBBIIP010000004.1, forward strand.
TACTTCCACAAGTTCTTGCGATAGTTCAGATCGCACGAGACCATGATTCCTTTTCGGTTGGCAGTCTTTATGGCTTCACCACAAACCTCTGCCGCACCCTGCGAAATGGCAGGCGTGATACCCGTCCAATGAAACCAGTTAGCATCTTCCAGAGCAGTGTTCCAATCAATCATTCCAGGTCTGATTTCAGAAATGGCCGAGTTAGCCCTGTCGTAGATAACTTTACTTCCGCGACTCACGGCACCGGTTTCCAAAAAATAGATCCCCAGGCGATTCCCTCCAAAAATTATTTTTTCAACACCAACCCCAAACCGCCTCAGATCCATAATGCAAGCCCTGGCAATATCATTGTCTGGCAAGCGCGTGATGAAGTCAACCGGAACGCCAAAGTTGGCCAGCGACACAGCCACATTTGCCTCACCTCCTCCGAAGCTGGCAATGTAATTGTTTGACTGGCAAAATCTTAAATTACCTGGTGTAGCCAGCCGCAACATAATTTCTCCGAAAAGCACCACTTGATTTTTCATCCGCATTTTAATTTTTTAAACTCTTGTGGAAACGCCATATTTGCAACTTTTATCGAAGTTTGATATTGTCTTGCAAACCTGATCGTTTCCATGTTAATTTCAGTTAATTTTTAACAACACAATCACAAATCCTCTTAAACACCTCCAAAAGCACTGTATCCTCCGTCAACCGGTATCACAATTCCGGTAATAAATTCCGAAAAATCTGAAAGCAGAAAAAGTACGGTTCCGGCCAGGTCGCCAGGATTGCCAAATTTGCCCATGGGGGTGTTGGCAATAATTCGCGCACCACGCGCGGTAAGCACTCCGGTGGATTCATTGGTGAGGAGGAAGCGATTTTGGTTGGTAAGAAAAAACCCTGGCGCGATGGCATTTACTCTCACACCCGTCTTACCAAGATGAACAGCCAACCATTGGGTAAAATTGTTTACGGCGGATTTTGCAGCCGAGTATGCTGGAATTTTTGTAAGTGGTTTAAACGAATTCATTGATGAAATGTTAATGACAACGCCCCTGCCTTGCTCTATCATTTCAGGGGTAAATATCATGGTAGGAAGCAAGGTGCCGAGGAAGTTTAAATCAAAAACTTTCTGAAATCCTTCAACTTCCAGCCCGTAGAATGTATCGCCCCATTCAATTTTTTCGCCCGGAATAAGTTGTTCGAGCTTTGTTGTGGCTTTCGGTGAGTTACCACCCGCTCCGTTAATTAGGAAATGAATTGCTCCCAAATGCTTATGAATGTAGCGTTTGGCTTCTTCAAGCGAGGGTTTTTCAAGCACATTTGCAGCCACTCCAACAGCTTTGATTTTATATTCTGAGGACAATGCTTCAGCCAGTTGATTGGCTGCTTCCGCGTCAAGATCAACTATTGCCAGGTTTATTCCCGACTTTGCAAGTGCAGTGGCTATTGATGCGCCCAAAATTCCTGCTCCGCCTGTGATTACACAGTTCTTGTTTCGCAGGTGTTCAAAAGAATAATTTTCCATTTTTCGATTATAGATTGGTCAGATAATAATCAAGATTTTCTGGGGTAATAATATCAATTGGAAGATACTGGTATTTCGGGACAGTTTTTTTCAGCACAAAATGATCGAACAAGGTCATAAAGCTCAAATATCCCTGAACCAAAGGTTTTTGGCTGATCAGGAAGTCTATGCGGTCGTTTCGCAAGTGCATCATATTGATATCGAGCAAGTCGTAGCCAACAAGACGGATGTTGTTAATATTATTTCTTGCAAAAAAATCAGCGACAAGAAATACCCTGGAATTGGTCACAAATATACCATCGGGAAGTGAGCCTGAAATACCGGAAAGAAGTTCTTTGTTCAGAATATCATTGATGCTTTCAAAATCACCTTGAATTATATCTAATTTTTGCAGCTTCTTATGAGATAATGAATGCTGGGAAAAGAACGCCCTGAACCCCTCCTCCCGGTTGAGTAAGTGCAGATTTGCGCTTTTTCGGCTTATGAAATTAACAACTAAAAATTTTGCGTCGTCGGGAGTCCCATAATTAAGGAGCCTCGCTGCCACCATCCCGCTTCTGAACGAATCCTGTCCGACAAAAGAGAGTCTTTCCAGGTTTGCCATGTCGGCGTTGATGAATAAAACCTCAATATCAAGTTCCTGGCATTGGTTTACGAAATCTTTCGCAGGCCCTGCAAAAATGGGTGCCAGGATAACTCCGTCGGGTTTGCTTTTAAGCAGCTCTGAGGAAACTTTCAGGAATGAATTCTTGTTAAAATATTTAAAAAAATAAGGTTCGTGCTCAATTCCATAGTGCTTCACCTGGGCATGAGCCTTTGCAAATCCGGCAGCAGGGATGGTCCAAAACTGGCTACTGTCATCGGCTTCAGGTATAAGTGATGCAAACCGATATATTTTTTTTGATGCCAGGGTGCTGGCCAGAATATCAGGTTTGTAGTTCATTTCTTCAATGATCTTCAAGATCTTTTTGCGTGTTGCAGGAGCTACTTCGCTGCGGTTATGGAGCACCCGATCAATGGTTCCGGTTGAAACGCCAGCCTTGGTTGCAATATCAGAAATCCGAACCCTTGAGAACTTATCAGGCATAGAAGATGAAATGAAAAGTTCTTTTTTTATTTGTTTTCTGCAAAGCTATGCAAATTTTTTCTAATTTCGTGGGCGCACACGGTAATTTTTTTTACTTCCAAAAACAAAATAATATGACAGAACTAGGCAAGTATTCATTTGGAATTGGCGACCGTTTTTCGATGCAAGGCGAATCCCAGTTGAAAGCGTTGAAGATGGCTTTGGAAAAAGGCTTCGAAGTGATTCCGGTTTGGAACAAATCGAATCGGGAGCATGTAACGATTGGATCGCTGCCCGGGCATACACGATTGGCGGCAGACAAGGCTGTTGAGAAAATGGGGTGGAACAAGCCATATTTTGTGGATGCCGACCATATTAACAAAAGCAATGTGGATAAATTCATCGATTGCTGTGATTTCTTTACCATTGATGTTGCGGATTATATTGGAAAGATGGCCGAAAGAAGTGATATAGAAACATTTATTTCTAAGAACAAGGAATTTACAGGGCAATTCAGTGTTCCCGGTGGCGATCAAAATTTTGAGATTACTAATGCTACATTACAAACAATTGCGGGCAAATTTCTTTACGCTATCAAGCAAGCGGCTGAAATCTATCGCTATATCTCGTCAAAGAAAGGCCCGGCTAACTTTGTAGCGGAAATTTCGATGGATGAGGTGAATGATGCCCAATCCCCGGTTGAGCTATTTTTCATTTTATCAGCCGTTGCTGCAGAAAAAATACCTTTGGCCAACATTGCGCCTAAATTTACAGGACGTTTTAATAAGGGGGTTGATTATATCGGCGATTTGGTTCTTTTTGAAAAGGAATTTACTCAGGATTTGCTGGTTATTGATCATGCTATCAAAACTTTTGGCTTGCCTTCCTCACTGAAACTAAGTGTACACAGTGGCAGCGACAAGTTCAGTATTTATCCAATAATTGGGAAGTTATTAAAAAAGTATGACAAAGGAATTCATGTGAAGACAGCAGGTACCACCTGGCTCGAGGAGGCCATCGGCCTTTCAATGGCCGGAGGAGAAGCACTCGAACTGATGAAAACCATTTATTACAAGGCACTCAACCGGTTTGATGAATTGACAGGCCCTTACTCAACTGTCATAGACATTGACCGTAAACAACTGCCATTGGTTGCCGAAGTATCAGCATGGAATGGTGAGCAAATGGCCGATGCCCTGCGGCATATCCCTGGTAACCCTTCCTATAATCCACATTTACGCCAATTAATGCATGTGGCCTATAAATTAGCTGCCGAAGAAGGCAATGGGTACTATAGCCTGTTAAGGACAAATCAGGAGATTGTAGGTCAACAAGTTACAATCAATATTTATGAGCGTCACCTGAAGAGGCTTTTTGGATTTTAATTTAATCTTTCAGAGCTAAGACCAGCTATTTTAAAACCTGACCACTATGAAAAAATTGATGGACGAGAATTTCCTGCTCGAAACAAAGTCAGCGGAAGAGTTGTATCATGGCTTTGCCAGCGATATGCCAATCATTGATTACCATTGTCATCTTCCGCCTGCAGAAATTGCAGATGACCGGAAATTTGAAAACATCACAAAAATATGGCTCGATGGCGACCATTATAAATGGAGGGCTATGCGTGCACATGGAGTCAACGAAAAGTATTGCACAGGAGATGCTTCTGATTACGAGAAATTTGAAAAATGGTCAGAAACGGTTCCCTTTACCCTGCGAAATCCTCTTTATCACTGGACACACATGGAATTGCGCCGCCCTTTTGGTATCACAAAACTCCTCGATTCAACAACAGCCAGGGAGATTTATGACAAAACCACCGCATTGCTCTCGACCGATGAATTCAGCGTCAGAGGTATCATGCAGAAAATGAATGTTGAGCTTGTTTGCACCACAGATGACCCTATTGACAACCTTGAAGCCCATCAGAAAATCAGGAATGATGGATTCAAAATCAGGGTTTTGCCAACCTGGAGGCCCGATCGTGCGATGATATTCGAAAACACAGTTTCATTCAACCATTATATTGCTCAACTGGAGCAAATCACCAATATTTCTATTTCAGCATTTAACCCTTTCCTGGATGCACTGATAGAACGACACGATTACTTTCATGCTCACGGTTGCCGCCTCTCCGACCATGGACTGGAAACCATGTATGCCGAAAACTTTACTGACAAAGAAATAAACGAGATCTTTCTTCAACTGAGGCAAAATAGGGAAATTTCCCGGTCTGACAGGCTCAAATTTAAATCGGCCATGCTCATTCACTTTGCAGTAATGGATCATGAAAAAGGCTGGGCTCAGCAGTTTCATCTGGGCGCTCTGCGAAATAATTCCGATCGTATGTATCGAATGCTCGGACCCGATAAAGGCTTCGATTCAATTGGTGATTTTGAAATTGCAATTTCTTTGTCGCGATTTCTGAATAAATTAGACAGTGAAAATCGTTTGGCCAAGACCATATTGTATAACCTCAATCCCCGCGACAATGAGTTGATTGCAACCATGGCAGGCAACTTTAATGATGGATCGGTGGCCGGAAAAATGCAGTTTGGAAGTGGCTGGTGGTTCCTCGACCAGAAAGACGGTATGCAGCGTCAACTTAATGCACTCTCTGCGCTTGGGCTGCTCAGCCATTTTGTTGGGATGCTGACAGATTCCAGAAGTTTTCTCTCCTATCCGCGCCATGATTATTTCAGAAGAATCTTGTGCAACCTCCTTGGCAAGGACATGGAAAACGGGGAAATTCCCTATGATTTGAAACTTGTGGGAAGCATGGTGCAGAATATCTGCTATTATAACGCCAAAAACTATTTTGGGTTTTAAAACATAGGGCCTTCGGCCATGAATGAGCGTTTACTTCCTGCTAGTGCTTCTTTGGGGTTGGTCTACCATCACAAAGAACCCAAAAATCTTTTTGTATTGGCCTTGATGATGCGGATGAATGGGCTTGACTCAATGTCGGGTTTCCACGATTCGGAAAAGTATTCAGGATTGGTTTCTTTCGCGAAAATATTTTCTATCGTATAGTCTGCAATTTCCTCATGATTAAGCTGGTGAGCCCATTCGATGCGCATTGACGAATCTGCGCCGGGTCCAGTATTTTGATATTCGGCGTAGTAGCATGTGCGATGGTTTTCATTTCCTCTCCAGACTGACCATCCTGCCGGATTAATGGAACCATCCAGAAATGATTCAACAATAACCGTCCGGGCAAAGGGTCGCCAGGGCCTGCCCAGAAAAACCTTCTCAACCTGTGGTGAGCTGGTGAAACGAGAATTGAAAAACACATATCCAAACCTGGCATTTTTTTCGGTAGATGCAGCAGTAATAAAGGAACCAGTTTTCAAACTATTGATATGACAACTATCGAAAACAACTGTACTTCTACCGAAAATGTAATCGGTCGTGCCTTCTATAAAACAATCCTTCAAAAAGTTACGGTAATGGCCAAAAGTGTAATAAGTGTCCTGGTGGCCAATAATTTTGCAATGGTAGAAAACCTGCCTGTCGGCATTGGTACGAAGTGCGACAGCCTGCCCCACGGGTCCAGCAGAGTTTGCGAAAGTCAGGTTCAGCGCGATGAAATCAGATGCATCAGCAGCAAAACTGAAGGAGGTGTTGGTTCTGATGGTATCACCATTCACAACTTTTCCGGAAAAGTCATCCCAGGTTAGAATCACTTTATCCACGTCTTCGCCCACAAGTGTAATAAAGGGTTTTGCAGAGCTTACAGTGATTTTTTCCTTATAAACCCCGTTTCTAATAAAAATGATCTTACGTTGCTGATTTCCATCCGGTACAAGGTTAATAGCCGCCTGAACAGTACCGGCGTTGCCTGTGCCATCCTGGGCTACTATAATATCAATCCATGGCTTCAGAAGTTGCTTCAGATTCTGGGCAATTGCATATTTCCCTATCAATAAGAGAAGTATGAAGGCTGCAACTTTAATGCTTTTCATTTTTTCACTCAATAATGTTTATATTTGAAAAACAACTGTAGGTTGGGTTTCAATTTTTCAATTCTTTTAACCCTTGATACACCAATCGCGCCACCTCCCGGGCTCCTTCGGGCTGGAAATGTGTGTTATCGGACAATCCCTCCGGATAGGCTTGGTATTTGCCTGGAGGAAGGTTCATAAAATATTTGGCCGAAACATAATCGCGTCCCATTTTGGTAAATAATGCGCGTGAGAGTTCAGTAAGATCAATCAAATGAACCCCGAGCTCCTGCGCCACCTCTGTCATTGCCTGGGGGTAGTTGCCATGAGAACTCTGCAAACTGTCGTTTACCCATGGGTAGTTTCTACATACTGAGGTTATGAGAACTGGAATGGCACCTTTTTGGCGAGACTGGTTTACATATAACCTCAAAAATTCTTTGTAGCCAGGCAAACTGACGTATCTTTCGAGCTTGCTTTCCGATGCATCATTATGTCCGAATTGCATCAACACCCAATCTCCCGGCTTGAGCTGACCGTAAACTTCTGCCCATCTTCCTTCTTCGAAAAAGGAACGCGTGCTCCTGCCGCCGCGTGCACGGTTTTGAACCTGCACCTGAGCTGCCTTCATGGCCGGAATTTCTTTTAGGCTGTCGGAAACCATAAATTCTACGAATTCCTGCCCCCAGCCGGTTTGAGGATATCGTTCTTTCAAATAGTCTTCGCCATAATTTGCATAGTCGGCCATGGTTGAATCTCCAATCAGCCAGATGTTGATATTTTTTGTCCCCTCACAGGAACCCAATACAAAGAGTATCAAACTCAAACCAATAATCGCTTTTTGTTTCATCGTCGGGATTATAACAAGGAAAAATAATGGATTTATATTTTGAAAAAATATCAAATATATTTATTTGAAAAATTGCCTCTTATTCTCTGGATGCTTCAATGAAAGCGTTTAAGTTCTCTGTGCTTACACCCGGTGGCATGCCTCCGCCGCAGGATAATAGCAGGCGTGTATGGTCAGGAGTTTCGGCCAGCAATTTTTTCACAGCCTCAGCCACATCTTTTGGTGTGCCGGCAGCCAGCACATCGCGTGGCGGGATATTTCCCAGAATTGTCATTTCCCCATTTGTAACGTTTATCAGATCCTTCACGCTCATGTGGGTTCCGGGATTAAACAGGTTGACGCCCATCTTCGGATAGTGTTTTACCGATACGGTGCAATCTGCGTCATTATGAAACAACTTTACAGAGGCCTTGACATTATAAATTTCCTTCAAATAAGGGAATCCGAACTCAAGAAATTCATCTTCCCCTAAAAATCCGACAATATCGTCAAGCATGAGCATTCCGTCAATGGTTGGAATAACATCAGCCTGTAATTTGTGCCAGGCTACAAGAAAATCCGTTATTATCCGTAATAGCTTGTGAACCATATCGGGTTCCATCATCATCATGGTCATCAATTCAGTGGTTCCCATCAGAAAGGATGCCACATTCAGGGGGCCGCGTGAAACTGAAAAACGAATTTTATAACCTGCTTCTTCAATAGAAGGCCTCGCCAGCAATAGCCTGTTGAGCATAAAAGGCAGCAAGCCGTCAGTTTCAGGATTTGGTTGTTTAAGTTTAGAAATATCTTCGCTGTTGTGGATTACCTTTTCGGCAAAAGGAAATTCGTTTTTCCAGAAAATGGATTTGGCTCCAAAGGCTGAGGGTTCCGTACACATTCCAAATTCGCTCCAGAACCCGGGAAGGAAAATTACGTCCGGAAATGTCTTCACGGCCATCAGATTGGCTTTTAGCCACAGCTCATCGTTCGAAAAATAATCCAAAATTTTGATCCCATACCAATTGGGAAGCCATGGACTATCTATGATGAAACCTATCGGTATTGGGTGCAGTTTTTGGCCATTTACGATAGCTACGAGTTCTGCCCATTGTTTGTCTGTCATAATGATAATGATGCTGGAATTGATGCCCCAAATTTAAAAAGAATAAATATGTATTCAGCGACCAAACCAGTATTTAATAATGCCTTGTATGCCTGAAATCTTTTTCTGACTATATTTGGAACTTCTTAACGGGCACCCAGCACCACTCACCATGGAGTCAATTACATCACGAATAAAGTCAGGAAGAATTCTGGTTTCCGATGGAGCCTGGGGCACTTTTATACATAGGAAAGGTCTTGCTCCCGGAGAATGTCCTGAGCAATGGAATCTTTCCCGTCCGGACGATGTATTTGAGATTGCAAAAAGCTACATTGATGCGGGTGCTGATATGATTGAAACAAACAGTTTTGGCGCCAACATATTCAAACTATCGGCCTTTGGGTTAGCCGGCAAGGCAGACGAAATCAATATTGCAGCGGCACAAATATCGAGGAAGGCTGCAGGGCTCAACCGCCATGTATTGGGGTCAATGGGTCCAACGGGAAAAATGATTGTAATGGGAGATGTTACTTATGAGGAGCTTTACGAGGCATATAAATTGCAGGCCATTGCCCTTGAACAGGGTGGTGCGGATGCCCTTGTGATTGAAACCATGTTTGATTTAGACGAAGCCAAGGCCGCTGTAAAAGCCTGTGTTGAAAACATCAACAGCGAAGTGATCTGCACGATGATTTTTGAAAAATCGGGCGAGAAGACATATCACACCATGATGGGGGTTACCCCGACCCAAATGGCCCATGAGTTGATTGCTGCGGGCGCTGATATTATTGGTGCAAATTGCGGCAATGGCATCCGTGATATGATTGGGATTGTTAAAGAAATCAGAATGGCAGATAAAAATATCCCTATACTCATACATGCCAATGCCGGTGCTCCCATCTATCAAAACGGGCAAACCATTTTTCCGGAAACACCAGAGCAAATGACAGAACTTATCAGGCCATTGATTGATGCAGGGGCAAATATCATCGGTGGTTGTTGTGGCACTACTCCTGAGCATATTAAGAGAATTGCACAACTGATAAGAATGTAGATTTTTTTTATTTTTGACAGAGAATCAGCCGTTAGGAATGTTAGAATTATCAATGCTTTTGGCGAGGACAACCTGCAGGAGGAAGGAAGCAGAATTGCAAAAATCCTGATGACCTAATAATCATACGCTTCTGTTTAACAGCACCACGACCAAAGAATAATCTCATCAGAATTATGGACAACACTGAACTATTACTGAAACTTCTTGAATGCGTTGAATACGGGAAAGTCAACAAAGATGCCCCCTACCCTCCGAACATGAAAGGGATGGATGGGGCTGATGAGTTGACCAAAATGGCTCTGGAACAGGGTATTGAACCTTCTGAAATCCTCAATAACGCCCTCATCAAAGCAATGGAACGAGTAGGACAAAAGTTTTCGGAAAAAAAAATCTTTGTGCCTCAAATGCTGATTTCTGCCAAGGCCATGACGGCTGCCATGCTACATCTGAAGCCTTTTTTTAAGTCGGGTGCAGTGAAACGGAAAGGAAAATTTATCATCGGAACAGTTGCCGGCGACCTGCACGATATCGGCAAAAACCTGGTTGCCATGATTGTTGAAGGAGCGGGTTACGAAGTGATTGATTTGGGCGTTGATGTGAATGCCCAGAAATTCATTCAAGCCATCCGGGAAAACACAGATGCTGTGGTTGGTTTATCTGCATTGCTCACAACCACGATGGACAACATGAGAGATATTGTGCGCGACATCAAGCATGAATTTCCTTCATCCTGTTTGATAATTGGTGGTGCACCCGTTAACGAAGAGTTCAGGCTGAAGATCGGAGCCGATGGATATGCTCCTGACCCCCAACAGGCGGTAGTGTTGATCAACTCCCTGGTTGCATGATTTTCGTTGTTTCGAAGCCATTCAAGATTGATTCGGTTTAAAATCGAAAAAATAATTCAGTGCCAACACAAATCAGCTATCTGTCACCACCACCGGGTGTGCTGAACGTTCGGCAGGAAAATATCATTAAAGCCCTTAACATTCCGGAAGGCAACACTGATCATTACCTACTTGAAAAAATCCGGTCATTGACTGTGCAATCTCTTTCTATTTGCTCTCCATCAGCTTGTTACGCAATCCATAATCGCCCGGTGTTTGATATAAAAAAGGGTGATATGTTTATTGCTGAATATTGCTTTAACCTGGGCCGAACGGTAACCTCTGACCTGGCAAAAAGTACCGGAATAGCATTTTTTATTGGCACATGTGGAGGCGAAGTTGAGAAATTTTCCAAACAATTAATGAAAACAGGTGAGTTGTTGGATGGCTTGATTGCCGACCTGATAGGGTCAGAAATCGCTGAAGATGTCGCAAGGTATGTTCATGAGGAGATTGCACGCCAAATGGCATTACAGGGATTGAATACAACGAACAGATATAGCCCTGGATATTGCGGGTGGCCTGTGGCTGACCAACAGAAACTATTTGCAATGATGCCTGGAAGCAATTGTGGTGTTGTGCTAAACCAAGCCAGCCTGATGTTGCCCATCAAATCAGTGAGTGGTGTAGTAGGGATCGGAAAGAATGTAAGAAACAAGGATTATAGCTGCTCCAAATGTAAAGCGGCAGATTGCTTGCACCGAAGCAGCAGGTAATTTAATCATTACCACAAACACTTAATAATCCTAAAGCCATGCAATATTTCTTACTCCCGATCTATTGAATTCTTCTACATTTATTACCTGGATATTCTGAATAATTTAACTCGATTTTCAAAACGGAAGCAGAGCGAATGTCATAGCTGTACGTCACTCTAAAATGGCTCGACAAGTAAATGACACAACTTGACCCTCTGCTTTATATAGACATGTCACACCAACCGATACGCTAGCCAAACCTTGGCAAGGAGTGTGTCTGTCCTACCCACGCCCCCCTTTACCTCCCAAATACTCCCTGATAATCTGCTCCAACACTATATCACCTAATGGCTGAAAAGATAGCGCTCAACCATGAAAGCGGTAAAATCTATCGCTTGACCGGAATCATTTACACAACCAACCCGTGTGGCAAAATCCCCTACCCTCTGCAACATGACACGCAGGACTGTGAGCCCTTAGCTTGCAGGACTTACCCGGTCTTTTGCAGCCGTCCCTAATCTGCACGTAATGGGGTAATATGGTTTTAGCAATCTGGTTGTTTCCCTACCCACATAAGTGCTAATTGTGGGAAACTATTGTCAAATGAGATTGAAACCAAATAATCAAAGTGAAAATGCGAATACATTCTTTGACTATTGAAAAGCAACTCTTAATGAAATCATTGGAATTACCTTGCTCGACTTATTGATTTTCAGCTGACTAAAGCCTGACTGAAGTTGCAGGTTAAGAACTGAGCGATTGTGATCGCGCCATGCGAGATTGTTTATTTTCGCCACCCGCGAAGCGTCAATCATTGAAATTACACTTATGGTCGCCTGACCCAAAAAATAATAGGCGATTAGGTCATACGCTTCTTTTGATTCTGGCCCAAAATTCGTACCATAATAAGATATGAATGCAAACCAGGCAATGGAGCTTCCGAAAAAAATCGAGCCACGTGCGATTTCCCCACATGTTGCTTGCCCTAATCCAGGAATTATTAGCGAAAGAAGAGCAGCTGATTCTGGCTTATATGGATCCCCTTGCTGATAGATATAATCATGTCTGTCGTAAATTTTCTTATTGATTCTGTATTGTGCCGTTGTTGAAGAAACCGTAAATATTTGAATTAATAAAAGCAACATACTAATCTTCACATAATTTATAAATTGTTATCCTAAAATAAGATGCATTTATGTATAATGTTAAAGAAGAAACTTGAATCATGCAATTCAGATTTCCGGATTGTGTGGGAGTCGCTTATTCTTTAGAAAATGACCTAAAAAATTAATCGTACCGGCCAAAAAAAATGGGGCAGCTACTATTAGTATGCCTTTGTTGTTTCCAAAGCCATTAAAGGCAAGCGTAAGCAGAAGAGCGGTCGCACAAAAGGTAAAACCAAGAGCAAGATCATTTTTCCAGAAGATAAAAAGAAGAGCCAGGATAAGAAACGATGGCAGGTTATGCATAAAAAAGCAAGTCAGCATTTCACCCAGTGGACTTCCTGCTTCAAAACAATCTAAGGAGAATACTAGCATGAACAGGATTGCGCCGATTCCAATTGACCGGGGAATCCAAAAGACGATTTTTTTTAACATGACATTTCTACTTTTAGGTTCGCAATAAAATGAATTTATGAGCTAATCGAAGAACTACGCTTTAATATTAAATTACTCTACCCTCAATCAAATAACCACTTTTAAGGCACATTTTATGTATTGAAGCCCGTATCGCAAACTTTTTTCAAAGTAAGTGGTTATTGATTTGGGTGTCGTTACAACCCCTGAATTCCGAAATAATTTCTTCACATTTCCGAGCATGCCTTATAAAATTAGCAACATAGTTTATAAATTGATATTCAACGCAATACAATATACCAGCCGAAATTGCGAAAGATGTATATTTTTCATAATCATGGAGTTTTCGGATAATTCTGCTATACTTTGGCCATCTTCAAGGGCCATCCGGGTTTAAACTGATATTTTCCATGATTCGATACAGAACTGCTGACTAAAATGGCATCAAATCTTGTGGCGACCCCGGTGGAGCCACTCAAATCCCAGAATTGGTATCGTTCAGTGTTTACCATGCCCTCTTTGAAGCTAAAACAGATTGCTGGTGAGCTGAAAAACCATTAGGAGGATGAAAAGTTTGGTCAGAGTATGTGCAGATTTTATCACGTGCTACCTGGTTAGTTCAATGAACTTGACATCTTCCCATAAGCTTTTGAAATCTTCGTCAGTTTTCGCATGCTGTTTAAACCTGGGGTTTAATTCAATGGCATGTTTCAGATCAGCGATTGCATTGGCTTTATCACCTTTAAGGCAGTAAATGCAAGCGCGGTTGTATATGGCATTAGGGTTATTGGGTTCACGTATAAGACTTCTATTCAAAGTCGAAATTGCCAGATCAAATTTTCCCTGTTTTGTAAGCGCTGACGCCTTCATCCCAAAAACATCTGTTCGGGAAGGATTCAACTCCAATGCCTTGTCGAACGAATCACATGCTTCGGGGTATCTTTCGAGACCAAATAAAATCTGCCCTCTACCAATCCAGTTTTCATCGTCCTGTGGATGCCGTTTCAAAAGTATCTCCTGGTTTTTCAATGCCTCCTCGTTCATACCATGCTCCGCCTGTATGAAGACCTTAAAGAACAGTATAGCATCATTCGAAGGATACACCAGAGCCAGTGAGTCGAGCATTAAAATGGCATCCACTTCGCCCGAAGGACTTCTTTTCATATTGGCGATCAACCACCATTGAACTGCTTCCTTATTATAGGAATGGGTGGCCATGATACCTGTGAGAATTTTTGATGCCTCAACTTTTTTACCCTCTTTGACTAAAGTTTGCGCTTTCTGAATTTTGTATTTTAATGAATCACCGGAAGACGGTTCCGCCTGGCCAGGAACATTTTGTGCAACCATTCTCAAGCTGAGAACGACAGGTACAAGAAATCCAATAATGTAAATCAGCTTTTTCATTTGCAAATGTTTTAGTTAATAAATTTTGAAAATTCACGATAATCAAAGCCAATTGAATATGGCAAATAAAGAATGCTCAGTTAAATGGTTTCATGATGTGCCTTATTTTGAAAATGTATCATAAATCCATTATTATATCAATGTTTTGCCAGGAATCGTAGAGCCTTATGGCAATCAGTTTCTCCTAGAAGTGTTAACAATTGTTTGAGAAACACCAGGCTAATCTCATTCTGGTAATTTTGATTGGATTTAGAGCTGTAAAATTACAAAATATAATCATGAATATCAAATAATTTCGCATAAATATTATATTTAAGATGTTTTTTAGCCATTCCGTACGCCAAGCGGCAAATTGCTGGCACCGAAGCAGCAGGTAATTTAATCATTACCACAAACACTTAATAATCCTAAAGCCATGCAATATTTCTTACTCCCGATCTATTGAATTCTTCTATATTTGTTTTCTGGATTTTCTGAATATTTTAACTCGCTGTCAAAACGGAAGTAGAGCGGATGTCCTAAATAAACCGAATTCAATGAGCTACAATTTTGCGAATAGATGTCATACAAAAATTCAATAAAATGAGAACGATTCTAAGAGGAAAGACAAAGGAGGTGGTGATAGATACCCTGGGGCCGGTAGTTATTATTGGTGAAAGTATCAATCCGACACGAAGAAAGCGGCTGGTGGAAACCTTACAGGTTGAGAATTTCGACTATCTGCTTGAGCTGGCAGAAAATCAAATGAAGGCCATGGCTGATGTTCTTGACGTAAATGTGGGTTTTCCGGGGGTGGATGATGCAAAATTGCTTCCTGAAGCGGTTATTAAGATTCAGGAGAAATTCGACATTCCACTTTGTCTTGATTCTCCAAATGCAAAAGCCATTGAAGCTGCCCTAAAAGTTATCCAGGGAAAATGCCTGATCAATTCGGTGAACGGAAAGGAGGAGTCGTTGAATGCGATACTACCCCTGGCCAGAGAATATAATGCCGCGGTTATCGGACTTGTCATGGATGATGAGGGAATCACCCACGACCCGAATAAGCGGCTGGCAATTGCAGAAAAGATTCTCAATCGAGCATTACAGGCAGGCCTCAATGAGGAAGATGTTATAATCGATCCGCTTGCGATGGCGGTGAGTGCCGACCCTCAGGCATGTCTTGTGACACTTGAAACCGTCAGGCTTGTTCGCAATAAACTCGGCCTCAACATAACCATGGGGTCGAGTAATATTTCGTTCGGGCTTCCAAACCGGGAAGTACTCAATGCAGCTTTTATGGCATTATCTGTTTATCATGGCCTCACGTGCCCTATTGCCAATCCTGAAAAGATTGTTGGCGCAGTAAGGGCGGTTGACCTGGTACTGGCAAGAGATGATTATGCCTTGCGGTTTGTGGAACACTTTCAAAGCGGGGCTTAGAAAATATATTTCCTGAAACAGAACATTACAGCTATGTCATTATTTACTCCAACGCGCCGATGGCAACCCCCGTTCTACCCATTCAAAAGAGAAAAATTTAGCCTGCGTTTGCTGGCAATGACAGAACGGTTGATAAAGGGTCCGCTTTTTGGTTGTCGTATGTGTGGAAATTGTCTGCTTCAGGAAACAGCCTTTATTTGCCATATGGAATGCCCAAAAGGCCTGAGAAATGGTCCCTGCGGGGGTTCAACTATAAAAGGATGCTATGTGGATGAAACAAGAAAATGTGTCTGGCATGAGATTTATAAGAGATCGAAGAAAATGGGCAGAGAAGACAAACTTCTTGAAATCCTCCCACCGGTTGATTGGGATAAAGCAGGGACAGAAACCTGGGCTGATGTCGTAAAATCAGTAAATAAGGTTGGAACAGGAAAATTTATAAAAAGCCTTTTTTTGAAAGACAAACAGAAGAAAGCTGAGATATGGGAAAGCGTTTTTAAGCCCATTCGACAACCTGAATGGTGGAACGGCGATTCCGAATATCACCCTCCTGCCTATGATGGGAGCACCTCGGAACTTGAAAGACGACTAAAAAACGGAGAATTTGTGGTAACTTCAGAGGTTACGCCCCCACTCAGTGCCCACACAGAAAAACTTAAAGAAAGCATCGAAATCATTAAATCTTTTGTAGCTGCTGTAAATTTCACTGACAATTCATCAGCAAACCCGAGAATGTCGAGCATAGCCTGTTGTAAGGTTGCACATGAACTTGGGGCAGAGCCAGTCTTACAAATAGCAGCAAGAGATAAAACCAGGTGCGGCCTGCAGGCCGAGATAGTCGGAGCTAATGAGATGGGGGTTCGCAATGTACTTTGCATTTCGGGCGATAGCGCCCGCATCGGCCCCTCCCCCATGAGTAATTTGAACATACTGGACTTCGATTCGGTTCAAATGCTTTGGATCCTTCGCAGAATGAGAGATGAGGGCATATACCTCGATGGACGCAAGATGAAACACCCACCAAAATTATTTCTCGGAGCAGCCACTGCACCCTTTGCAGCCGAACCAGCATTACAAGCCATCCGGGAGCAAAAAAAGATAAATGCAGGTGCACAATTCCTTCAGACAAACCTCATTTTTGAACCTGATAAACTTGAGTTGTGGCTTGAACAACTCTATAAGAAAGACCTACTTCGTAAAGCATACATTTTAATAGGAATCACCCCGCTCAAGAGCCATAAAATGGCGATGTATCTTCACCATGAGGTTCCCGGGATATTCATTCCTGAATGGATTATGAAAAGGATGCAAAAAGCAGGCGACTCTGAACTGGAAGAAGGTATCATCATTGCTCTTGAACTCATTGAATCCATTAAAAGGAAAACAGGTGTTAGTGGCTTCCACCTGATGACATTCGGAAGTGAAGAGATAACCAAAAGGCTGATTGTTGAAGGAGGATTGCAGGGCAAGAAAACGATGAAGCCTGCCAACGATTGATAAATTCCTGAAACCACCTTTTTGAAAGAAACCTGGAGAAAGAATCAAAAAGAATTATGACGTATGATTTGAATTTATTTTTGAAACATAACGAAGTAAAATTTATGAAAACCGAACAAAAATTTATCAAACAACTTAACGGCCTTTCAAGCCTGTATGCGAACAGGAGTGTGTCTTTACGCCTGGGATTCATAGCTATGATGAGTGGCTTAATTCTATCTTTATCCACTAACCCTATGCATGCGCAACCCTCCGGAGGCCCATATGGTCCTGTGCCTCAAAAGTACGATTTGCCTAAAGGCATGGGCAGAATCTTCTACGTTGCGCCCAATGGCGAAGCAAAAAATGCAGGAGATCAGATTGAGCACCCTACTTCGATTGAAGCCGCATTTGAACGGGTAAGGACAGGCGATGCAATTATACTCAGGGGTGGAGTTTACCGGACAGGAAATTTAATACTGAATCAGGGCATAACCATTCAGCCATATCTGAACGAGGAGCCAGTGCTGAAAGGTACATTCGTTGCCTCCGATTGGCGCGACCTCGGTAATGGCTTGTGGATCACAAAATGGGATAGGCTTTTTCCGATGGAGCCTGCCGATTGGTGGCGAAGGATTAGGTTTGGACAGCAAACCCCATTGCACCGATTTAATAACGACATGGTATTTGTTGATGGCAAGTTTCTGCAATCTGTGGGTTGGGAAGGGCACGTTGATCAGGACTCATATTGCATTGATTACACAACAGGAAATATTTATATCGGGGTGAACCCGGCAGAGCATCTTATCGAAATCACGGCTTTCGATGTGGCTATCCACAGAGTATGCAGGAATGTGCATGGAAAGGTTTCTGACAAAAAAGGGCCCACGATCAGGGGAATAGCTTTTACCCAATACGCCTATCGGGCTATCGAGATTGATGGCACGGATCCTGAAGGCCTTTCACCCGAAAGTAACCACGGCAAAGAAGTTATCGGAACCACGATCGAGCATTGCAATATTTCGTTTTGTTCAAGGGTAGCAGCGTATTTGAGGGGCGACAAAATGACTATCAGGCACTGCAAAGTGAGCGATACAAGCACAGAGGGTTTATATATACTCAGTTCGTCGGATGTGCTGGTTGAAAGAAACATTTTTACCAAAAACAACATTGAGTTAATTACAGGCTATTATCCTGCTGCCGTTAAGATATTCAATCAGTGCTTCAGGGTAACCTGCAACGACAACCTGGTGATTGACTTACCCTATTCAAACGGAATTTGGTACGATGTTGGAAATGTGGATGGAGTATTTACCAATAACCGGATCGAGAACGTCGGCAATATCAGGAGGCCATTTAGCAAAAACCAGCCCTGGCCTAGCGATAATGGATTTTTCTTCGAGATTTCAAAGGGGGTAGTTTGTGCCGGGAACCTGTTTGTAAATTGCGATCAGGGTATATTTATTCTCAACGCATCAGATGCAAAAATCTATAACAACACCCTGGTAAACAGCATGGTTTGCATTGCGCGCAATGCAAGAAGTGCCGTAGGAGATCATTTTGGATGGCACCCCAGTACAGGACCTGAAGTAGATGAGCGCTATGGCCATGTTTTTGTGAATAACCTGCTCTTTGGCGACGGGTCTTTTAAACGTCCCTTGCTTTATGTTTGGCAATTGGCCACCCTTTGCGAAAAGCTGTCGCAACCTCAGCTCAAAGTGATAGATAACAATGTATATGTACAAGGATACGACAGAAAGCATCCTTTGATTCTTTGGAGCCCGGTTTCAAATGCTGAATGCCATCAACTCTACGGCACCCTGGAAGAGTTCCGTATGGATTATCCAGGCTTTTCATCGAATAGCCAGCACATTGCCAACAAAAATATTCCATTATTCAGAAGTCCTGATATAGGCAACTTCCAGCTTTTGCCCGGATTCCCAGGGACGCAGGTAGCGACGCCATTGCCTGTCAATATTGCGAAGCTGATGGGGCTTCCGGCAAAGTACAAAAGCTTTGTGGGGGCATATCCTATCCAATAAATGATTGACGTTGATTATTTTAATGATTGATTGCTTGAATTTCACACAATGAGATTTTTAAAACTTAAAACACATGGTTACAAAAGTTAATGCAAAAACAATCATCCTTACTGGTTTACTCTTCCTGCTCGGCATACTCCTGAATGCACAGGTAAGACTGCCCCGATTGATCAGCAATGGAATGGTTCTTCAACGCGATGCAAATATCAAACTCTGGGGTTGGGCTTCACCTGGTGAAAAAATCTCGGTGTATTTTGCTGAAAATTTGTATTCAACGACTGCAAATACTGATGGACAGTGGTCTGTATTGCTTGACCCACTTCGGGCTGGTGGGCCCTATTCCATGCAGATTAAGGCAAGTAATGAATTGTTGATCGAAGATATTATGGTGGGCGATGTTTGGATATGCTCGGGGCAATCGAATATGGAATTGCCAATGAGAAGAGTTAGCTGGGTCTATCCCAACGAAATCACCGGCTGCAACAATAAGTTCATCAGGCAGTTTCTTGTTCCACAATCCTATGACTTCAATCGAAAGCATGAAAATTACAGCTCGGGTGTTTGGAAACCAGCCGACAGCATTAGTGTTCTGGATTTTTCAGCAGTAGCCTATTTCTTTGCTAAGGAGCTATATGATAAATACAAAATCCCAATCGGTTTGATCAACAATGCGCTTGGAGGCTCGCCCGCCGAAGCCTGGATGAGCGAGGAAGCACTGAAACAATTTCCTTTACATTACAATGAAATGCAACGATTCAAGGATACTGCATTTGTTAACCGCTTGATTAAATCTGACAACTCAAGAATAAGGGCATGGTATGACGAATTGAATAAAAAAGACATAGAAGGACGTACTCTCAAAGCCATTTATTCTCAATCGCGGTTGGCTTCATACAGTTGGAAAAGCATCAAAATTCCAGCCTACTGGAATGGCACTGAACTTGAGAAAATCAATGGTTCAATTTGGTTCTACAAGAGTATATGCCTCTCTGGGCTGCTTGCAAATAAAAAGGCTGAACTGATCCTTGGAGCCATTGTTGACGCGGATTCTGTGTTCGTAAACGGAATTTTCGTGGGGGCAACCAGCTACAAATATCCTCCCAGAAGATATACAATTCCTCCGGGTGTGCTGAAATCAGGAGAGAACACAATCCTAGTAAGGGTTATCAGTAGCCAGGGGGTGGGTGGGTTTGTTCCTGACAAACCTTATGAAATAAATTTCGGATCAGAGAGGATTGATTTAAAAGGACAGTGGAATTATCGTGTTGCATCATTAATGCCTCCACTCGAAAGCCAAACCTTTGTAAGGTGGAAACCCGGTGGCCTGTACAACGCCATGCTTCACCCGCTCATGAACTACAAGATAAAAGGTGTGATTTGGTATCAGGGCGAATCAAATGCTGGCCGAGCCATGGAATATCGTAAACTATTTCCGGCCATGATCCAAAACTGGAGAAACGATTGGAATCAAGGCAATTTCCCGTTTCTGTTTGTTCAGTTGGCCAATTTCATGGATCCACCCTCACAGCCCACTGAGAGCAACTGGGCACTGCTCAGAGAATCGCAACTGAATACACTTTCGGTGGCCGGCACCGCAATGGCAGTTTCGATTGACATTGGTGAATGGAATGATATCCATCCTTTAAACAAAAAGGATGTGGGCGTTCGTTTGGCGCTCGCAGCCCATAAAGTTGCATACAACCAATCATTTGGAGAGTATTCTGGCCCAAAATATGAATCAATGAAAATTAAAGGAAATCGAATTGTTTTATCGTTTACCCATATTTCGGGTGGCCTTGTTTCCAAAAACAACCAACCACTACAGCAATTTGCAATTGCAGGCAATGACAGAAAATTTGTGTGGGCACAGGCAACCATCAAAAAAGGAAAAATTGTGGTATGGAGCAAAGAGATAAAGCATCCGGTTGCTGTCAGGTATGCATGGGCAGATAATCCTCACGGGGCGAATTTATATAACAGCGATGGGTTGCCCGCCTCGCCCTTCAGAACAGATGATTGGTAGAGCGAAGACTTTGAACTACCTTTGTACCAGATTTCTTAAAGAAATTAAACATGCTCCCGGTATTCACTCAGTTATTGCAGCATTGAGTGCCACATGGTTTTTCCCGGGTTTGAACTATTGATTTGATAAAACTTAATTGCAACCATGAATTTAAAAAATAATTCTTTGTTTGACATCAATGGTAAAGTAGCCGTTGTGACAGGGGGTGGCGGGGTTCTTGGGGGCTGCATTTCGAAAAGCCTGGTACGTTCGGGTGTGAAAGTTGTAATCCTCGATATCAGAGAAGAGAACGTAAACAAAAGAATACAGGAACTCGTGAAAATGGATGGTGAAGCAATAGGCTTTGCCACCAACGTCCTCGATCTTGAACAGCTCAAGCACACCCGTGAGCAGATTATCGAAAAATGGGGAAAGATTGACATACTCATCAATGCCGCTGGAGGTAATCTCCCGGATGCAACAATTGCTGAACATCAATCCGTTTTTGACATGAAAATCGAAGACCTGCAAAGGGTTACCGACCTCAACCTAAATGGGACTATATTTCCGTGTTTGGTATTCGGCGAAGCAATGGCAAAACAAGGTCAGGGGAGCATCATCACCATTTCTTCCATGGCAACATATTCTGCAATTACCCGCGTCATGGGATATTCGGTTGCAAAATCCGGCATAAACATTTTTACCCAATGGTTGGCAATGGAAATGGCATTAAAATTTGGCGAAAAAATTCGGGTGAATGCCATTGCTCCAGGATTCTTCATTGGCGATCAAAACCGGGCTGTGCTCATAAATCCTGATGGTACATTCACAGAAAGGAGTAAAAGAATCTTAGCCCGTACTCCAATGAAAAGATTTGGCGACATAAGCGAACTCAACGGGGTTGTGCAATTCTTGTGTTCCGATGCAGCCTCTTTCGTCACAGGGGTAATTTTGCCTGTGGATGGTGGCTTTAGTTCCTTTAGTGGTATTTAATGTGTTGGTAGATTCAACTCACAAATGCAAAATTTTATAATAAGTTTGTAGTGTATTCAATGACAAATAGTTGAGGAAGTCAACGACAACATTATAATAAAGATAATGGCTCTCGAAAAAACATGGCGATGGTTTGGTATTAACGACCCAATCAAACTGAACGACCTGGTGCAAATGGGTGTAGAAGGAGTCGTTACGGCACTGCATCATATCCCAGCCGGTGAAATTTGGGAAAAAGAAGAAATCCTAAAAGTTAAAAACGCAATTGAAGCAAAAGGCATGAGATGGAGCGTGGTCGAAAGTTTGCGTGTTCCCGAAGGCATCAAAACCGGCTCATCCGACAGGAAACAACTGATTAGAAACTACATACAATCGCTCAGAAACCTTGGCGAATGTGAAATTGATACTGTTTGCTACAATTTTATGCCTGTGCTCGATTGGTCGCGTACGAATCTTCATTACCAACTTGACAATGGCGGTGAATCTTTGTTTTTCGACTTTCCGACATTTATTGCCTTCGACGTTTTCCTCCTGCAAAGGCCTGGAGCAGCAAAGGATTACCCGGCTGAATTGCTCGACAAAGCCAAAACAATTGCTGAGAACATGACCCAACAAGAAGCCGATGCGTTGGTTTACAATATTATTGTTCTCACCCAGGGATTTGTGAATGGCGTAATTGATGGAACTGTAAAGGATCCAAAGGGTTTGTTCCTTGAAATTCTGACACAATATAAGGACATTGATAATGATGAGCTCCGAAAAAACCTGAAATACTTTCTTGACTTTGTAATTCCGATTGCCGAAGAGGTTGGCATAAACCTATGCATCCATCCCGACGATCCACCATTCCCTATCCTCGGGTTGCCACGAATTGTTAGCACAATTGACGACCTTGAATGGATTTGTGCGGTCCATAAATCGTTGAATAACGGCATCGCATACTGTGTCGGCTCACTGTCGGCTCGCCACGATAATAACCTGATTGAAATAGCCGAAAAATTTGGAGATCGCATTCACTTTTCTCACCTGCGAAACACCCAGATGCTTGGGGATGGAAGTTTTTTCGAATCAGGACATTTGAAAGGATCACAAGATATGGTGGCCATTGTTACCGCTTTACTGAAAGAGCAAAAAAGAAGAATTGAGTTTGGCCGCAAAGACTTCAGGATGCCATTTCGGCCTGATCATGGCATTAAAATTCTGCACGATTTTCAGCATACCTATAATCCCGGTTACCCGCTGATCGGAAGGCTCAAAGGCCTTGCAGAGATTGATGGGCTGATGACAGGGATTCAAGCATTTATTTAAGACAATCATTTTTTAAAAATCCACATTAAAAGATCAATTAATCCTAATATTTATGGAATTTTGCAAATGTATCCAAAGAGCTATCTTTTCAATAAAAAACCATTGCACCCAATCGCACAACAAGATTTAATTCGCTTAATATGAATAGGTTAATTCTGTTTATTGCGTCAATCTGGATTTTTTTTTCAGGTTGCCAGGACAAAAACATTGATCCTGATCCAAATATACCGGTCTTGGATCCAAAGATCCCCACGAGCTATCTTAAAATGGATGTTGTTCAGCAGACCATTCGCGGCTTTGGCGGTACGACCGCATGGATTGGCGCGCTGAGCAGTACAGAAATGACCACTCTGTATGGGAACAATGCCGAGAATCAGCTTGGTTTAAGTATTCTCAGGGTGAGGATCTCACCAGAAGGAAGCAGCCAGTGGGCTACTGAGTTATCGAATGCGCAAAAGGCAAATGCACTTGGTGCCACCATTATTGCTGCTCCGTGGTCGCCTCCTGTTTCTATGAAAACAAATAACAATATTATCGGAGGAAGCCTTAAAACTACATCTTATCAGGCCTATGCAGCCTACCTGAAAAGTTTTGCCGACTATATGAGGAATGGAGGGGTTGAAATCTATGGCATTTCTGTACAGAATGAGCCAGACATTAAAGTTACTTATGAATCGTGCGACTGGACATCAGAAGAATTTCTGAATTTCGTCAAAAACTATGCGTCAGAGGTAGGCACCACAAGGCTAATGGTAGCCGAATCATATAACTTTAACCAAGCCTTTACCGATCCCATGCTAAATGATGCTGTAGCAGCCTCAAAGATTTCGATCATTGCCGGACACATTTATGGAGGCGGCCTATCATGGTATCAGAATGCACTGAACAAAGGCAAAGAGGTTTGGATGACCGAGCATCTGGAACTGACCACCGATTGGCAAGGAGCACTGAAAACAGGTAAAGAAATTCACGACTGCATGACCATCGGCAACTACAGTGCGTATGTTTGGTGGTATCTGAAGCGCTTTTATGGGCCAATTGACGATAATAGCCAACCGACCAAACGTGGCTATGTCATGGCGCAGTTCTCAAAATATGTGCGCCCGGGTTACCAGCGGATCAGTTCAACCTCGAATCCGAAAACCGATATCTACGTCAGCGGTTATAAAGGCAGTGGTAAACTTGTGATTGTAGCATTGAACACGAGCGGGTCTTTGGAAACAATTCAGGTTGCGTTAAGTGGAGGCACATTGCCAAAATCCTTCACTCCTTACCTCACTTCGGAAACATATAATCATGCCATTCAGCCGCGTGTGAATGTCACAAAGGACTTTATTACCACCAACCTGCCGGCCTTCAGCATCACTACTTTTGTTTCTGATTAAAAGGACTTCGCTATAACAACATATATCATGCGCCTGTGATCATTTTCCTGTAGGCGCAGCTTAGAAATTATATGGATTCTCAAACTCCCGTGTGCTGCCATCGGGATAGTGAACCGTGAGTGTTCTGGCTCTTAGTAATTCCATGATGGTATCAGGTCTTGTGACAGAAGGCACATAGGTAATTTTCAATACCGGATACTGCCCTATCCATTCAACCGTGAACCTCACGATGCCTTCATTGTTCGAAAGGTGGCTCATGAGAAACGGAAACCACTTTTGTTGTTCAGCCCGGGCTGCCTGGGGGAAGTCAACGAGGAATATTTCTAACTGATTTGCAGCGAAATTTTCAAAGTCGTTGAAAGCAATATCATAGGTTTTGAATGATTTTTGCATGTATTCGGCCACACTGATTGAGCCAATTTGGTCTTTGATGAAGGCTATTTTGAATTCAGTTTTTTCGGTTATCTGCTCTTCTCCGGCCAAATAAGTCACTTTTCCTGCTTCTATCATTTCCCGAATTTGATCCACCGTCACTAGGTTCGGGTCGAAATAGATTTGGGCATGAACAGGTTCGCCAAACAAAGTCTCCATACCATAAACCCCTGCCTTGATGCTTAGCATTTCGCTGAGTAAATAGGCATCGTTACTGTCGAAAAACCTGTCGATTCCAATGTCGGTTATGGCTAATGTTGTTACTTCTTCTGGTGGTTCGGCAAGCACCCAGCGCACTGGGGTAAAGATTGCTTCGCGAATCCTGGTGGCATTTGTGATGGCCGGGTCAAAAAATATTTTCACTCCAAACCGCCTTGCGAATGTTTGAACACCAAGCACTCCTTCAACCTTTTCCATTTGTCCGGCGAATGATTTCGAGCTTCCAAAACACCTCACAGATTTTAGTCCGTTTTGCTCATAAATTTCGGAGTGCTCAAATTGCTGCTCCGTACCCCAGCGAACATCTATGGTCGGAAGCTCCCAGCGGGCAGCCAGCAACAAGCCCACTGCAATAAGTAAAACCACCGATGCGGCAGGTAGCCAACGCAAGGGCCTGCGATTAACTGTCAATGCACCTTTTTCCGGGCAATTCACAATGCAATCAACACACATGTGGCAATCAATGTGTTTTACGCTGTCCATTTCAGAAACCTTGATCGCGTAGGGGCAAACCTTGTCGCATATCTTGCAGTCGGTACATATCTCTTCGTTGCGCGTGATTTTCATTACCGGAAAATACAAACCCTTGCGCCTAAATATTTCCATCAATAAGCCTGCAGCGCATACAACACCCAGGTACCATGCCCAATGCAACTCCCATGAAGTGAAGCGGATAATAAGCCAATAAACCAGTGAAATTGCAGCAAACACCGGAGCAAATGCAAAAATATTGGCAGCAGCACCAAGTGGGCAAAGATACTTACACCAAAACTGCCGTATCAGGAATGAGCCAAAGATCGTAATCAAAATGGCTGGAATGGCGTAAGCCACGGTAACATCTCCGTCGAAGCCCGAAAAGATGGCATAATAAGGGTCGAATTTCTTACAAAACAGTTCGCTGGAAGAAACAGAAAAATAAAAAGTAATAAATAGCAAAACGTACTTGAGTGAACGCAGCAAATCGTCGGCCAATCCTGTTATTGTGTAACGCAATTTATAGCGGCTGCTTATTCTCCCAAGCCACTCGGTGAATGTTCCAATCGGGCAAATATAACTGCAAAACAATTTACTGATAAGAAGCACGCCCACACCCATCAGGATGCCCATTACAATTTGTGTAGTTGACATGGAACAGGCGAGAGAATTGTTCGCCAGGTAGCTCGACAAGGCTTGTATTCCGCCAAATGGGCAGTATGCCTCAAAATCCGGGGTGTAAGATTTGTCAACCAAAAGCCTGATTACCATGTAAGCAAGCAAGGATAGAATCGTCCATTGCAACGCCTGACGATAATAGTTTCTGTGCGGGTTTCTTTTCTTTCTCATATTTAATCCAGGGTTTAATGTAGGCCTCGCAAATGTATGAACTTAATAGTTACTTTTGCCTGTGTAAAGATCAAAAAATAGAGCTACCAGTGCAACCTTTCAATCTTCGCATTAAAATTCTGATTCAGGTAATTGCTTTTTTGTTGATTTGGCAAACAGGCGTGGCACAAACAGGCGACGAGGAAGCATCGGCACTCAGGGTAGTTTTTTATAATGTCGAAAACCTCTACGACGCGCAAGACGATACCCTGACCAACGATGATGAGTTTCTTCCCCAGGGCATGCGGGCATGGCATATAAAGCGGTTCATAAAAAAAACGCAGGACCTCGGGAAAACCCTGCTGGCAATCGGAGAATGGGAAGCTCCGGGGATCATTGGTTTGTGCGAAGTCGAAAACAAATATGTACTTACGCAACTTCTGAAGAATAGTGCCCTGGGAAGGCTCAACTATCAGATCGTTCATTACGATTCTCCGGATTCGCGGGGAATTGATGTAGCCATGCTCTACCGGAAAGAAAAGATCAGAATATTGCACAGCGAACCCCTACGGGTGGTTTTTCCCGGGCCGGAGGCGAGGGCAACACGCGATATACTCTATGCAAAAGGAATTGCACTCGGAGCCGACACTTTGCATATTTTTATCAATCACTGGCCTTCAAAGTTTGGAGGCCTCATGGCCACAGAGCCCCTGCGCTACTACACGGGTGCATTTCTGAAAACCAAAGCCGACTCGATCTTTCGTCACGACAATTCGGCCAATATCATGATGATCGGTGATTTTAACGACGAGCCCAACGAAATAAGCATGACCCAGCATCTCAAGGCACGTCTTGATACCTTAGGCATACAATCAGGCGAATTATACAATCTGATGGCACCCATTTATACCCGCCAGAATTCAGGCACACACAAATTCAGAGAAAACTGGAGTGTAATTGACCAGGTAGTTGTTTCAACATCGCTCATCCAAAATAAGGGCAAACTGATGGTTCATCCTCGTGGTGCTCAAATATTTAATGCCGACTTCCTGCTCGAAGATGACCCGGTACACACCGGGAAGCGGCCTTTCAGAACCTATTCGGGCTTTACCTATACCGGCGGATTTGCTGACCACTTACCGATTTTTGTTGACATCATTCGTTCGAAATAGGGAAGAAAGGCCAACATCAGTGAATTTTGTTTGGGCCTGGCCACTGGGCTTTCCTGAAGCACCCTTCCACCGATTGTAAATTTACGAACTTTTAGAGCAATCAGATTGATAGTTCAGTGGGATAATTGCTATATAAAACTGAAAATTTTATTGAATCAATTACCTCCAGGTATTGATTGAATGGGTACCTCTTTCATAAAAACATTGTATGCAGCAAATATCCCAAGTCCATTATTGATGTTTGTATACACCATCACGGGTTCTGCAAATGGATTGTCGCCATCAAATTGATTGACCGACCGGTGAAAATGATAATAATGTTCGTCTGTTGATAAAAATAATATTCTGTATCCTTTCATCTTGAATGAAAATGGGCCATCCCACCCGTAGAAATAGTGCTGGCCTTCAACAACAAATGTTCCTCCCTCCCGCAATCGGGTATCAATAATGTTTTTTTTGTCATTAAACCAAACTTCACTTTCTCTAATGGTAGCCTGCTGGGTATTTGGGTCAATATATTCTTCTACGGCAAATGCCTGAATCCGGTAGAAGTAGGGCTCGCCTGGGATGTCGTCAAATTCAAACCAAACTTTGTAGTTGTAGCTGAATTGGCCATCCTGGGATGATGCAATTTTCATGATCCTGATGCTTGTATTGAGTCGCGGAACCTTGCAACTGCCCGATACCTGCCTTCCGTCGGGAGTGCTGACCGAGATTTGGTACTCCTGACCGGCTAAAGGCCTGAAATTGGCATCAGTAGTGGTATATTTGTTCAAAAAATTGTCGTACGACATTGCCTCAGAAACGCTTCCAGGGCCGGTTAGTCTCACCGTGGCGTTCTTCACCCATCTATCCATGCTAAAGTCAACGCTCTGTGTTATGGGCATTGAAGTAGTGATGCGTGAGGAAACAATATCTGTGGGGCTTATATAGCTGTGCACCACCAACTTCGATACCGCCTTAGGCAATTCGACATTGGTTACAATTTTTTCACAGCCGGCCAGGAAAATCAGGACTAAGCCGGCCGATAAAAATGGTATGATTTTGATTTTCATGTTTTTTGCTAATTTAATTTGTCCGATTTCTTTTACATTTAAGATTAAAACTCATCATAAATAATGGTGGCGATTTTCAGAATTTAATTGAATATGAAATCGAGGGAATTATTGGAAATATGGAAATTTGTTTTAACACCCTCCTGTCCCGACTATCGTATCCCATAAAATAAAAGAATGGGTTACGGCGATTATATGCATTATAAATGCTTACTTCAAAAACGCTTTTAAACTTTGAAGTATTCTTTAAAAATTGAATACCCACATCAAAACGGTGGTACGGTGCCATTCTTACATTGTTTTTCTCTCCATATTCATTTACAAAGTTCCACCAACCAAATTGATTTTCGTCGTATCCTGGTTGGTGAGGCAAAGCGAGGTATTCTGACAATGGCAGCGTGATGGCATTGCCCGTGCCATAAACCCAGGTGCACGATAAGTTAATCCACTTACCAAGTTCATAAACGGCAACAACAGAAACATCATGTCGGCGGTCGTACCGGGCAAAGTACTTTTTTCCAAAGTTAATTTCGTCAAATTGAAGTTGTGTCCACGACAGGGTATAACCAATCCAACCGGATAATCGCCCGGTTTTTCGTTGCAGCAGGAATTCAGTTCCATAACTCCAGGCTTGTCCTGAGGTTACATTGTTCTCCCAGTTAACCATTTCAGCATTCGTAGGATCATCAATGAGCAAAAAGCTTGCTCCTTCACTATATCCAAGCGTATTGACTGATTTTTTATAGTATCCTTCAACCGATAATTCAAGGTTCTTTTCATTCAAATCTTTTGCAACTCCCAAAGCTACCTGCCTCGATGTTTGGGGTGGAAGGTTTCGTGTGCTTGGTACCCAAAGATCGGTTGGTAATCCAATTCCGGTATTGCTAAGCAGGTGAACATACTGGTTCATTTCGGTATAGGAAGCCTTAATGGCCAGATCGCTTCGCAGCAAATAGCTGATGTTTATTCGTGGTTCGGGCTTGAAGTAGTAATTTCCTTTATCTGCAAAATGAGAAAAACGAATTCCAGCATTGGCTTTAATTTTTGATCCGATTCTGATGTCATCCTCAATGTATATTCCTGATTCAACCACATCAATGGCCTTGACCTCTTTTTTGTATTGTTTCACCAAATCATCGCGCAACACAATGGCGCTGGGTGTGAACCGATGAAATGTTGAGATGATGCCCGCCCTGATCGAATGGTTTGGATGTGGGGAATAGTGCAGATCGTATTTCAATGAAAAATCGCGAATACCAGACCGGTAGGATAGATCATAGAACTGCCTGTCGTATTTCTCAAGCATATAAATACTGAACTTATAGTTGCTGTAAACAGCAGATGCATTTCCAAACAGGCGGTTGTTAAACACATGGTTCCAACGAAGGGTGCTTGTTGCATTTTGCCAATAAATACCGGCTTCGGATTTGGTATAAAAGTCCTTGAATTTGGCATAAAATTTATCCCGGCCAAAATAGCCACTGGCATAAATCCGGTTTTTGGGGTTGATCGTATAATTCACTTTGGCATTGAGGTCGTAGAAGAAATACCCGCCACGCTCATCTGCGGGCATAAAAGGCATGATCAGGGCATCGAGGTATGTACGCCGCCCTGAAACAATAAAAGACGACTTTTCTTTTCTTATGGGCCCTTCCAGTATCAGGCGGGAGGAAATAATTCCAACACCCCCTTCGGCACTGAAGCGCTCCATGTTTCCATCTTTCATATTCATTTCGAGCACCGATGAAAGCCGTCCGCCAAACCTGGCCGGAAAACCTCCTTTGGTCAACTGTACGCTTTTAATAGCATCGCCATTGAAAACCGAGAAGAACCCAAACAGGTGCGAAGCATTGTAAACGACAGCATCGTCTAAAATGATCAGGTTTTGATCAATCCCCCCACCCCTGACATAAAAACCGCTCGTGCCTTCAGTGCCTTTCTGAACCCCGGGCATGAGTTGAATGATTTTCAATACATCTTTTTCTCCAAGCAATGCCGGGATAGATTGAATCTGCTTCACCGGAATGTCAATCACACTCATCAGGGGGGTTTCGGTGATGGCAGGAATTCGCTCACCAATTACCTCAATGCCGGTGAGTTCTACCGAAGATTCAAGAAACACATTATTGGTTATGTTTTTATTTAATGTAATTTCAAATGCCTGAGGGGTATAACCCACATAGGAATAAACGATCTGGTAGGAGCCAGCAGGCAGAGTGAGAGAGTAAAACCCATAGTTGTTGGTGCTGGCGCCGAGTCGTTGTTCCGGAGCAAACACGTTTACGCCCGGCAGTGATTCCCTGCTTCCTTTCTCATAAACAAAACCGCTCACCGTATAACGATTAACCTGTGCTTTGATTAAATGGGGTGTTAATATAACCAAAACAAAGCAACATACCAGGTTGATATATTTGATGGATTTTTTCATACTCTATAATATTGAATGATTAGATGCAACAGCTTATGAAAAGTTGCAACGGGGTGCAAAGATCAAACATTTTTCGGGTTTTGGATTGTTCTGACACATTTAAATAGCCTTAGAACTCTCCCTGTTACTAAAAACATTGCTAATTTCGCGTTTAAAAATCGGGATAGATAACACAACTTTAGTGCGACAGTTATTATAAAAAACCTCTCATACATCTCAACGAAAAGACAATTTTCGTAGTCGTGTATTGACATTACATGATCATATAACTTCAAACCTAAAATAACCGACCCCTATGGAAATAGATATTGAAAAAATCAAGGTTGCAGCCGAAAACTATCGCCAATATACTGCCGGCAACTTATCGAAACTTGTGAAAATTAAATCGTTGAGCGCAAATGAGAAGGAAGTTCAACTTGAACTCAAACGCCAGATGGAAGAGGCAGAATTTGATGAGGTATGGATTGATGGGCTGGGCAATGTGATTGGCCGCATAGGCAACGGGAAAAAAATACTCGCTTTCGACGGTCATATGGATACGGTTGACCTGGGCAGGCGCGACAACTGGAGCTTCGATCCCCTGGGTGGCGAAATCAAAGATGGTTTTGTGCATGGGCGCGGCTCTGTTGATCAAAAAGGTGGCCCGGCAGCCTTCGTCACTGCAGGAAAAATATTGAAAGACCTTGGGTTCGACAAAGACCTGACAATTTATTTTGTTGGAAGTGTGATGGAAGAAGACTGCGATGGATTATGCTGGAAATACATCATTGAAGAAGATAAAATACGTCCTGATTTTGTTGTAAGCACTGAGCCTACGAACCTGGGTATCTACCGTGGCCAGCGCGGACGGATGGAAATGCACGTACATTTTTTCGGCACATCTGCACACGGTTCGGCACCCGAACGAGGGAAAAATGCTATTTATATGGCTTCAAGAATCGCCATGGAAATTGAAAAATTAAATGAAAACCTCGCCACAGATCCATTTCTTGGCAGGGGAAGCATAACCATTTCAGAAATTATTTCTGGCAGCCCGTCGCTATGCGCGGTGGCAGATTATGCCCGCCTGCACCTCGACCGGCGCTTAACATGGGGAGAAACAAAAGAATCGGCTGTGCTCGAAATTGAAGCCCTGATCAAAGGCCTGGATGCCAAAGTTGAACTTCTGCATTATGAAGAAACTGCCTACACCGGAACAAAATATGGAATGGATAAGTACTACCCTACATGGATGATTCCTGTCAATCATCCGATTATTCAGGCAGGCGAGTTTGCTTTTGAGAAGCTATTCGGAAAAAAACCTCGGGTTGATAAATGGACGTTCTCGACCAATGGCGTCACTATCAATGGCATATACGGAATTCCAACCATTGGGTTTGGTCCTGGCAATGAAGTGATGGCACATGCTCCGGACGAAAAAGTCTCGGTTGACGATTTGGTTGCTTCTTCGGCATTTTATGCTGCGCTTGCTTATGTAATATAGTCCCGTCTGCCCC
This sequence comes from Lentimicrobiaceae bacterium, assembly GCA_037446395.1. Taxonomy (GTDB): domain Bacteria; phylum Bacteroidota; class Bacteroidia; order Bacteroidales; family JAAYJT01; genus JAAYJT01. The sequence continues at coordinate 142,441 of JBBIIP010000004.1, forward strand.
CCAAGGTAATTGGATGGATAATCAAATAAAATCTAAAGGAAGTATGAATTTAAAAAACAAAATTGAAACCCTGTCTCAAATGAATAGTTCGCTTCACGGCAAGGACTTTCTGTTAACCTGGGAAAAAAGTGATGATGACCTGTTATTGGTGCTCGAACTTGCAGAAACACTGAAGCAAATGCGACAAGAAAATATTTCGCCCCGCATTTTTGACTCGGGTTTAGCCATATCCATTTTTAGAGACCAGTCAACCCGCACGCGCTTTTCGTTTGCCTCGGCAGCTAATCTGCTTGGGCTTGCTGTGCAGGATATGGACGAAGAAAAATCGCAGATTGCACATGGCGAAACTGTGCGCGAAACCGCCCAGATGATCTCATTCCTTTCCGATTTCATCGGTATTCGCGACGATATCTTTTTGGGTGAAGGAAATAAATACATGCGGGAGGTAGCCGCTTCGCTCGATGAAGGTTTTGAACAAGGTGTACTTCCGGTTCGTCCGGGCATTGTGAACCTGCAATGCGATATGGATCATCCTACCCAAAGTATGGCTGACTTGCTTTTCCTCAAAAATCATTTCGGATCGCTCGAGAACTTAAAAGGCAAAAAGCTGGTGATGAGCTGGGCCTACTCTCCAAGTTACGGGAAGCCTCTCTCTGTGCCACAAGGCATTATTGCGCTGATGACTCGTTTTGGATTGAATATTGAACTCGCCTACCCCGAAGGATACGGACTGATACCGGAAATTATTGAAATTGCACGAGCCAATGCCCACAAACATGGAGGAAGCTTTCGGGTTACCAATTCCATGAAAGAGGCCTTTGAAGGTGCAGATATTGTTTATCCGAAAAGCTGGGCGCCCTATCACGTAATGCAAAAACGTACAGAATTGTTAAAAACATCGGACAAAACTGGTCTAAAAGAACTGGAACAGCAGTGCCTGGCACATAATTCCCTGCACAAAGACTGGGAGTGCAACAAAGAAATGATGCAACTAACACACAAGGGAGATGCATTGTATATGCATTGCCTCCCGGCCGACATCTCTGGAGTTTCGTGTTTAGCCGGCGAAGTTAGCGTTGATGTTTTTGAGAAATACAGACTTCTTACATACAAGGAGGCTGGCTATAAACCTTATATCATTGCTGCAATGCTGCTGGCCAACCGGTTCGAAAATCCAGGCGAGGCCTTAAAGCAGGTGTTATTTTCAGCAAAGCCAAGGCAATTGCCATAAATCAGTTTTGCAGGAATATTCTTTCTGATATTACCTTGTGTTACCACTCACTGGACACAAGGGTAACCACTAAAAAAGAATTGAAATATGGGTTACTATATTGATTTAGAGCAAATATCAATTGATGATTATCAGATAAAACTCGAATCAGCGTATTTACCGCCGAGCAGATTGATACTTAAAGAAAAGTTGGATGAGCGATTTGGATATTTTAAGAGTATTGGGATTGAAAATGTTAAAGGATTGGTTCAGTTGCTCAACAATAAAAACAAAGTAGCTGAACTATCAAAGGTTGACTTTCTTTCTGGTGATTATTTAACTATTTTGCTTCGAGAAGTAAATAGTACGCTCCCAAAACCAAATAAAATTTCTGATTTTACCGGAATAGCAGAAGAAACGATTGATCGCCTGAAAAAAACCGGAATCATAAATACGGAAAAGCTATATGGCAAGGTCGTTAAAAAGTCAGATAGACATAAACTTGCTGATTCAATCGGGATAAAATATCGAGACATTCTGGAATTAACAAAATTGGCTGATTTATCAAGAATTAAGTGGGTTGGAGTGACTTTCGCCCAGATACTTTACAATTTAGGAGTTGATACAGTTGAGAAAGTATCAGTATCAGACCCGATTGATTTACATGCAAGGATTAATCAGATAATAAAAGAGAAAAATATTTTCAAAGGAGCTATCGGAATAAATGATGTGAAAATATTAATTGAATCAGCGCGTGAGTTACCTATGGAAATTGAATATTAGGAATTATATAAGCACTTACTGCCAAAACAGCTAATTGCCCAAAAAGGTTTCTGTTTGGTGCATTGGGTTGCAGCCTTCTTCAGCTTTTCCTGAAACTTTATATAATACACAGGTAATCCCTTAAGATCCGTATTTTCACACGTTTATTC
>JBBIIP010000005.1:0-19916 GCA_037446395.1 Lentimicrobiaceae bacterium
CCCCTCGCCCTTTTGTTTTGGCAATGCTGATATAAATGGGGATGGAACAGTAAATGTGCTCGATGTCATCGGGACAGTCAATATAATCATGTCCGGAGGGAGCTTTTAGAAGTATTACTACCTATCTGGAAGAATAAACCGCCAGAAATCAATACAATCATATGTTTTCTGCTGATTCAGGTTCCAATCGCAGGATTTTATTCTTGCCCCGAAACCAGCATTTGCAGTGTACTTCGGCTGCGTTGTTCAAGCAAAATTTTGCGCCCGCCCAACACTTTTTCGATATCAGACTGTTGATGATTTCGGATGGTAATCAGTTGGAGGTGATGGTTATAGAGCACCCTGAAATTATTCTGAAGCGAATTTAACAAGCCACTAAACTCATCCTGGTTTCCGTCGAAGCACACCGAAAAACTGATGGCTGAATTCTGCATCATGTTAATTTTAATATTGTGCTTTTTGAATATCAAAAAGATATCTGACAGATTTTCTGTATTGATGAAGGAAAAATCGCGCGGAGTGATGCTCAGCAGTGTTTGATCGAATTTGTATATATAGCATGCCACTGCTTGTGCTTTGGTTTCGTTGCTGCTAATTACTGAACCTGCCTCGGCAGGATCTGAAAACGGCTTGATCAATAGTGGTATCTTCTTATTCTCGAGCGGTTTTATGGTTTTTGGGTGGATGATGGTGGCTCCGTAGTAAGCCAGTTCCATGGCTTCTCCATAAGATATTTCGTTGATTTTGACCGTGTTGGCCATCATCTTGGGATCTGCATTGAGCAATCCGGGAACATCTTTCCAAATAACCACCTTCTCAGCATTTAAGCAATAAGCCAGCACTGCTGCGGTATAATCTGACCCTTCGCGACCGAGGGTGGTAGAATTCCCATGAGCATCCGCACCAATAAAGCCTTGCGTGAGAACAATTGGTCGTTGCCCGGAAGTCAGAGCTGGCAGAATATGGTGATTGGTGTTTTTTTGCGTGGCATCCCAGTCCACCCTTGCTTCCCGCCACTTGTCATCGGTAGCCACGATGGTGCGGGCATCAATCAACCGGTGGTTGATGTTCTCTTTATATAGATATTGTGAAACGATTTGGGTTGAAAGCAATTCACCATACGGTATCAGTTGGTCATAGAATTGATCAAAATCCGACAATGCAGGTTTGGCAAGAATTGTGGTTACCTCATTCAGCAACCGATCAACTGCGGCATATGCCTCGTGCGATGGGTTTGGAAATAATGGATGCATCAGGTCGAGGTGAAAGTTGCGGATCAGCTCAAATTGCCTCCGGCTTTTTTCAACGTTTCCTTTAAAGTGATGCATGGCCAAGGCTTCGAAGGCATTGGTCATCTTGTCCATGGCCGATAGCACAATAACCAACCTGGTTGCTGGGCTTTGCTTTATGATGTTGGCCACATTCTGCACCGAAGGACCATCTTTTACTGAGGCTCCTCCAAATTTGAAAACAATCATTGCAAACAAAAATTAATATTGCAAATCTAAGAATTAAGTGTCTATTGGCTGAAGTTTGACACATCCACTTCGAATCTGATGCTTTCACAATATATTTGTCGTGTCAAAAAACCTCATTTCATGAAAACCCTCATCGAATTCATCCATGCCAAGCAATACGAACTGTCGTATGCCACAGGCGAATTTACACGCCTGCTCAACGACCTGGGCATTGCTGCCAAAATCGTAAACCGCGAAGTCAACAAAGCCGGATTGGCCGATATTATAGGAGAGTCTGGTCAAAGCAATGTTCAGGGGGAGGTACAAAAGAAGCTTGATGTTTTTGCCGACCAGCACTTTATCAAAGCACTGAAAAGTGGTGGGCAGTGTTGTGCAATTGTATCAGAGGAACTTGACCAACCGGTTATTTTCGATGATGAGTTTTCGATGAATGGAAAATATATTGTCGCAATTGACCCCCTGGATGGGTCGAGCAACATCGAAGTGAATGTGCCGGTAGGCACCATTTTTTCGGTTTACAAGCGCATCTCGCCCAAAGGCTCCGGGGCTACACCCGAAGACTTGCTGCAACGAGGACATAGGCAGGTTGCCGCCGGTTATATCATTTACGGATCGAGCACGATGCTTGTTTTTACTACGGGAGACGGGGTCAATGGTTTTACTTACGATCCTTCGGTAGGATTATTTCTGCTATCACATCCCGATATGGAGATACCGGAAACAGGAAGTATCTATTCGGTAAATGAAGCAAACTACATCTATTTCCCTGAAGGGGTTAAGAAATACATAAATTATTGCCAGGAGCATGACATTACTACAAACCGCCCCTATTCCACGCGCTATGTTGGTTCGTTGGTGGCCGATTTTCATCGCAACCTGATTCGGGGAGGAATTTATATCTATAGCGGTACAAGCAAAAATCCAAGCGGCAAGCTCAGGCTGCTCTATGAATGTAACCCCATGGCATTTATTGCTGAGCAGGCCAAAGGCAAAGCCAGCGATGGGTTTAACCGTATTCTCGATCTGCAGCCGGGTTCCCTGCACCAGCGCTCGCCATTATTTGTAGGGTCGAAAACAATGGTCGAAACGGCAGAGGCTTATATGCATGAGTATCAGAACCTGCCCGAAGGCTACACACCAACTTATTGCGATGGTTGCCGCAAATTAATAAAAAGTTAGTCGCTCCGAAATGTGCTGATTCGTTGTAGGTGGCTTATCAGAAATGATTTTAGGCGAATAACCCGATCGGGTAAACCAAGGTTAGTTTTAAGGAAAAGCCTTAAGATCCCATTGTCATCAAGTTGAATAGCAAATTGAAGTAAAACATGCGGGGCAAGGCCGGTAGGCCTTGCCCCGCATAAATACTTTACGGCGAATTCCGCAAATAGCTCTTGTTAATAGCCAAAGATTTCTTCTTTGCTCAGCTTTTTCACGGGGCCATAGAGTTTTTGAAGAACATTGAAGTTCATATCTTTTTCGTTGCCCAACACCACATATGTTTTGGGTTGCTTCGCAATGAACTGATTATTGAAACTCTTCACATCTTCGAGAGTCATCATTGGCACTTTCTGATAAAGCTCTTTGCGGATATCTTGTTTGTATCCCATTTTGCGTGCGCCAAGATAATTGGAAATAAGAGACATTTTTGTGAAGCGGTTGGTTTCGATATCGGTGATGACGGCTTCACGAGCAAGCCGGAAGGCATTTTCCGATAAAGGCATCTGATTAAAAAGCTCATTGAAGGCATCAAATGCATCAACAACCTTATCATTCTGTGTGGCGATAAAACTCGTGTTCGTAAAGGGCATGTCAGGGTTGTCGGGTGGGTTGTATCGCGAACGGGCTGTATATGCCAATCCACGCCTTTCACGCATTTCCTGAAAAACAATCGTGTTCATCCCACCACCAAAATATGCATTGTACATAGTTACCATGGGATTCAGGGCTGCATCAAAGTTAGCTCCCCTGCTCACGGTTTGCAAATAGCTTTGGGTGGCATCGTAATGGACGAAGAGCAGGTGGTCAGATTTTGTTTCAAGCACCTTAAAATCAACCGGTTTCGGCAAAGCAAGAAATTTCTTGGGCACCTGGTGGACTGAAGCAACCAACTTCGCCAGATCAACTGCTTGCGATGGCCCGAAATAGATCACCTCGTGTGGATAGTTGCTAAGGTTGCGGATAATTTTGATCAGGTCGTTGGGTTTCAGCGATTTCAAAGTGGCCTCATCAATGATGTTGGTAGTGGGCGACAGCGGTCCGTAGGTAGCATAATTTACCAATGCCTGAAAGTTTGCGTTTTGGTTTGCTTTGGCATCTTTTCTCCCTTTTAAGATGTTATCAATCAGTTTATTAAGTGCTTCCTGATTGGGTTGGCAATCGGTCATCAGGTTTTCGAGCAATCGCATTGCTTTCTCCTGGTTTTCGCTCAATCCACTGATACTCACATAGGTTTCATCGCGCATTGCGTTGACACTGAAAGAGCAGGCCAATTTGTAAAATTCCTGCCCAATTTCTTCTGGTGTGAGCTTTGAAGTTCCAAGGTACTGCAAATACTGAGCGGCAAGGTTAATCATCTTGTCATGATCGCTGCCAAATGAAAAATAATAGTTCAGGGTAAAGGTTGCATTTTCAGTATTCGGCACATAGAGTATCGTAAGCCCGTTCTTTGTTTTGCGGCGGACAATGTCTTTCTGATAATCCACAAAAACAGGCTTGATTGGTTCAACTTTGCGATTGGTTACCATTTTCAGGAAGTCAGATTCAGCATCGCGGTTGATGTGGTTGGGGGTGATTGGGGGCTTATCAATTTTAACAATGTCCTGAGGAGTTCCCTGGCGTTTATAAACCACCACATAATTGTTTCCAAGTTTTTGGTTGGCAAAGGCAACCAAGTCCTTTTTGGTTATGGTTCCGAGCTTATCAATATATTTGATGGTTTCCTTCCAGCTTTCATTCCTCAAAAAACTTTGTGCCATGGCCATTGCCCTGCCGGCATTGCTTTCAAATCGTTTGAGCTCACGAAGTTTTAGATTGTTGATGGAGGCTTCGAGCATCCAGTCGGGAAATTCGCCTTTTTTTAATAGTTCCACTTGCTGCAACAGGATGTCTTTTGCTTGATCGAGTGTTTGGCCCGACTTGTTGGTGGCACTGAGGGTTAATGAGGAATAGTCGTTGAGTGAATTAAAGAATGCATTGGCGCGTTGAGTCAGTTGTTTTTGGTTCACATTCAGGTCAATAAGCCCGGCCCTGCCGTTCGATAGCATCATTCCAAGCATGTCGCCAAGCAAGGCTTCCTGGGTGCCGGTTCCGGCAAATCTATAAGCAATGCGCACGTTTTCGGCTTCAAGCCCAACAACTTCTACAATTTTTGGTTCAGTTATGGGGTCTTCGGGTTTGAACTTAAATTCTGGAACGGGCTTTGATTTCAGTTTTCCAAGGTGTTGATCAATAATTTTAATGGCCATGTCGGGGTCAAAGTCGCCCGAAATAGCTACAGCCATATTTCCCGGAATATAATATTTATCATAAAATTCTCGGATATTCTTCATCGAGGGGTTTTTCAAATGTTCAGCCTCGCCAAGGGTAGTTTGTTGACCATAGGGATGGTTAGGATAGAGCGCCTTCATCATGGCTTCGCTGGCTCGGCGTCCGTCGTTGGTGAGAGACATGTTTTTCTCTTCATAAACTGTTTCGAGTTCGGTATGCAAGAGGCGGAGCACCGGATAGGAGAATCTTTCGGTTTGCACGATTGCCCAGTTTTCGAGCTGGTTCGAAGGAATATTCTCAATGTAGATTGTATAATCGTTCGAAGTGCCGGCGTTGGTTCCTCGAGAACCGATGGTTTTCATAAGTTTGTCATATTCGTTCGGAATTGCAAGCTTGGATGCTTCATGCGATATACTGTCAATGACGCGGTAGATCGCCGAACGGATTGCGGGATTGGTTTCTTTGCGGTATTTTTCGAAGAGCAGTTCGATATCCGCAATCATAACTTTTTCTTTTTCCCAATCCAGCGTTCCAAAGTTTGGGGTTCCCTTAAACATCATGTGCTCGAAGTAGTGTGCCAGTCCGGTGGTTTCGGCCGGGTCGTTTTTACTGCCAACCCGCACGGCAATGTATGTTTGGATGCGGGGTTCGTCCTTGTATACAGTCATGTAGACTTTCAACCCGTTGTCGAGGGTGTAGATGCGTGCATTCAGCGGATCGCCGGGAATTTGATCAAATTTGTAAGTTTTTTGCCCCGCCAATCCCAGCCAGGGAATGAGTGTAGCGAGCAGAAAGACCAGGTGAAGAATCTTTTTCATAAAAGTGTTAATTTAGGTTAGAAATAAATAGGAAATGTGCGATGATGGGTCTAACGATTTAATGTCAAAATTAGTTATTTATTGCAACGAGTTACAAAAGAATCCATTCTTTTTTGAAACGCAGCCAGGTGTTAGGGTTTACTGGTTTTCTGTAATTTTGTGAACTTAAAGCCATCTACTTGCCTTTCGAGTCACTTGCAAAAGTCTATTCCAATCACAAACTTGTTGATCAGATCAACAACAGTTTGGCTGAGTCCCTGTCTACTTTGCGAATCAAAGGCTTAGTCGGATCGTCCCGTGCATTGGTGCTGGCAGGGATTTTTGCTTCACGGCCTTCGAATATTTTTGCGGTCATTGCTGATAAAGAAAGTGCTGCATACTTTTTTAATGACCTGGAAGCCATTTTTGGGGAAAGCGATTTTCCGTTTCATAAGAAGAAAGTGCTTTTTTTCCCGACTGCGTATCGGCGTCCCTATGAGCTTGAAAAAACCGATAACAATAACCTGCTTCTTCGAACCGAGGCATTAAAACGAATCAGTAACTCCGATCGTCCTGCCATCATAGTTACCTATCCGGAAGCGCTGAGCGAAAAGGTGATTAACCAAACCTACCTTAAAAAAAACACTTTCAGGCTTAAAACAGGTGAGCAGGTAAACATGGACTTCGTAACCGATCTTCTGATTGAGTATAATTTCGACCGGGTTGACTTCGTTGTGGAGCCGGGGCAGTTTGCCTTGCGGGGCGGACTCATAGATGTTTATTCATATTCAAACGACCACCCCTATCGCATTGAATTTGCCACCGAAAAGATTGAATCCATCCGGTCTTTTAATCCGGCCACACAACTTTCTATTGACCGCCTCGACCATATTGCCATTATTCCAAATATTCAGGATCGCCTATTGAATGAAAAAAGGAGCAGCATTTTTAAATTTATTCCATCAAGTTCTATTGTGTGGATCGAAGAACCTGATCTGGTACTTGATAAAATTGACAAGGAATTTGAAAAAGCCTCCAACATTTTCAACCACCTCAAGACCCCGGTGGCGCATTTGCAGCCCGATGAGCTTTTTTGCGCAAAACATGAGTTTCTGGATGACGTGTCAAATTTGCCGGTAATTCTTTTAGGGTCAGCCAAAGACCTGAAACTCGATACAACCATCACATTCAACACATCCCCCCAACCAGTTTTTAATAAGAATTTCGACCTACTAATAGCCCAATTGCTCGAAAATGAGGCAAAACAATACCAGAATTATATACTGGCAGCTAACCCTAAGCAGATCGAACGTATCAAGATTATAATTGATGATCTGATGCAAAACCGTAAAATCATTCAGGAGCTTCCATTTCGCACCGTTCTTTTGCCACTCCATGAAGGATTTACTGACCACGACCTGGGGCTGGCCTGTTTCACCGACCACCAAATCTTCGACCGCTTTCAGAAATTCCGGCTCCGTGATGGCTTTACCAGCCGGCAGGCTTTTACCCTGAAAGAAATCTACGATCTCAAACCAGGAGACTTTGTAACACATGTGGACCATGGTGTTGGCCGTTTTGGCGGGTTGGAAAGAATCGAAGTAAATGGCCATCAACAGGAAGCACTCAGGTTGGTTTATAAAGACAACGACTTGCTTTATGTGAATGTTCACTCGCTGCATCGGATCTCAAAATACATTGGCAAGGAAGGAACACCGCCTACCCTTGACAGGTTGGGATCAAATGCATGGAAAAACCTGAAAAGCCGAACCAAACAAAAGGTAAAGGATATCGCCCGGGAGTTGATTAAACTATATGCGCAGCGAAAGTCCATGCAAGGGTTTGCCTTTTCGCCCGACACCTATATGCAGCATGAACTCGAGGCTTCCTTTATCTATGAAGACACCCCCGATCAGTACAAAACCACCCAGGACGTGAAAGCAGATATGGAATCTCCATCCCCGATGGATCGCCTGGTGTGTGGCGATGTTGGTTTTGGCAAAACCGAAATCGCCATACGGGCTGCATTTAAGGCCGTGGCCGATTCGAAACAGGTGGCAGTGCTTGTTCCTACTACCATCCTTGCCTTACAACATTTTAAGACTTTCAGCGATAGGTTGGCCGATTTTCCTTGCAAGGTAGATTATCTAAATCGTTTTAAAAGCACTGCCCAACAGAAGAAAACACTGAACGACCTCAAAGAAGGCCGCATCGACATCCTTATCGGCACCCATCGCCTGTTGAGTAAAGACATTGAGTTTAAAGACCTTGGCCTGCTGATCATTGACGAGGAGCAGAAATTCGGAGTGGCTGCAAAAGAACGATTGCGCGAATTAAAAGTGAATGTGGATACACTCATCCTAACTGCCACACCCATACCCCGAACCCTCCAATTCTCCATGATGGGAGCCCGCGACCTGAGCATCATCAACACACCGCCACCCAACCGCTATCCGATAGAAACCGAGATTCATCCGATGAATGATGAACTCATCAGAGATTCTATCCATTATGAGCTTTCTCGTGGAGGGCAGGTATTTTTTGTAAACAACCGTGTCCAGAATATTCATGAGCTGACAGGCAGAATCCAGCGAATAGTGCCGGACGCAAAAATCTCAATCGCTCACGGACAAATGGAAGGGGCAAAACTCGAAAAAGTGATGCTCGATTTTATCGAAGGACGTAACGATGTACTTGTTGCAACTACTATAATCGAGTCGGGGCTTGACATCCCAAACACGAATACAATCATCATTCACGACGCCCACCACTATGGGCTGAGCGACCTCTATCAATTGCGTGGCCGCGTTGGAAGAACCAATAAAAAAGCATTTTGCTACCTGATCGCGCCTCCCCTTTCCTCACTTACAGAAGAAGCCAGAAAACGCTTGCGTGCAATCGAGGAGTTTTCAGAAATCGGCAGCGGTTTTAATGTTGCAATGCGCGACCTTGACATACGAGGGGCAGGCAATATCCTGGGAGCCGAACAAAGCGGTTTTATATCCGAAATCGGATTTGAGATGTATCAACGAATTTTGGATGAAGCCATTAGCGAACTAAAACAAAGCGAGTTTCAGGAGGTATTTAAGGATCAACCGCTTTCAAAGTTTGTGAAAGAATGCCAGATCGAAACAGATCTCGAAATTCTTATCCATTCCGATTATGTAAGCAATACAACGGAAAGATTGAGCCTTTATAAAGAACTAGACGGAATAGACAACGAAGAAAACCTTATGGCTTTTCGCAATAAATTAAGCGACCGGTTTGGACCTGTTCCGCCCCAAACAGATGAATTGATTAATACAGTTCGCCTGCGCTGGATTGCACGCGACCTGGGATTTGAAAAAATAGTGTTGAAGAACAATTTGCTTACCTGCTATTTTATCAGTAACCCGGAATCAGCCTATTTCCAGAGCGAGCATTTCACACAAATTCTCGGATTCATCCAATCTAAACCCCAGCATTGTCGTCTCAAAGAAATGGGCAGTAAGCTTACACTCACTTTCAAAGATGTGAAAGAGATTGCAGGGGCCCTTTACTGGCTTCATTTGGCGAATGACATTTTGCACTCAAACCCACAGATATAACTCATTGTTATTGATTATGTTACAGAAATTTTTCAGAAGCACGAGTCTTATTAAATAAAAAAAGAAAACATGATGACTGCTAAATTGTTCTTCAAAAACTTATTACTTATTTATTTCACTGCACTGATGTTTTCGTGCAGCAACCTACAACAAAAAAACACCACGCCAATGCCTGTCGCCCAAAAAATTGAAAAAAAGCTTGAATTGCATGGCCATACCCGCATTGATCCATACTACTGGATGAATGAGCGAAAGAATCCCGCTGTAATTGAATACCTTGAGGCTGAGAACGCTTATCTCGAAAGTGTGATGGAGCCAACCAAAACTCTTCAGAAAAAACTCTACAAAGAGATGAAAGGCCGAATGAAAGAAGATGACCAGTCGGCCCCATTTCTGAGCAATGGATATTATTACTACACCCGCTTTGTAAAAGGCAGTGAGTATCCGATTTATTGCCGAAAAAAGGGCTCATTAAATGCCACTGAAGAAGTGATGCTTGATGTAAATGAACTGGCTAAAAATTACACCTATTTTAATGTCGGTGAATATGATGTAAGCCCCAATAACCAACTATTGGCTTTTACAGTTGATACTGTGGGGCGCCGCCAATATACCATCTTGGTAAAGAACCTCGAATCGGGTGAGGTTATTGAAACCGGGCTTCAGTTTGCAGGTGGCGATGTAGTATGGGCAGCGGATAACAGAACATTTTTCTATACTTCCATTGATCCGGGTACTCTACGCTACGATCGCATCTACCGCTACACCCTCGGGCTTAATCTTTCTGCCGAAGAAGTGTATTACGAAGCCGATGAGACATTTTATTACATAAATGTTTCGCGTTCAAAGGATAGTCGGTTCATCATGATTCGAGCCAATAGTACGCTCAGCAACGAAACCTGGATTCTTGAGGCCACTAATCCAACCGGAAAATTTCGTGTGTTTCAGCCCCGCCAAAGCAACCTCCTCTATCACGTTACCCCATATAGAGATCAATTTTATTTATTGACCAACTGGAATGCGCAAAACTTTCGTTTGATGCGTACAGAAAACAATAATACCACCCAGGGCAACTGGACAGAAGTTGTGGCACATCGCCATGATGTGTTGCTCGAAAACATTGAGGTTTTTAACAATTATCTTGTTCTTCAGGAGCGCATGCGCGGTCTCCGTCAGTTTCGTATTCAAAATCTTCAAAATGAGAATCAACATTATCTGGAATTCCACGAAGAGGCATACACGGCATCCATTGGAATAAACGCCGAAATGGATTCACAAATCCTGAGATATAATTACACATCGCTCACAACCCCATCTTCAACATATGATTATAATATGGACACCCGGGAGCGCCAGCTCATCAAACAACAGGAAGTGCTTGGCGGGTTCGATCCAGCGCATTATGAGACCCGGCGCTTGTTCGCTGCAGCACGCGATGGCGTGGAGGTTCCCATCACATTGGTTTATAGAAAAGGCATAAAAAAAGATGGCAATAATCCGCTATTTATTAATGGTTACGGTTCTTATGGCGCAAGTACAGATCCTCGTTTCAACTCCAATAGCCTGAGTTTGATCAATCGCGGTTTTATCTATGCCATCGCCCACGTGCGTGGTGGCCAGGAGTTGGGGCGACAGTGGTATGAAGAAGGTAAATTGCTGAAAAAGAAAAATACATTTAACGATTTTATTGACTGCGCAGAATACCTGATAGCACAGGGCTACACACGGCCCGATAAACTATTTGCCGGGGGCGGAAGCGCCGGTGGCCTGCTGATGGGTGCTGTCGTCAATATGCGCCCGGACTTATTCAAAGGAGTAATTGCTGCAGTTCCATTTGTTGATGTGGTTACGACAATGCTCGACACATCCATTCCGCTCACTACTGCTGAATATGATGAGTGGGGAAATCCAAATCAGAAGGAGTATTATGATTATATGCTCTCCTATTCGCCATACGATAATGTTGTGCAAGGGAAATACCCCAATTTCCTGATTACTGCTGGGTTGCATGATTCGCAGGTTCAGTATTTTGAACCGGCAAAATGGGTGGCGAAATTGCGTGAGAATAATTCGGGTGATGGTATGATCCTTCTATACACCAACATGGAAGCCGGCCATGGGGGAGCGTCTGGTAGGTTTAAACGACTAAAAGAAATAGCCAGGGAATATGCTTTCCTGATAAGCTTGGGTGAACGATCAAAAAGTAACAAACGGTAACAGACGAACTTACCACTTAGGGCAATCCAGGATAATTACCCTAATTCTTTTTTACTTCAACTTTACTGATTTCCCATGTGGCAGAAGCACTGGAGGTACTTAAGTATTTAAAAGCAATATGAATGGTTTGTCCCTGGTAGGTTGCCAGGCTCACGCTGCCACTATCAATAAAGGTCCAATTGTTTCCGGGCGCACGGGTAAATCCGGTTATTTCTGTCCAGGTGCCACTGGCCGTTGGAGCACTTGTGCCATTATAATTAGTAGAAATAAACACCTTCATATCGTTAATGCTGGTGATGTAGTTGATGGCTTCGCGAAAGCTCATGGTCACCCCGGTATGGCCAACCAACGAAATGGCAGGCGAAACCAACCAGTCTTCATTCGCATAACTCACTGGAGTAACAAAGCCCGACATAACCATACATCCGCCATCAAAACTTCCCCATGTCCACACCTGGGCTCCTGTAACGCTGTGTGCCTTGAAGGTGCCAATACTTGTGTTGAAATCTTCAGCAAAAATGATGGTGCCAGCACCGCCGCCCCCCTGCAATTCGAAGTCGGTGGCCTCGGCAGGGCAATCCCGAAGCCCGGCAACGCCAAAATAGGTGCGCAAGGTTCCTGTTACATTTAGCCACTTTCCGAGGTTTGCAGGATTATCAACCAGGTTGACCAGGGTGCGGAGCGGTTTTCCTGACGGCAGATTTACAATGACACAGTTGAGGTAGTTGGTTTCATTCTTATCGTCTGCAAGCAAAACATTTGTGTTCAGGGTAAATGGCCCTGAAAACTGCACATCGTTGGCTGAGGTGATAGTGGAAACTCCAGTTTTTACTGCTCCGACAATAAAGCCTTTGACCCATCCGGTGACATAAGGTGAAGCATTTTGTTTTTGTATTGCCTGGGCAACAGTAAATGGGTTAGTTTTTGAGCCATCACCCCCGGTGATTGGCGGATCAATCCCGGTAAAATTTTTGACATCGCTTGTATCGCGGATGGTCAGTTGGTATGTTGTTCCAAAAATACTAAGTACTCCGGTGACATTGCCTGTTCCTTTTGGGGTAAGCTGGCTGGCAAAGTTGGAATATTTGCTTGTTCTCACTACCAACTGATTGTTTCCGGCATCAACCAAGGTGCGATTGGTGGCATCTGCGGTTTGAGGTGCATACATCACAGCTGATTCAGTAAACCTAACATTTTCAAACCTAACCAGTTTGCTGATAAAGGACGAGTTTATCGCTCCTACACTCGCAAGTACCTGGGGTTGAGGTTTTGGCCCGGGCAGGCTATCGCGAAAAAGATGTTTGGGGATAAATACTTCGGGCAAACGGCCAATGGCCCCGCTAAAAAGATATCCCAACTGGATGAGGTTACTATAATCGCCGATATACATGTCCTTGCATTTCACATACACGCGTTGCCCAACTTTGTATTCGTTGTAGAGTGAGGTTTTATCCAATGCAAGTTCAATACCGGCTGTAGCATCCTGGAGGATCATCTTCTTGTACAGGTTGCCACTTTCGTCGTTAGCCACTACAATCCCTTTGATTATAATGTCGTCGGTGATCTGCTTCAATCCGGTATAACTTGCCTTTAGCTGCGCAATGGTGGTGTTTGCTTGAAAATCTACCTTAGGAATTAGGATAGGGGGCTCGTCAAATTCGCCTTTGACGCAACTGTTTGTCGCAGTGCTGATTATCAGCAGGAACATGCCTGCATAAATTTTCCAATAGCTTTTCATATTGATATTCATGATTATTCTTTTCAATAAAATGTATTAGTACCTAAGTCCAAGGTTCAAGAAATATGTAGTTCCATAATAATAATAGTATCGGGGAGGAAATTTGCTGATATTTTTTTCGGTAAAATCAAAACGCATTTGTTCATACCCTCCGGTGATAATGTTTTGATTATTAAGCAGGTTACTGACACTCAAGTTGATGTTCAGAAAGTATTTGCCCATGATCCTGTAAGATTTTCCGATTGAAGCGTCTAAAGTATATCCGCTCGGAAGTTTTTCCTGCCGGGTGATGGCCGCAATGAGCGGATCCCCTTCTCCAAGATTTTGAATTGCTTGTTGGGTGCGGCGTTCGGGATTAAAATCCAGCCAGATGTTGTCGTAAAAATTCACGTTGGCATTGATGTATAAAAAGCCAGGACCTGCATATTTGATCCCAAGTGAGCCTGCGGTTTGAGGTGTTCCGGAAACATAGAAGTATTTGCTGTAGATGAGTTTCGTGGTGTCAGGCTGGGAGCCATTGTCAAAAGCGATTATTGCTTTCGGGCGATTGGTGTAGCGGTAGTTTCCCAGGTTGAATGCTCCCATTAAAGAATAGGGCCCAAAAAGTTTCACTTCAGCCCCTGCCTCGATTCCTTGATGGGTTTTGCTGATGCCATACATGACATGATTTACAAGGGTTCGAAAATCATCGTGATAGAATGAATTAATTTCGTTCAGGTTACCGAATATGGTGTGATAATAGGTGAGCCGTGCTTTGGCGTTTGGCATTCTCAGGTGGTAGGTAATTTCGGTGCTAAAAAGTGTTTCACTCGAAATGTTCGGCACTACATCATGCCTTGTGCGTGGCGAAATAAATGCATTGCGTAGGTAGGGAGCCTTTTTAAGTAAAGCAATGTTGCTTTCGATGAAATGCCGTCCGGAAATTTTAAACAACGCACCAGCTTTGAGGGCATAATCCAGAAAATTGCTTTTTTTCGAAGTGCCAACTGAATTATTCGGATGTCTTCCGTTTCTCATATAACCTTCTCTCCAGAAAGAAGTACCTGACAGTTGTCCTGCAAAATAGAGATCAAACTTTCGATAGGAAAAGCCCGAAGAGGCCCAAATATTTCCGCTCTGCTGCCTGAGTTTGTAGTTGTAGCCAAACTCATCTCCCACTTTGACCACCCTGTTTGGATTATCAAGGTCGTTTTGTACTCGGATGCTGTCGCCAATAAAGTCGCGTTCGGCAAATTGATCAATATCGAGCCAAAAAGCACCTCCAAGCAGGTCGTTAATGGTTTTGAAGTAGGTGCCGGTATAGCTGGATAACTCAATGCCCCCGTTTATCTTAATATTCTCATTTATCTCATGGTTCAG
Source organism: Lentimicrobiaceae bacterium (assembly GCA_037446395.1). Lineage (GTDB taxonomy): Bacteria > Bacteroidota > Bacteroidia > Bacteroidales > JAAYJT01 > JAAYJT01. Next base: position 14,663 of record JBBIIP010000005.1, read on the forward strand.
TACAGAAGATAAATTTAACTGGTTTTGGTCGTTACGCCTGTCTTCGATAATAAAGCGGGCTTGTTTGCCTTCGGCTTTGGCAAGATAATTGGCCTGATAGAGTGCATCCCAATCAAGTTGTCGCACTTTTGGATTTGTTTGCCAGGCTTTGGTCAAAGCGTAGCGCACAAGGGTGTCTGTAAAATAGCTCGGAAGTTTGCGATAATAATCCGGCCGCGGATCGGCAGAATTATACCAATTGAGCGAGGTTGTCCCGGTTTTGCCAAACAGATAAGATAATGAATTTGTGATTTGAGTATTCTTGTTCAATGTCCAGTAATGATTGAGAATGATCACGGGCTGGGTCATGGTGCGCACCCTGGAATTTCTTTTTTCACCATTTTGGAATCCCCAGTTGGGGCTATAGTAATTATCGCCTAATAAGTCATAAATCTCCTGGGTGGCACCCCCCTGCATTCCTCGTTTCACCGGTGCCACAAAAGCAGTTAGAGCCAGGCTATGCCTGTTGTTGAATTTTCGTTCAAGCCCTAAAAACCATGCCCAGGCGTCATAAAAAGTACCTTCAACATAACCGCCGTTTCCCCAGCGCCGCGATCCGCTGATAGTAACAGCCCAATTATTTGGCATCAATCCGGTTGAATGAATGAACATGGCCCGGTTGCGGTAGGTTCGGTTGGTTGATGAATAAGTAAATTTTGTTTGAATTCGCTGCTGCGATGCCCTTGTGATGATGTTGGTTGCTCCACCGATGTTGCCAAACGAGAATGAGGTTGGCGAAAGCCCGTTTACGGAAACGTCGTTACGCGTGGCATCGTTCAGGCCTCCCCAAAGTGCCCATAGGGTGCGCCCTGTTTCAGCATCACTGATAGGGGTGTTGGCAATATAAGTAGTGTTCAGGTCTGCATCATAGCCGCGCATTCTGAAATAGGCTGGCCCAAACGTATAGGCTGCCGTTGAAACAAACACATCGTTCGAAGAATGCAATAATCCTGAGGTGTTTTGGGCCTTGCTGTCGTCGTCCGACTCGAGCGATGAAATATTCACTTCTGATAATCCCCCCGAAAGCGCATCGAGTGTGGTGGTCGGATTAAGTTCGACCATGGCCAGTTGTGCATCAGCCTGAATATTCAATGTCATCGTTTTTCTTTCAAATCCATGGGCAGTGAAATCGAGCATGATTTCACCCCGAAGCAGGCCCGGCAATGCAAAGAAGCCGTTATCATCGGAAGCAGCAAAAACGCTTCCTGTACTTACTGTAACCGCTGCAACAGGCCGCTTAGTTTCGGCATCAATGATTTTCCCTGTAAGCGTAAAGGTTTGTGCCCAGGAGGCCAACAGCGTAAAACAAAATGAAGAAATTAAAACTATTTTCTTAATCATTGGGAACTTGATTTCAAGTTTTTATTATACAGCGCAGGCTGAGTTTTCAGAGGTTGGATGACAACGACAAATCTGAGTACAAAAGAACTAATAAATTCCTTTTGAGATGTCGAAGAAACAGGACTTTTAATTTTGCTTACAAAATTCCTTACGCGGATCCGACATTAATTTTATCAATACTTTTGTCCTGGGTTTTCATTGGGGGCTTGAACACGATTGATAGTTCATTTTAAAACAATCACTAATACTTATGTTAAAATTTGATTTTTTCCTGCTGGCCATATTTGTGGCTGCTTTTCTATCACTTAATAGCCCTACGCTTGCCCAGGATAAAAAAGCAAAGGTGGCGTGTGTTGCATTCTACAACATTGAAAACCTATATGATACTATTAAAACACAGGGGATAAACGACCTGGAGTTTACCCCCACCGGAACAAACAGATGGAATAGCGATAAATACCATAGCAAATTGGCAAACCTGTCAAAAGTAATTTCGGGTGTGGGCAATGAACTTGTAAAAGGTGGCCCTGATATACTGGGTTTGTGCGAGGTTGAGAACCGCATCGTGCTCGAAGATCTTATTAACACATCGCTGTTGAAGGAATCGGGTTATGGGATAGTTCACTACGATTCGCCAGATAGGCGTGGAGTAGATGTAGCCATGATTTACAAGAAATCTTCTTTTTCGGTGCTCAATTCAACAACCAACCGATTGGTCATGCCCGGGCAACCTGATTTTTATTCCCGCGATCAATTGGTGGTTACAGGTTTGTTAGATGGTGAAGTTATTCATGTGATAGTAAATCACTGGCCTTCGCGTGCCAATGCCCCTGAATATCGTGCAGAAGCGGCAAAGCTTAGCCGCCGGTTGGCAGATTCTTTGGCGCAGGCTCATGTGAACGCAAAGATTTTTGTGATGGGCGATCTGAACGATGATCCGGTAGATAAAAGTGTAGCCAGAATTCTGCTTGCAAAATTTAAAACAAAAAACGTTGGCAAAGGCGACCTTTTTAACCCTTACTGGAAGCTACATCGTGATGGAGTAGGGTCTCTGGCCTACCGCGACGCATGGAACCTGTTCGACCAAATCATCATCAGCGAGCCATTGTTGAATTCCCCTTCACAAAATTGGAAGTTTCATCGGGCCAGGGTGTATAACCCTGCCTTTTTACTCCAAAAGGATGGCCCATACAAAGGCTACCCTTTCCGTACATTTTCTGGTGGCGCATACACGGGTGGTTATAGCGATCACTTGCCTGTATATGTATTTGTTATTAAAGAAACAAAGTAATCTCTGATGCTGATTATGCCTAAATTGGTCGGGCGGGCGATTGTATAAATTTTAGGTCTGCATTTTTATTTGCTGTTTTGTTTACTTTGCTTAATTTCGTGGATTAATAAAAGTTTTCCGGTGGCCGAAAGTCTTGTAATCATACCAACTTACAACGAACGAGAAAACATTGAGAAAATCATCAACAAGGTTTTTTCGCTCCCCCACGATTTTCATATCCTTATAATCGAGGACAACTCGCCCGATGGCACCGCAGCAATTGTGAAGTCGTTGCTGCCGACATTTCCTGGCAAACTCTTTATCGAAGAACGAAAAGGAAAATTAGGCCTGGGAACAGCATACATTCACGGTTTTAAATGGGCACTTCAGCGCGATTATCAGTTTGTTTTTGAAATGGATGCTGATTTTTCTCACAACCCCGAAGATTTGCTGCGCCTTTGGGATGCCTGTGCAAACCAAGGAGCCGACCTGGCAATCGGATCGCGGTATATCAAAGGCGTGAATGTGGTGAACTGGCCCATGAGCAGGGTGCTTACCAGCTACTTTGCCTCTACCTACGTACGCATCATTACAGGTATGAAAATCATGGACACCACAGCCGGGTTCAAATGCTATACCCGCCAGGTGCTCGAAGCTATTGATTTCGATATCATCCGGTTCGTGGGTTATGCTTTTCAGATCGAGATGAAATTTACTACCTGGAAACTTGGGTTCAAAATTGTCGAAGTTCCTATCGTATTTACTGACCGCAACGAAGGCCAGTCGAAAATGACCAAAGGCATTATCAGAGAAGCAGTTATCGGTGTGTTGAGGCTGAAAATTAACAGTTTCTTTCGAACCTATAAACGAAACACACCCTCACCCAAAATATATAAATAAATTCTATCACTATATAAGATGGGTCACTCCTTCCTTATCCGTAACGCCCTGATTGTGAATGAGGGAAAATCTTTTATGGGCAGTGTGCTGGTGAAAAATGGACTGATTGCTGCTATTGTAAAGAAAAACTTCCTGAAAAGTGATATACCGAAAGGTGCGAACATTATTGATGCTGAAGGCAAGCTGCTGATGCCTGGGGTAATTGATGACCAGGTTCATTTTCGCGAGCCAGGGCTTACCCATAAAGGAGACATCGCAAGTGAAAGCCGCGCAGCGGTGGCCGGAGGCATTACATCATTCATGGAAATGCCAAATACCATCCCTCCATGCCTCACCCAGGAGCTTCTCGAGGAAAAATATGCGATAGCAGCACAAAAATCGCCCGCAAACTACTCATTCTACATGGGAACCTCAAACGACAATGTCGAAGAGGTTCTCAAGACGAATCCCAAAAAAGTTTGTGGAGTAAAAATATTTATGGGCGCTTCTACAGGTAACATGCTGGTTGATAATGCGAAAACCTTGCGAGAAATTTTCTCGAAAAGCAAATTGCTTATTGCCACCCACTGCGAACATGAACCAACAATTATCGAAAACAACAAGGCATACTTTGAAAAATATGGCGAAGACATTCCCATTGCCATGCATCCATTCATCCGCAGTCGCGAAGCTTGCTATAAATCATCAAAACTTGCGGTTGGCCTTGCCCACGAATTTGGCACACGTTTACATGTGTTGCATCTCTCCACCGCCGATGAAATGGAATTGTTTGAAAACGCCACTCCGTTAATCAATAAAAAGATCACTGCCGAAGTTTGTGTTCATCACCTTTGGTTTTCAGAAGAGGATTATCTGGCACTTGGAACCAGAATTAAATGGAATCCGGCTATTAAGTCAGCTGCTGACCGTGATGCACTCTTCAGGGCCCTGCTTAGCGATCGGATTGATGTGGTAGCTACCGATCATGCCCCACACACACTCGAAGAGAAAACCAACAACTATTGGAAAGTGCCTTCCGGAGGGCCCCTGGTGCAGCATTCCCTGCAAGTGATGCTTGAATTTTTTCACCAAAAGAAGATGAGCCTCGAAAAAGTTGTTGAAAAAATGTGTCATGCCCCAGCCTTGTGTTTTAAAGTAAAAAAGCGTGGTTTTATCCGTCCGGGCTACTACGCCGACCTGGTGTTGGTTGGCATTAACAAAACGCATCAGGTGAAAAATGAAAACCTGCTGTACAAATGTGGCTGGTCGCCTTTTGAAGGGCAGACTTTCCGTTCCAGTATAACACACACTTTTGTGAACGGAAATATGGTTTACGAAAACGGTTCACACTATGAAAACAAAGGCATGCGACTTGAATTCGACAGGTAATTATTCAGAATACGTTCAAATTGAATCATTAAACACACTCGACCGTATGAAACACACGCTGATATTTTTTCAGCTTATTCTCTTTGCAATCACAACGTCCTGTTCGCAGGAGCCGCAAAAAGTAATTGCCCAAACCTATCCTGATGGTAGCATCGAGCTTGAACAGTACTATTTAATAAAAAACCAGGATAGCATCCTTGTAAAAGAAATCGGGTATTACCCACAGGGGCAAAAACGAATCGAGGGACCCTATGTCAATAAAAAGCGAGAAGGGCATTGGATTTACTGGTATGAAAATGGAAATAAATGGAGCGAGGCCGAATATGTTGATGACAT
>JBBIIP010000005.1:20016-106735 GCA_037446395.1 Lentimicrobiaceae bacterium
TGGATATTCTCAGGAAGCATCAAGGGCGTTTCTGAACACATTAATCGCGGAGAAATCGTTAACATTTATACCAGCGACGGAAAGTGTATCGCCACTGGTCATTTCGAAGGTGGAAGCATCGCCGTTAAAATTCTTTCATTTCATCCAGCCATCATTGACGCAGGCTTTTGGGCGAAAAAAATTAAGAAGGCATTCCGCCTGCGCCAACCTCTGAACCTAACCAATTCTGACCACACCAATGCCTACCGCCTTGTTTTTACGGAGGGCGATGAATTGCCGGGATTAATCGTTGATTATTTTAATGGTGTGGCTGTTTTGCAGGCGCAATCCCAAGGGATGTTTAATGCAAGAAGAGAAATTACTGCTGCGTTGCAGGCTTTATTTGAAGATTCTTTGGTAGCAGTTTATGACAAAAGCCCTGAGGACTTTTTTGAGAAACCCGACCCAATAAGGCTATTGTATGGTACTTTGCCCACAGAGATACTCATTCTCGAAAACAGCCACACCTTTAAGATTGATATAGAAAAAGGCCAGAAAACAGGCTTTTTTATTGATCAACGTGAAAACCGGCTGCTTCTCTCAAAATACTCAAAAAGTCGTAAGGTATTAAACCTTTTTTCCTACACTGGTGCATTCAGTGTATATGCACTGGCAGCTGAAGCCGATTTGGTTGTTTCGGTTGATTCTTCGTCAGGTGCCCTTGAAATGGCCACCCAAAACATTTTACTCAATAAACTTGATTTATCAAGGCATGCAGGCCTTCAGGCGGACGTAAAATCATATATTGCAAATATGGATGAGGATTTTGGCCTGGTAATCCTCGACCCGCCCGCTTTTGCCAAACACCAGGCATCGCGTCACAAAGCCACCCAAGGCTATCGTTATCTGAACGAAACTGTAATCAAAAAAATGCCCTCTGGCGGAATACTATTTACTTTTTCCTGTTCTCAGGTGGTCGGTCCAGAGTTGTTTCAGTCAACCATAATGGCTGCGGCCATTGCTGCCGACAGGCCGGTTAAAATCCTTCATAAACTCACCCAATCCGCTGATCATCCCACCAGTATATTTCATCCCGAAGGGGAATACCTTAAAGGGCTTGTACTTTTTGTCGAATAGTATGAGTGTTCAGGCAAGATTTATTCAATATCGCTAATTGTTTATCTTACAGGCGGTTATTTTTTTTACACTAGCCCCTTAGAATCAGAAAAAACATCATTTCAACCCTTGGAAGGTTCAATTAGTTTGGCCTCTTTGACTGAGCTGCGATTAACTTCTCTTTAAATGTTTGAGCGGTCAACCTCTAACTCTTTTGCAATGTAATCTTTGGATTTTCCTAAGCGACAATACGCTTGTATTTGATACCTTTGTTCTGGTGTTAGATGTTTCATTTGCAACTTATTTTTGGCGATTTAGGAGGCAAAAAAGAAACTTTTAACCTTTCAGCGAAAGAAGCAGGGGTTTTTTAATCTCTGCTCTTTCCTGAAAAATTATATTCCTATATTCTCCATCTTCGCAAATTTATGTTGCATTTATTAATTGAACCTAGTAATCGCAATGCAGACAGTTGAGGACTACATCGCGGGTTTCCCTGAAGCAACCCAGGAAAAGCTAAGGAAAATTCGTGCCATTATTAAAGAGAAAGCCCCTGATTCCACAGAGGGTTTCAGCTACGGTATGCCAGCCTATAAAATATTTGGCAAACCCTTGGTCTATTTTGCAGGTTTTAAAAAACACATTGGTTTTTATGCTACCCCTTCCGGACACTCTGAGTTCTCTGCCGAATTATCAAAATTCAAATGTGGTAAGGGTTCGGTTCAATTTCCCCTGATCAAACCAGTTCCCTTCGAGCTGATCGGACGAATTGTGGAGTTTAGGGTTTTGGAGAATTATACAAATCATAAGCAAGGTTAATTCTTAAGCTCCTTGAATAGTTGAGAATCAGATGCTTGCTCGCATCATCCACAGCTTAACCAGGCGCAAAAACCTTTTATTCCTTTCCCGGGCAAGATTGAAACATTTGTCCATGATTACGGGGCACGCCATATAAAGTATGACCCAAAGCCTGATGGAGACTTTTAAGACTTTTCAGGAATCTGCCTCAAAGATGTTTTATTATGTCTTGTAAAGGATTTCTATGAAAAGAAATCTCTGAAAGATGAGTGTCGCAAGGTGTAAATAACTAATTTTGATCCTGCCTTACTTGCAGACAATAATGTAACTTTTTTAAAAACAAATGATTGTAGTAACCGGTGCATTCGGATTCATTGGCAGTGTGCTCACAGGCCGGCTCAATAAGGATGGGTTTTCGAGGTTGATCCTGGTGGATGATTTTACCAAAACCACCAAAGCAAAAAACCTTGCGAATAAGAGTTTTACAAGAAAAGTTGATCGCTGGAAATTTTTCGATTGGTTTGCCCTAAATCACAAATCTATTGATTTTGTGTTCCATCTGGGGGCCCGCACTGATACGACCGAATTTGATACAGACATTTTTGATGCCTTAAACCTGAACTACTCAAAGCGAATTTGGCGAGATTGCTCCAAATGGAAAATACCCATGCTTTACGCATCATCTGCAGCTACATATGGCATGGGCGAATTTGGCTATAAGGATGACCATCATCTGATCAGGAAATTGCTGCCGCTAAACCCTTATGGCGAATCAAAAAACAATTTCGACAAATGGGTACTCGGTCAGAAATCTGCGCCACCGTTTTGGGCAGGCATTAAATTTTTTAATGTTTACGGGCCGAATGAATATCATAAAGGCCGCATGGCCTCTGTCGTATTCCATGCCTATAACCAATTGAAAACCATCGGGAAAGTATCCCTGTTCCGTTCACATCATCCTGATTATTCAGACGGTGAACAATTGCGCGACTTTATTTATGTACTGGACGCTGCAGATGTATTAATGTTTTTGATGAACACCCGGCCTGAGTCAGGAATCTATAATCTGGGAAGCGGAAAAGCCAGAACATTTAACGCACTCGCGCGTAGCACTTTCGCGGCAACTAATCAGCCAGAGGCCATCGAATATGTTGATACTCCTAAGGACATACGCCACAAGTACCAGTATTTTACGGAAGCAGAAATGTATAAACTCAGAAATACCGGATATGCCAAAGCATTTAAAAGTCTCGAAGAAGGCATTGAAGATTATGTCAAAAATTTCCTGTCGAAAGGAAAATGCTATTAAAATAAACCCTCTGCTTTCTATTATTCCTGTTTTTCCATTTTCGAGAGTTCTTGCTTTATTTCCGTGAGAAAACCCCGGATTTTTTGAAGCGTTTTTACGACTTCAAATTCAATGTTTGATTCTTCGGGTTTACTTCTGAGCTTTTCTTTTGCTCCTGCCAGCGTAAAGCCTCTTGTTTTTACGAGATAATAAATTTTATGAAAATTATCAACGTCGGCCTTTGTGAATAAGCGGTTTCCTTTTTTGTTGCGATGTGGTTTTATGATATCAAACTCCTTTTCCCAAAAACGTATCAGGCTTGCATTGACATCAAATATCTTTGACAGTTCCCCGATTGTGAAGAATAATTTTTCGTCTTTTTGATTTTTTCTGGCCATGGCGAAAGGATATTAATCCATTGATTGGCCTGGCCGGGCCGAAAGCTCAATGAGCATTTCGTATTGATCGGCAGTGATATCATTAAAAAGAAAATGAATCGGATCAATGGGTCTTCCATTGCGGTGCACTTCGTAATGCAAGTGTGGAGAGGTTGACTTTCCTGTGTTTCCGATATAGCCAATTACCTGGCCACGCTTCACTTTTTCACCCCTTCTGACTTCAAAGTTTGATAAATGGGCATAGAGGGTCTGGTAGGAATACCCATGATCAATTAATACGTGATTACCATAACCAATCCTCGACCGTTCAACGGCAACCACCACGCCATCACCGGTAGCATAAACTTCTGTTCCCACAGGAGCCGAAAAATCAAGCCCTTCATGAAACTTCTGAATCTTATAAAAGGGATCTGTTCGATATCCAAAATATGACCCGATACGTCTGAGGTCTTTATTCCGAACCGGCTGAATGGCTGGAAGCGATGCTAGCATTTTTTCCTTGTTTTTAGCCAGCTCAAAAACTACATCAAACGATTTGCTTTGAACGTACATTTGATTTGCGATCACATCAAGTTTCTCGCTTGTGCTAATGATTAGTTCTGAATTTTTCAAACCTCTCAGATTTGCATACCGGTCAATCCCACCAAAACCTGCCTTGCGTATGGAAGATGGAATAGGCTCCTGCTCGAAAATCACGCGGTAAATATTATCGTCCCGCTCCTGCATGTCCTGCATCACCAGCAAGAGCTGATCAAGCCGGGTATTTAAGATCTTATATTGGGTTTTCATATTGGCCAGCTCTCGCCGTTGCATTTTTTCCATCGGGGATTCCAGAAAATTGTATGCCAGAAAAATCACCAACGAGGCAAAAGCCAATGTTGTAAACAGAAACGACAAAACCTTAAGGGAGCGCTCTTTAATTGTTACCCTGGCTTTCTCGAATTTAAGGGTCTTGGTGTTAAAATGGTATTTGTGCTTTGCCATTTAACTGAAAATTAATAACCCAAGGGTGAAAATGCAATGATTTTTCGCGTTGAGTCTTTGGAGCAGGCAAAATTAATAAATTAAAGTAATTTTGCAACCGACTTGAGTGCGCAATGCCGGCACGGTTTGTTAATTAATGTTAAGACCAGAATGAATTCGCAAGAAATAAGACAAAAATTCCTGAATTTTTTTTCTGAAAAGCAGCATGTAATCATTCCATCGGCCCCGATGGTAATTAAGGACGACCCAACCCTGATGTTTACAAATGCTGGCATGAACCAGTTCAAAGATATTTTTCTCGGCATTGCCCCGGGGAAGTACCCTCGCATAGCCAATACCCAAAAGTGCCTCCGTGTTTCGGGCAAGCATAACGACCTGGAGGAGGTGGGACACGACACTTATCATCACACAATGTTCGAAATGCTTGGCAACTGGTCGTTTGGCAATCCTGCCAATCCGGCTGGCGGCTATTTTAAAAAAGAAGCCATTGAATGGGCATGGGAACTACTCACGGAGATCTACCATCTCAACCGGTCAGATCTCTATATTACTGTCTTTGGTGGTGATATGGGTGATGACCTGCCTTGGGATGAAGAAGCTTACAATTATTGGAAAAGGTTGCTTCCGGATGAGCAGATTCTCAGGGGCAGCAAGAAAGATAACTTTTGGGAAATGGGCGATACAGGGCCTTGTGGCCCCTGCTCCGAAATTCATATTGATATCAGGCCAGACTCCGAAAAAGCACTCACCCGTGGTCAAATGTTGGTAAATAAAGGCCATCCGTTGGTTATCGAAATATGGAACCTGGTTTTTATTCAATACAACAGGCTCGCCAACGGAAAACTCTTGCCTTTGCCAGCAAAACACGTTGATACAGGCATGGGATTCGAGAGATTGTGCATGGCTTTGCAAAATGTAAAATCAAATTACGACACCGACGTTTTTCAGCCTATCATTAAGAAGATTGAAGAACTTACAGGAATTAAGTATAATACCCATTCAAAAAGCGATGTGGCCATGCGGGTCATCAGCGACCACCTTCGGGCGGTTGCATTTGCAATTGCCGATGGTCAGTTGCCATCAAACAACAAGGCAGGATATGTAATCCGGCGAATTTTGCGTAGGGCGGTACGATATGCCTATAGCCATCTTGAACAAAAGGAACCTTTTATTTTTAAGCTGCTGCCTGTGTTGGTTGATCAGATGAAAGATATTTTTCCTGAGTTGCGCATGCAGCAAAACATGATTAGTAAGGTTATGCACGAGGAAGAGGCTTCCTTCTTACGGACACTTATGCATGGCATTCACAAATTTAACCAACACCTGTCTGAACATAAATCCGGAAATATTATTGAAGGAACATTTGCATTTGAACTTTACGACACGTTTGGATTTCCGATAGACCTGACCCAGCTGATGGCACGCGAGCAGGGTTGGAGCATTGACATGGAAGCTTTTGGACAGGAATTGGAAAAACAAAAACAACGCTCCCGGCAGGATGCAAATGTTGATACTGGCGATTGGAAAATATTTAGCGAAAGCACTGATACACAATTTATTGGCTGGGACACAACTACTGCCGAAACCCGCCTGCTCAGGTATCGAAGAGTTAAAAGCAAAGGCAAGGATTTGTTTCACATCGTGCTCGATAAAACACCATTCTACCCCGAGAGCGGAGGCCAGGTTGGCGATACCGGAGAACTTGTTCAGAATGGTGTGGGCTACAAAGTAATTGATACCAGGAAAGAGAACAACCTGATAATCCATTTGCTCGAGACTTTCCCTTTAAATCCAGACCTGGAATTTTTCGCTTCTGTTGATTCAGAAAAAAGATACATGACTGCTAATAATCACACTGCCACACATTTACTGCATCAGGGGCTCAGAAAAATCCTCGGAATTCATGTTGAACAAAAAGGTTCTTTCGTAGGGCCAGATTACCTGCGCTTTGACTTCTCGCACTTTAGTAAAATGAGCCCGGAGGAACTTAACCAGACCGAAACCTTTGTCAACGAACAGATAAGAAAAAATTTACTCCTTGATGAACATCGAAATCTCCCGATAGAGGAAGCCAAAAACAGGGGAGCCATCATGTTTTTTGGCGAAAAATACGGCGATAATGTCCGCACCGTTGGTTTCGGAAACTCGCTCGAACTTTGTGGCGGTACACATGTGGATGCCACCGGCCGGTTAGGATTATTCAGGATTGTTTCGGAAGGAGCAATAGCAGCAGGCATCCGGAGAATTGAGGCAGTCACAGCATCAAAAGCCGATGAGTTTATCAACAATAAAATTCAAACCCTTCAAAGCATGACCGAGCTGATCAACAATCCAAGTGATCCTTTGAAGGCCCTATCAAACATCCTGGCACAGCTCAACGACCTGCAAAAACAAGTTGAAGGGCTTAACACGATGCTGGCTCGCACCGAGAAAGTTACACTTCTGAATCTTGCTCAAAATTTAGGCGGCATCAGGCTTGCAACCGCACACACAATGCTTCACAACCAGGCCATTAAAGACCTTGCATTCGATCTTCGATCAACCCAGCATAACCTGGTGGTTGCACTGGCAGGCATCAAAGATGGCAAGGTCAACCTTAGCCTGATTATCAGTGATGATTTAGTGAAACAAAAAAAGTTAAATGCAGGGGTGCTGATTCGCGAATTGGCAACCGAAATAGATGGCGGAGGCGGAGGACAACCTTTCTTTGCTACGGCAGGTGGCAAGAACCCTGGCGGGATCGAGAAAGCTTTCGATAAACTTAAAAGCATAATTGACAAAGTTTCCCCTGCGACAAGTTAGAAAATTCACCTCATTACCCCAGTCCCAACTATTTTCTGAAACTTTTTTGCCCTGAGATTGTTTAATCGAAATGAGGGGGTCTTATTTTGATCGCAAGACAATGCAACAGGTATTTAAAATGATTATCAGATTCTTTCTCCGCGCCTATTCAATATAACTAAGCCAATATGAATAGCATCCACATAGGAGTTAATTAGTTCGATCCGGCATTATGGTGTATTATTCAATCAACGATTTAGAGAAAATTACTGGAGTAAAAGCTCACACCATCCGTATCTGGGAAAAGCGTTATGGGCTGATCACTCCGGCGCGGACAAATACAAACATCAGATATTACGACGATGATGACCTGAGAAAACTACTCAACATCTCACTTCTTAATCGCCATGGCCATCGAATTTCGTCAATCATTCAGATGTCTCCGATGCAGATCAATGCAAAAGTGGTGCAGATCAGCGAAAATACAACTGATTTTATCGGCCATATAGATAACCTGATGACCTCAATGATCGAGATCAATGAAGACAAGTTCGAAAAAGCGCTTTCGAATTCTATCCTGAAGCTGGGATTTGAACATACAATTGCAAATGTTGTCTATCCTTTTCTTGAAAAAGTAGGATTGTTATGGCAGGTTGGTTCAATCAATCCAATTCATGAGCATTTTATCTCCCATCTGATTCGGCAGAAACTCATCAGTGCCATTGATGGTTTGATGCCCTCCTACAACGAGCATTCAAAATTATTCACGATGTTTCTGCCTCCTAACGAGTTTCATGAGTTGAGCTTATTGTTTTATCATTACATCGTCAAGTCAATGGGTCATCGGGTGATTTATCTCGGACAATCTGTTCCAGTGGCCCAGATTTCTGAAATAAATAAAATACAGGCAACTGATTATCTTTTCACAACACTAACTACGGCAACTTCCGCCGAAGCTTTTAAAGAGTTTATTCAAGATCTGGCCCACCGGTTTAGCGAAAAAATCATCTTTATCTCAGGACTTCAGGTGCGGGAGCACAATATTGATCTCCCGGATAATGTGGTTTCAGTAACGAATGCTGACCATTTTCGCAACGAATTGTCAAAGCAATTAAGCCAGTAAATCACCGCTGAATAAGGGTCATTGTTAATCCTGTCTTAATTTCCTTAAATTTTTATCCCTTCCAGGGCGCTTGCATGACTATATGTCAGATGTGAAGCATATATGTGTTTTGCTATGTGCCTGACAGTAAGGAATATAATAAAATATTAATATATTTTCTGTTTAAGATGTATGATTTTTGATTAAACCATTAGTAATCATTCTAAATAGCACTAATTGCCATAAATGCAAGATTTTATTTTTAGTTGGCTGCTTTTAACAATATTTTAACAAATTTTTAACTTTTAGCTTTAAAAATGTGTTTAACTTTGCATCATAATAATTAAACAAATTCAGTCACATAATCCCATCAACTATGACAGCCATTGAATTTAATACCCAGCTCATCGGCCTACACAATAGCCTGAAATATTTTGCAACCACCCTCACAAATAATCAGGAGGAAGCAAATGACCTTATTCAGGACACCTACTTAAAAGCCCTTATTAACAGAGAAAAGTTTGCGGCAGACACAAACCTTAAGGCCTGGACCTATACAATCATGAAAAATACTTTTATAAATAACTATCGTCGCAACACGAAAGCCAATACCATTGTTGACTCAACCAAAGACCTTTCGATTATGAATGGGCCAAGGCCTGAGCATCAATTTACGCCTGAAGGAGAATTTGCCACTAAAGAAATTAACGCGAGCATCAGAAAACTCGACAAAGATCAGCGTCTTCCATTCGAAATGCATACAGCCGGTTACAAATATAAAGAAATTGCTGACAGGCTTAATCTTTCAATCGGGACCGTAAAAAGCAGGATTTTCTTTACCAGAAAAAAACTGATGGGTGCATTAAAAGAGTATCAAAATTAAATTCTGTTCTTTTCGGGAATAAAATATAATCCGGCTAAACCTGCCGGATTTTTTATTTTATGCTTTGGGATTGATTTCTTCTGCCGAATAGCGGAGGTTCAGTTTTACAATGGCAAAGATGAGTACCACCGCACCCAGCCACTGAACAGGTGTAAGTTTATAGTCGTTGATAAAATAGTCGAAAAGTATGGCAGAAAGCGGAAAACAAAGTTCACAGATGGATGCAATAATTGCTTTTACTCTTCTGAGACCGAAATAATATAAAAAGATGGCCCCTGAACCAGTGGTGGCGGCAATAATGAAAAAGATAGCCCAATTTAATTTCGTGGTCTCTGCAATCTGGGTATAACTGCCGGCCATTAGCACAACGACAAGCATAATGGCAGATGTGAAACCGTAGCGATAAAACGTTGCTGTTTTAAAATGCCATTTGTTGAGTACTTTTTTACTGAATACTGTGGCGCTGCCAAATGAAAATGCAGCCAGAAGTGCATAAAGTGTTGCATAAACAATATTTCTGCTTCCTTCGACATCTGGAAGCTTCAGGCCAAAGGTCATAAAATATCCTGCCACAATGGCCAGTGCAGCCCATAGAAAAAAGCCCTTGCGTGGATGTTCTCTGAGCAATATTGCGGCAAGGGCAATGGCAAAAACAGGTTGCAATTTTTGCAGTAATACTACGATAGTAAGCTTTTTAAATTCAACCAGAAAAAGTGCCTTCACAATCGCCAGGGTTCCCATAGCGCCCCCTAATAAAGCCACGAGGAAAAAGAAAAGATAATCTGATTTGCCAAACGACCTGAGGTGCCCAAATTGTTTGTGCATGAAAAGGCTCATCAAAACAAACGGGATCAGGTGGAGTATGAAAACCACATAGTCAACCCTAAGGTTATATAAGTTGGGTGTTAGCACCACACCATCAAAACCCCATAATGTCGCCGATATGCAAATGGCAATCGCCCCGATAATTATATTCCTTTGTGGTTTTGATTTTGTTGAATCAGTCATGTCTGTAAAATAAAGTTATAGAAGGTTTCCGGCTTCTTTTTTTAGGAAGTCAAGTGCCCGAACAACAGGATCCTCGCGGCGTGCAGCAGCTTCTTCGAGCAATTTTCCGGCCAACTCAAATGACTGGCTCTCGCGGTTAATTTTATTGCTGACGGTGTTTATCAACATGATGTTTTCTTCGATAGCCGCTTTCACCAGCTCCCATCCCTGAAATGAAATGTAAACCTGTTGCGAGAGATTGTGATTAAATTCTTCGCGAGTAGAAGCGATTAGTTCATTGTGAAGTTGGGCTGAGGTTATGCCGGAATGATTGATTCTAAGAATCAAATGATTAATCGAAATTCTTTCGAGAAAAAGAATTATTCGCTCATAAGCCTGCATTCTGACGGGCAACAGAATTTTTTGTTTAGCAATCTTTTCGGTGTGCCATTGTTTCTTGTTTTCGTTAGCAATGAACTTGGTGACTATAAAATATACAATCCCCAGGATAAAAATCCAGGGAACAATAATTCTTAAAATTTCAATTGTGAGGTACATCTGCAGAAGGTTTATTTTTTTGGGGCAAATATCGCAAATAAGTGAATGCTGACGTATTTGAATAATCCAACCACTCGCTCCAAGAGTTATTGAAAGTACTCATCTCCCGCTCATATGGTTTCGATTTGCATTTTTGCTAATTTTGCATGCAGAAAACCCTTATTATTCTACTATGAACACTCATCAGCTCTCAATTCGTATCAATGCCCTTTCTGAAAGTGAAACGCTCGCCATGACACGTAAAAGTCGCGAATTAAAAGCGCAGGGACATGACGTCATCAATTTAAGCATTGGCGAACCCGATTTTAACACTCCGGAATTTATCAAGGAAGCGGCCAAGAACGCGTTGGACCAGAACTACACCCATTATTCGCCGGTTTCTGGTTACCAGGAGCTTCGCGAAGCAATCAGCCATAAACTCAAGCGCGATAACCAACTCGACTACAGGCCCGAGCAGATTGTGGTTTCGACCGGAGCTAAACAATCCCTGGCCAATGCCATACTTGCATTGCTGAATCCTGGCGATGAGGCCATTATCCCAACACCCTATTGGGTATCATACAAAGAATTGGTGAAACTGGCCGAAGCCGCTAGTGTATTTGTGCATACCAACATTGAAACAGATTTTAAAATCACACCCGCCCAACTCGAAGAAGCCATCACTCCTAAATCGAAAATCTTTCTGTTCAGCAGCCCTTGTAACCCTTCAGGGTCAGTCTATACATCTGAAGAGCTTCATGGCCTGGCAAAAGTTTTAGAAAAACATCCGAACATCTTTATCATCTCTGATGAAATTTATGAGCACATTAATTTTTCTGGAAAACACAGCAGCATAGCCCAATTCGGGTTCCTCAAAGACCGGGTTGTCCTGATCAATGGTGTTTCAAAAGGTTTTGCCATGACGGGATGGAGGCTGGGATTTATGGCAGCCCATCCGGTATTAGCAAAGGCTTGTGATAAACTGCAGGGCCAGGTTACCTCGGGCACATCATCAATATCGCAACGGGCTGCGATAGATGCAATGCTGGCTGACCCAACCAATTGCGAAGACCTCAAAATTATGCTGGCTGCATTTAAGAATCGCCGAAATCTTTTATTAAACCTGCTCAGGAATATTCCCGGCCTCATCACCAATGAACCGAAAGGTGCTTTTTATGTTTTTCCGGACGCATCATATTATTTCGGAAAATCGGTCGGAGAATATAAAATTAATTCGTGCGACGACCTTTGCGACTATTTGCTTACAAAAGCCCACGTTGCGCTGGTTTCTGGGTCTGCGTTCGGAAATACTGACTGTATCCGCATCAGCTATGCCGCATCAGAGGCAGCACTGACAAAGGCCATTGATCGTATTTCTTTGGCCTTGAGCAACTTAAAATAATGCGCTTTTTATACAAATCTGGTACTGGGATGCAAAAAAACGAATTAGCCAATATTTTTGATGGGTTCCTCCAAAAAAAGGTGCTTATCGTTGGCGATGTTATGATTGACGCCTACATCTGGGGTAAGGTTGATCGTATTTCGCCCGAAGCTCCGGTGCCTGTTGTTTCAGTCACGCGACGCGAAAATTTGATGGGTGGAGCCGCCAATGTCGCACTCAATATCAAGGCCTTGGGAGCAGTGCCCCTGCTGTGTTCAGTCGCAGGCCAGGATGCCAAAGGCCGGGAGTTCATGGAGCTTCTCCATCACGAGGGCATCCCTGATCAGGGAATTGTGATTAGCCAGAATCGGATAACAACCACAAAATTCAGGGTTATTGGAAATAATGCGCAATTACTTCGGGTTGACGAAGAAAGTGAGCATGACCTCGACAGCCATGAAGCCAATGCATTGTTGCAGAAAATTAATCAGTGTATCAAACAGCACAAAGTTGATGTGATGTTGTTGCAGGATTACGACAAAGGGGTATTGTGCGCCGAAATGATAGATTCTCTAATCGAGATCGCCAAACAAAACAATATTCCGGTGGTGGTTGATCCGAAAAAAAAGAATTTTGAGCGTTACAGAGGAGTCAAACTCTTCAAACCAAACCTAAAGGAGCTTCGCGAAGGGATGAAGTCCAAGTGCTTATCTGAAAGCAACGAACAGCTACACCAAGCAATCGAACATTTGCAGGAAAAGCAGGAGTTGGAGATGGTTATGGTTACTCTTAGCGAAAAAGGGATGGTACTAAGGTATAAGAATAAGGATTTTTTTAAAATTCATTATGAACCCGCGCACTTGCGAAGGATTTCAGATGTTTCGGGTGCCGGCGATACGGTAATTAGTGTGGCAGCTTTGTGTGTGGCATCAGCCGTAGACCCACCCCTTATGTGTTTTCTGGCAAACCTTGCCGGTGGGATTGTTTGCGAATATGCGGGCGTGGTGCCAATCAACGGAGAACGATTGATGAAAGAGGCTTTGGCGCTTGCAAAAAATAATTTTTGATCAATGGCGAATCAAATCCATGGGCGCCCACCCTCAAATAAGAAAGAACAGGTGCGCATCATGTTTAACAGTATTGCAGGAAGGTATGATTTTCTGAACCATTTTCTTTCGCTTGGAATTGACCGCAGGTGGAGAAAAATACTCGTTAGAAAAGTTGCACACACCGCTCCAAAAACAATTCTTGATGTTGCCACCGGAACTGCCGACCTGGCTTTGGCTTTGGTAAGACTAAAACCCGAAAAAATAATTGGGATTGACATCTCGGAAACGATGCTCCAAATCGGTACGAAAAAAATCAAATCCCGAAAGCTCGAAGATATTATTACCCTCCAGTCTGCCGACTCGGAAGCGCTTCCTTTTGCTTCAGGCAGTTTCGACCTGGCCACTGTAGCCTTTGGTGTGCGGAATTTCGAAAACCTCGAAGCAGGCCTGGCCGAGTTATATCGTGTAATTCGCATTGGGGGTACACTTGCTGTCCTCGAATTTTCTATGCCGCAGCAATCTCTTATCCGGCTTTTCTACAAGTTTTATTTCAAACGAATCCTGCCCGGTCTGGGCCGTGTTATATCAGGCGATAAAGGAGCCTATACCTACCTCCCCGATTCTGTTGAGGCGTTTCCTTACGGAAAAACATTCGAGCAATTGCTATTAAAAACCGGGTTTAGCACAGTGCAAAGTCATAATCTGACCTTTGGGATTGCTACTTTATATATTGCTTCCCGCTAAATGATGGGATGTGCCTTCAAAAATAATTTTGTGTTTTGGCCGTTATTAATCACCATTAAGCGATTCAATGCCATATTTCAAACCATCCCGTTTAAAAATACATTATATTACCTTGGCCTTGTTCCTGGCATCGGGGCTTGTGGCTCAAAAGCCAAGGCCGTATAATCTGCCATATTACGATAATGCCCCATATCACTTTGGATTTGTTCTCGGCATAAACCAGATGTTTTTTGCACTGAATCACAGCGAGGATTTCCAGTACCGAACATTCAACAGCGACGAATCGCCCGACACAAACTCCGATGAGGCCATGCTCCTGGGCATTGAATCAAATCCAAACTTTGGTTTCAACATCGGAATTATTTCCAATCTTAGATTAGGAGAGTATTTCGATTTGCGGTTTATTCCCTCGCTTGCCTTTGGCGAGCGCGACTTATCCTATAGGATCGAATCGCGAAAAAACACAAGCCAAACTTGGGATACGAACTATATCAGCAAACCAATTCAGTCAACTTTTGTTGAATTTCCGCTCTTGGTGCGCTACAAGTCGCTTAGAATGAATAACTTTAGAAGTTATTTGATTGGAGGGGCAAAGTATTCGCTCGACCTTATCTCGGATGCCCGCCGACAGTCTAAAACAAACGAAACCATTGTGAAGCTGAACCGCAATGATTTTTATCTTGAATTGGGCGTTGGTTTTGATTTTTATACTGAGTATTTCAAATTCGGCACTGAAATCAAAATGTCGTATGGTTTGAAGGACTTGCTCAGGAAAGAAGGGAACATTTATACTGAAGGGCTAAATTCTATTCACTCCAAAATTTTTATTCTTTCTTTCACTTTCGAATAAGCCAATGATTTCAGCGGATTATGCTTTGCTTTTTGCGAAACCAATTTCAATGAAATGGATACCCACGACGATGATAATACTTTGATTCTTTTTGAGGCGCTACACAAAAAAAGTGTGCTGAAGCGGAACATCTATCAGAATACAATGCATGCTTTTGTTCAATTTCGCGACATTGCACAACAGCTGGCAAAAGAATTCTCCGACTACCAGCAAGATTTGGACCAACAGATTCCTTTTGAATTTAATAATCGCAGTGAGTTTGAGTTTGAAATACAATTTGGAGGAGATATACTCATTTTCATGATGCACACCAATATCTTTGAATTTTCGCGCAATCACGATGTGATGAAAATGCCTTACATTCAAAGTGACAAACAAAGGTCGTATTGCGGTGTTATCAACATTTATAACTTTCTGGCCGACTCTTTTAGATACAACCGAATGAACGATAGCGGTTATCTTATCGGAAGGGTATTTGTGAATAAAGACATGAACTATTTCATTGAAGGCAAACGTGAGATTGGCTTGCTTTATACAAATTTTGGAAATGCTGAGCTCAACACAGAATCAATCAGGAAAATTATCCAATCGGCCATACAGTATACTTTTAATTTCGACTTACTTACTCCACCTTTCGACGAGATGAAAGAAGTGAGAGTGAGTGACATGCTCGCCACACTTGATAGTATGCAGATCAGAACTGGCAAACGACTTGGATTTAAGTTCCAGGCCGATCAGGATTAGATTATGGCTGTTTTTTCTGAAAAGATTTTTATGAACATTTGTGCGTATCCAAAAATGTTTTACTTTTGCAGTCCCAAAAACAAACGGCCCGTTCGTCTAGGGGTTAGGACGCCAGGTTTTCATCCTGGTAACAGGGGTTCGATTCCCCTACGGGCTACAAACAAGGATTAATAAGGAATAAAAGATATGGCAAATCATAAATCATCTTTGAAACGCATCCGATCCAACGATCGCAAAAGGTTGCTCAACAGATATTATGCCCGCACAATGCGTGGTGCAGTGAAGAAATTTCGTAGTCTTACGGACAAACAGGCAGCAGCAGAACAACTTCCAGGCATGGTTTCGCTGATTGACAAGCTTGCCAAGAAGCAGGTTATTCACAAAAACAAAGCTGCAAACCTGAAGTCAAAATTAACCAGGAGAGCTAACTCTCTTTAGGGTTTCTTTTCCATGGTTTGTTTGGGGGGGGCTTTATGGAAACATAAAGCCCTTTTTATTTTTATTTTGTATATTATTGATTTACAATGACATAAGAAATGCATTTAGGTTTTAATCCAAAACAAAAAATATAAATACCCAATGGCAAATGCCTCGACAACAGTAAGTATTCCAGGTTATTGGACCAAAACTATTGAGTAAAAGGCATAAAAAGGATAATATAAGTAGCCTGAGAATAAAATTGTACTGGATCCAGTATATTTGTCTGAAGTTTTATCACAATCTGGTTTATTTGAAAATTTCCCTGTACAAAAAAATCAAGCGCATATTATGACAGGTTATGACCATAAAAAAGCAATCAGAAATTGGGCTGAAAACGACCGGCCACGCGAGAAATTAGTGTTGAAAGGAAAAAATTCGCTCAGCGATGCCGAATTGGTGGCCATACTTATTTCGTCGGGCAATTCAGAAGAATCGGCAGTTGCCCTGGCACAACGCATTCTAAAATCGGTTGGCGACAATCTTATTGAACTGTCAAAGATGAGCCTGAGCGACTTAAAAAAATTCAAGGGGATTGGGGAGGCAAAAGCCATTACAATCATGGCGGCACTCGAAATAGGCAGGCGGCGGCGCGAAGCCGAAGTGTTGCAGAAAAAACATTTATTAGCTAGCAGAGATGCCTACGAAATATTTCAAAGCGCCATGGCCGACAGCCCTTACGAGGAATTCTGGGTTTTACTGCTGAATCGGGCAAACAGGCTTATCCGTAAAATAAATATCAGCGAAGGCGGAATATCAGGAACCGTTGCCGATCCGAAAAGGATATTCAAAACAGCCATTGACCACAATGCTTGTTCAATTATACTGGGGCATAACCACCCTTCAGGCTCCCTAAAACCAAGTGAGCAGGATATAAAACTGACTCAGAAGCTAAAAAAGGCCGGAGAGTTGCTTGAGATATCCGTGCTCGACCACATCATCGTTGGTGAAAATAATTATTATAGCTTTGCAGACGAAGGGATGATGTAGCCCGTTGAAAAGGATTTCAAACCACGCTTGATGATAAAAATTGTTACGATTGTTGGTGCCCGCCCGCAATTTATAAAGGCATCTGCTTTGAGCCGCTCCATCAGAAAAGATTTTTCTTCAGAACTTCAGGAAATTCTTGTGCATACCGGACAGCACTACGATGCAAATATGTCCGAAGTATTTTTCAGTGAATTAGAACTTCCCGAACCCGACTATCGCCTCATCATTGGACAAGAAACTCATGCCAGGCAAACAGCCCAGATGATGACAGGCATCGAAAGCATTCTTGAAAAAGAAGCGCCGGATTATGTAGTGGTTTATGGAGATACAAATTCAACACTCGCCGGTGCCCTGGCAGCTGCAAAGATGAATATCCCTGTTGTGCATGTTGAAGCCGGATTGCGCTCATTCAATAAAACCATGCCCGAAGAAATAAACCGTATTGTATGCGATCACTGCAGCACCCTGCTTTTCTGCCCAACCACCACAGGGTATATCAACCTTATGAATGAAGGGATCAAAGGGAAAAATGATTATCTTTTTTCGTCCGATAATCCGGGAGTATTTCATTGCGGAGACATTATGTTTGACAACACGCTTTACTTTATGCACAGGGCTGAAGAGAAATCGGAATTTCTGGCGATACACGGACTCGATCCCGGAAAATTCATCCTAGCCACCATTCACCGCGCCAACAACACCGATCAGGTTTCGCGACTCACGTCAATTGTTCGGGCGTTGCTCGAAATAATTGATTTGAGTGGATTGAAAGTCATTTTTCCTCTCCACCCGAGAACTTTAAAGATGTTAAAACAACAACCCGATCAGAAATTACTTGATATTATTGATGCAACAGAAAAACTAATCATGATTCCACCGGTTTCGTTTCTTGAAATGGCAGCCCTGGAAAAAAACTGCAGGATGGTTATTACTGACTCGGGGGGAGTTCAGAAAGAAGCCTACTTCTATAGTAAACCAACGATTATAACACGAGACGAAACTGAATGGATTGAAATTGTGAAAAACGGCTGCGCAATCCTGGCCGGTGCTTCACAGCAGTTCATTGTTGACGGGTTTAAACATTTTATACATCATCCCCCTCTTCTATATCCCCCGCTTTTTGGCGATGGGAAGGCTGCTCAATTCATTTGTACTGAATTGATCAAACACTATTCATCATTCCATCAACCTGGTTAAGCGAATTTTAAATAATTTATCGCGCTCATAATAGGCTGAAATAAATAATTTTTCTACTTTTGCACTCCGTTTCAAAAATGCTTCTTTTGCAGGTGAAACGAAATTAACCTATTAATTATTAATTCAAAATCTTAATTGGATGTTACAACAGTATGAAACCGTTTTCATTTTAACTCCCGTTTTGTCTGATGATCAGATGAAGGAAGCGGTAAGCAAATTCCAGAAGTTTTTGACAGATAAGGGTGCAGAAATTATTTTCGAGCACAATTGGGGCTTACGCAAGTTGGCTTACCCTATCCAGAAAAAATCGACCGGGTTTTATTACCTCATTGAGTTCAAAGCCGGAGGCAACTTTGTTGCCGACCTCGAAATAGCCTACAAACGCGATGAACGCATTTTGCGTTTTATGACTGTAGGGCTGGATAAGCATGCAATCGCATATAACGAAAAAAAGCGGAATGCTGCAAAGGCTCCCGCGCAGGTGCCAACCGAAGTCGAATAATTATTTGTTTCACCACTAAATCTGTAAAAAATGACCCCGCAGGCAAATACTGACATTAAATATCTTACACCAATTGCTGTTGATGTAAAGAAAAAAAAATACTGCCGCTTTAAAAAAAGCAGAATAAAATATATTGATTATAAAGACGCTGATTTCTTATTGAAATTTGTCAACGAGCAAGGAAAAATCCTTCCCCGCCGCCTCACCGGTACTTCAACCAAGTATCAAAAAAAGCTCTCCAAAGCAATTAAACGCGCCAGGCATCTTGCCATTTTACCCTACGTAGCTGACTTACTTAAATAATTAGGAGGTGATCATGGAAGTTATTTTAAAAAAAGACATATACAACCTTGGCTATATCAACGACATCGTTTCAGTGAAAGACGGATATGCCCAAAATTATCTGATTCCACAAGGAATGGCAATTGTTGCTGATGAAACCAACCGCAAAGTGCATGCTGAAGTGATGAAGCAAAAAGCTTTCAAACAGGAAAAAGCACGCTTCGAAGCACTCAGCCTGGCAGAAAAACTTGGAAATACCAATTTGAAAATTGGAGCTAAAGCAGCAGAAACCGGAAAAATCTACGGTTCAGTTAATGCAATTCAAATTGCTGAAGCCTTGAAAGAACAGTATAAAATAGAAATTGACCGCAAGAAGATTTTTCTCGACGGAGAATCAATCAAAGAAATTGGTTCCTACGAAGCCACAATTAACCTCCATAAAGATGCCAAGGTAATCATCAAATTCGAGGTTTTTGCCGAATAGCATCTTTATCGTTTGAATTTCCTTATTTTTGAAGCTGCCTGAATAACTCGCATTTAAAGGTCATTCAGGCAGCTTTCTTATGTTAACCCGAAACCAGATTAAATTCATTACCTCGCTCCGGCAGAAGAAATTCCGCCAGCAACACCAGTTATTTATAGCCGAAGGTGAGCGGTTGGTGGGCGAATTAATCAAGAGCAGCCTGAAATTAAGCGCCCTCTACGCTATGCCAGAATGGATCGAAAAGAATTTTCAGGTTTTTTCTCAAATACAAGCCCCTCTTGTTCAGGTATCTGCCGATGAAATGTCGCGGATAAGCGCCTTTAAGACACCCAACCTGGTTTTTGGGGTTTTCGAAATCCCAACCTACCATTTCGACAGCAAAATATTTGGAACAGAACCTTTGCTGATGCTTGACAACATTCAAGACCCCGGAAACCTTGGCACCATTATGCGAACATCCGATTGGTTTGGAATTAAACACATTGTTTGTTCAATAAACTGTGCTGACTTATATAATCCTAAAACCGTACAGTCAACGATGGGGTCCATTGCCAGGGTGAAGGTTTATTATCTTAACCTCGAAGATGTGTTGAGGGAAGTTAAACCTGAAACGCCAGTTTATGGTGCTTTGCTCAGCGGAAATTCAATTGACCATACACCTATTATGCCAAACCCTGTCATAATTATCGGAAATGAAGGGCAGGGCATCTCAGAAAGCTTACACAAATTTATAAATCATGCCGTGTTCATTCCTCCTTTTAGCATGGAAATGCCCGGAATTTTGCGGCCAGAATCGCTAAATGCTTCAATAGCAACCGCTATTTTTTGTTGGGAGTTCAGGCGAAACAGAATATAAACAGGAATAAAAGAGCCAATTGATCATTTTTTCGGATTTTTTTGTTTTCAATAAATTCTGTATATTGCTGATTATCTTTATTTTAACATAAATAAATTATTTAAGAAAAGATATTTTCAAATAATTATGCCACAAATTAGGTATTTTCGAAAAGTTTTATTATTTTTGTGAGCTAAGATTAACCAACTTAAAACCATCACCCGTGAAAGAAAATAATCTTATTAATTATCACATCCTTGAACTGAAAGTGATTGAAAATTTTTCAGAGAGGACAAAGAACATTTGTTTACACAATTCGCTCGAAACCATTTACAAGATTATTCAATACTATTTTGAGCATGGCGATTTTCTTGAATTGAGGAATTGCGGCACGAAATCGAATCTTGAATTGTTGAGCATGGCTGAAAAGTATATCAATGCCTATGATGTTACACCTGAGATGCTTACGCATGAAGGTCACCACCGGAGCTTTGAAGAATACAAAACTTTTTGCTTTGAGCAGTTTGGCCTTGCCTCGGAGGATGCAGAAAAATTTAGGCATGCCTTTGTCGAAGAAAGATTTCCTTTCTTCCAATTTATTCTTATGATTTTGAGCCGATTGCTCAGCAAGAGAGAATACTATCTTTTCGAACATAATTTTGGCTATTTTGCAAACAAGAAAAAGCTAACTCTCCAGGCATCGGGCGATCTTTTCAAGGTTACCCGCGAACGCATCCGACAGATTTCTCAGAATTTTCCCTTTAAAGTCCGCGAGATTTTGTCAGCGTTTTCGCTCGAGCTTTATTACATCACAAACCACCTTCAGTATAATTTAAGATACCACAAAGACCTGCTAATCATTGATCAGAAAACTGCAGATCTAATTAATAAGGTTGAAGAGCTTAATAACACACCCCGATTCTATGCATTGGGTTTTTCGATTCTTTATCAGAAGGATTATTATTATTTCCAGGAAGAAACTCATCCCTATCGTAATTACTACCTTGTTAAAAGAGAGTTGGCTACCCTCTTCGATTTTGGTGAATTTTTTCATCACCTCTCCTCGGAATACGTAAAACGCAGAAAAGAAGCAAAATTCGTTGACTTCGAAAAATTTCTGGAACCTTATTACAGACGCAAAGGAGCCCGGAAAAATAAACATGTTGAAGATTGCTGTAAATATATCGCTTCTTCTGAGTTTGACCTTGAGGTGGATCATACAGGTCAATTGATACTGCCGCGAAATACACTCATCAGGCTTTTCGAAAAAATTGTTGATATTATCAGGGAAGCCGGACGCCCCTTGCACCTTAAAGAAATATTTGTCAGGTTAAAAGCCCGTAGCTCAAAGGTACCGCCCTCAATAGAATCACTGAGATCATCCGTATTGATTTCTGATGAAATTGTGGCCATTGGAAAAACAAGCACCTACGGCCTCAAGGAATGGACTCATCTGAATACAGGTACAATTAAGAAGCTTGCAAAGGAGTATCTTGAAAAGTCAGAAAAACCGGTTCATGTTTCAGAACTCTCAAAATACGTCAATCAGTTTCGAAAAACACTCGACAAGAACGTTTATGCAAACCTGAAACTCGATTCAACCGGTACTTATATATTTTTCAAGGGAGGATTTATCGGACTGGCGAGCAAGAATTACAACTCGGCCCATTCGGCACCCGGACAATACGAATTATTGTAAGCAAGTCATTGTTTTGCAGGCTATCTGAAAGGTACCATATGGCGTTTATAAAAATATTGGTTATCGCTGTGGTTTTAATTGCATTGGCTTGGGCGGCTATTGGAATTAAAATGTTTGTAAAAAAAGACGGAAAGTTTACGAAAACCTGTAGCAGTGTGGATTCGAAAACAGGCAAACCTGTTCCTTGCTCATGTCATAGCAACAAGGCGGCTGATTGCGACAATCAATAGAAAACGATTTTGTGCCGGGTTATTTATTCAATTTTATTCGATTCGACGATTGATTCTGTTTCAGAGGAAATCCTTTGAATTCATTGTCAATATAGAAATCAGGTTCTCGTTACGTGCCCCTGGAGCCCGATAGTAGATCAGGATTGTGTATTCGTTTCCCGTGTCGGAAAAGTCTCCTTCAAAAAAGCCACTATTTCCTTTCTTCTGACCATGGTTGAGCAAGGTGTAATGATAATTATAATAACCCTGTTTGAGTAGAATAGATTTTTCGTAAACCGATCTGCGGCCGTTGAACCGCAATTTGTTTTCGTCCGTAAATTGCCACTGGCTCAACGCGCCCAGCACATAAACATCTGCATCGGGTATTGCATTTTCGACTTCCAATGAAAAATGCACCCTCACATACTCTGCTTCGATATCAGGATTTGTGTTTTCGTTCGTTTTGATAAAATACCTCCCATTGATATCTTTCTCATGAACATACGATCTGGTGTTTCGCCGCTTATCTGGCCAGAGGTAAATATCGTAGCCTTGTTCGTCCCGGTTAATCTCTCTCACATTGCCAACAAGGTATTTAACGGATCGGATATCAAGTGTCCTGTACTCGTTCATCGCATAAAAAACACTTGAACCATCAACATACTGATAATCAATTTGATTGCCTCGTATCATCAGCGGCTTTAGCTCAATCATATTATCCCACCGATTGTTTTGCAAAACGATTGCTTTGAGGTTGCGCTGAGGGTCAATGATGGTGAAATTTCCGGCTTCCACAGTAAAACCTATTTCATGTTTTTTTAGCCTGTCTGCACCTGTCAAAGGCATTCGAACTTGGCCTTTAACGCTCGCTTTTTGGTCGAGAACCATGAATCGGCGAGTCAATGAAGGCCTGTCTGGGCTATTTTCCGGATAAACAACCAACAAGTAATTTCCCGGCAAAGTGATTCGCATATTCTCGTTCGGAAACACCAGCTTGTAATGAACATATATCTGGAGGGTGTTAAACGAGAAACGATAGTCGTTGATATAATTTTCTGCAAAACCAGAGATATATTCAGAAGGCCATAGATCTGATGATTTCCAGCCAAAATCACAAAGAACTACGGTGTACTTGTAGTTCTTAACAACCCCATCCAGGTCGTCAAAACTGAGTTGAAGCTGCTCGTTGCTGTTGAGGGCAATGACCGGGGCAGAGCTTTCCTGACCAAATCTAATAAAGTTTACTGTGCGAATATTCTTTTCATACACCTGATCCTGAAAAATGGCTGCTTGTACATTTTGGTTATTCAGAAACTCATTGGGTTGAACTTCTTTGCCGGTTGTAGCAAAAAGAAACAAGAAACAAGGTAACATATTTCGGAAGGTGCGCATATGGGAGTAATTTTAACATCTCTACAATATTCAGCAAAAATAACAACGATAATGATGCCAAAATAAGACTCCTTTGCCGAATGAATAAACGTTGTTAAAGTTCTAGCGTAGTTAATGGAATCTCAAATAAATAAACAACAACTAATTTGAGTGCCAAACACCTTCCAATTTAGTTTTATGCATATTTTTGCGCACAAGATCGAATTTATTTATCTACAACCCACTTATGCTTAAAGTTGTTAAAATCACTAAAGGTCTTGATATTCCGCTCAGAGGTGAAGCCGAAAAGATAGTCAAGGAATTACACACCAGCCAGGTAGCTGTTAAACCAGTTGACTTTATTGGAGTTTTTCCAAAACTGCTTGTCAAAGAAGGCGATACAGTTAAAGGTGGCTCTCCCCTGTTTTTTAACAAATATCAGGAGTCAATACTCTTTACTTCACCGGTTAGCGGAAAAATTTCCGAAATACGGCGAGGTGATAAACGGATCCTGCTCGAAGTGTGCATTGAAGCTGATGAAAAGCAAACAGCAATCGAGTTCGGAAAAGCCAATCCCAACCTTCTTACCCGGGATGAAATTATTGAGAAAATGATTAGCAGCGGAATTTGGCCATTGATCAGGCAGAGGCCCTACTCTGTGATTGCCAATCCAAAAGATACACCCAAAGCGATTCATATTCCGGCTTTCGACACAGCTCCGCTTGCCCCCGACTATGATTTTATCATGCATGGAAAAGGCGATGTTTTTCAGGTAGGTCTTGATGCAATTGCCAGGCTGACAAATGGGAATGTTTACCTGAACATCCATGCAAACCAAACAACCTCAAAGGTATTTTTGAATTCAAAGCGGGTGCAAATTGTTGCCTATCAAGGCCCGCACCCTGCCGGTAATGTCAGTGTTCATGCCCGGCATAGCAGCCCCATCAACAAAGGTGACGTTATCTGGTATCTCTATCCGCAGGACGTGGTGGCCATAGGAAAACTCTTTATGAATGGCATATATGATATGAGCACTGTAATTGCGCTCACCGGGTCAGAGGTAAAACATCCGAGATATTATAAAACAATCAGAGGGGTCAATGTTGGCGAGATGATCCAAAACAATGTTGGCTCCGGCAATAATCGCATCATCAGTGGCAATGTCCTTACAGGAAAAAAAATCCGCAGTGATGGTTATGTTGGGTTTTATGATTCGATGGTCACCGTGATACCCGAAGGCAATTACCACGAATTTCTCGGGTGGGCAATGCCAGGTTTGAATAAGTATAGTTTTTCGGATACCTTTTTCTCCCGGCTCAACCTAAAGAAAAAGAAATATGACTTCGATACCAATTATCACGGGGCAGAACGGGCCTATGTCATGACCGGACAATACGAAAAAGTGTTGCCGCTCGATATTTTACCCCTACCACTCATTAAGGCATGCCTGGTCGAAGACATTGACCTAATGGAGGGGTTGGGAATTTATGAAGTTGACGATGAAGACTTTGCCTTGTGTGAGTATATTGACACGTCGAAAACCGAGATACAGTCAATTATCCGAAAAGGCCTTGACCTGATGCGAAAGGAAATGAGTTAACCTGACCCAAAAACAATTAATCTCGCACATAACAATATAATAATGAAGGCCCTAAGAAGATATATAGACAAAATCAAGCCACAATTCCAGCACGGAGGCAAGTATGGCATTTTTCATTCTACCTTCGATGCGTTTGAAACATTTTTATTTGTACCTGATAAAACTACCAGGATTGGTTGTCATATCCGCGATCATGTTGATATGAAACGAACAATGATTGTGGTTGTGATAGCATTAATCCCTGCACTATTATTCGGGATTTGGAATGTGGGATTTCAACATTTTCGTTCGGTGCAGGAATCTGCCGGATTCTGGGAAAACTTTTTCTTTGGATTGTGGAAAGTGCTTCCCATTATTGTTGTTTCCTATGTTGTGGGTTTAGGAATTGAGTTTGCCTTTGCCCAGGTTCGGAAGCACGAAGTGAATGAAGGCTTTCTTGTGTCGGGGATGTTAATCCCTTTGGTTATGCCTCCTGATATTCCTTTGTGGATGGTGGCAGTTTCAACTGCGTTTGCGGTTGTTATTGGCAAGGAGGTTTTTGGCGGAACCGGCATGAACATTCTCAATCCTGCGCTCACCGCCAGGGCATTTCTGTTCTTTGCCTACCCTGCCCATATATCGGGAGATAAAGTCTGGATTGCCGATAAGGCAGATGCGTTCTCTGGTGCTACCCCGCTTGCTCAGGCAGCATCCTCTCTTGGCTCGGGCGTGAATGAGCTTACTTATTCGTTTAGCGATATGTTCCTGGGATTTATTCCAGGGTCAATCGGCGAAACCTCAGCCCTTGCAATCCTTATCGGAGCCCTGATCCTTGTTATTACACGCATTGGCAGCCTGCGTATCATGCTTTCGGTTGTTGCAGGCGGTGTCGCAATGGGTGCCCTGCTGAACCTATGGGGCGCAAATGCCTACATGCAACTTCCTTTTTATTACCACCTCGTGATGGGAGGATTTGCATTTGGCGCCGTGTTTATGGCAACCGACCCTGTAACGGCCAGCCAAACGCAGCAGGGGAAAATATATTATGGCTTCCTGATCGGGGTAATGGCCGTATTGATTCGGGTACTAAACCCAGCCTATCCCGAAGGCATGATGCTTGCAATATTGTTGCTCAATGTTTTTGCCCCCCTGATAGACCACTATGTGATTGAAAGCAATATTAAACGCAGGCTAAAACGCATGAAGCCTGTAAAAGTTTAGTTATCATACCATCATTCAAAAACTGCACACATGTATAGCAACGGATATATATTCAGATATGCCTCGATATTGGTAATCCTGGTTGCTGCAGTACTTTCTGCAGCTGCCCTCCTCCTGCAACCCGCACAGGAGCGAAACGCCAAAATTGAGAAAATACAGGACATTCTGGCTTCGGCGCATATTGCATCCACCCCGGCCACCGCCGAAAAATTATATGAAAAACATATTATTAAAGAAGTGCTCATCAGCCAGGAAGGCGAAGAATTGGCTCTTTATTCGAATGGTCGGATGGAGAAAGGCAATCGGCGGGCATTTGATATTTCGCTAAAAAACGAGCTTAAAATCCAGGATTTATCTGAAACAGGAAAAGCCATTGATAAACCGGTGTTTCCGCTTTTTGTTTGCCAGAAGAATTCAGAAATCTTTTATATTGTCCCACTTTACGGACAGGGTTTATGGGGGCCTGTTTGGGGAAACATTGCGCTCAGAAATGACTTTAATACTGTAGAAGGAGTTACTTTCGGGCACAAAGGCGAAACGCCCGGTTTGGGGGCCGAAATTTCCGCAACTCCGTTTAAAGATCAATTTATTGGAAAAACCATCTTCAGCACAAACGGAAACTTCAGTTCAATATTAGTGATAAAAGGGGGAGTGGCAAATTCTAACATTGACCCTGCACACGGTGTGGATGCTATATCAGGGGGCACAATTACCAGCAACGGGGTTTCGAAGATGATTAAAAATTGCCTTGAAAATTACTTACCATACTTTAAAAATCAAAATGCCATATGAGCGATAAACCCATAGAAAAAGAAGCATTATTCTCGGCAAAAAACAAGAAGCTCCTGCTTGGCCCTCTTAGCAGAGACAACCCAATTACAGTCCAGGTTCTTGGCATCTGTTCAGCGCTTGCTGTAACCGTGAAGCTTGAACCGGCGGTTGTGATGGCACTCTCTGTGACTGTTGTTACAGCTGTTTCAAACCTGATCATTTCACTTTTGCGCGATACCATCCCTCCTCGCATTCGCATCATTGTTCAATTGGTTGTCATTGCGGCCTTGGTTATTCTCGTTGACCAGTTCTTGAAAGCCTATGTTTATGATGTAAGCAAGCAGCTTTCCGTTTTTGTAGGGCTCATCATTACCAACTGTATTATTATGGGTCGGTTGGAAGCATTTGCTATGGCAAATAAACCCTGGCCATCGTTGCTCGACGGAATCGGAAATGGAATTGGTTATGGCTTGATTCTTATCATAGTCGCTTTTTTCCGCGAATTATTGGGTTCGGGCACCCTTTGGGGCTTCCATGTGATTCCGAAATTTGTTTACGACCTGGGATATGTCAATAACGGAATGATGATTTTGCCTCCGATGGCACTTGTTACAATTGGAATCATTATTTGGGTGCAACGTTCGAGAAATCGTGACTTAATCGAAAAAAATTAACCTTTTAACAATCCGAAATCATGCAGGAATTAGTTAATATATTTGTAAAGGGTATCTTCATTGAGAACATGATTTTCGCCTACTTTTTGGGCATGTGTTCTTATCTGGCGGTTTCCCGGACAGTTAAAACATCCTCCGGGCTTGGTATTGCCGTGATTTTTGTATTGGGGATCACAGTTCCGGTTGATTACCTTATTAATAAATACCTTTTATTGCCTGGCGCCCTTTCCTGGATAAGTGCTTCGTTTGCCGATGTGGATCTGAGTTTTCTGAGCTTTATTATTTTCATTGCTGTGATTGCTTCGATGGTGCAACTGGTTGAAATGGTAATCGAAAAATTTTCGCCAACCCTCTATGCTTCTTTGGGTATATTTTTACCCTTGATTGCAGTGAATTGTGCCATTCTTGGAGGTTCATTGTTCATGCAGGAACGCGAATATGAAAGCTTGGCCGAGGCCACTGTCTTTGGATTGGGATCGGGTGTTGGATGGTTCCTGGCCATTATTGCCATCGCTGCCATCCGGGAAAAAATTCGTTATTCCAATGTTCCTGAGCCGCTTCGTGGACTTGGCATTACATTTATAATCACCGGACTCATGGGCATTGCTTTTATGAGTTTTATGGGAATTACGCTTTAATCACTCAAAATCATTCGAAGAAATGATCATTTTAGAAATTGGAATTACAACAACTGTCCTGCTAAGCATCGCTATTTTCATGGGTATCATCTTGTTGCTGGTGGGAGTATTGCTTTACGCCCGCATGAAACTCACACCCCAGGGGCAAGTAAAAATTACTATAAACGACGAAAAGGCCTTGGAGGTTTCTTCAGGCTCCTCATTGCTTTCAACCCTCTCAACCCAAGGAATATTTTTACCGTCAGCTTGTGGTGGCGGCGGCACTTGCGCCATGTGTAAATGTCAGGTTTTCGATGGAGCAGGCGATATTCTTCCAACAGAAAAAGGTTATTTTACCCGCAAGGAACAACAAAACCACTGGAGGCTGGGTTGCCAGGTAAAAGTTCGTGGCGACCTGAAAATTGGCCTTGCAAAAGAAATATTTGGCATTAAGAAGTGGGAATGTGAAGTGATTAGCAATAGAAATGTTGCAACATTTATCAAGGAATTTGTAGTTAAACTGCCAGAAGGAGAAGTCCTTGACTTTCAATCAGGCGGCTATATTCAGATTGATGTTCCGAAGTGCGAAGTGGATTTCAAAGATATCGAAATTGAAGAACTATTTCGTGGCGATTGGGAGAAGCTTGGTATATTCAACCTGAAAATGAAAAATCCGGAATCTATTTTTCGTGCCTATTCCATGGCCAATCACCCTGCAGAAGGAAACATTGTGATGCTTAATATCCGTATTGCCACCCCGCCTTGGGATCGTACGAAGAACACATTCAAGAATGTTAATCCCGGAATTTGTTCATCATACATATTCTCGCGCAAACCTGGCGACAAAGTAATTGTTTCCGGACCATATGGCGAGTTTCATATTAAAAACACCGATAAAGAAATGCTGTACATTGGTGGGGGGGCAGGCATGGCGCCTTTACGCTCACAGATTTTTCACCTTTTCAATACTGAAAAAACAAAACGTAAAGTGAGCTATTGGTATGGAGCCCGTTCTCTTCGTGAAGTATTCTACGACGATGAATTCCATGCCATTGAAAAGAGCTTTCCGAACTTTAAATTTAATCTGGCACTTTCTGAGCCAATGCCCGAAGACAACTGGAAAGGATATACCGGGTTTATTCACCAGGTTGTGCTCGACAATTACCTCAGCAAGCATCCTGAACCTGAAGAGATTGAGTATTATCTTTGTGGTCCCCCAATGATGAATGATGCTGTTTTCAAGATGCTCGACAACCTTGGAATTCCGAATGAAAATATTGCATTTGATGACTTTGGCGGATAGGACTAGTTGCCTTTTCAATTGATCGCGTTCAATCAAAATACGAACTGAGGTAATAGGCACGTTTGCGAAATAAAACGCAACAGCTTATGAAATTTGTAAGAATGGAGTTCGATCCCACCATAAAAACCAAGTAAGTTACAGATGAAAAAATTACTTTTAGGAGCATTGCTACCTGTTATCCTGTTTTCGTGCAATTCGGCCAGGAAGTATGAGTTGGTTAAATTTCAGGGCCTTGCCCAGGGCACATATTATAGTGTTTCATACTTCGATGCTAAAGGACGAAATTTTCAGGTAGCCATAGATTCTCTACTCAATGCTTTCAACCATTCATTGTCTTTGTGGGAACCTTCGTCTATTATTTCTCGCATCAATCGAAACGAGCCGGGTGTTGCAGTGGACGAGCTCTTCAGAACCGTCTATATCAAAGCCAGAGAAGTGGCTAAGCACACAAATGGTGCATTTGACTATTCGGTGGGACCATTGGTGAATGCTTGGGGTTTTGGATTTACTGACCGGATGAAGTTGAGTCCCGAAAAGATTGACAGCCTAATGCAACTTGTTGGCTACGAAACCATTAAACTTGTAGGAAACACAATCATCAAAGCGAATCCGGGTTCGGCCATTGATTTCAATGCCATAGCCAAAGGCTATGCGGTGGATGTGGTAGGGAAATTCATTGAAAAAAAGGGCATTACAAGATTTATTGTCGACATTGGCGGCGAGGTCTTTGCCAGCCAGCGCAAACCGGATGGCGACAAGTGGAAAGTTGGGGTTGAAAAGCCAGCTGCAAACGCATTCGATGAAAGGAACCTAAAGATAGTGCTTTCACTCGAGAATGAGGCGATTGCAACTTCAGGTAACTACCGCCGCTATTATGAGGAGGATGGTGTTCGCTACGCTCACACCATTGATCCCTCAACAGGCTATCCTGTGCTTCACAGCTTGCTTAGCGCATCGGTGCTGGCAAAGGATTGCATGACTGCCGACGCTTATGCTACTGCCTTTATGGTGATGGGAACCGAGAAAGCCAGAGAATTTGTTCAGTCTAATCCCGGAATTGAAGCGTTCTTTATTTTTTCAGATCAGCAAGGCGACATCCAAACCTGGGCTTCGCCAGGCTTTGAAAAGAAGATTGTTGAGCAGTTTGATTGACCAGTTATTCGTATCTCAGGGATTCGATGGGGTCGAGATTGGCGGCTTTGTTTGCAGGCAAAATTCCAGAAATAAGGGCTACAATTAAACACAGCAACACCCCGCCGATAATCCATACCCATGGAATGATAAAACTCGATCCGATGGTTAATGAGAGCAGGTTTCCGGCCATCATTCCCAACAGAATCCCTACGAGCCCTCCCAATTGAGCTATTACGATGGCTTCGGCCAAAAATTGGTTGCGAATAGTGCGCCGGGTAGCACCAATGGCTTTGCGCACGCCAATTTCCTGAGTTCTTTCAGTAACCGACACCAGCATAATGTTCATCAATCCAATGGCAGCGCCAACAAGTGTTATCAGCCCAATAATGGTGGCAGCCATGCGAAGGTATTTTAGGTTTTCGAACAGGATTTCAGCCAGGTTGTCGCTTTTCGAAACATCAAAATTGGTTTCCTCGCCGGTTCTTACTTGCCTGATTATACGAAACAACCCGGTGGCTTCTCCTTCAAGCGCATCCAGCATCAAGGGGTCATGAGCCATCAGGTTAATCGAATAGGACATGTTTGGCCTTGAAAAATATCGGCGTGCATTTTCGACGGGCAAGAGGCAAAGGTTATCACTTGTAAATCCGATGGAGGACCCTTTTTCTTTTAATACACCAATGATGCGGTATCTGTTGGCGCCAATGTTCACTAATTGCCCCACTGGCTCTACTTTTTTCTTGAACAGGGTGCTGACAATGTTACTTCCTATGATGGCTACATGGCTGCCATTTTGTATTTCGTGTGTTGAAAAGTTACGACCTGATGCTATTTCGTTTCCTGAAGTTGTAATATAGCTTTCGTCAGTTCCAATAACAGGCACATTTGGATGTGTTTTTTCTGACCCGAAAGATACAGTTCCGGTATTGGTTCCATAAACAAAAATGGAAACATTGGTCGGAAAAGAAATCTCTTCCTTAAATCGCCTGGCTTCATCCCAGGTTATTGCTCTAAATGTTTTTGGCCGTGTGCTTCTTCCTCCCATCATTACCCTGAGCCCCCTGTTTTGGATAGTCAGCGTATTTGCCCCCATGCGGGTGAAATTAGAATTCAGATAAAATCTTATGGCATCAATAGAAGTGAGAATACCGACCAGTGCCATGATTCCAAATGCGATGATTAGGATGGTGAGTATGCTGCGCAGCATATGACTGCGAATGGAGTGGAGCGAGATTTTGAAATTCTCAGCAAGTAGCGCATTCTTAAGTCGGGGAGCCATTTTGAATTGTTGTGATTTAGTTTTTAACACCAAATGCAAGGTCACCGGCATCGCCAAGGCCAGGGACAATATAGGCCTGGGCTGTCAGTTCATCGTCAATGGCGCCTATCCATAAAGTGATGTTGTCGCTCGAGAGGTTGCGTTTGAGGTAGTCAATTCCTTCGACACTTGCCAATACCGTAACGATATGAATGTGTGATGGTTTACCATAAGTCATCAATTCGCGCAAGCATAAATAAATTGACAAACCTGTAGCAAGCATCGGATCACTTAGAATCAATACCTTCCCTTCGATGTCGGGGCACGAAATGTAGTCGACCATCACTTCGAAAGAACCATCTTTTGCATGGCGGCGGTAGGCCGAAACAAAAGCATTTGAAGATTTGTCAAATACATCGAGCATTCCCTCATGCAATGGCAGCCCTGCCCTGAGAATGGTAGCCAGCACAGGATATTCTTTGAGTACTGGCACCGTTGCGGTTCCGAGTGGTGTAACAACGTCTTTATTTTCATAACTCAATTCCTTACTAATCTCGTATGCAACAAGTTCGCCGAACCGCTCAAGGTTACGTCTAAACCGCATCGAATCGTGCTGCACGTTCACATCCCGCATTTCGGAAATGAATTGATCAATGATGGTATTGCGGAAACCGAGTGTATTAATAATCATCTGTTGGATTTTGAATGGCGCCAGGCCTGTTTACTTTGAACAAAATTACAATTAATTAGGTCGTGAGATTGTAAAAACGAATAATTATCTCAATGCTTTTACGATTCCAACGCCAAGGCGTATAATCCAAGGCAGGCGGTTCATGAAAATTTGGGGATATTTCACTTCTTTTGAGCCAAAACCGGCATAAAATCTAGCCAGCCCGGCGAAATCCGAACCTTCAAAATCAAATGTAATTGACTGGCCTGCGTGCTTTTGTATTACGACATCAACTAAAAGATGCATGGCTCCATTGGCTCTGGCTTCAGCCCCTGTGGCCGA
Organism: Lentimicrobiaceae bacterium; assembly: GCA_037446395.1. Classification (GTDB taxonomy): domain Bacteria; phylum Bacteroidota; class Bacteroidia; order Bacteroidales; family JAAYJT01; genus JAAYJT01. The sequence continues at coordinate 53,250 of JBBIIP010000005.1, forward strand.
AAAAATAAATACAAGCCGCCGATGGCTCAGGAGCACAAAAGCACCTGCAACCAGGGTATTAAACCGATTAAAAGCCCCTACGGATATCGCTGACCTTTTATAAAGGCACTGATAAATCAGGCGCTCCACAATTTTATAATGCTTGGTTTTAAATGCTTTGAGTTGTTTGCCTTTTTCATTTCGAAATAAATCAATGATGCTTTTGGGATCGGCATCGAAGCGGATGGCGATCTCTTCCTTTTCGGCTTTGCGTATGTTGCGTATGGTGTTTTCTGAATAAAGAAGCCTGATATCCTGATATGGTTGAATCAGGTCGAGTTCGAGGTTCTTTCGCATAACAACCTTAAAATTCGTTTCTTGCAAACGATTGAAATGGTTGAGATTGATTTCGGCAAAACGAAAATGTTTTTGGAGTTCAATCAGAAAGGCATCGGTCATATCTCCGCCCGGAGAGCCGGTTGAAAAAAGCCCTAACTGCTGTGTGAAAGGGGGTTGATAAAGATACCGTATTCCGGCCTTTTTTGCATTGGTCAGTGGGAAAACCCTTGTATAGTTTCCTTCAACGAGCGCCTCCCAACCATCACATACAATATCAAGGTACCATGACCAGGCATAAATATTTCCATTGTATGCCTTTGCTATGCATCTATCCCAAAGGGTTCGGTTGATCTCGTGATTTTTGAGGTACCTGATCATGGGTGTCAATGGATTAATGCATTGCCTTGTTTAATAAAAACTCATACACAGTTCGCCAACCTTTCCAGCGGTCAAGATCTGACAAAGATTCGTTGTGCCATATGCTTACAAAAGTACCGCTCACAGCTTTTACCTCTTTTATTAAATAATCAATTTGGTTGATGGCCTCTTCAGGCGAAAGGTTCATATAGTCGCGCAAAGTGCCATCCATTAATGCAAAGGGAACACTCGTTATGCCGGTTTCGCGCTCCAGATCAATATCGTAAAAAAGAAAAGGTGTGCAAATTCCAGCCCGAAAACCCGGACGGGCAGCAAAACCCATCGTAAAATCATGAGTTATTTCAAGCATTTCAAGATTGCGGTAAGTTTCTGGCAGACTAAGCTTTAGAAAATGTTGTCGGCTGAATTTGATCTCCTGATTTAGCAAACCAGATAGTTCTTCAACCTCTTCCTTTAAATATTCCAGGTTGTTATTCGAAGCAAAAGAGGGATGAATACCCACTGCTGAGCGATCAGCCAGGTCTTTAATTAAGTGCCTGAAACGAATGTTTTGGATCGGAATATTCCGGTCGTATCGCCCTCTTCGGCTAAAAAGAATAAAATAAACGGGTTTCAGGCCGTATTGCTTTTGCAATGAAAATTGATAATCATATGTATCGAAAGGATCGGGAATCTTATGCATCAGCACGTTAATACGTCTGAAAATTTCGGAATATTGGCCGTTGTATGCCAGCTTAGCCATCGCTCCGGCATTTCTTAGTATTCCTTTCGAAAGATAAGCCCAGGCCTGATCAATATCGTATGTTGGGATAAAATTAAAGGATGGCTTTTTTGCAACGAAACCGTTGAAGAAACCCTTTATGACTTCTTCAACTTGAATCGCCCATAAATTCACAACCGGTCGGTTAAGAAACCCTTCTCTGAAAGTCAAACTTTCGAAAACAGGAAATCGCCCGTACTGGTCTTTCATATAGGGCAGATATTCTTCATATCGAGACACCATAAAAAACGCTGCCGCAAAAGGATCATAGGGCAGTATTGCCTCGGGTGCAGATATCGGAAAAATTATTTTAACCCCCTTGTATTCACCGCCTTGCACATGTGGGTTGCCAATACCGGATTCGAATAGTAGGTCAACTGAATAGAAGTGCAAGCCACCTTCAATCTTAACAGGACCGTAGCTGAATTTAACTCCCTGATACTGTAAATATTCCTCGGAATTGGCACAAAATTTATATGGGCACCCCAGCAAATTATTGAAGATCAGCTTAAAGGTGTAGCTGAGCCTGGATGTCATGCAGGGAATGTGAACTAAAATCATCGTTGTGAGCGCAACATTGAAAAGTTCTAATTGTCTTTTATCGCACAAATGTATATAAAGCACCCAAATGGCAATACATTAGAAAAACTGTATTGTTTAGCTTTGCGCGGTTATGTTTCTAGCCCGATGGCTTAGAAAATTGATAAATTGCCGGGGTGCGGAAGGCAAATTTGTATTTTTGCCCGTTAATAATCAAATAGCTTGTCATTCTTTTATTGTCCGTCTAACCCGGCTGAGTAATTCAAGCCAGGCAGGTTGGTTTTTGGTTTTCAGGGCAGTGGGGTAGTTATGGGATTATTGACCGGGGAAAAAAGATGTGATTCACAATTATGAAAGATTTATCCCAAGGTAAACCGGCAAAACTTATCTTGCAATTTGCCACACCAATGCTCATAGGCAATGTATTTCAGCAATTATATAATGTTGTTGACAGCATCATTGTCGGGCATTATCTTGGGAAAGAGGCATTGGCTGCAGTAGGGGCTTCCTTTCCACTTCTTTTCATCCTGGTATCATTTGTTATAGGAATTGCATCGGGTTCAACAATCATCATATCCCAGTATTTTGGCGCCAAAGATATGCAACGGGTGCACCGGGCTATTGATACGATGTGGATATTCCTGTTTTTTGCATCAATGTTGGTAACTGCGATGGGCATCGTGTTCAGCGCACCAATTTTTAAACTGATACGCTTGCCTGAAGATGTTGTGCCACAGGCGCTTACTTATTTTAATGTTTATGTTGCGGGTATCATATTCTTTTTCGGATTCAACGCTACTAACGCCATACTCAGAGGCCTGGGCGACAGTAAAACACCGCTATATTTCATGGTAATAGCTACAATTACAAATATCCTGCTCGACTTATTATTTATCATTGTTTTCAAATGGGGGGTGGCAGGGGCAGCAGTAGCAACTGTAATCTCGCAGGGAGGTGCATTTATAACTGCGGTCATATACCTTAATCGTACACACCAGGTTTTCAATCTATCCTGGCGCAAAATTGAATTTGACCGCAAAATTTTCTGGAATAGCATTAACATCGGAATACCATCTGGATTGCAGCAAACTTTTGTTTCGTTGGGTATGCTGGCGCTCTATCGTATCGTAAATGATTTTGGAACCAACACGGTAGCTGCCTATAGTGTGGCCTTGCGAATTGATTCACTGGCAACGCTTCCGGCTATGAATTTTGGAATGGCTCTCTCGACTTATGTTGGCCAAAATTTAGGTGCCAATAAACCCGACCGTGTTGGTGCGGGACTGTGGTCAACTTTAAAAATGTCGTCTTATGTTTCCCTGGCTGTTTCGCTGCTGGTTATTGTGTTCCGAAAACCACTGATGGGGTTGTTTACGAACGATTCGGAGGTTATTGCACTTGGTGCACAATATCTTGTTACAGTTTGTTCATTTTACATCCTCTTTTCGACCATGTTTGTATTTGGTGGCCTCTTGCGTGGTGCAGGCGACACCTTGGTTCCAATGTTTATTACGTTGGTTGCATTATGGGTAATCCGCATTCCTATTTCCTGGATACTCTCAAGGCATTTGGGAGCTATTGGGATTTGGTGGGCAATTCCAACCGGATGGGCTATTGGCGCCCTGTTTTCTTTCATTTATTATAAGCTTGGATACTGGAAAAATAAAGCCGTGGTTAAATATCCGATTAAAGAAATAGTCAAAAAAACCAGCTGATCCCTGTCTGAAACTATTTGAAAATGAACAACCTGGCAATTCGGCGATAAGTTATCTCATATCTGCGTAAAATCACGGTTTGGATTGCTAAAATGCAGATGGTTGTGCCATCTTTTGGTGGTTGGCTGTTAAGGGTAAAGCAATTAAAAATATGTGTATTCAACCACTACTTCATAATGTTGGTTAAGAGAGCGGCCTTCCCCGTCAACGAAAACATTGCTATAAATCATTTCATTATCCTCATTGAATTTCCTTTCAACCCGAACTATTTCTTTATTCTCTGCGTTTACAACTACTTGTAGAATTTGATTTCCCTGTTCATCGTACTGAAAATGTGTTCTCGTTTCTTTTGTCTGGCCTTGTTCAACAATAGACATCACGCGCCCGCTTTCGTCTTCAATAAATTTAATATGATCAACAAGGGTTCCCTCCTCATCAAATTTTTGTTCTTCCACCTTGAGGCCAGCATTGTTATATAAGAAAATCGCCCGGGTTGTTTCATCGCTTTCATCATCCCAACGAATTACTTCGCGTGTATTTCCTTGTTCATCAACCTTAATTTCTTCGCGAAGCAACAGGTTATCCAGGTTATCATAGACCTCTTTCTTTTTTAAATATTCACCTTGGTATTCAAACACTTCCTTTGTTTCAAGATCGCCTTCTTCATCGAAAGTGTGCATTGAAATTATTCTGAATTGACTGTCGTATTCATATTTTGTAGTATCAATCGAGCCATCGGCATAGTGTTTAAATTCGCTCAGGATCAGCCCGTTCTCGTTCCGTTGGTAGCTTTTTTCTTCTGTTGTTTCAACATCTCCGGCAATATATTTTTCACTGACCAGGAAACCGTTTTCATTGTATGCATTCAGAACATATTCAAAAAGGTTGCCGTCTGCATCAAAAACCTTCTGCTCAAGTAACAATCCCTGCTGATTGTATTCGGATGAGCTGTGAAGTACGGTATTCTCATCTGCTGTTTTATTAAAAGCGGGATATCCCAGGTTGCGGCGAAAAATATTCACCGTTTTCTTTTGCTTCATCAAGGTAGATTTTTATAAAGTTTGCAAAACTACTGAATCAGAGGCAGAATAAATTGCGATTGAGCCTAAAAAGAATAATTTTGTACAAAATGAATTGCTATCGAGGTTTAATTAAATTTATGTAACAATGAACAAACTGACGACTTTATTGATTTTGACCTTGTTGCTGATAATCAGCAGTTGCGAAAATAAGACAGCAATAAAATATCCTGAAACAAACAAGATAGAAGTTGTTGACAATTACTTTGGGGTGGATGTAACTGACCCTTATCGCTGGCTCGAAGACGACAATTCCGCTGAAACCGCAGAATGGGTAAAGCAGCAAAATGAAGTAACTTTTGCATATCTTGAGAGCATTCCGTTTCGTAAAAAAATCCATGAACGTCTTACAGCCATTTGGAATTATCCCAAATATGGTGTTCCATGGCGGGTTGGTAAGTACTATTTCTTTTTCAAGAATGATGGCATGCAGAATCAAAGTGTTCTGTATATACAGGAAGGACTTGAGGGTGAACCCAGGGTGTTTCTTGATCCAAACACTTTATCAAAGGACGGAACTGTAGCACTAACTTCGATGCGTGCATCAAATGACGATCGCTACCTGGCCTATGGCATCAGCAAAGCGGGGTCTGACTGGAATGAAATCAAAGTGATGAATATCGAAACAGGCGAGCAACTCGAAGATCATCTTGAGTGGATCAAGTTTTCGGGAATCGCATGGAAAGGGAATGGTTTCTACTACAGCCGATACGCGGCTCCTCAGAGTGGCGAAGTTCTTTCAGGCAAAAATCAATATCATAAGGTTTATTATCACACACTCGGGACTCCACAGAGCAAGGACGAACTAATCCATGAAAATTCAAAGTTTCCACTTCGAAACTATTCGGCCTCTGTAACCGAAGATGAACGGTTTTTAATAATTTACGAATCGGAAACAACCAGTGGCAATGCACTATATGTTAAAGACCTGTCAAAGAAAAACTCTCCCTTTGTGCAATTGGTATCTGGTTTTGAAAAAGATTACACTGTGCTTGATCATTTTGACGGCCAACTCCTGGTTTTAACAAACTTTAATGCACCGCGCAAACAACTGGTGCTGATGAACCCCTCAAATCCTTCGCCCCAAGATTGGAAAATCATTATTCCCGAGAAAGAAGATGTGCTGCAAAGTGTTCGACTGATGGGAGGGCATATTATGGTGCAATATATGAAAGATGCCACCAGCCGCGCTTATCTGCACGACCTGCAGGGAAACTTTGTTCAGGAAGTCAGCTTACCGGGCATTGGTTCATTGTCGGGTTTCTCAGGCAAAAAACAAGACTCACTCGCTTTCTTTGCTTTTACATCATTTGTTTATCCCTCCGCCATTTTCCGCTACAATATCAGCAAAAACGAATCAGAGATTTATCGCACCTCGGACATAGATTTTGACCCAAACCAATACGAAACCAAACAAATCTTTTATCATAGCAAAGATGGCACCCGTATTCCGATGTTCATCACCCACAAAAAAGGGCTGAAACTGAATGGTAAAAACCCGACCTTATTATATGGATACGGTGGTTTCAATGCTTCCATGACTCCTTCTTTCAGCGTTAGCCGGCTGATATTGCTCGAAAACGGTGGTGTTTATGCGCTAGCCAATATTCGCGGAGGGGGCGAGTATGGCGAAGCATGGCACAAAGCCGGAACAAAACTTAAAAAGCAGAATGTGTTTGACGATTTTATCGCTGCGGCAGAATACCTGATAGAGCAAAAATATACCTCGTCAGCAAAATTGGCTATTCAGGGTGGTTCAAATGGTGGATTGCTGGTCGGGGCAGTTGCAAATCAACGCCCGGAACTGTTCAAAGTAGCCTTGCCTGCGGTTGGAGTAATGGATATGCTGCGTTTTCATAAATTTACCATCGGGTGGGCCTGGGTGGGCGATTATGGATCAAGCGAAAAAGAAGAAGAGTTTCATTATCTACTCGGCTACTCTCCCTACCACAACCTGAAAGAAGGGGTTTCTTATCCAGCTACCCTTATTACTACTGCCGATCACGACGATCGTGTAGTACCCGCCCATTCGTTTAAATATGCTGCTCGATTGCAAGAAGCTCATAAAGGTGAAAATCCTGTACTCATTCGTATCGAAACCAGTGCCGGCCATGGAGCAGGAAAACCAACTGCTAAAACAATTGAAGAACAGGTTGATGTCTGGTCTTTTGTTTTCAAGAACCTCAATGTGAAACCAAAATATTAGTAATCTGATCATTGATGCCATTAATCCGATTCAATTCAACTGTGAAATTCGAAGCAATAATTTAAGATCTATAAACCGGGTCGTATGAATGAACCTCTTCTGGTTAAAAAAGCCTCTGGCGAAAAGCAGGAATTTTCAGAAGAAAAGCTTCGCAGATCTTTAATAAGGTCCGGCGCTTCGGAGGATTTGATTCAAATGGTGCTAAATCAGATACGCGAGCAGCTTTATGATGGCATCAGCACCCAGGAAATCTACAGAAAAGCTTTCGGACTGCTACATAAAAAGATCAAAAGCCTGGCTGCTCGTTATAGCCTGAAAAAAGCAATCATGGAACTAGGGCCAACAGGTTTTCCGTTCGAAAAACTTGTTGGTGAAATTTTAAAAACCTCAGGCTACCGCGTTCAAACCGGAATTACAAAGCAAGGAAAATGTGTGAAGCACGAAGTGGATGTGTGGGCCGAAAATGAGCACGGAGTCGTGATTATCGAATGCAAGTATCACAACACACCAGGCACGCTTAGTCCAGTGCAAGTTCCACTCTATGTGAACAGCCGGTTTAAGGATATTGAAACGGTTTGGGCTGATGAACCGGGAAATAATAATAAATTATTCAATGGCTGGATTGTTACCAATACCCGCTTTAGTACCGATGCCGAAGATTATGGTCATTGTGCAGGGCTAAAGCTCATCGGCTGGGACTATCCCCAAAAAGATAACCTCAAGGAACTGATTGAGCGTACCAGTCTGTTTCCAATCACAGCAATCACCGGCCTATCGAAGAAACAGAAAGAAACCCTTCTTGACCAGGATATAATTATATGCAAGCAATTGCAACAGAAACGAGGTATTCTCTCTGGTTTTGGATTAACCGATCGGAAACTCCGGGAGGTTTTACTGGAGTTAGATGAGTTATGTATGGCAAGTGGTCCATCCTATTGATCACCCCAAAAATAGAATTCATGGAACAACAAAACGACTTAAACAACAATTGGCGCAGGGTAGCCACAGCAGTTTATAAAAAACCCACTGATGCCAAAATTCTTGGAGCTGTAGAAATTGATATCACTGAAGTCGAAGAGTTTATTCAAAAAAAACGAAACGAAGGTCTTCGTATTACCCTCACACATGTGTTTACGCTCATCATTGCCCGGGCACTTAAAGTTGAAGTTCCCGAATTGAATGTTTTTATCAGGCGTGGAAAAGTAATCCTTCGCCCAACAATCGAGGCCAGTGTAAGTGTATTGCTCAAAGATCAGCAACTAAGTTCGGTTCTGGTGCGCCAGGCCGATACACTTACCTTGCGCGAATTGGCTGATGAACTGATGAAAGGCATCAGAAATTCGCGAAGCGGAACAGAAAACAAGACCATGAAGATGAAAGCATTTCTTGGCAGCATTCCCTGGCCACTGAGGAGTTGGATATTCAGGTTCATGAAATTTTTGACCATTAATCTGGGCATATCTATTCAATCACTCGGGTTGTCGGCCAGTAGCTTTGGGTCGTTTGTTATTTCAAACATCGGCAGTTTGGGCCTCGACGCAGGGTTTCCGGCACTTTTTCCGGTTTCAAATGTGTCTTTTGTCATGATACTTGGCGGAGTAAGCACCAAACCCTGGATAGTGGATGGGAAAATTGTTCCACGCCGTATTTTATGGCTGGGAAGTGCGCTCGATCACCGGGCGGTTGATGGCTCCCACGGAGGTAAATTATTCAGATATATTCGCGAGGTATTGCGTAATCCCGATCAACTCGAGCATAAACCTTCCTGGGCTTGAGTTTCCTCTCTCCTGCCCGGAAAGCCTGACATAGGTGCAACTTAGTTATCCTGGAGAATTATTGTTGACTCGACCCGTCCGGAAAAACTTTTGGTTTCGAGAAAAGAGGATTTTGAAGAAACTCATCATCGCGCAAGGTTTTAATGAAAGCAATCAGATGCGATTTTTGTAATGGCGTTAATTGCACGCCACCACGATTTACATGGTGCATGAATGGATGAATGTAGGGCGACTGCTTTACATTGTGCGAATAGAAGTCGATAACCTGCTCAAGAGAGGCAAACCTGCCATCGTGCATATAGGGAGCAGTCAGTTCAATGTTTCGTAGGGTTGGAGCCCGATAGGCGCCTTTGTCCTGCAAATCGCCAGTGATCGCATAGCGATCGCGCTGATCGGCAAACACGGTATCCTTGCCATTGTTATAAAACAGATTGGTTGTAAACAAAGGATTTCCCCCGCCCCCATGACAGTGGAAGCAGTCGGCGCCTTCTTCAGTCATAAACAACACATAACCACCTAGCTCTGTTTCTGAGAGTTGTTGTTCGCCGCGGAGGTAACGATCAAATTTTGAATTGGCTGATATCAGTGTGCGAACAAACTGTGCAATGGCCTTGCCGATGTTCCTCATTGATACTTTCTCAGACCCAAATGCTTTTCCAAATAGTTCCGGATAGCCCGGAATTCTTTGAATGAGTGCGACTGTGCGGTTTGTATCGCCCGCCATTTCGTGTGGAGCCACAACTCCCATCCAGGCAAAGTCTTCAATCCGACGTTTATCAGGATTGGGATTATCCGGATGTAAAAACCCATTCCATCCATAACCGCTGTGATTGAAAACCAGGTTGACGAGGGGCATCATGTTGTGAGGGGTTTTGATTCCTGTCAGGCCAAAAGGCCTGCCTCCGATAAAACGCGGATGGTCTATGCCACAAACAAACCCACGCGATTGTATATGACAGGTGCCACAGCTCATCAGCGAATCTTTGTGGGTGCGCCCCGATAGGCGGCCATCGTAAAAAAGATAGCGGCCAAGTTCAATGCCTTCGACTGTCATCGGGTTATCAGGGGGTATGTTGAGTTTTACAGGGAAAAACTTTGGAACTTTTATCTCGTATGGAGTTGGGTCCGGATACTTTGAGCGGTCTTTTTCGCAGCCTAAAAAAAATACTGGCAATAAAAATATCCAGCCAATATATTTAAGTCTGATAAATTCCATTTCTGCCCGGATTTAAAAATAAGTGCGATGCCTTTTCTGATTGCAAAGGTATACAATTGTCTGAATTGCTGGCAAGCGCCTGATTTATTGACGCTTGCACTGACGCAAGCGCCGAGGTAATTGGTAATGCGGGGGGAAGCTAAATAACTCTTTTTTCGTCAAGAGGGCTATTTAATCAAGATGTAATAGGCGTGTGCGTTGAGTGTCAGTTGATTCCCAATTGAAAAGACTGCTCCACCTGAGGCATTTTGCCAGGAAGTGCTTTGCAGGGTTGCTGGTATGTTATAATTTATGGTGGAATTCCTGGTGTTTACAATTACAAGTGCCTCATTGTCTGCTGTTTTTCTCTTGAATGCAACCACATTGTTATCAAAATAATATTCAATTTGACCTGAGCGGAGTGCAGAGTTAGCAGCCCGAACGCTCATCAGCCATCGGTATTCTTTTGCCATGTCGGGGTTAATGGTCCAATCAATTGGCAATCGGCTAAAAAAAGGTAATTTTATGGGGCACCCTACTTCCTGGCCATTATATATCAGTGGCACTCCACCCATAAAAGCCGTGATGGCAAATGCCGCCATTGAACCTTTCTTTCCACCAAACAAACCCAACGGTGTATCATCCCAGGCACACTCGTCGTGGTTCGAAGTAAACCGTAGTTTATGAGACCCTATGGGGATGGCTCCGTATTCATTAATGTGGGTTTGATAATAGCTGCTGGCTGCTTGGTTGTTTTTAAATACGTTTTTGTTAGTGTTGAAAAAATCCCATCCAAAATTCATATCAAATCCGGCCATAAAATGGTCGTTGCGGGCACCTTCGGCAAGCATAATTATTTTGCGATTTGGAATCTTCCTGAGTGTGTCTATGGCCTGTTTCCAGAACGAGAAAGGAACATAATCAGCAGCATCACAGCGATAACCGTCAATGTTTGCGGCCAGTACCCAGTATTTCAGACAACGTATCATTTCGAGTCGCATGGCTGTATTGTCATAGTTGAGGTCGGCCACGTCCTGCCAGTTTGTTCCAGCCGGGTGAATAATTGTGCCGTTGGCATCCTGGGTGTACCAGGATTTGTTTTGGATCCAAGGATTGTCCCATGAAGTATGATTGGCAATCCAATCGAGTATGACCGCAATTTTCCGCTTATGCGCTTCTCGAACCATGGCTCTCAAATCTTCGATTGTGCCATATTCTGGATTTACCTCTCTGAAATTTCGCACACAATATGGAGAGTTCACAGTTTTGATCGCCCCGATCGGATGAATGGGCATAAGCCATATAGTATTGACTCCCAATGCTTTTATAGAATCAAGCCTCGATAGTATTCCTTGCAAAGTGCCTGATGCGCTGAACGCCCTCTGATTGATTTCATACATTACCACATCGCCAGTTGCAGGAATTTCCGTGAAAGGAGCTTCGAATTGTGGTGGGTCAGGAATGGGGGGATTTGGCGGGTTGTCGGGTGCAGGATCAGGCTTTCGGCAGGAGGCTGAGATAACAAGCATCCAGGCCAGGCATACAATTGACAGAACGAAATTACGCACATTCAAACCAGGCATTGCTCTTTGGTGTTTTTGATTTGACTTATATGGCCAGCCAAGTCACTGCAAAATTAACTTTTGCAAAAGACATAGCAGCCGACTCTTCCTGTGCCATTGCACAAAGTTAATGTTTTCTGCCAAAATTGGCTTTTTCTAATTAAGACTTCTTCATTCACATCAAACTTATCCTTTTTGAGATTATAATGGCTAAATTTGTACTTTAATAAATCCGTCAGGGTAATTTGCGTGCTGTTTCAATCGTTATCAACTTACTGACAACATAATTTCTAATCTTTAGGGCTGGTTGGAACTAAATTATAAAAATGGCTTCGGTCTTAATCTAATAAATTCCTTCAATGAAGTTTAAACCCGGTGATGTAGTAAAATTTCTCAACGAGAAGGGAGGCGGAGTGGTTACAAAAATCATCAGTCAGCAGTTGGTAAGTGTAGCCATCGAAGATGGCTTTGAGATTCCGACTGCCACCAGCGAACTATTAAAAGTTGAATCGGACGATAAGTTTAACGGACAGCATGGTAGTGCTGGTTCATGTGTAGATTTCTCCCAAGGCATCCTAACGGCAAGTCCTTCGGGAATAACACAGGCCGAACCTGAAAGCAGAATTTTTTCGCTGAGAATCGTCCCGGGAAAAGCCGATACTGCCATCTACCTGGCATTTTGCCCTAAAGATCAAAAATGGTTAATTACCGGCGAATTAGAAATATTTCTGCTCAATCCCACCGACTTCGATGTAGTCTATTCTTTTAATCTAAAACATTCAACCGCCGGCTGGAAGGGGGTTGACTACGACATCATTCCTCCTGAGTCGGGAATTGTAGTTTGTGTTATCGCGCGCGAAGAACTGGATGCCTGGCAAGAAGGTGTGATTCAAATTATTTTCCATAAAGAAAGCCAGAATCGTTTAGTACTTCCGGTGCATGCTGCCTATAAGCTGAAAATGAGCCGGCTGCTAAAAGAAGACAATTATTTGGTGCCTGCATTTCATCACCAGAGAATGATTTTGGTTAAACTCACCGACGGGGTTGCTGCAAAGTCAGATAGTGAAGGAATTGAAGGATCAGACGTTGAAGCCTCACAGCGTTTATCCCGAATGTTCGAACGAAACGAAAGCCTGATTGACAGGCACCGGATTGCTCCGGCAGAAGCCGAAGTAGATTTGCACATTTCTGCCCTGCGCCAGGATTATTCCCATATGTCGAAACATGAGGTACTGAAATTTCAGATAGATTATTTCAGGCGAACCCTCGACAGTGCAATGATGCACCAATATAAAAGGATTATCTATATTCATGGCATAGGAAACGGTGTTCTTCGCGATGCCATTATGCAACAACTCAACACCTATGAGGAACTACAGTTTCGTACTGCCCCTTTCGAACGTTATGGATATGGAGCCATTGAGGTACTGAACTCAAACCCATTGTGATTAAACCAATTTCACATAGGGGTGCAACCTGTTGAAAGCATATTGCATCTTAACATTTGAATAAAAATTCCTTTCTTATGAAACGCATATTTTTTCTAATTCTGCTTGTTGTGGCATCGGTTTCCTGCAACAAGAGCGAAGAGGTTAACGACACAGAGCCCAAAGTGTTAAAACTCTCACCGACACAAATTCAAATCGTTGATGGAGGTAATCAATTTGGATTCAACCTATTGAAAGAAATTAATCGTACGGAAAGTCCTTCAAAAAATCTCTTCATTTCTCCACTGAGCATACACCTCGCTTTGGGAATGACCTGGAATGGCGCCAGCGGAAACACACGCTCCGAAATGGCTCAAGCCATGCGTTTTCCGTCACTCAGCGATGAGCAGATAAATGCTGCCTACAAAGACCTGATATATCAGTTACTAAATGCCGACAATAAAGTTGAGATGGGAATTGCAAACTCTATCTGGTATCGGAATACGTTTTCAGTAAAAAAGCCTTTTCTGGATCTTAACAAAGAATATTTTGATGCTGAAGTTCAAGCGTTAGACTTTAACAACCCTCAATCAAAAAATATTATAAACTCATGGGTGGCCAACAAAACCCGAAACCGCATTAAAGAGATTGTGGAGGCAATTACCCAGGATCATGTCATGTTTTTAATTAATGCGATTTATTTCAAAGGAATTTGGCAAAACGGATTTAAACAATCGGATACCCGCAACCGGCCTTTCTATCTTGCAGATGGCAGCCAAAAGCAAGTGATGACCATGCAAACCAAAGCAAAGTTTGCAGTGGTTACAAGGCCCACCTTTAAAGTGATTGCGCTTCCTTATGGCAGGAGCAATTTCAGCATGTTGGTTTTCCTTCCGAATACCGCTGTGAAACCAGGAGAAGTAATTGAAGGACTTGGTGCTGAACAATGGAATTCAATTACAGCAGAATTGAGCCAAAAGACTGACGTTGACTTACAACTCCCCCGTTTCGGATTTTCATATGATAAAGAGCTGAATGAGCCCCTGCAAAGTCTTGGAATCAAAGATGCATTTAAAGAATATGAAGCGCGCTTTTCAAATATATCAGACCAACAGATATATGTTACAAAAGTCAAGCACAAAACTTTCGTCGAAGTGAATGAGGAAGGCACAGAAGCTGCTGCAGCTACATCTGTTGAAGTGGGTGTAACCAGCATTCCCCAGCCCCCGCTGACTTTTTATGTAAACAGGCCTTTCGTTTTTGCACTGAAGGAAAAATATACCAATTCCCTGATGTTTATTGGGAAAGTGATGGATCCATCGCTTTAAGCCGGATTTGCTTCGCTGACTGACAAGTGCAATATGACCCTGAAAAATAATTTATTATGTTTGACATTACTGCTTTTGCTTGGCGGGTGTACGAACGATCGCTTTTTTGAATCGCAAGCAATTGATTCTGAAATCATTATCACAGCATGGGAAAATTTGGAAAGTGCCAACCGTACGTTTGAACTAATATGCGCTACCCAAGAAAGTTATCCTTGCTCAAATTATTCAATCCATCACAGCATTTCAGTTAAAGACCAGTTGATTGGCATTGGTTTTAATAAAATTTTAATCCCAAATGGTTGTTTAACCGCCTTCGGCCCTGCAACTACAAATATTAATCTGGGCACCTTGTCGAATAAAACATACAATGTTGAAATCAGCCTCAGAAACAAGACGAGTAAAGGCAGACTGATAGTAAACGACAGTTATTATCAGTTTATCATGGATAGAGAGGAAAATTTTAAACTAGCTTACAACAAGTTGAACAGAATTCCAGCCAACACAGTCTGGGGAACCGTTGGCTACCATGCAGTCTCTTCTGAAAATTTAGCGCAGTCATTCATTGACTCTTTACAAACAATCGGAGCAACAATAAGAACTTTCAACCTGGGAGAATATGGCCACTTTTCCATTAACTCTTCCGGAGGTCTTGAGCCGCCAAAAAATCATGGATATTATTTTATAAAGGCCTTTATTTTTAATTATCCCGGAAATATGGATAAGTTGAAAAGTCTGGTAAAAAACTATGGCATCAGGCATGGAAACGCTTTGAGCATCGAACTGAAAGGTTCGAAAGGAGAAAGATATTTGAGTTGGATAAAGTAACATCCATGCTAAAGAAGCATCCTCGAAAAAGCAGCTTTCTTTAGAGAACAGACACAAGTTTAGTCTAAAGAAATCTGGGCAGGTTTAAGTTTAAACGCTGAATAACAATGGTTTGGTCTTAAACATTGTTTCAACCCTTTCAAAACTACTTGTAAAAAGTTCGCTTCACTCGCCTACGAAATAATCTTCTTTATCGGCAAAGAGGATATTAAAAGTGGTAAGGCTTCCGTAGATTCGTGAAATATATTGTTGCAGGTTGACTTTTTCTTCATCGCTGAGATCTGAACTGTTGATGCGTTGCTCCATCACCCGCAAACGGTCGCGCACCATCACAATTTTGTGGAAAAACACTTCGATAGGAATTTCCTTTGGTTTCAAGGCACGATTACCCGGCTGCAGGGTCATTGTTCCACCTGTCCATTTACTCCCCATGGGTACAACTTCCTGAAGGTCTGTAATTCGCCTGAGCAAACGCAAAAATACCCTTTCAACTTTCTCAAAACTTAGCAAATCGCTTTCGCCGCCAACGAAGTCGAGAACTTCAAGGCCTTTGAACGATTTGAGGATGGTTTTGGTACCATAATCTATGAAGGTTACTTCAAACGAATCCGTGTAAACCTGAATGACTACACCCTTGCCAAATTCTGGGTGCATAACACGGCTGCCAATTCCTGGTGTGAGATCTTCCATATAATCCAATGAGTATTATTGAGCAACAAAAATATAAAATATCAGGTTTGGAGCGTTTTTTGATGATAAATACAAATGGCTTTGCAGGCAATGGGGTGATAATCATTACCTTTGCAAAACTTTAGGCAATTTGTTCTATCGCCTTTCGGTGCAAGCCGGGGGGAGGAAAGTCGGGACAGCACAGGGCGCCATACTTCCTAACGGGAAGGTTCTTCGGGTGGAGAGGAAACAGCGAGTGCCACAGAGAATAACTGCCTTTGCCGAAGTTTTTTGTCAAGCTTGCTTTTCAAGGGGTTTCGGCAGGCGATGGTGAAAACGTGAGGTAAGAGCTCACGTCCTGCAAGGGTGACTTTGCAGGAGGGTAAACCTTATGGGCTGAAAGACCAAATATATCAGGGATTCCCACAATTGTGGGGTGAAGGGTTGCCCGCCCGGTCCTGAGGGGTAGGTCGAAAGAGCTTGCCGGCGACGACAAGCCCAGATAAATGATAGAAAATCAAACGCTTACCAGCGAATGATTACAGAACCCCGCTTACAGAATTGCCTTCCACCAAAAATAAAAATCCCGGGCGTCAGCCCGGGGTTTTTATTTCAGGATATGCAGTGTTTAACCATTTCTTAGCAAAATCCTTATTCTTTATCAGTACAACATTTTCGTGCATGTATCTCTATTCCTTTTTTATGATACTTGCCCATGTGCCTATCTCCACCGAGCATTGGCCGGGAGTCGAAAATGATCCGTTGGTCTTCAGTGAGCAGTTTGCGTATTTCCTGATGTTGGGCCATATGTATTTTCTGAATTCCGGCACGCAAAACCGACATCTCGTCAATGGTATTGTTGATGGCTTTCATGTCGGCATTATCCTCTGCTGAAAGCGTACGCAGCCGGGCTTGTTTTTCGGCAATGCCGTTTCTTAACTTTTGTGTTTCTTTGAGGGTTTTTAGCTTCAGGGCATCTATTTTTTCGATTTGCTGGTCGCTCAGTTTCAGTGTGCCCTGCAAGCATTTGTTGCCGGAAAAATGCGTCTTTTCATGGGCTTTGTCTTTACAAGGTTCTTGGGCTCGCCTGTAGTGTGGTTGCGCTGCAACCTGGCCTGTAAAGAAAAGTGTAGCAATGAGAGCCGGAAGAATTAAATGAGGTTTCATAATTCTAAATTACATTGACTGGTTAATGTTTTGATTACTATCTTTTTGGATTTCTGATTTATCTCTGCCGAATTCTCGCCGGAATTTCGGAGGCCCTCCCTGTCTTGCATCACCTGGCATGTGCTTTTGCATAAACTTCATTATCCGCTTTTGTTGATCGGGTGTAGTAATAGATTTGATTTCAAGTATATGCTTTATTGATTCACGCCGCATGCCAGCATGTAACCTGCCTGTTTCTTCGGCCATTGCATTGAGCCTAACTGTATCGGGAGTTTCTTTCTGAAGTTCTTCGAAAATTTCGCGTTGCTTCTGCCCCATTTGTGTCATCAGTTCACCAGCAATCTTTTTGTAATCTTTTCTCAGCAACTGTAGCTTCTTGTGTTGGGCAGAGTCAAGCCCGATTTCTTTTTGCCATTGCCATTCTTTATTTTTTCTTGCGGAATCGGCTGGGCGAAATTCATTTGGCGATTTTTCCCTATAAGAAAAAGGCCGTTCTGGTTTGTAGATCCAAAACATGGTCATGAGTACCAGGTTGAGGGTGGTCAGGGTAATCAAAACCCAAAGCAGCGTTGTTTTTTTTGTGAAAATTTCCATGGTATTAATTTTTATCACCGTTTAGCATGAGAACCGATTCTAAGGTTCCTGCAATCAGGTCTTGGGGTATAATTTCTTCATAGTAAGAAGTTGAATCAGTTTGCTGGCCCACCGAAACCTGATTCTGTTCCTGCGAAAGCGTTAGGCCCAGGTTTACACTGAGCCAAACTGCCAATACAAAAGAAATGGCCACGGGCATCAATCTGACATAGACAGGCATTTTCGTTAACTGCCTTTGCAGGGCTTCTTTTTCTTGCAGATTTTCGAGTCTTTGCAAAACGCGGGTGGTAAAAAACGGATTTACACTGAATTGTTTCTCAACTGCAATCACATGGAGAAAACTTAGCAGTTCATTGTAAATTGTCTTACATTCGCTGCAACCCTCAAGGTGCTTTTCAACAATTGCAACCTCCTGGGTTGGCAACTCTCTCTCTGCCAATAAGAAAAGCTTTTGCTGAATGTTTTTGCAGTTCATAGAAATTGTTTTAGTTTTAGACAATTGATTGGATTAAAACTTGCGGAGTATATGATATTCATTTGTTAATTTGCCTGGTTAGCCTGTTTTGCAAATTAATTTTCGCTCGATGGATCAGCGACTCAACCGAGGACAAGGATATTTCCATCACCTCGGCGATTTCCTTATAGCTCATACTATTATATTTATTGAGGGTAAAAGCTGTTTTCTGATTTGAAGGTAGTTGTTGAATCGCGCTGTGCAATCTTTGTGTGCGTTCATCAAATTCATGCTCTCGCTCAGGCGATTGAGTGAAATCTTCGTTCTGTAATTGTGCTGTAGCAGGTTCTGCCCTGAATAGGTTTTCAACATTTATAATCAATTTCTTGTATTTGTTTTTTCGGATCAAGTTGAGCGATTTGTTGGTGGCAATGCGATAGAGCCAAGTGGAGAGCGAGGATTCCTGCCTGAATTTATGAATGGACTGGAAAACTTCGATAAATACCTCCTGCCCAATATCCTGTGCATCGTCCTGATCATGAAGAAAATAATAACAGGTCGAGACTACCTGCTGCTGGTACTTTTCGACTAATTCGCGGAATGCGGCCTGGCTATTGCTTTTCAACCCATCAACTAACTCTTGGTCGTTCATTCACAAAATCAGAATTGAGTTATTTTATGCTATTAATTTATTGACAACAAAAGACACTTTAACTTGCACAAACTTTAAACGGAGGCCCGACTTATTTTGCTTTGTGTTCATCAAGCACGAAAAGTACTGAATTTAACCATATAATCCCCAAATCGTCCTCGCCGATTTTTTCATTTGGATCTTATCTAAAATGCAAAAGGCATTAAAATGAACCTGACATTTTTCAAATGACGAGTCCGGGATAATAAAACGGGCAGTTTAGAGTTATCACTATCAACAAAGTCTTGTTCATAACATCTGGTTGAACACAACAAGCGACCATAAGTTATTCCTAATTTTACATCGCGAGCTAATTATTTCAAATAGTTTCATTTATGTTTCAACTACTTCAGATTCAGCAATCAGCAGCAACATCGGCAAAGGCCATGACCAGCCTGATGGATCAGCCGACACATATCAGTTTTTCTATCTGGGAACTTGCCCTAAAAGGCGGATGGATCATGATTCCAATTGTATTACTATCGTTTCTGGCTATTTATATTTTCATCGAGCGCTATCTTGTAATTTCGAGGGCTTCGAAGGAAGAGTATAATTTTATGAATAACATCCGTGATTTTATGCACGACGGCAGGATAGACTCAGCCCTGACCCTGGCGCGAAATAACGAAACCCCCATTGCAAGAATGATCGAAAAAGGCTTGTTGCGTATCGGCAAACCGCTTACCGACATCAACGCTGCCATAGAAAATGTGGGAAAGCTGGAGATTGCGAAGCTCGAAAAAAATATTGCCGGACTTGCCACAGTGGCTGGCGCCGCCCCGATGTTGGGGTTTTTAGGAACTGTTATGGGAATGGTTCGTGCATTTTATGATATGAGCATGGCGGGAAACAACATTGATATTGCGCTTCTTTCGAGTGGCATCTATCAAGCCATGATCACTACGGTGGCAGGATTGATTGTGGGCATCATTGCATATGTTTGCTACAATATTCTTGTGTCGAGGATCGAGAAGGTGGTTTTTAAGCTGGAAGCCCGTGCCACTGAGTTCATTGATCTGCTGCACGAACCGGCTAATTAATGGCAACATCGGTTTTACAATCTGATAATTAAAAAATGGCTATCCAAACCCGAAATAAACGCAGTGTCGCCTTCAGCATGGCATCTATGTCGGACCTTGTATTTCTGTTACTGATTTTCTTTATGCTCACCTCTACCCTGGTTGCTCCCAACGCCATTAAGTTGCTTTTGCCTGAGAGCAGCAGCAAGACCATGGCAAAACAAACCATTACGATTTACATTAACGAAAACTCCCAGTATTTTCTCGAAGAGCGATCGGTAGATGAGCAGTTGCTGGAACCGGAACTGATTAAAATTTTATTACCCGAAGCTGAGGCGACAATTGTGCTTCGAGCCGACCAAACGGTTCCAATACAAAAAATTGTTTCTTTGATTGATGCCGTGAACATTGTGAACGAAAAAAATCAAACCAAGCACAGGGTTATTCTTGCCACACGGGCAAAGCGATGAATACTGAGAAGAAAAACCGGAATTACGCCTTCGTCGGCACCCTATTCTTTCATGCAATTGTGGTGCTCTTGTTAATCTATCTTGCGCTTCGAACTCCATTGCCACTACCAGGAGAAGAGGGGGTGGAAGTGAACCTTGGCAATTCGGAAGTAGGCATGGGGGTTCAACAGCAACCTGTTCCTCAGCCCGAAGCAGCAACCCCACCCCCAATTGCTAAGCCAAGTACAAGCCAGGACATCGTTACTCAACGTCAGGAAGAAACGGTAGTAATTCCTGCTAAAAAGGAAGTAAAGCCGGATCCAAAACCCGAACCCAAACCGGAGCCTCAAAGACCGGTTCAACCCAGACCGGAACCTGAACCAGAACTCCCAAAAGTTGATCCAAGGGCCATATTCAGAGGCAGTGGAAACCAGTCAACTTCAGGGCAGAACGAAGGAGTTAGCGGACAACCAGGCGATCAGGGCAAACCTGGAGGATCAACCACAAGCACCAATTATGAAGGACAAGGAGGAATAGGCGATGGGATATCTTTTAGCCTTGATGGCAGAACCCCAAGTTTTTTACCCAAGCCTGATTATTCATCGCGGGAGCAGGGAAGGGTGGTGGTTACGATTTATGTGAACAGGCAGGGTGTTGTTACACGGGTCGTGGGTGGAGCGCGAGGCACTACCACCACTGATCCGGAACTGCGAAAAGCAGCCGAAAGTGCAGCGTTGCGGGCACGCTTTAGTCCAGACCCGAATGCTCCCGAAGAACAAATTGGGACTATCACCTACAATTTCCTACGCATCAACTGATTTTCGATGGCTCCAAAATCCTGAGCATATCTCGAATAAAGCTATACGTTTGTGTTTGATAATCACTTGTGCATGACATACAAACAGACCCTTGAATATCTCCAGTCCATGCTTCCGATGTTTCATCGTATCGGGGCAGCCGCATATAAAGCCGACTTGAGCAACACCCTGCGGTTGTGCCAGCTTTTGGACCAGCCACAGCATAAATTTAGATCAGTTCATATTGCCGGAACCAATGGCAAGGGGTCGGTTTCGCATATGATAGCTTCGGTGCTGCAATCAGCAGGGTATAAAACAGGGTTATTTACTTCACCGCACCTGAAAGATTTTCGGGAGCGTATCAGGATCAATGGAAAAAAAATTCCAAAAAAAGAAGTTACAAGTTTTATTAGCCGTTGGAAAAGCGATTTTGAAGAAATCAGGCCTTCGTTTTTTGAGTGGACTGCTGCTTTGGCCTTCGAATATTTTGCCCGTGAAAAAGTTGATGTGGCAGTAATTGAAACTGGCATGGGCGGAAGGCTTGACTCGACCAATGTTGTGATGCCTTTATTGAGTGTGATTACGAATATCGGAATGGACCATATGGCATTTCTTGGCGACACGCTTTCAAAAATAGCCGGAGAGAAAGCAGGAATAATCAAGCAAAATGTCCCGGTGGTGATCGGAGAACGCCATCCGGAAACAACCGAGGTTTTTCTGAAAAAAGCCAGGGAAATGAATTCTCCCATCTTCTTCGCCGAAGATCTTATCTGCATCGAGCCTGCAAGAGG
This sequence comes from Lentimicrobiaceae bacterium, assembly GCA_037446395.1. GTDB lineage: Bacteria > Bacteroidota > Bacteroidia > Bacteroidales > JAAYJT01 > JAAYJT01. The sequence goes on from JBBIIP010000005.1 coordinate 74,989, forward strand.
CTTTATCCCCGAAAAAAAAGGATCTTCCTACCATGTTTTTCAAAACCAAACTCTACGCTTCAAACACCTCAACTGCCCGCTTGCAGGCATATATCAGAAAAAAAACCTGGTGACCGTTTTAGCAGCTTTGGAATTGCTAAAAACCAGGGGGATTGATTTGAATGAAGTGCAGATCAGAAAGGGAATCGCCGGTGTGGTGAGGCAGACCGGATTGATGGGGCGTTGGCAGGTGCTGGGAAAAAATCCATTAATCATCTGCGATGTCGGGCATAATGAGGAAGGCATTAAATATGTATTAAACCAAATCAGCATTCTCAAATACAAACACTTGCATTTTGTTTTAGGGATGGTCAACGACAAAGACGTGAACTCTATACTTAGCCTTCTGCCACCAGAAGCTACTTATTATTTTTGCAAACCCAATATTCCGCGCGGATTGGATGCAAACTTGCTGGCCACAGCAGCAATAGATTATAGACTTAATGGGTTGGTTTACGGTTCGGTAAAACAAGCCTTTCATGCAGCAACCCGCAATGCACAAGCGGCTGACCTGGTTTTTATCGGCGGGAGTACTTTTGTTGTGGCCGAGGTATTATAGTTTTTTAACCTCCGCTGATGAGGTGTATAACAGCCACATCATCACCATCAAAAATCATTGTTGATTCGAATTCGTGCCTTCTGATTACAGCCTCATTGACTTTCACAACGATCATTTTAAAAGTATAGTTCTTCAATTCAAGCAATTGGTTGATGGTCAACTCATTTGCAATAAACTCCTCGGGGATGTTATTTAAAGTAATTTTCATAAATTTATTTTAACACTGAATGCCAGCACCGGAAGAATCATTGGATGCTACAGTTTCGGGCATTTTGCCCAAAAAAAGTTCTACGACAACGTTTGCCTGCATATTGGCAACAACGGCTACGCGAGGTCCGAAAGGAGGCAAATCGTTGGAAATTTCGCGATGCATATCACCACAAATAAACAGATTACCAAACCGAAATGTTTGGAGTGTTTCGTTTTCACCCCATCCGGCAAGGCCCATCCCTGAAACAATATATTTATCGGGAAAATGGCTGAGTACAGTCTCGATGATCATCTGTTTCATTTTAGCCTGATCAAAAGCCTCAACAATCACATGACAATCCTTAAAGATCTCAATAATATCATTCTTGCAAAGCCGGATATCAAATGCATTGATTTTAACGTTCGGATTTGCCCTGAGTATATTTTCTTTTAGGGCGTAGGACTTGAGCCTTCCGATCTGATCAACAAAAAAGTATTGCCGGTTGAGATTGCCGGGGCTAACAACATCAAAGTCGGCTAAAATCAACCGTCCTATTCCGGCTCGGGCGAGTGCCATTGCGCAATTCGAGCCCAACCCACCACACCCGGCAATGCCAACGGTTTTTGTTTTAAGAATTTCTGAAATCCACTCCATGCTTGCAGGGGATTTGGAAAGATTGGGTTTATGCTCCAAAATTAATAAAATGAAATTAATAATTTTGAGGGCGCAATTTTATCATGGCAGAACTCATGATTTCTGTAGCATAAAATGTGGCACCACATAACAATTTATGACTGTAATCGGTTTACATTGAAACTTATAGGAATTCTATTATATCAGTTTACTATTTCAAAAGAACAGAAAAATGAACCAAAAGACAATTGAAAAACTTTTTACTGATTGGAAAAACGCTTTACAGGAGCGGGATGCAGACAAAATAACAAGCCTCTATGCTGAGGATGCAGTTTTTATGCCCACGTTGTCAGGAAAAATCAGGAGAAATCATGCTGAAACCAAGGATTATTTTGTGCATTTTATGGCCTCCCAGCCCAAAGCAAAAATTCACACAAGTCATGTTCGCATTTATGAAAAGGTGATGATCAATTCTGGGCTTTACCTTTTTGATCTTATTCGGGAAGGACAGCCAGCAGAAGTATTGGTACGATTCACGTTTGTATATGAGCAACGTAACGGGCAATGGCTTATTGTGGAACACCACTCATCGCTACTTCCTGATAATTAAGAAGAAATTTTTTCGGAAAGTTTATTTCTGGTTTTGTTAGGATTTCTTCTTGACTTCTACCATCTCGTACCCTTCGATGATATCATTGATTTTTATATCGTTGTAGTTGTCAATATTTAGTCCGCAATCCTGTCCGATTACGACTTCTTTTACATCGTCCTTGAAGCGTTTCAGTGATCCCAGTTTGCCACTGTGTACAACAATTCCGTCGCGAATCAGCCGTATTTTGGTATTTCTTGTTATTTTTCCATCAAGCACCATGCACCCGGCAACAGTCCCCACCTTTGTTATTTTAAAGACTTCTCTTACTTCAAGGTTGCAGGTAATTTTTTCCTCAAATTCGGGAGCCAGCATGCCTTCTATGGCTGCTTTGATTTCATCAATGGCTTGATAAATGATTGAATAGAGGCGGATGTCAATTTGTTCGGCTTCAGCAAGCCTGCGGGCTTGCAATGATGGCCTCACCTGGAACCCAATAATGATTGCATTGGATGCACTGGCGAGCAATACATCGCTTTCCGTAATCGGGCCAACAGCTTTCATGATTACATTCACCTGCACTTGTTGGGTGCTGAGTTTGAGCAGCGAATCTGAAAGCGCTTCGATGGAGCCATCAACATCGCCTTTCACGATAATGTTGAGTTCTTTGAACTCTCCCAGGGCAATGCGTCGTCCAATTTCGTCGAGGGTAATGTGCTTTTGCGTACGCAGGCCTTGTTCTCGTTGCAGTTGAAGGCGTTTTGTGGCAATATTTTTTGCTTCTCTTTCGTCGGTAAGCACGTTGAACTGGTCGCCTGCTTGTGGGGCGCCTGTGAGGCCGATCATGAGTAAGGGCTGAGCAGGGCCGGCCTCCCTGATGGCCTGGTTTCGTTCGTTGAACATTGCTTTGACTCGGCCATAGGTGGTTCCGGCCAATACGACATCACCGATTTTCATTGTTCCGTTTTGCACTAAGACTTTTGCCACATACCCTCTACCTTTGTCGAGCGAGGACTCAATTACAGTTCCATAGGCAAGTTTTTTCGGATTGCATTTCAATTGAAGTAATTCAGCTTCGAGCAGAACTTTCTCGAGCAACAGATCTACATTGTTGCCCTTTTTTGCTGAAATTTCCTGACTTTGGTATTTGCCGCCCCATTCTTCGACCAGGATGTTCAATTTCGACAAATCTTCTCTTACTTTTTCGGGGTTGGCGTTTGGTTTGTCAATTTTGTTGATTGCAAAAACCATCGGAATACCTGCTGCCTGGGCATGGTTAATGGCTTCTTTGGTTTGGGGCATAACGGTATCGTCGGCAGCAATGACAATAATAGCAATGTCTGTAATTTTGGTTCCACGCGCGCGCATGGCCGTGAACGCTTCGTGCCCGGGGGTGTCGAGAAACGTTATTTTCTTATTGTTTTCGAGCGTAACTTCATATGCACCAATATGTTGTGTAATACCCCCGGCTTCGCCGGCAATTACATTGGCATGGCGAATATAGTCGAGTAATGATGTTTTGCCATGGTCAACATGGCCCATAACGGTTACTACCGGATGGCGTTCGATCTGGTCTTCGGGATTATCGAGTTCGGAATCCAGAAGGGCTTCCTGCACATCTACACTGACAAAATCAACTGAGTATCCAAACTCTTCTGCCACCAGTACGAGTGTTTCTGCATCGAGGCGCTGATTGATTGAAACTACGAGTCCAAGGCTGAAGCATGCTTGTATAATCTGATTCACTGAAACATTCATCATATTTGCAAGTTCATTGGCTGTAACGAACTCTGTGACCTTCAATATTTTTTTATCGGTTTCAGCTTTTACGAGTTCTTCTTGCTTAATCTGGCTGATCATCAGACGTTTTTCGCGGCGATATTTTGATGCCTTGGTCTTTCCGGCTGGGCTGAGGCGCTGGAGGGTTTCTCTGATCTGCCTCTGAATTTCTTCCTGGGTTGGTTCGACCTTCTGTGCCTCATGTCCTCCCCTTCGATCAGTAGGTTTGACTTTTAATCTGTCGGTGTGTAATTGTTTTTCGTCAGTTGGTTGGTCTCCGGTTTGCTTTTTTATGCGTTTGCGTTTCTTCTTTCGGTCGCTTGTCAATTTATTTTCGGTGGAGGAGGCGGCTGGTTTTTTGACATCAGGCTTTTTCATGCTATCGAGGTCAATAGAACCTACAATGGTTAAGCCTTCGAGCACAATCTTTTTCCTGGTCAGAAATTTTGGATCCACCAACTCTTCAATGGCCACTTCTTCAGGAAATTCAATATCGTTGTCTTCAGGTACCGGAATCGTTTTTTCGATCAGTGTGGGCACTGAAGGCTGGTCAGTAGAAATAACCTCCTGGGGAGGCGGAATGGGGGCCGTTACCTTTTTCCCTGACTTTTCTTTTCGCTCTTTTTCTTTTTCTGCTTTGGTTTTGCGATCAGGCTTTGTTTTCGTATTCAGGGCATCCAAATCAATCGTTCCAATAATTTTGAGTTGCGATTTTTCAGGTGCCACCACATGTATTTCTTGTTGTTCGCTGCTTTCTTGAGGTGGCTCGACATCTTTCTTTTTCTCCCCGATAGCGGTAACAGCATCAACAACGCCTGCTTTGGGTGTTTTTCCGGGTTTGCTTTCAGGTTCAATGGCAACGGCAGGTTTTTGCTCTTTCGGGGCTTCCTGTTTCGGAATATCCGTCTTAATTGTTGCTTTTTCAGCAGGCTGGGCAGTGACAGACTTTATTAATATTTCTTCTTCTTCGGTGCTCTGTTTTCGGTCGCCGGTCGTTATCGTATGATGATGAATATACTCAAGGCCGATTTTTTTGGCCACTTCCTTAACATTCTTTTCAGACTGAAATTCCTTAACAAGCAAGGCATACATATCAGAGCTAAGCTTGGTATTGGGATTATTTTCAATTTTAAAGCCTTTTTTAAACAGAAATTCCACAATGGTGGTAATCCCAATGTTGAATTCTTTTGCAGCCTTACTCAGCCTGACCGATAAATTGTCGTCCGCCATATTATTCCTTATCCCTTGATAGTTTTGCCTTGTAAAATTATTGTTTTTATTTGTTGGCAGCAGTTGCTCATGAATGGATTCAGGAAATCCGCTGCATACTCCTGGCACAAATTAATTTCATTCAAATTCAGATTTTAAAATTCTAATTACCTCCTTAATGGTTTCTTCCTCCAGGTCAGTGCGTTTTACTAAGTCTTCGATGCTGAGGCTGAGTACGTTTTTAGCTGTATCGCATCCGATACTTTTGAGTTCATCAATTATCCATTGATCAATTTCATCAGAAAACTCAACCAGGTCTACATCTTCATAGAATGATTCAGAATCGCGGTACACATCTATTTCATAGCCTGTAAGTTTACTGGCAAGTTTGATGTTAAATCCGCCTTTTCCGATGGCAAGAGAAACCTGGTCGGGTTTCATAATAACTTCAGCCCTTTTGTTGGACTCATCCAGGGTGATGGTAGTGACCTTTGCCGGACTCAGGGCTCGTTGAATGTAGAGCGATGGATTTGAGGTATAGTTTATTACGTCAATGTTTTCATTATGCAACTCGCGAACAATTCCATGAATCCGGGAGCCTTTCATTCCCACACAAGCACCTACCGGATCAATGCGGTCGTCGTACGACTCAACGGCCACCTTTGCTCTCTCGCCAGGCACTCTCACAATATTTTTAATTGTGATGAGGCCATCAAAAACCTCGGGAACCTCAGACTCAAAAAGTCTTTCGAGAAAAACGGGGCTTGTGCGCGACAACACAATTGCAGGGTTATTGTTTTTCATTTCAACCCGATCAACCACTGCGCGAATGGTGTCGCCTTTTCGATAGAAGTCGCTCGGAATCTGCTCAGATTTTGGCAATAGTAGTTCGATATATTCGTCGTCGAGAATCATAATCTCCTTCTTCCACACCTGGTAAACTTCTCCGGATACAATTTCGCCAACTTTATCTTTATACTTTTTATAGATATTGTCTTTTTCATATTCCTGAATTTTAGAAATCAGATTTTGCCTGATCGCTAGAATTTCTCTTCGTCCGAAGTCGGACATTTTTATTTCTTGCGAAACCTCTTCCCCGATTTCAAAGTCCGGCTCTATCTTGATGGCGGCAGAATAAGCAATCTGGGTGTTTTCGTCTTCAACTTCTCCATCTTCGACAATAATCCGGTTGCGCCAAATTTCAAGGTCGCCTTTATCAATGTTGACGATAATGTCGAAATTTTCGTCGCTGCCGTATTTCTTTGTGAGCATATGTCGGAAAACATCTTCCAGAATACGCATCATGGTCTCGCGGTCAATATTTTTAAATTCCTTAAATTCGGAAAAGGTTTCGACCAAATTGATATGTTCCATTTTAAATAATATATTGATTAAGAGCTATTTAAAACTAATAATTCTTGTTGCTTTTTCTATTTCGGTGAAATTGAGTTCAATCGTTGAAGCGGTTAATGGTTTGCGGCTTTTTGAAGCCTGGGGAGCAATCGTGATTGAGATATTAGAAGTGTGTAACAAGGTTCCGGTGATTTTTTCGCCATTGGTCAACAAAATTTCCAAACTTTTTCCAATATTTTTAGGGAATTGCCTGGGTAATTTCATTGCCTTGTCAGCCCCTGAAGAGCTCACCTGAAGCTCGAAGTCTTCTTCATCTCGGTTGAGTTTTGATTCGATCATGCGAGATAAAAAAACACAATCATCAACGGTGACATATTGATCTCCATCAATAAAAACCAAAATTTTGTTGATTGGCTTGATGATAATGTCGGTTGTAAAAAGATGGCTTCCTTTTAAGCCTTCTTCTATAATCCGTTCTATGGTATTTTTATCTATCATATTCATTTAATAAAACAGGGGACTTCTGTCCCCCATCACCTCGAATCTTTTCACCCGGCCTGAAGATTGGCACTTAATGGCCAAATAATCAGCAAAAAGGGTGTTCTGCTTTTCAGGGTGCAAAGATAATGCTTTTTCTTTTACAAATAACACTAGGATCATGTTGTTTTTTCTATATCTCTCTTGTATTCTCGCAACAATATCCGAATTAAAACCAATGCCTAAATCGTTCATTCTATAAATTAATGTAATTTTAGCCCTTATAAATTTTACTCATGTTTTGTATCAGTTATTCCTAAATCAATGATTAAACCACGACTGAGTTTCTGGCAAATTTGGAACATGAGCTTCGGGTTCCTTGGCATCCAATTTGGATTTGCCCTTCAGAACGCTAATGTCAGCAGGATATTTGAGACACTTGGAGCAAGCATCGACAGCATTCCAATACTCTGGATTGCTGCGCCAGTAACCGGGCTTATCGTTCAACCGATCATCGGGCACATGAGCGATAACACCTGGACCCGCCTTGGGCGTCGTCGCCCTTTCTTCCTGGTTGGGGCAATTCTTGCATCGCTGGCGCTGCTTGTGATGCCAAACTCGCCTGTGTTGTGGGTGGCCGCAGGGATGTTGTGGATTATGGACGCGAGCATTAATATCTCGATGGAGCCTTTTCGTGCATTTGTGGGAGACATGCTATTACCGGAACAAAGAACCAAGGGTTTTGCCATGCAGAGCTTTTTTATTGGAACAGGTGCGGTTATTGCTTCGGCATTGCCTTACATTCTGACCAATTGGCTGGATGTTCCAAACACTGCTCCCGAAGGCATGATTCCACTTTCGGTAAAATATTCATTTTATATTGGTGGGGCGATATTTTTCCTGGCAGTTCTCTGGACAGTAATCAGCACCAGGGAGTATTCACCAGACCAGCTCAAAGCATTTGAAGCATCCGAAAAAAGCATCTCAGGGGTTATTCATGCACATGAACACGATGAAATACTTCCTGCATCGCGCTTTATATATAGCAGTTGGGTTTGGGTCACTGCAGGGATATTTACTTCGTTGATCGTGTTTTATTTCAAATTTAAATCCGAGGTATATATTCTAACGATAGGCATCACCCTGTTTGGAGTTATTCAATTAATCACAGGCCTTTTAATCCGGGCAAACCAAAGAAAAAATGGTTTTGTGGTAGTTATAAATGATCTTTTCAGGATGCCCAAAGCCATGGCACAGCTGGCTGTGGTTCAATTTTTTTCGTGGTTCGCCCTATTTGCCATGTGGATTTATACGACATCGGCAGTTACCGATCATATCTTCGGCGCCCACGACACCGCCTCGAAAGTTTATAATGAGGGGGCAAATTGGGTGGGAGTTATGTTTGCAGCCTATAATGGATTTGCAGCCCTGGTGGCCTTTTTATTGCCTGTAATTGCGCGATACACCAATCGCCGGATTACGCACATGATTTCGCTGATTGCAGGTGGATTGGGATTGATTTCAATTTACTTCATTAAAGATCCTAACCTGCTGATAATTTCGATGTTAGGAGTTGGGTTGGCCTGGGCTAGTATTTTGTCAATGCCTTATGCTATTTTAACGGGTTCTTTGCCGGCCCACAAAATGGGTACTTATATGGGAATATTTAACTTTTTTATTGTGATACCGCAGATATTAGCAGCCAGCATTTTGGGTTTTTTTGTCAGCAATATCGCCGGAGGCCATGCAATTTATGCACTTATTCTTGGCGGCTGCTCACTGTTTCTTTCAGCTTTCCTGGTTCTGTTCGTTCACGATGCCGATGAAAAACAAAAATAATACTTGAAAAACTATGAAACTCAAACGTAGTAGCGGAATACTCTTACACATCACTTCGTTGCCCGGAAAATTTGGAATTGGTAATTTCGGGGAAGAGGCATATCGCTTTGTTGATTTTTTAATTGCAGCGCGACAGTCGGTATGGCAATTGTTGCCACTTGGACATACCGGCTATGGCGACTCACCCTATCAGTGTTATTCGGCCTTTGCTGGAAACCCTTTGCTTATAGACCCCGAAATGCTTGTAAAATCGGGCTGGTTAGATGCAAAGGAACTAAAAACCAATCAAAATTTTTCCGAAAGCGAAGTCGAGTTTGGAAAAGTTTCTGAATTCACCAATTCATTGCTGCGAAAAGCTGCTTTGGCATTTATTGCAGGTGCTGATCTGGTCGAGAAGACCAAATTCAAAGTATTCTGCAAAGAAAACCGGTTTTGGCTGAGCGATTATGCAGTGTTCATGTCGGTGAAGCAACATTACAACGGAAAACCCTGGTGGGAATGGGACCGAGAAATCAAGCTGCGCAAGGGTAAAAGTTTTGATCAGCTCATTCATGACCTTAAAGACCAGGCGAACATATACAAGGTGATACAATTCTTTTTTTACGACCAGTGGGGTGCGCTAAAATCCTATGCCAATCGAAACGGAGTGAAAGTGATAGGCGATATACCCCTTTACATTGCCCACGATAGTGCCGATGTGTGGTGCCATCCTGAGAACTTTTGGTTTGATGAAGAGTTGTTTCCAGTAAGAGTGGCTGGTGTTCCCCCAGACTATTTCAGCGAAACAGGTCAATTATGGGGCAATCCTCTTTATAATTGGAAGCAATTGGAAGATGATGATTTTGATTGGTGGGTTGAACGAGTGAAAGCCAACCTTTTTCTCTACGACATCCTACGCATTGATCACTTCAGAGGATTGGCTGCATACTGGGCTGTTCCTTTTGGCGAAAAAACCGCCGTAAAAGGAGAATGGCTGCCTGCTCCTGGGAAGAAACTGTTAGATACGATCTCTCGAAGGCTTGGCGATCTGCCTATTATCGCGGAAGACCTGGGAGTTATTACTTACGACGTGGAAGAGCTCAGAGACTCAAACAAGCTACCAGGAATGAAGATACTCCAATTTGCTTTCGATTCGGAAGAAGAAAATGACTTTTTGCCACACACATATCCGAGAAATTGCATTGTTTATACCGGAACACACGATAACGACACTTCATTTGGCTGGTACAAGTCAAGCAAGGAGCAGGATAAAGCCGTGATGCGCGAATACTTTAATCCCGATGAATATGATATCAGTTGGTCATTCATCAAACTTGCCTGGTCATCGGTTGCCGATTTGGCCATTGCACCGCTGCAAGATGTGCTGAGATTGGGATCAGAAGCAAGAATGAACCTGCCTGGCAAAGCATCCGGATACTGGAAATGGAGATTCAAACCCGGTGACATAAAGCAGGAGCACATCCTTAAACTCGCAAAAATCACGAAAACTTTCGGACGAATTTAATTTGTATTGTTTTACTACCTAAAACTAACGAGATGCAACAAGTTGAAATAGTTAAAAACGCATGTCAGCGCCTAAAGTATCATAATCAATCTTATCGGATCTTGGCCGGTTTCGATGGATTTGTAGATGAAATCATTCACGTTGTGGATAAAAGACAAGACGCCAGGCATTTCAAACGCATTGAAACCATCGAGGCTTTCTCAATACGACTTGCTTCTTATGCTGGATTAAGCGGGAACATTGAGCTGGTTCAGCTGGAGGAAAAACTCGGAGGAAATGGGCCAATTTATGCCAATATGCTGCTTGCCCAAGGCCATAAAGTCGTTTATATAGGAGCCTTAGGAGAGGGGGATATTCATCCGGTTTTTCGTGAATTTGCCGGAAAATGCGAAAAGGTTATTTCTATGGCCATTCCAGCTCACACCGACGCCCTCGAGTTTTTCGATGGTAAAATAATGTTGGGCAAGATGAATCGGCTTGAAGATATTAGCTGGAATAATTTACTAAAATACACCTCCATAGCTGAATTAGAGGATCTAATCAAGGTTACGCAACTGGTGGCTTTCAATAACTGGACCATGCTCGGAAACATGAACAGCATTTTGCTGGGATTCAACGCCATATTCGAAAAACTTAATTCAAAACCTGATATTTTCATTGACCTGGCAGACCCCTCGAAGCGAACCCATGAAGACATTGCCTACGTTCTTGAAATTTTAAGCCAGATGCACACAAATGTAATTCTGAGCATGAACCTGAATGAGTCTTCAATAATTGCATCTGTGTTAGGAGTATTAGATAAAGAAGCGAAGAACAGGGCTGAAAAAATTCGCAGTCAACTGGGTCTGGCTGCTGTAGTAATACACCCGGTTGATGGCGCTGCTGTTGCCACCAAAGAGTCTGTGTTCTGGATCAAAGGGCCTTACACATCAGCCCCGTTCCTGACTACTGGTGCTGGCGATAACTTCAACGCCGGATTCAGCCATGCCTGGGCCAATGGGCTGTCTCCTGCAGAATGTTGTGCTGCAGGCGTTTGTACTTCGGGCTACTATGTACGCAACGGCTATTCGCCCAACAAGGAACAGCTCGGCAATTTTATGGCTTCCTGGGCAGATAACGGATGTGGAGACATCTGAACCAATTTGCAATGATTGTGTTGTTAATATGTATTGATGTCTATACATTATTCTCAAATGACTGGAACCAAAACCCTCGCTTTTCGATTTCTTTTGGTCGTTCTGATGGTTTCATTACAAAGCAGGGTTGTTGGACAATTTATTGGCTTTGAGATTAGCAGCGAGCGAAAAAGCTGGTCCTTCCCTTTTGAAAGTTATAACAACCTGATAGTTGTGCCTGTCATACTCAATCATAAGCTTCCCTTGATGTTTATTCTCGATTCCGGAGTGCGTACAACACTTCTGACCGACCGGACAATCAGCGACTTAATAAATGTTTCCTATGATCGGTCGGTCACAATCATTGGAGCCGGAAGGGTAAGAGAAATCAATGCCTATGTGGCAAGTAATGTGTCGCTATCGTTGCCTGGAATTGAAGGCAAAGGTCAGTCGCTGATTGTTCTCGAAGAAGACTACCTTGAACTGCGTGATCATCTTGGAGCCAATGTGCACGGCATACTTGGGTATGAATTTTTCAATGCGTTTGTTGTTAGCATTGATTATTTTCAAAAGATGATTACTGTAACCGAGTCAAATCGTTTCAAACCGCCAAAAAGTTTTACCGCAATTCCTTTTCAGCTTATGCAGGCAAGACCTTATATCACTGCGCAAATTCTCCAATCAGACGGATCTACATTTAATGCAAGGCTGCTGATTGATTCTGGGGCAAGCCATGCATTATTGCTAGAATATGATACTGACAGCAATATCATCATGCCCGATTACAAATTTGAAACCCTAATCGGCCGTGGCTTGGGCGGAGAATTGCACGGCTTTTACAGCCGACTCCCTGCAATTAAAATTGATAAATTTACTTTCACCGATTTGCTCGTTTCATATACCGAAGATTATTCAGAGCCGGAAGTTGTTAGCCTCACCCAAAGAAACGGGAGCATTGGAGGTGATTTGTTGAGTCGGTTCACAACGATTTTCGACTACTCAAATGAGATGCTCTACCTGCGAAAAAACCTGAACTACAGAAACCACTTCGAATATAACATGAGTGGTATCGAGCTGGTAGTGAAGGGTTTTAAGTTTGAGACAAAGGAAGTGATAAAGGTAATTAAAAATTCTCCGGCTGAGCGGGCAGGCGTTTTGCAAGGCGACATCCTGATTTCGGTTAATGGTATGCTACTGCGCGATATGACCCTGAGCGATGTTAATTATTACTTCAGGGTGAAGCCTGGAAAAAAATTAAACCTTTTATTGGAGCGGAATGGGAAGAAAATGCGAATTAAACTTAGACTCGAAAGGCTCGTTTGATTCATAATTCTTTATGGCCTTACATTTACAGTGTCAAATCAAAAAAGTATGTCGAATAATGTAAAAAGGTTTTTATTATCGTCTTTCATCTTGTTGTTTATTGTCAGTGCTTTGCACTCCATTAATCCAAGAGTTGAGCCGCCATTCTGGTGGGCTGACATGAAAAACAGTCAACTTCAACTACTCATTTATGCCGAGGACATTTCAGCCTGTGAGGTGAAGTTCGATTGCTCCCACGCTGTTATTGATCGTCTGGTTCGCACTGCCAATCCAAATTACCTGTTTATAGACATGACTATTCTTCCTGCTATGATTCCAGGGTCATATCACATGGAATTCATTAAAAACCAACAAACTATATTCTGCTATGAATACGAGTTCAAACCCCGGAGCGAAGGCTCGGCAAACCGAAAGGGGATTGATGCAAGTGATGCCATTTATTTGATCATGCCTGATCGTTTTGCCAATGGCAACCCTGAGAACGATAACATGCCGGGAATGCTCGAGAAAGCTGACCGCAGCAAGCCAAATGGCAGGCATGGCGGAGACCTGAGAGGAATCCAGCAAAACCTCTCATATATCCGCGATCTCGGGTTCACCTGTATTTGGATTAATCCCGTGTTCGAAAACAATATGCCCAGGTATTCATATCATGGATATGCTATCACAGACTTCTACAAAATAGATTCACGTTTGGGAACGCTTGACGATTACTGCAACCTGATCTCTGATGCCCATTCGCAAGGATTGAAAGTCATCAAGGATATGATATTTAATCATTGTGGCACAGAGCACTACTGGGTTAAAGATCCGCCGTCACCCGACTGGATTCATCAGTGGAAGGGGTTTACGAGAACAAATTATCGTGCAACTACTTTTGTTGACCCCCATCGCTCAGAGTATGACTTGAGGAAAATGGTGAAAGGTTGGTTCGACACCAGTATGCCCGACCTAAACCAGTCTAATCCCTTATTGGCTAAATATTTGATTCAGAACAGCATCTGGTGGATTGAAGTTGCCGGCCTGGATGGAATCAGAATGGACACCCAGCCATACCCCTACAAGGAATTTATGGCTGAGTGGGCAAAAACAGTGTTAAGCGAATACCCAAATTTTTACATTGTGGGCGAGGCATGGCTAACCAAAGCCTCATTGGTGGCATATTACCAGAAAGGCGCCCTCAATCACGACGGGTATAATTCCTATCTGCCAGGTGTATTCGATTTTCCGCTGAATGGTGCTATGCTTGCAGCTTTCAACGAAAATGACGGTTGGGACAAAGGGCTGGCCAGGTTGTATGAAACCCTGACAGAAGATTTTTTGTATGCAAATCCTTTTGCATTGGTTACTTTTCTCGACAACCATGATAAAAATCGCTATTTCACTACTGTCGGCGAAGACCTTGCCAAACTCAAGATGGCGCTTTCGTTCTTAATGACCACTCGTGGAATCCCATCGGTATACTATGGAACCGAACTGCTGATGACCGGGTGGGAACAACCTGAACATGGTGAAATCAGAAAAGATTTCCCGGGCGGATGGCCTGGCGATAAAGTCAATGCATTTACAACTTCTGGACGTACTCCTATCCAAAATGAAATTTATGACTATTTGAAGAAATTGTTAAAAATCAGAAGCGAGCATCGTGCCCTACATTTTGGTAAACTCACACACTTTATTCCACAAGGCGGTGTTTATGTTTATTTCAGACATCTCGAAAACGATTGTGTGATGGTAATCCTCAATAATAATAAAAGCGATGGCGAGCTTGATCTCAGTCGCTTTCACGAAATTTTGGATTCTTATTCCAGTGCCTCTGACCTGATTACACAGGAAACCCATGCGTTAAGCAAAACATTGAGGCCAAAGGCAAAATCTGCCACCATCTATCACCTTTCCAGATAGTTATAACCCTTTAGCGCAACGCGACTAACATTAATTATATCATTTATGAATAGAGCAATTTGGTTTTTGTTGGCCAGTATCCTGATACTGAATAGCTGTTCGAAAAAAAACAAATCGGATATTTTTCCTGTAAATAGTCAAATAGTCGGGCTGGCTGCGCCTTTTCGATTGCAAGGCACCCATTCGGTGATGACACTTAGCGATTATTTTCTAGAACCAAACAAAATAGATTCTATTTCGGGGCATGAAGATTTTGAATACTATCTTGACAAGGAAAACAATCAATTGATAATCAACCTTGAAAAAGATGAAATTCCATATTTGAGCGAGATGAAAGTATGGATGGGTAAGGCAAAATACTCCCTGCTCCTTCAGCGTTCCCGCAAAATTATGTTTACGTTTGAATTTGACCCGAAAGGCAAAATTTACCGCGATGTAAGGATTGCCGGTGAAATGAATGCCTGGAGCCGCACGAATACACCTCTTGATTTTCATGAAGGAAAATGGCAAGCAAAACTTGAACTAAACCCGGGGCGATATCAATACATCCTGGTTCTTGATGGCCAGGAAAAGGCAGACCCAAATAATCCTGAAATTGCAGATAACAACCAAGGGGGTTTCAATTCTGTGATTACGGTTGGGAAAGTTGAGTTTGAAAGCTGCCCGCGTTTAATTCCAGGTTCAGCCACAGATGATAAAATAGTTATTGAATTTGAAAACCATCCAGAAAGAGTATTTATTTTCTGGCAAAATTATCGTCTTCCGGTTGGTTTCATAACCCGTAGCGACACCAAGCTCACCATCACCATTCCGGAACAAGCCAAAAAGTTAGATCGTTCATTTATCCGAATCTGGTCCTACAACAAATCAGGTGTTTCAAACGACTTGCTTATCCCACTTGCAAAAGACAGAGTTATAAAAACAGCAAGCGAACTCACCCGCAGCGACAAAGAAGCTGCGATTTTATATTTTATTATGGTTGACCGTTTCAATAACGGAAATGCATCAAACGATCAGAAAATTAAGGATGACGATATTCTGCCTCCTGCCAATTACTGGGGCGGCGACATAGCCGGCATCAAAAATAAGATTGAAGAAGGCTATTTCGATGAACTGGGCGTAAACGCCATCTGGCTCTCCCCTATTTCGCAAAATCCAACTACAGGATATGTAGAATACCCTCATCCCCACAGAAAATATTCCGGATATCATGGCTACTGGCCTGTAACCCTGACAACGATTGATCATCGTTTTGGAACGCCTGCCGAAATGCATGCGATGGTAGGAGCGGCTCACCTGCATGGAATGAATATTCTGCTTGATTTTGTTTCGAACCATGTGCACGAAGAAAATCAACTCATTAAAGACCATCCCGATTGGGCCACGCAACAAATCCTACCCGATGGCCGAAAGAATATCCGCTTGTGGGATGAACAGCGGCTTACAACCTGGTTTGATACGTTCTTGCCCAGCCTTGATTTCAGCAACCCCGCTGTGGTTAATACTATCTCTGATTCAGCCATTTACTGGATAACAGAATATGATCTGGATGGTTTCAGGCATGATGCAACCAAGCATGTGCCTGAAATTTTCTGGCGCACACTCACGCAAAAACTTAAACAAAAAGTAGTTCACGGGCAAGGCAAAAGATTATATCAGATTGGTGAAACCTTTGGCAGCCGCGAGCTGATAGGCAGTTATGTTTCGACCGGGCTTCTCGATGGTCAATTTGATTTTAACCTTTATTTTGATGCCCGCAGTGTGTTTGCCCTTGATAGTGAAAGCTTTCGTCGGATGAGCCAATCCCTTACTGAAACTTTTTCATATTATGGCAACAATCATCTGATGGGAAACATTACCGGAAATCATGATTTACCGCGCTTTATCTCTTTTGCCGGTGGCGGGCTTAAGTTTGGAGAAGACGAAAAGGCTGCAGCCTGGTATCGTAAAGTAATGGTTGATAATCCAATAGGGTATCAAAAACTATCTGCCCTTACAGCTTTTATAATGACTATACCCGGTGTACCGGTAATTTATTATGGCGATGAAATCGGCCTGCCCGGTGCCGGCGATCCTGATAGTCGCCGACCCATGAAATTTGAAAATCTTAATTCCCACGAAACACAAACAAAATCAACTGCATCAAAGCTGGCTAACCTTCGAAAAAATCATCTCTCTCTTATCTATGGCGATTTTAAGATATTACACCTTACTGACGACACATGGGTATATAGTCGCCGGTATTTTGACGAAATGACAATCGTGGCCTTTAACAAAAGCCCCCAGGAAAGCACCCTTGAGTTTGAAATACCTGAAGCGTTTGCCAACCATTCTTTTAATTGCAAATTTAATTCCCTCCACCAGCAAAAAGGCCGGATTATCAGTATCACACTTCCACCATATGGGTTTGAAGTGATGGGCAATTATTAAACAAAGAAGAAAAGACAAGTTCTTAAACCGGATTTTACCCAAGAAACAAATTACTCTGGTGCAAAAGCGAGTATTTTTTTGATGACTTTGCCTCTGAATAGAAAATATTTCGAACTTTGCTAATGCACTAAAACAATGGTGTATTGCACTCGACGGCTATGAATGATCTGGAAATTCTCAAGAATCTGGTTTTGGCGCCTTACCTTCTCAAAGCAATGGCGCTTATAAATATCAGCCGGCGGGTGGGCGGTAACCAATTTCGCCATTCATTTGCCACCCTTGGCATTTTGTTCGATTACCATGTGATAAACGATCCGGTATTACTCAAAGCCTCCTTATTGCATGATCTTTTTGAAGAGCTCCCCGAAATTCAAATTGATGAAGTGAGATGGATTGATGAAGATGGCCCTAAGGTTGTAGAGTTAGTACTTGAAAATACACGGCATAAAGACGAAACCAAAGCCCAGTATCTGCAACGCATTCGCGATCATTGTTCGATTAATGCAAAGCTTCTGAAGTGCGCCGATCGCATCAGCAATCTTACTGATTTAAACCGTGATTCCTCAGATCCCAAAAAAATTGAAGCTTATTTGAAGCAAACCGAAGAATACATTATTCCGATGGCCAAAGAAGTGAATCCATTCATGGAGATCGAGCTAAAAGATTTGGTGGCGCGCAGAAGAATTTTATTAAGAAACTCCAATCGCCAATTGATCAGAATTTCAGAATATTTGAATAATAAACTAATGAGAAAAAAGAAATGAAAAAGTATTTCGTTGTTACAATTTTGATGGTATTTGCGGTTCAGGCCATGGCCCAGCAGCAGTTTATTAGCCTTCCTGAACCACAGAAATCAGGGGGAATGCCATTAATGGATGCACTAAATGCCAGGCAAACGGTAAGAGCTTTCTCGCCACAGGAAATTGACTCCCAAACCCTATCGAACCTTTTATGGGCCGGATTTGGGTACAACCGCCGTGAAGAAAAAAAGCGTACCGCCCCTACCTCGACGAATCGCCAGGAGATTGAAATCTATTTGGCTATGGCCTCAGGGTTATTCCATTACAATGCTTGGGATAACACCCTTGAAAAAATTCACGACCGTGATATCCGTGCAACAACAGGCCGACAAGACTGGGTGGCCACCGCACCCCTTAACCTGATATTTGTGGCTGATCAAAAAAAATTATCCAATCCGGAGAATGAATATCAACAGCGGGCATCCTATGCCAATTGCGGGTTCATCTCTCAAAATGTATACTTGTATTGTGCCTCTGCAGGCCTTGGGTCGGTGGTGCGGGCATCGTTTAGCGAGCCTGATCTAAAGGAAGCAATGGGATTGGATGGAACCAAGAAGGTTATTTTATGCCATACAGTAGGTTACCCTAAAAAATAACCTTCGGCCATCGTTCGGGCTGACTGTTAAAAAGAATAGATCAAAGCGCTGTGAGGATTCAGGCTCAGAGGTATTCCGTCGTCAATGGCTTGTGCGACTGTAAATACCACCTGATCGTATCCCCAGAGAAGTTCATGTGCCGTAAACCTGCTTTTTCTATTGATTTCTAATATAGACTCAGAAGATTTCTGGATGATGTCGAAAGCGTGCTGAGGAATATGAACCCGTATGTCATTTTGATCCTTGTTGCTGAAATTGAGCACAATAAGCAAGCATTCGTCTGCAGTAAACCTTAGGTAGGCATACAAACACTTCTGGTCTATCAACTCCTGGTTTACCCACATCAGGTCATATAGTTCGCCTTGATAAAAGGGCTCGTGTTCATGGCATAATTCAAACAGTTTTCTGTAAAATTGTCTGAGCTTGTGCTGCCAGGGTTCCAGCAACCCTCCATCGAAAGAACCTTCGTTCATCCATTTTTGATGCTCAGGAACATGGTAGTAGTCGAATAAGGTTGTGCGGCCATCGTCGCCACTATAACCTGATCTTCCTAGTGCCGGTTCGCCGACTTCCTGGCCAAAATATATCATTAGAGGCCCGTTGTTCAAGGTTGCAGCGGCCACCATGGCCGGAACAGCTTTTAGGGGGTTTCCTCCAAAGTGTTTGGAGGCAATTCGTTGCTCGTCATGATTTTCCAAAAACCTTAGCATATGGTCGTCCAAGCCATCAAGATTTTGCCATGACAAGGAAATATCGGCAGCCGGACGGGTGCTTTGTATTACCTCACGGAGTGTTTCATACAGCCCAACTTTATCATATAAGTAATCAAATTGCCCCTGAGCGATGTAGCGGCGATAATGCTGGGGTTCATAAATCTCGGCAATAAACAGCAGCGAAGGATAAGAGCGTTTTACAACAGGAATTAACCAGCCCCAAAATTCAGGAGGAACCATTCCGGCCATGTCGCATCGAAATCCATCCACCCCTTTTTCTGCCCAGAATAAAATAATTTCCCGCATACGATCCCAGGTGGATGGAACCGGATCGAAACAATACTTATGATCAGCCAGGTAGTCAATTCCATAATTTAGTTTTATAGTATCATACCAATCTTCTTTTGCAGGGTTGGCCACAAAGCAATCATTTCCGGTGGCTTTTGCCGGAAACTCTGTATAGCCTTCCCACAATTCACCCGGAAGAGGCTTCATATCAGCCGGTATGGCATCTTCGGGCACCACAAATTGCCGGTCGCATAAATAGAAGAAGTTATTCTGCGGACAAAACCCCTGCGATGTAATATCGTCCTTTCCTAAAATATTAATGCCCGGTGGCGAGCATTTTCCGTGATATTCGCGGGCGACATGGTTGGGCACAAAGTCAATAACCACCTTCAGGCCAGCATGGTGCGTGCGCTCGATTAGATGCGCAAATTCATCCATGCGCATGTTGATTTCTTCTGCAAGATCCGGATCAACATCAAAATAATCGGTGATGGCATAAGGCGAACCTGCCCTTCCTTTAACTATTTCTGCATGGCTCTGTGGTAACCCGCAAACACGGTAATCAGTAGTTTTTGCATGGGCAATAATCCCGGTAAACCAAAGATGCGTAATGCCAAGATGCTTCAGGGAGTTTAATGCATTTACATTGATATCGTTGAATTTCCCACAGCCATTCTCATGAATTGAACCAAATAATTTGGTGTTTTTGTTTTTATTGCCAAACAGCCTGACCAGGAGTTGATATAGGATAATTTTTTTCACTTGTTACTCTATGAGGTGAGGTGCAATGAGAAAACAAACCAACATCGCAGGCCGGTTATTATTTGCTTTATTATTTGCGCAAGTCTCCCTGCTTCAGCAAACTAAGATTTTTCAAAAACTGAAAGATTTTCACCAAACTCTACTTCTACCATTTTATAAATTGAATCGCAGCCGTGTTCATACATCCGGTTGGTGTTGTCCTTGTCAGTGTATCGAAATGCGTACGGTTTAGTATCAGTAACCTCCGGCAGTATTCCAAACATTTCAGTTAAGGCATCTGCTGGTGAGGAGATTCCGATCAAACCAAATTTTTCGAGCAGCGATGTCAATTGTTTCCACGAAGGCTGTTTAACTTTTGAAGGAATCAGTGCATCGAAATGCTGAATCACTTTTTGGGTATTCGTAAAAGTACCTCCGGTTTCGAACGGGAAGGTCGCAGGCATAATTAAATGCGCTTTTTGTGCCGTAGGCGTCAGGAAGTAGTCCTGCACCACCACAAAATCAGCTCTGCTGAGGTATTTGATCGTGTTTTCTGAATTTAAGGCGCAACCTATCGGGTCTTCGCCAAAAATAAAGACGTTTTTATGTTTTCCTTTTTCAATGGTTCCAAAATTACAAGAATGGTTTTCGGGCAGTGAGAGAATTCCCCACAGCGCTGCCAAGGCCTGGCGATAATCGGGTTTTTTGATGCTGACAGTTCCTGGGCCGAGCATTGGATGTATGCCCATGTCAATCAAGCCCTGGCTGTTATTTTTTTCTTTCAGCGAGAGCAGCCCATTGGATGTTTTTCCGAGCTTTCCGGTAATCATGGCGAGATTAAAAAGTTCCTGGCATGCGCGACCCGAAAGTTCCTTCTCCGAAAAGACGATTACAACATTGAGTTCATTGTTGTAATCAATTGCCCATTTAATCAGGGTGTTATGATCTAAAACACCGGCTTCTCTTGTGAGTTGATCGAAATCTTCGGCAAGCAACATTTTTTTATAGTCTTCAAATCCAGTGCAATTATCATTAATGAACCAGCTGTTTTCCAGATTCAGGCTCAACAGGTAATGGTTTACAGCCTTTAGAAAATGATAATACGATTTGATTTTGAAAAGACGATCAGCCTTGTGAGCCATGCTGCTCTTGGGATGTGTGGTGATTACCTCAACAGCAGCACCTTTGCGATAGCGAATATTGTTAATCATAAAACCCGCAACTGCATTGTCTTTATTGATCTCCGAGCCCAGAAGAACAAACCTGCTCACCCCTTCCAACTGATCAAAAGGCACATTGGCTGATGAGTTGAAGGTATAGCCGCTTCCTCTGCCCATATAGTGGAAGCTGGTGATATTATTTGTTTTAACGGCTGCCCGTGCCAGTTTTTGTATCAGATACAGTTCTTCGTTACTAAGCCTGGCTCCGGCAAAGAAAATGTTCTCGTCGGGGCTTGCGGATTGAATGTGGTCGGCTATCAGGTTGTATGCTTCGTCGAATGAAATGAGTTCAAAGTGTCCATTTTTTCTAATCATTGGCTGGGTAATACGGCTTGTTTTGTTCATCACCCTATAGCCAAACTTTGCAAACCGGCAAAGGTTGCCATCTTTATTCACCAGTCCATTCCTGCCTGTAACCTTCATCACGAACCCATCCCGATGTTCATATTGTATGCTGCACCCAATGGAACAAAAAGCACAAACAGCTTCCGCTTTGGTTGTTCGGACCGGTCCTGGTTTAAAAGGAACATTTTCTGTAATTGCCCCGGTTGGGCAGGCCGAAATGCACAAACCACAAGATTCGCAAGTGGTTTGTTGCAAGGGCAGTTCCATGCTTGGAGCAACGAATGTTTCGAACCCGCGGTTAACCAAGCCCAGAGCTGATGCTCCCACTACCTGTTGGCAAATTCGGATACAGCGGGAGCAAAGAATGCATTTGTTGTTATCTATTTCAATATAAGGGTGCCTGAAGTCAATATCATAGTTTTTAAACTCCCCTTCATAGATTTTTTGCCCGGCATTATATTCGGTGCATAATGCCTTAAGGTCGCAGGTAAAGTATTCGCTGCATCCACATTCGAGACATCTGTGGCTTTCGTTTTTAGCCACTTCATCATTTTCATAACCAAGCTCAACTTCATTAAAATTATCCCGATTGGCGGCTGCAAGCGTGGGCATTTCGTGCCGGGCCTGATGCATATATTTTCCGGTGTAATCTTCGGTGTTTTGTTCTTTAAAGTTTTCTTTTTTACTTAAAAATTCTTTTGGTTTTGGATTTATCGGCAATCCTGTCAGGAACTGATGGCAACTGGCTGCTGCTGTTCTGGCTTGTGCGATGGCTTCGATAAGTGTTGCCGGCCCGGTAACACCATCGCCAGCAGCAAATACTGAAGGAATGCCAGTTTGAAGGGTGTATTTATCGGCTTCAATATCTCCCCATTTATTCACGCTAAGTTGACCGTCTTCGCAATGACCGTTAATATCCTCCAGAAAGTTAACCTCTGTCTTTTGGCCAATAGCAGCCAACATAAAATCGAGTTCAATATCAAAATCTGAACCCTCAACCGGAACAGGTCTTTGGCGGCCTGAGGCATCCGGTTCTCCAAGTTCCATGCGCAGACAGGTTACAGATTTCAGGTTGCCGTGATCATCCTTATTGATTCGCTTGGGGTTTGTGAGAAACAAATATTCAACCCCTTCGAGCTTCGATTCATGAATTTCGATTGGGTTTGCCGGCATTTCTTTTTCGGTGCGGCGGTAAATCACATAAACTTTTTTAGCACCACACCGGATAGAAGTCCGGCAGCAGTCCATGGCGGTGTTTCCGCCTCC
Organism: Lentimicrobiaceae bacterium; assembly: GCA_037446395.1. GTDB lineage: Bacteria > Bacteroidota > Bacteroidia > Bacteroidales > JAAYJT01 > JAAYJT01. The sequence continues at coordinate 97,902 of JBBIIP010000005.1, forward strand.
CACCACAGCCACTGTCTTACTGCTGAAATCAATTTTTTCGCCGGTAAGTTCCATTTTCTTGAGGAAATCTATGCCCGAAAGTACATTTCCTGCATCGTCGCCTTCGCAGCCAACACGGGTACCTTTTTGTGATCCAATTGCAAGAATCAAGGCATCATGGGATTGCTTTAATGTTTTATAACTCACGTTCTTGCCCAGTCTTTGGTTGAAATGAATTCGTGCTCCCATTTCGATGATGTTATCAATCTCTTTCTGCAAAAGGTCGTTGGGTAACCGATATTCGGGGATTCCATAGCGTAGCCATCCGCCGGCTTTTGGCTCGCTTTCAAAAATATCAGCTTGGTGGCCTTCCTTAAGAATAAAAAATGCAGCCGATAGGCCAGCGGGGCCACCACCAATGATTGCAACTTTTTTTCCGGTAGGGGGTTTTACACAGGGTGTGTACTTGTTATTGGAATCAAGGTCGCGGTCGCTGGCATAGCGTTTAAGATAATCAATGCCAACTGCTGCACCTTCGTTCAGAAGGTTACGGCGGCAAGCAACCTCGCAAGGGCGAACACACACACGGCCACACACAGCAGGCAGAGGATTGGTTTCTTTTATTATGGCAACTGCTTCACGGTATTTTCCTTTTTCAATCATTGAAATGTATCCTTGCACATCCACTCCTGCCGGGCAGGTTTGCTTGCATGGGGCAGCACAATCGGCATAGTGATTACTTATCAATAGGTCGAGTGCTGCTTTGCGGGCCAGGCGGGTTTTTTCATTGTCGGTATGGATCGCCATTCCTTCGCTAAGCAGGGTACTGCATGCCGGTTGCATGTTTTGCATGCCTTCGACTTCCACCACGCACACATAGCAAGATGAATAAGGTTCGAGACGCGGATCGTGGCATAGCGTTGGTATTGACACGCCATAGCGGGTGGCAAGCTGCAGGATGGTTTCGCTTTTCATTCCTTCGACCCTGATGCCGTTGAGGATGATGTTCAGACTATCGCTATTGAGTTCGGCCTTCATTGAGATGGTTTCTTGAATGAATTAAGAAAGTAAAATTGCGTCGAATTTGCATTTGGAAAAACATGCACCACAAGCGATGCATTTTTCCTGATTGATAAAATGAACTTGTTTTCGGGTGCCTTCAATGGCATCAACCGGACAATTTTTTGCACAAACTGTGCATCCGGTGCAAGTTTTAGGATTCACTTTATAAGTGATTAGTTTCTTACACACCAGGGCAGGGCATTTTTTATCACGGATGTGCGCCTGGTATTCATCGCGAAAGTAGCGTATGGTGGTAAGTACCGGGTTGGGGGCAGTTTGGCCAAGTCCGCAAAGCGAATTTTCTTTGATTTTATAAGCCAGGTCTTCGAGAAGATCAATATCGCCGTCACGCCCATCCCCTTGCGTAATGCGTGTAAGAATTTCGAGCATGCGTTTGGTTCCGATGCGACAGAAAGTACATTTGCCACATGATTCTTTTTGTGTGAAATCGAGAAAGAAACGGGCAACATCAACCATACAGGTGGTTTCGTCCATCACTACCATACCGCCCGAACCCATGATGGCACCCGTAGCATTCACACTATCATAATCAATAATTGTATCACTCATATATTCTGGGATACATCCGCCCGAGGGGCCTCCGAGCTGCACTGCCTTGAATTTCTTATTTCCTTTTATGCCCCCGCCGAGTTTATAGATGATGTCCCGTATGCTGATGCCCATCGGCACTTCGACCAGGCCTGAACGGGCAATTTTTCCGGCCAGCGCAAATACTTTGGTGCCCTTGCTTTTCGCAGTTCCGTGTTGGGAGTATGCTTCAGCCCCGTTGAGAATAATCCACGGGATGTTGGCAAAGGTTTCTACGTTGTTGATATTTGTTGGCTTTTTCCACAAGCCCGATGCAGCTGGAAAAGGTGGCCTTTTGCGAGGCATGCCACGCCTCCCTTCAACCGAAGCAATGAGGGCTGTTTCTTCGCCACATACAAACGCACCAGCGCCTTCTTTAATGATGATATCGAAATTAAATCCTTCGATGCCTGCGATATTGGTTCCCAGGTAGTTTTTATTTCTCGCTTGTTCAAGTCCTATATTTAATCGCTTGATTGCCAGTGGATATTCGGCTCTGCAATAGATCACTCCACTTGTGGCACCTATCGAATAGGCGGCAATGATCATGCCTTCGATCACAGAATGCGGGTCGCCTTCAAGAAGCGAACGATCCATAAAGGCTCCCGGGTCGCCTTCGTCGGCATTACAGATAATGTACTTTTCATCAGATTGACTGTTGGCAGCAAATCGCCATTTCAAACCGGTTGAAAAGCCGCCCCCTCCACGTCCGCGCAATCCACTGTCAAGGACAGTTTGAATAATAAAACCTCCAGTGGGTTTTTCGTCCCGAATCTTTTTAATTGCCTGGTATCCTCCCCTGTCCTCATATTCTTCAATGTGCTCAGGGTCAATATATCCACAGTTTCTGAGGGCAATTTTTACCTGTGAGTCGGTGAAGTCATTGTCTTCTGTTTTAAAAAGATCCGTTTTAACGATGTAGTCTTTTATGGGGCTACCCTGATTAATGTGTTTTTCAATAATTTCAACTGCACGTTCTTCGGTAACCTCGCCATATAGCATTGAACCATTCTCATCAATGATTTCGACCAGGGGTTCGCGATAGCACATGCCTACACAGCTTGTTTTCTTAAGCGCAATGTCGAGTTGTTCGGCTTCGATAAAAGCCTTTATTTTTTGATAGGTTTTGTTGGCACCTGCGGCAATGCCACAACTTCCCAATCCTACAACTACCTGTGTTTTTTGCATATACCTTGTGATGTGATGATGAACTGACCGGATTGTATTTCTATTTGCTGATTATATCCGGTTTTCAAATTAATTATTTTCTTTTATCCTAATGTTTTTAATGATCTTGACGGCTTCGGAGCCGGTTAGTTTTCCAAATGTATCCTCGCCAATCATCATCACCGGCGCAAGAGAGCAGCAACCAAGGCAGGCCACCGACTCAAGCGTGAACAACCGGTCATCGGTTGTTTCGCCGTCTTTCACCTTCAAAGATTCCTGTATGGCTTCGCTTATGACAGTTGCGTTTTGCACGTGGCAGGCAGTGCCATGACAGACTTTGATAATGTGTTTGCCGACCGGATTTAATCGAAATTGTGCATAGAAGGTAGCTACACCAAACATATTGCTAAGTTCTAATCCTGTTTCGTTCGAAATTTTCAGGAACGCATCAAAGGGCAGATAGCCATATATTTCCTGTGCACCCTGGAGGAGTGGAATAAGGTTGCCTTTTTTTGTTTTGTATTTTAGGATTAGCGGATTCAGCAGGTCAAGGTCTATTTCTTCGCATGTGCTTTTTACAGGTTTTGAAGTCAGTCGGGGGATACGCATAGGATGCTTCATTAAAATTGAGGCTAAAAGTATTAAATCTTGACATATCAGTAATGCCCGATTCATTATTTAAACTCAATCCAAATAAGGCTTAGGCGTTCAACCAGCAGCTCAAATTGGTAATGTGATTCAAATTATGCGGCATCAGGCTCAAAAGTAATTACGGTTATTCTTTTCTTTCCGTCCATCCTGACTTTTAGCGGCTTATCGAAAATCACATGCTTGAAATATTGTGTTTTCTGAACCAACTTTTGCCGGTCAAGAACATCCCAGTGGATATAACTTTGCCTGCTCTCGTTAGGTAGGGAAATATATCCAACATTCATGGAAGTGACATTATGAAAAAAATGCGAGCCTGATGAGGCGTCCAGCGGAAAACCTTCCAGGCAGGTTTCGACGATAACCTTTGCATTGGAAATTTGAGGCCAGGCCACGGGAATTCCAATCCAGCGGTCGCGGGTGCCCCATCGGCCAGGGCCGATAAGGATATATTTTCGGTTTTCCTCGGCCATTTTCCGATTGAGTTTATCAATCTCATCCGCCATGGCAATGGTTTGACTTTTATCAAAGCATTGAGGATCAACATATATAACATCATTGATGGAATCAATAAGCCCATTTCCCATCGCTTTTTCAGAAAAAAGTAAAACTTGGTGGGTGTCAATCGAATTCAAATCAACATTATATCCCTGGTCGCTTCCGATCAGAGGCTTTATTTGAAGCAGGTAAAATGATGCCCGCATTTCTTTGTCTTTGCTTAAATCAACAGCAAATTCAATTTCAACGGGCGAACCCAATGCTTCTTTTACGACATCGAGCACGGTTTCTATGGTTTTGGCAAGGGGAATATAATTGTATTTCAGTACATCCGCAAAGTTAATAATGCGCGGCCCTGCTGCCGAAAGGCCAGGGCTGATGCGGTTGTTTTCGGGATCATACACCGAAGCCAGATGTCTAAGTGTGCCATGCTCTTCGGCTTCGCTAATTGGCAGCTGTGCCAATCCGGCGGTATCGCCTTCCAACAGATCCGGATCCTTTTTACGCAGGTCAATTGCAAAAAAATCAACCTGGGAATTTCGAGCAAGGTCTTTGGGCGAATTAATTTCTGCATCAGGATACTTTGGAGAGAAGCGGTATGCCTTTTCCCCTTCGACAACGTACTTTCCCAAACCGAGCGCAGTCACAGCAAATCCTTCCTCGGGTTTCATGTGCGAAAAGGGATAATAATTATATGATTGAGCAACTCCGCTGATGTGGGGGTAAAAGAAATCGCCATATCGGTTGCCAACTACTTCCTGTATCACTATGGCCATTTTTTCTTCTTCAAGTTTGTAATTCACAGCTTCGATATAGCCTCTTGCAATCGGTGAATAGACCGAGGCATACACCATCTTGATGGCATTGGCAGCCTGTTCAACCCGCTGATTAAGATCCGGATGATTATTGGGTAGCAGGTAGGTTTCGAATATTCCTGCAAAAGGCTGCATGAGTGAATCTTCGAACAGCCCGGATGATCGGATGGCAACAGGTTTTCGGATATGACGCAAAACAATCTTTAACCGTTTCATTAAAGTCTCGGTTAGCCTTGCCCTAAGAAATGTTTGTTTAATTTCATGATATGCAAGTCCATCATAGATAATACTTTGAAGGTTGTTTCGGTCAATAAAATATTCGAATTCTGCGGTTCCGATTACCATTGTTTTGGGCGCCCTCACATGTATGTTTGGAACATGCTGATAGAAATCATAATTAAAAATCAAAGTGTTGATAAATGTAACGCCCCTGCCCTTTCCCCCAAGCGATCCTTCCATCAGGCTCACCACATTGCTTTCGTCCGGAATGGCAGATTCTTCGAAGGGAATGATTTTCCCCCGGTTTTGCTCATTGCGGAACTGTTGGATTATGTCAATAAGATAGGCTCGCAGCTTTGAAGGAGATTCAAAATCATGCACTTTGAGCGGGTTGATGATTTTGGCTACCTGTATTTCTCCACGTGCCATCAGCCAGAGCGAGAAATGATCTTTTCGGGCATGGTACAGCAAGGACTCATCGGGAATGGTATGCAGGTTTGCTTCAAATTCGCGCAATGACTTTGCAATTGCTATTTGCATGCCCTGATTATCGCGGTAGATGAAATTGCCAAAACCCAGGTAATGGGCGATAAAACTCCTGAAATCCTGAGAGAGCGTTTCAGAATTTTTGTCAATAAAAGTAGCTTTCAGGCCGAAGGCAATGCTTGCATTTTCGGGATCGGATGATTGAATGACGATCGGCAAATCTTTTTTCACTGAACGAATATAGCTGGCAAGCCTTGCGCCAGCATTTTCATCCATGCTGCCATTGCGTTCATACTTTACGTCAGTAATCAAGCAGAGCAGGTATTCGCGGAATTTATTAAGCACATCCACTGCCTCTTCGTAGGTTGAAGCCAACAAAATTTTTGGCCTGGCACGCATCCGAAGCACTTTATACAGTTCATCAGTGCTCACATCGTCTATGATGCGCTTGGTCTGCTCCATGACGATGTTATAGAGAATTGGCAGGTATCGCGAGTAATATTGGGGGCTATCTTCGACCAATACAATAATTCTGACTAAACCAACACGTGTATCATTTTCTGCATTGATCCGGTCTTCGAGGTGCTTGATCATTGCAAAAAACATCTGCGATTCGCCATTCCAGACAAAAATCCGGTCAATCCCGGAACAACATTTCTTCTGTTCGATGAAGTACTCGATGTCCCGATTGCCATTCAGAAGGAAATAAATCGGGATATATGGATATTCTATCTTGATCTGATTGCAAAGTTCAACTGGCATTTTCTTATCAACGCCTATCATAAAAATAATCAGGTCGTAGTGTTTTGCCTGTAACTCGGCAAAAATCTCATCGTGGGAGGATACTCCCGTGATCCGTGGCACTGAGGTGAGATTCAATTGGGCGTATTCACCAAGAACATGTTCCGAAAATCGGCCTTCGCGCTCAATGCTGTAGGCATCATACAAATTCGCAACAAGGAGAATTTCGCGCACTTTGAATGGCATCAAATCGTGATAGACATCCCGATTGGCATTGTTTTTATTCAGGAATCGCTGAAGCAGTTGCCTGCTGGATGTGCCAGGGGCTTTCTTTGAAACCGGAACAGGTTGCAACCTATTTTCATCAGCCGTTCTCGAAAGAATCGCTTTGGCCGAAATACTATTCAAATAACCCGTGAGAATATTTCCAAGATTTTCGATGAGCATTCGTTCCTCTTTCATAAAAGGCCCCTCGTCCAAATCCAGGAATTTGATGGTGTAAAAGATTTCGATTGACCCGCTTTTTCCATCAATGGTATTAAATCCCTGGTGTTGCAGCCATTGAGATTCAACAAAATCAGAAGAACGATATTCCTTGTCATCGAACCGAATGCGTGCATTTGTGAATTCGGGGTATTGCCAGGCTGAAGGTAGGATCATGCAAATATGTTGCAGGGTTTCCTCCACCGACTTGTTTTCCTTGAGGATTTGCGTGGTGCGATTTATGGCCGACAGCTCCTTGAGGCGTTCGCGCTGCTCAAAAAGTAGTTTATCAATTTCTTCCTTGCTAACTTCCGGCTTGTAGTTTTGGTTCATAACAATTAATCAGTTATTTCATAATTGTTCAATTATCCCTCCTTTCCTTCGTTCATTCTATATTTCTCTCTTTCATTGTCTGGGATTTGGCACAATAAAATTAGAATTTTTCGTAATGTAAATTATACCAGACGACATAAACTTTTACGACAGAAAGTACATCTCATTGCTGCCTTGGGGTTTGCCAGCCGGAGATGGTATTATTTCTTATTATATATCTAACAAGTTGTATATTAATAAAATAACCAACAATAAAACAACCGAAAAGAATTTCTATCGGATTAGAATTTTTAGCTAATATTGTGGTCGAAAAGTAAATTTCATTCATTAAATCTTTAACAAATGACAACTAATTCATTAAAACAACTCGTTGATGAATTCATGGCTCCCATTATCGCCAAGAATTCAGGAGAATTGGAATTTCATCAGGCCGTAAAGGAAGTAGCCGAGTCCCTTCTGCCATACATTGAAGAAAATCCTAAATATAAGCATGCAAAAATTTTGCAACGCATTGCAGAACCAGAACGGGTTATCCTTTTTAGGGTTCCCTGGCTTGATGATAAAGGAGAAATTCAAATCAACCGGGGGTTCCGCATCGAAATGAATAGCGCCATAGGGCCCTATAAAGGTGGTTTACGGTTTCATCCTACAGTGAACCTTGGCATCCTGAAGTTTCTTGCTTTTGAACAGGTTTTCAAAAACAGCCTGACTACCCTGCCAATGGGTGGCGGAAAGGGTGGTTCGGATTTCGACCCCAAAGGCAAAAGTGATAACGAAGTAATGAAATTTTGCCAGAGTTTTATGTGTGAGTTATTCAGGCACATCGGGCCCGACACCGATGTCCCAGCCGGCGACATTGGAGTAGGAGGACGTGAAGTTGGCTTTATGTTTGGGCAGTACAAGCGGCTTCGCAATGAATTTACGGGTGTTTTCACCGGCAAAGGCCGTGAATGGGGAGGCAGTTTGATTCGCCCTGAAGCCACAGGTTACGGTGCAACTTATTTCGCTGAAGAGATGCTTAAAACCCGTGGCGATTCATTGGTTGGAAAGGTAGTTACTGTTTCGGGATCGGGAAATGTGGCTCAATTTGCAACCGAGAAGGTAACTCAATTTGGGGGTAAAGTGGTGACTCTTTCCGATTCGGATGGATTTATCTATGACCCCAAAGGCATAGATGCCGACAAGCTCAAATGGGTAATGGATCTTAAAAACGTACGCAGGGGTCGAATAAAAGAATACACTGCCAAGTTTGGAGGCGAATATCATGAAGGCATTCGCCCCTGGGTTGTAAAATGCGATGTCGCCATGCCATGCGCCACACAAAACGAAGTTTCACAAGAAGAAGCGAAAACATTGGTTAATAACGGCTGCTTTGTGGTGAGCGAGGGCGCCAATATGCCCTCCGTGCCCGCTGCGATTGAAATATACCTCGAAAAAGGGATTCTCTATGGACCAGGCAAGGCTGCGAATGCAGGGGGAGTAGCAACATCGGGGCTCGAGATGACCCAAAATTCCATGCGATTGTCGTGGAGCCGCGAGGAGGTGGATGCAAAGCTGCACCAGATCATGAAAAATATCCATGCAACCTGCGTGCGATTCGGAAAAGAAGATAGTGGATTTATAAATTATGTTAATGGCGCCAATGTTGGTGGTTTTGTGAAAGTAGCTGATGCCATGCTCGCTCAAGGTTTAGTGTAGGTCAATACATTAACTTTTCAGTTTGAGTATTCGCTCTTTCTTTTAATCAACAGAATTCATTTAGTGCCTGAATGTTGAAAGATACATTCAGGCACTTTCATAATTTATTGTTAATTC
>JBBIIP010000005.1:106835-142168 GCA_037446395.1 Lentimicrobiaceae bacterium
GATGGAATTCTTGAAAAAGGAAGTGTCGGCGTGGGCGGTTATCTGGGATTTGCATCATACGCCTACAAGCATTTCAATTATAGATACAGCGATATCATTCTTGGGGCAAGAGGCAATTTTCATTATCCTTTCGTTGATAAACTTGATACATATTTGAGTCTCATGCTTGGATTCAGGGTTAGAAACTGGAACTATGACTATTCCGGAACAAATTATAACCGACCTGTTTCGGCCTGGATCCTTGGCGGAAGATATTATTTAAGCAACAAATTAGCTGTGATGGGAGAAATAGGTTACGGAATTGCATACCTGACGGGTGGGATTGCCCTGAAACTTTAATCCGGTTTTATCTGCCTATTACCATTTCATTATCAGCGGATTATATTAATTCAAACATTATCCGCTCACTTAAATATTCTTCAGGGTTCATTCTTGAAAATAAGACAACGGTTTTAGGATTTTCCCGAAAACGAAATACTGAATCAGGACAAAATCCTTTTCATTGTTCACCAGGGCATACATACGTTCAGTATCAAACCCCGAAGGTATTCCTCGCTCATCTTCCGCATTGACTTGAGCAATTCGCTTAAAAGTCTTCACTTGCACAGTATTCTGCCGGGTATCAGTCACCCTGATAATATGTTGAGGTGGCGATGAAATGATCGAATCAACCCGCCTTAGATCCATATCGTTGATAATGGCTTCAAAGCGGATATTTTCAAAAGAGGTTAGAAACGCAAGCATTTTCAGGGTATCATAAGCAGGAAGCTTTTGGTTTGTCTTTCCGGAGTAAAGGTCAAATCGGCCGCCCGGATTCTTGACCGCTTTATAGGAGAGTTCAGGCTGATCAACGAAAACCACTTCGATTGATTGAATTTGAGGTAGGCTATATTCAAAAATGGCATGATCGCGCCAATCATCAACCAACACACTATAGCGTGAAGCGACAAAACCCCGGAAGCCTGGCCAGTAGACCACAAAAGGAGTTGTGGCATTTTCAAGAATCATAAATGTGCCAATATTATCAGGTGTTACATCGCCGACATAATATACCTTGGCTTTTTTGATGTAAGGGAAAAGTCGAAAATGGTTTGTCAAATTAATTCGGTATTTTTTCTGGTAAATTTCCACTTTCACCGATCGGCTGGCGAGGTTTCTTACCGCATTATTGTATGCTGCTTTAGGAACCGGGGCCCTCGCATATAGGTTTTTCATGGTGCCAAGTAAAAGATCTATCATTTCTTTGCGTGCCCTGAATGTAGAATTTACCAACCAAGGTCCCTTTTCCTGCCGTTCGAGCAATAAGGTATTATTGGCTTTATCGGCAAGAAAGATTTTAACAATTGATGCAGTATCGCTAACTGCAAAGTTTTTCAATTCGCTTTTGATTCCTCCCCGTTCCGGAAGTATAAAAAAGATTATCGCTGTAGAAGATATAATAATCAAGAGAATGATAATCAGATGCTTGCTCTTCATAAATCGAATTGGATTTCTAAATCATCGGCCAGATCGGGTTGTATATCTGTGTTTTCGGAGAACATGCAGCACGACACCGGTTATAAGAATCAACAGGATGGGAAGTACTGTGTTTATAAGTTGCCATGTAACTTTGTTTTTCTGAATGCTGATATTATCAAGCACCCGAAGTGTAACTTCACGAGACCGGACAGTAATAAAACCAGTGTCGTCGGTCAGGTAGTTGATGGCGTTGAGCAGAAAGTCCTTGTTTCCATATTGCTGCCGGGTAAATTGGTCATAGCCCAAAGGGAAAGGAAACCCTTGTGAGTAATGAACCTGATTACGCACCATGTCGCCATCTGCCACAACAATCATTGCCGTTTGCTTGCTCTGGCCGATAAAGCCGATGCCTGGTTCCTGGAAAATTTCAGGAGGGATGCGGTTCTTGTAGAGCGAAGTGAATTCACCTTCGAGCAATACTGCTACGGGCATATATGCATTGGTAAACAGGCTTTCATCCGGTTCCTCCTTCAATATTTCGAGCGAAATAAGCACGGGTGCATTCGCAGCCCTCGTATATTGAGAAGTGGTTAGCAGGATTGTTTTCTCAATACCGGGAGAGTCAGTGAAATCCAGCGAACTGCAAAAATGTCCCATCACTGCGTTTAGGTTATTCACGACCGGATGTTTTGAGCCCTGGGTCAGTAGCGGAAAAAAATACCATGGGTAAAATGAATATTGAGGCTGGTTTCCGATGTTGCCCGTGATGATTGGAATCGGCACCGAATTGATATCCATCAATAGGTCGTTATTCAACTTCACGCCATACTTAAAAAGCTGGTCCTGCAGGTTCACTTCAAATCCAATTCCGATGGTTTTGTCGGCCTTCTGAAGGCTGTCCATGCTTGCCAGTATCGGATCAATAAACCAAAGCACTTTTCCTCCACGCATGATGAACTGGTCAACGATAAATTTATCTTTTTCGTCGAACGGAGTAAGCGGCTTTGCTATGATAATCACTGAATATTTATTGCTGATCTGATAGTTTAGGCTGTCAATTTCGATGCGAGAGGTAAGGCTATTGAGTTTTCCATCAATGTTTACAAGGTCGAGGGTATAATATTCGCTCAGGGCTTCGCGAGCGGCAGCAATTTGTATGGGCTTCAGCTCATTATGGCCCTGAATGAATGCGATTCGGGGTTTAGTGGTGGCTGTCAGCCGCCTGATGGCATTCGAAATGTTGTATTCCAGGTCATTGATGGAGTTGTTCAGTGCAACTTCGGGTTGTTGCCCGATTTGAGAGGCCAGCAAGTGCAAAGGTGTTTTCTTTTGTTTGTATTCAACGATCGCACCAGGAAAGATGACTTGCTGGCGCTTTTCACCTGAAGCAGACACATTGAGTTGAGTTGGGTTCAACCCTTCCCTGATCAGTTCCTCCTGCATGGCCTTTCGTTCAGCGGCGTCCTCCTTTGATGGGTTTATAAACTCATATTGAACAAAATCGCTATATGCCCTAAACTCATCCAGTATTTCGCGCGTGCTGTTGCGCAGCCGCTTAAACCCCGCCGGAAAATCACCTTCCAGATAAACACTAAAAGTCACATAATCATCCAGGTTGCGCAGCAGGGTCTTGGTTGATTGTGCCAACGTGTAACGCTTTTCGCTTGTAAGATCAAGCCGCATGAAGAAGTATGATCCAAAAACATTCAACACAACAATCACTGCCAGGCCGAGTAATAGCTGCAGGATGTTTTGCTGTTTGATGTTCTTTCTTTTGTTGTTCATATAGTGGCGGCGATTTCCAGAAGATTTACCATTTGCGGCTCTGGAGCGAAATTTTGGTAAACAGAATAAAAAGAATGATCAGGCTTAGAAAATATATCAGATCGCGTGTATCTATGACACCCCGGCTCATCGAAACATAATGTGCATTCATGCCTAAAAGTTGAATAAAGAGATCGAATCTGCCAAAAAGATCGAGTGAATAAATAAACTCGAATCCAATATATGCAAATCCACAAAGAAATACTGAAAGCATGAACGATATGATTTGGTTTCCGGTTATCGAAGAACTAAACAGCCCGATTGCAACAAATCCGGAGCCAAGAAAAACCAAGCCCAGGTAGGAGCCGATGGTGCCCCCAATGTCAATATTGCCTTTGGGCGATCCCAGTTGATAGACAGAAAAAAAATAGATGAGCGTGGGTAGCAACGAAATAATAACCAGCAAAACACCAGCCAGATATTTTGACAGGATAATCTGAATATCGCTGATTGGCTTAGTCATGAGTAATTCTATGGTGCCGGATTTTTTTTCTTCGGCAAACATACGCATGGTGATTGCTGGTATTAAAAAAAGAAAAACTACCGGGGCCAGCATAAACAAATTTTCAAGGCTTGCATAGCCAAAATCAAGAATATTGAACTGAAGAGGAAAAACCCATAAAAATAGTCCGTTGACCAACAAAAAAACAGCAATGGCAATGTAACCGATGAGAGAGCTCAAAAAGCCATTAATTTCTTTAGCCAGCAGGGTCAACATGAATCTTTTGTCGGGTTGAATTAAGGTCTGCGAAATTACTCATTTTTCTCGTCTGTGTGGCCAAAGGCACCACGAAAATCGGGGCACGCTGGCCGTGGTAATTTTGTGGTAAAGGTTCATCTTTCCTTCAGAAGATCAGTCTTAGGCAGCGTGAAGGAAAAAGCAAAAAACACTTAATGTTGGATTCGAGTTGATATTAAGCATTTCTTTCATGTACCCAAGGCCAGCAGGAAACCTGTCCGAAATAATGCCACCATTCAAATTGGTATCATTCCTTAATAAAGTTCTTGAATTTCAACTCAGTAACTTTCCCGAATTTCCCGATTTCATTACGGTCAATTCCTTTGAGGTTGGCAGAGATCGAAATAAGCAGGGGCTTTTTGTAGAGTTGGTTTCTATAAAAATCAACAATGTCGCCAAAAGCAATCCGGTTATAGATAAAATACCTTTCTTTTCGGGGGTCGGATTCATATCCCTGCCTGCGCCAGTTGGCAACAGTGCTGTTGAGCTGTCTGAAATCGGGGTGTGATGTATTGATTGATTGGAGCAACCCTTTGCGGATGCCTTCCATGCGTTCGGGTTTTTGTGGCATATCCAGAATCAGTTCGCTCATGGCTTGCATTGCATCGAGGGTTTTATCGCTTTGGGTGTTGATGTATCCCATGAGGTAGCACGGATTTTCTCTCAAAAAAGGCCTTCGCAGGTTGGCCCTGGCAGCATAAGCCAGTGACCGGAACTCACGAATTTCCTGAAAAACCAAAGAGCTCATGCTGCCACCGAAATATTCGTTAAAGGCGTCAGCCAGCGCCTTTTCTTTCTCATCCAACACTTTCCCTTCCACATAAAAGTGAAGGTTTGCTTGCCTGGCATCGCTGTTGTGATGAAGATATACTGTGTTCTCTAAAAATTTGGCCTGTTTTAATTCTAAATAACTTCCTCTTTTAGGATATTCAGGAAGGGAAATGTTGTTGATAATTGCCTCTTTTACAATATCCATCGGAAGGCCACCGGTGTATAGGATGTCTCCGTTATAGCTGATGGCTTCTTTGAATACATCAATTAGTTGCTGACTTTTCAGCTTTTTTGCTTCAGCCAGGCCAATGTTGCGCATATCAGGTGCCTTGTTGCCATACAATGCAAATTGGTGCAAGGCATTTGCAATTGACATGGGATCGTTGCGGCGTGTCTTATTGTTTGCCTGAATTTCCTGGATCAGCTTTTTAAGTTGGCTTTCATCTTTTCCGGGGTTGGTTAGAAATTCATTTACAAGCTTAAGGGTTGCGCCAAGCTGATTATCAAATCCCTCCAGGCTCACCATGAAGCTGTTTTCATTAGAACTAAATGACAGCGTAGAACCTATCTTCTGCAACTCCTGTTTGAATTGTTGATAGGGTTTGTGGGCTGTTCCCACCAGGTTCATATAGCTTGTGGCAGCCTGAAGCAGCGGGTTACTCAATTCACCAGTACGGAACTCGAGGTTAAGTGTAAAAATCTGATTGTATATGTTGGGGGTATGGTAAAACTCAAACCCTTTTTTAATAATCTCTACTTTCACATCCTTGTTAAAATCAATAAAAACCGGATCGAGGCTTGCGACAGGTTTTTGAGCAATGGTGCGGTTAAATTCCGATTGCTTCTCAGTATTCTGCGGTATAACCGGTTTCCAGTCCGGTTTTGTAAGCTTATCTTTTTTCGGAAAGCCCATTTTTGAATGATACACAAATCTGTTTTCGCCCAAATAGGTATTGGCCACTCGGGTTATATCGTTTTTTGTAATTTTTCCGGCTGCTTCAATTTCGTCAAGAATATCATTCCATTCTTTTCCTTGAACGAATGCCTCCATGAGCATATAAGCGCGGTTTTTATGGGTTTCGAGTCCGCGCATGGCTTGTTTTTGGTATTCGAGTTTTACAGCTTCGAGTAGTTCTTCCGAAAAATCGCCACCGCGCAGCATTTTAAGCCCCTGGTTTACCAATTCCTCAGCATCATTAAATTTTTGTCCTACTATTTTTGGTACGAACATCAGCAAATAGCTTCCGTGATCGGTGGCTTGCAACGGGATGCCCTGTACCGCCATGATTTTGTTGTCCATTACCATTTTGTCGAAAATGCCTGTGCCGGCATTGTTTGACAGCACCTTCGAGGCAATATCGAAAACAAGGTTGTCGGGGTGTAATGCAGGAACGGATCGGTATCCAACCACCCCGATGCGTATCGGGCTCATGTTCACCTGTCTGAATTCTCTTCCCTTGAATTGTGCCAGGGGGTGTTCGGGCAATTTAGGAAGTTCGGCACTGCGAAGGGTTCCAAACTTACCTTCAACCATATGCATTATTTCATCGCTGTTAAAACTTCCGGTAAGGATCAGGGCCATATTGTTGGCTACATACCAGGTGTTAAAAAATTCCATCATCTTACTCAGGCGCGGGTTTTTCAAATGTTCGGTAGTGCCGATGACGGGTTTGGAAAAAGGATGATCTTTATAAAATGATTGCAAAAAGTCTTCAATCATAGATTGCACGGGTCGGTCGCTATAAAGGTTTTTCTCCTCATAAACCGTTTCGAGTTCGGATTGGAATAACCTAAAAACAGGGTTACGAAATCTTTCGACATAAATATCCATCCATTTCTCGAGCTGGTTAGCCGGAAAACTGTTATGATATACCGTTTGTTCGAAACTGGTGAAAGCATTTACCATTTCGCCCCCAATGTCGCGCAGCATCACATCGACCTCGTTGGGAATTGCGAATTCGGCTGCTTTAAGCGACAGCCTGTTTATTTCCTTTTGAATCGCGGTTCTGGCCGAGGGGTCCGACGTAAGGAATAACTTGTCGTAGTATGCAGAGATACTGTCGAGATACACTTTTTCGGCCTCCCAGTCTATGGTGCCGATGCGGTCGGTGCCTTTGAACATGATATGCTCAAAGTAATGAGCGATGCCCGTGGCATCTATTGGGTCATTTACACTGCCTGTTTTCACCACAACTGCACCGAAAATTTCGGGCTTTGCGTGATCTTCGTTCAGGTACACTGTGAGGCCGTTTTTCAGGGTGAATTTCTTAACTTCCAATGGATTACCGGCCAGCAGGTAAACTGGAAGGATGCCAGTAAGAAGCAGCGCAAGGATGGTTTTAATGGATTTCATAGACTGATTATGGTTTTGTAATTCTCAATAAGACTAAAAAATTTAATGTGCAGGGCTGTTGTGGATTCAACAGGCTAAATTACAAGAAATGATTTGACAAGGGCATAGGAATCGCAATGCGAATGACTGCGAAACCTGAATTTCCTTCCAAAACGCCCTATAATTCCTACAACCCGTCGCCTTTTTTCAATATCCCACCTGCTCATTCCAGGGGCATAACATTTGGCGGGCTGGAATCAACTCCTCACATCGCTAAATATTTGAGCGCCTCATACACCAAAAAAGCCGGCCAAACGATGGCTTTCAGGAATCCCAAAACTCCAGTCCAAAATGTAGTGGCTGCCGAGATATAATAGACTGCGGCACCGACGAAACCAAAGAAATAAAAAGCATTTTGGTGCCCACTTTTATGAATCTCACGAATCCTGGATTTGGTATCTGGTTGACAGTTCTTTTCTTCTGACATGTTTTTGTGTTTTATGGTTGATAAGTGATGATAATTGTATGCCAATTACTTTTGTTTTGCCTGAAATATCATGCTGGTGATCAGTTCAATCAAGAAACCATAGATTATCCCCATAACCAGGGTTGACACAAAGATCATCGGAGGAGTAAACTGTGGATTATTGGGCGACATCAGTCCGCCTAAAGCCAGGGGTAGGCTAAAAATCAATCCCATAAAAAGGCCATGCAGTGCCCAGTGTTTGAGGTTAAGACTGCTAATGCCGATGGCAAAGCCAATCAATGTGCGACTTAGGATGATTTCAAGACCCACGGGACAAGGCAGCTTGCCATTGCCTGATGCCAGCCAATAGCAAAAAAGCCCGAATAATAATCCTGAAAGGGTGGCGATAATAACTCTTTTCATTGTGTTAGGATTTTGATAAATTAATTTATTTGCGCCCTTTTTCAAAGCTGCTCCAAATATACGGATGATAATTTGAATTTGGAACAAATTGTTGGGTCTATTTACTTAATGTTCTGATTTATTCCTCTCTATGTGTATTTGAAAGTCGAAAATATTCCGCTCACTCTGCGATGAATCTCACAGCCGATGCTTTAAACGTCACCCAAATGCTTTTGCCTGTTTCGACTTGAAGCCGGTTCACAGATTCTCCGGAAACCTGCGCAATAACAGGAATTCCTGTATCTACTGTCACTTCATATCCGAGTCGCGCAGGTTCGATACAAGTGATAATTCCCACTATGGAATTGGTGGCACTGCTTTCAAGGGGATTGGCCGAAAGGATAATATCTTCGCTTCTGATCACTACAAAACCCCTGCCTACCGGTTGATCAGTAAGAACCCTAATTGTTACGCCGTTCGCGATAAATTCTCTGATGTCATTTATCTTTTTTTGAAGAATTCCGCCGAAGTAATTATTGATTCCAACGAAATTAGCCACAAATGCCGAGCGCGGATGGTGAAATACTTCATCGTGCGTTCCGCATTGAACGATGGAGTTGTTCTCGATTACTGCAATACGATGGCCCAGTATAGCTGCTTCTTCATAATCATGAGTAACATGGAGTATGGTTTGCCCCTGGTTGTTCAGTCGTCGCAACATGGTTCGAACGCTGCTGCGAAGTTGTACATCGAGTGAGGAAAGTGGTTCGTCAAGAAGCAACACTTTTGGTTTTCGTGCGAGTATTCGTGCCAGTGCAACGCGTTGTTGCTCGCCTCCCGACAATGCCCTGATGTTTCGATAGAGCAAATGACTAATCTCCAATTCTGCAGCCAGTTTCTCAACAGTATAATTCAATGAATTGCCGCCCTGCTGTTTTTTTTTGAGCGAATAGGCGATGTTGTCAAAAACGTTCAGATGTGGAAATACGGCAAAATCCTGAAACAGCATGCCAACATTCCTTTTTTGTATAGCAGAATGGGTGATTTCTGAGCCATCAAGTATTATTTTCCCTTGATGAGGATGATAAAAGCCTGCGATCATCTCAAGAATCAGCGACTTGCCTGATCCTGAAGGCCCAAGCAAAATAAAATATGCTCCCTGTTCGACTTCGATCGAAATATTGTTCAGAGAGAAGGCCTCCACCTTCAGCCCTACATTTTGAAGACTAAGTGCGGCCATGAGGTTTGATTTTGCGTGTAAGCATCCTGAGTACAATAAAAAATATCAGGCATACAGCCAGAAACAACACCGAAACCGGCCTTGCATAAGAAAGGCCGAAAGCGCCAAACCTTTCATAAATAAGCACAGGGGTAATCATGGGATGGTATGCCACGATCACAACTGCTCCGAATTCGCTCATGCCGCGTGCAAACATCAGCACCAACCCAGAAACTACACTACGTCCTGCCAGCGGGAGGGAAATTGTCAGGAAAACCCTAAAATGCGATGCTCCCAAATTCATTGCTGCCTTTTCGAGCCTTGCAGGAACAGCTTCAAACCCATTTCGGGCGGAATTGATAAGAAAAGGCACACTCACGAAAGCCATGGCCAATGCAATGCCTGCCGGGTTTCCAACCAGTTCGATACCTAAGGATGATGCCATTTTTCCCAGCGCCGAATCGCGCGAAACAAACCCGAGCAAAGCAATTCCGGCAGCCGAATGAGGAATTACGATTGGTAGATCAATAATACCTGTTACTAAGGGTTTAAACCTGAACTCTTTGCGAGCCAAAAGCCATGCGAAAGGAACTGCTGCCAAGGCAAATATCAAAGTGGCAGCCATTGACACCCAGAGCGTGAGTCCAATGCTCCTGGTTACCTCCCGATCTCCTGCTGCTTCAAAAAGTTGCGTTGGGGTTGTAGAGAGCACCATTCCCAGCAATGGTCCTACGATAAAGAGCAGAATCAAGCCGCCGAGGAAAACAAAAATGATGTAAAACAATTTGTGCTGATACACTTATTCAAAGGATTTCGCTAACTTTGCACGACAAAATTAGTATTTAAGCGGAAATAGCTCAGTCGGTAGAGCATCAGCTTCCCAAGCTGAGGGTCGCGGGTTCGAGTCCCGTTTTCCGCTCATTTCTTGAATCAATACACAAAATGGTCCTGCTTGCGACAATTAGTCGAATTCTAGCACCCAGGCCTAAACCCGGCACACTGGTGCACATTTTTTGAATAGTCTATCCGAGGCAGGTTAAAAAATCTTCCAATTCACTATAGTCAAAAATTATTGTCGGGTTTGGTTTCCTGAACTTGTGCGCGGCGTGTCTTTTTTCAAAGTCCGGATCATCAATATATGCAGGCTCACACCAGCCGCTATGGCCACCAGCAGGATTTTTACCCAGAAGTTACTAATCACAAAAAAAACAGTTGCCAGCATCGTGACCCAAAGCAAGGTGAGTGCCCATACTTTTATTCCCAGGGGAATTCCTTTTCCTCCGGTATAATCGCGTAAGTAGTTGCCCCAAATATGATGGTTCATTAACCATTGGTGAAGCGTATTACTGCTGCGGGCAAAGAAATAAGCAGCCAGTAGCAGAAAAGGAGTAGTCGGCAACACCGGCATGATTATGCCTATGACACCAAAAACAACCAATAGAATGCCAGACATAATCAAAATACCACGAACCAGAGGAGAAATAAATTTTGTGGGTTGGCTCATGATAGGAGAAGTACTTTTTTATTGTGGGGCATGAAATGTTTCGAGCACTTTAACGAAAAGATCGGTTACATGTTTCAGGTTTTCGTTGAAAACTTTTAAAATATCTTCCAATCCTGCAGGTTTTTCTTCAATGTGCCAGGCATCATAATCGGTGCTCAACGCCACCACGGCATAAGGAATGCCGATTTCGTTTGCCAGTATCACTTCTGGAGAAATGGTCATATTCACAACATCGGCACCCCAGTTCTGAAACATTTTTGATTCGGCCCGGGTGCTGAACCGTGGCCCTTCAATGGTAAGGATCGTACCATCCGGGTGATGAGGAATTTGCAGCATCCTGGCGGCATTAATCATTTTTGTACGCAAATTTCGGTCGAAGGGATCGGGCATGGCAACATGTTTCAGTACGCCAGGTTCAAACCGGTCGAAAAAAGTATTGATGCGAGCACGTGTGAAATCAATGAACTGGTCTGGGAATAAAAAGTCGCCTATCCGAATATGATGCCGTAGGCTGCCACAGGCTGCGGAAGCCATAATATGTGTGCAGCCTGCTTCTTTTAATGCCCATAAATTGGCGCGGTTGTTTATTTTCGATGGAGGAATGGTATGCTGGGGTCCGTGACGCGATAGTATGATGACTTCTAAGTCATGAAGTTTTCCGAGCAGTAGCTTGCTCGAAGGCTCTCCATAAGGTGTGCTGACTTGAACCTCCTCACACTTCGAAAATAAATTGAGTTTTTCCAGCCCTGTTCCTCCAATGATGGCAGGCTTGAATTGCATGATCATGGGTTAATTTTTATATGGCTGCGAAAATACAAATCCTGTTCGACCTGGCAGCTTTCCTAACTTTTTGGCTAACCCTGACACTCAACAAAAGGAAGTCAAAGTTTCCTGATTATCATAATTCCATCTTCGAATGGCAGAAGCATATTTTCTGTTCTTGAATCTTGTTGCACATGATCGTTAAACAACCGGATGGCTTTCGTGTCTTTGTCGCCGGCGACAACCTCAGAGACCACCTTTCCATACCAAAGTGCATTATCGGCCAAAATAAAGCCACCCTTGCGTACTTTTGGGAGACAAAGTTCATACAAGTCTATATATTTCTCTTTTCCGGCATCAATATAAACCAGGTCGAAAAAAACATTGAATGTGGGAATTAGATTCAGGGCATTCCCGATATGAAGTACAATGCGGTCGTCCAATCCGGAATCCTTGAAATAACGTTTGGCATTTTCTTCCAGCTCAGGATTGATTTCGATGGTATGAAGTTGCCCGTTTGGCCTAAGACCAGACGCCAGACAGATGGCCGAATAGCCCGTGAAGGTTCCTATTTCAAGCACCAACCGAGGCCTGATCATTTGGCTGATTAATCTTAGCAAACTACCCTGTAGAGGGCTGGCCATCATTTGGGGAGCATAAACCTTTGCCCAGGTTTCGCGTGATAGCTTTTGAAGAACATCAGGTTCAGCCGAAGTGTGCCCCCAAGCATAATCATTGATTAAACGGATATAATTTTCCATTTTTGCACTTTAATTACCGCGACAAAACTCCGGGATAGTTTTCATCAAAAAAAATCCAAAACAATGGCATATAACCACGCAGGTTTCCATTCTCATCAAAATTTTCGACAAGGGGCGCAATCCCAAAGATGTTCTTTTTGATCTCCAGGGTTTTGTTGTTCAGTATCCATTCTTCGATGAAACGAACCCGGGTGATGTCTTGGATACTTAGCTCTTTTCTAATAATCGTGTCATAGAAATCATACGGCGGGGTGTTTCGCTGAAAGCGGAGTGTGTCCGTGCGGCTGCCAATACTTTTGGCTTGTTCGCCACTGATTTTACGATAGGTAAAGTAATCATAGCAACGTGTTCGTCCTGTATAGGCAGCCTCAAGCATCTGCAAAATGAAGGCCTCACGATTTTTTCCTTCGATGTTTTGGATCCACCACCTGGAATCTTGATTGTTGTTTTGTATCGGAACGTCGTATTGTATCCGTTCTGTCACTATCCAATCCTTATTTTTTTGATAGTTGCATGCGGCGTGGGTGAGTGCCAGAATTACTGAGAGATAAACTACTGCGCTTTTCATAAAAGTGCTGTTGACAGATTAAAAGGAACCAATTTCCGCAAAGATAAATGCTTTTTGAAGCCTTTTCTTACTTTTGTAAACATAAGGTATTTGGACTGAAATACAAGAACCAGGCAATGGGTAATTCATATTCAATAAGATGGAATCCCAAAGTGGTAAATATAGGAGGTATCCCGCTCGGAGGGGATTTGCCGATCCGCATACAATCAATGACGAATACCAATACATTGGAAACTGCCTCGACCGTCGCACAATGTATTCGTTTGATTGAAGCCGGATGCGATTATGTGAGAATTGCTGTACCCGGCTTGCGCGAAGCAGCGCAGATTGAAGAGATTAAGAAAACCCTTCGAAAAGCAGGATATTCAACACCTTTGATAGCCGACATCCACTACAACCCTGCTGCGGCGGAGGTTGCGGCCTGCATTGTTGAGAAAGTCCGCATTAATCCAGGAAACTATGTGGATAAGCGTAAGCTTTCGGGGCGTCCACTATCAAACGAGGACTATCGTCTTGAACTTGAGCAGGTTGCCAGGCGATTACAACCCTTGCTTGCCATTTGCAAAGAGCATAAAACAGTGATTCGCATTGGCACAAACCATGGGTCGCTTTCGCAGCGGATTGTACAAAGGTATGGAGACACCCCAATAGGCATGGTTGAATCGGCTATGGAATTTGTACGGATTTGTCATGATTTTGGATTCCACAACCTGGTGCTTTCGATGAAGTCCAGCAATGTGCGTGTAATGGTGCCTGCAACCCGTCTCTTGGTTCAAAAAATGATGCAGGAAAACCTGCAATATCCTCTTCACCTGGGAGTTACCGAAGCTGGAAACGGGATGGAAGGGCGTATTAAATCTGCAGTGGGCATAGGTACGTTACTAGCCGATGGCATCGGTGACACCATCCGTGTTTCGCTCACCGAAGCGCCCGAAAATGAAATACCGGTTGCAAGACAAATCGCTTCTGTTTTTTCAAAGGAAACCATTTCAGTGCTGCATTACGCTGGTCAGAAGAATGAACCGGGCCAGGGCCTTCCTGTTGAGTACATCCGCCGGATAGCAAATCGTGCAGGAAGTATTGGCGGAGGACTTGTACCTGTTGTTTTATTGGAGAACAATGGCATAAGCTCGGTTGATGAGAATTTTCAACGTGAGGGAAATGAAGGTAATTGGTTTACATGGCATCAGCATATTTCTGATGAATCCGGAGAGAAGGTTCGTTACTGCCTGATTGATACAACTTCTGACCTTCCAACAAAGGATTTCTTGCAGAATATTGCCCAGGTAAATAATCTTGTGCTTGTTTTCAAATCCGGAACACCAGAATCTTTATTTAAAATTCGCCAAACGATATTCTTGCTTGATGCTCTTGGCTTACTGCTTCCGGTGGCGATCATTTTCGAAAGCAAAGAATCCGATCCGGAGGTATTTGCTGTAGCTGCAGCCCTCCATTGCGGACCATTATTATTAGACGGGTTGTGCGATGGCATTCTGCTCAAAAATAAAAATATTGACAATGAGCAAGTTATACAAATTGCCTTCGGAATTTTACAGGCAACCCGTTCCCGCATCACAAAAAACGAATACATTGCTTGTCCTGGATGTGGTCGAACCAAATACGATCTGGAAGCAGCACTTGAAAAAGTGAAACAAGCTACCGGCCACTTAAAAGGGTTAAAAATTGCGGTGATGGGTTGCGTGGTAAATGGTCCGGGCGAAATGGCTGATGCCGATTATGGATATGTCGGACAAGGCCGGGGCAAGGTAGCCCTTTACAAAGGGAAAACCCTGATTCATAAAAACATTCCTGAGAGCGAAGCCATTGATATGCTTATTCGGTTGCTGCAGGAGCAGGGTCATGGGCAAGATCAGTTGCCTTCAGGTCTTTTCCGACAATGACTCGGAGAGAGCGTGGCACAAGGCCAAATTTAAAAGGTGAGTGGCCAAGCGACTCACCATCGGCTTCCATATAGATGGGTGGGTTAGATTGAATGACAATAGATTTACCCCGGAATACTCTAACTTCAGGAAGATTCAGAAAGCTGCCATCATAAAGTTTGCGAACATTTTTAACCACGCGCAGCCGGCTGAGTTTTGTGATTACAGTCATATCAAGATTCCCATCATCGGGCACCGCTTTTGGAAGTTGCATCATGCCTCCGCCATTGTAGTTACATATTCCCACTACCATGGTGAATATTTTAGCCCTCAGCGCTTCAATACCGTCAACATAAATTTCTGTATTCGCCTCCTCAAACGAAAAGAGGCTGGTAAAAATATTCAATAAATACGAAAAGGGATTTGATTTGCCTGCGTCTTTTTGTTTGTTGGTTTTTTCAGCCACCATGGCATCGTAGCCCATGCCAGCCATATTGGCAAAATACCTGTTCTTCTCAAGGCCTGCCTGAATAAATTTTACCCATCCCACATCCTGAATAAAGGTGTTTCCCTGCCTGATCACATTGACTGCTTCTTGATAATCGTGCGGAATACCGAAAGTGCGCCCCCAATCATTGCCAGTGCCTACAGGGATCATTCCAATGGTTATGCTGTTGGTCGGATATTTGCTTTGTGTGAAAATTCCATTCACCACTTCATTAAGAGTACCATCGCCCCCAACAACAATAATGTTTTTGAATCCCATTTCAACATATTTACGCGCCATGCGTATGGCATGCATGCGGTGTTGGGTGAAAACACTCTGGAACCTGATGTTGGCTGTGGTGAGTATTTTGGTGATTTCAGGCCAGTCTTTCTCTCCCTTGCGTCTTCCGGCATTTGGGTTTACGATGATGAACCACTCTGAATTGCGTTTTTCTTCTGCCATAGGCGTTGTTTATTCCGGGCTAAGAACTAAAGTTACCTGGGTTTATTTGTGAATTAACAAGGGATTTTGAGCACATATCATTAATAAACTTAATTGTTTGATAATGATCTACTTTTAAACAAATTATGTGTCATTCTTCGGTTTTATCTACTTATGCCCTGTTGTTCATAATTAATAACTAACCTGTGATCAGTTCTGAAAATGAAGCAATGGATTAACATCAGAATGCATGTTTGCGAAACAGAAACATATGCACATGATTACGCATGTGAATTGAGCCCGCATAACTTATTGAATTTTAAGGCACCAAAATTACATCAAATTCTTTAATAATACGGTGAGCGGGTTTGGGGGAGATTTTTCCATGCAACAATAATTAAGATGAATCGTCCAAATTCTTATTCATGGCTTTTATTATTTATTAAATCATTGATATTCAATAGCATTAAGATAGCGTTCTTTTCAAAACCCGGCTCACAGCAGATGCTGAAATATCAAGCCCTTTGCCTGGCTGCGGATGCCGCTGCGCCGTGATTACTTCAACCTTGGTGCCTATTGGGCGCCATCGGGCTTCGAACAAGGGGCGCTTGGGGCTAAAAAGGGCAATGGCCACAATATTTGAAACTGCTGCAATATGCAGCGGCCCTGTGCCACTGGCAACCAGGGCATGGCAGCAAGGGATAAAAGCAATGAACTCATCCAAAGACATCTTACCACAAAAATCAACTACGTTGTCACGTTGCATGAAGAGCTCATCACCTATCACCTTTCTTTCGTCTGAGGTTCCAGTAATATAAAAGACATAATCGTCAGGGGAGAACTCTCTGATTAACTCAGAAAATCTGCCAACAGGCCATTCTGGTGCGTTTCCTTTAGATTTGGGATGAAGTATGATTTTTTTTCTATTGTCGCGCAGCAAAGTCTTGTGTTCTTCGTTTTGTGCTTCCGGGCTTTTCCATCCTGCCAGCGACGCAACTTCATTGAATGAAGGAACTTTTCTCAGTCCAAGCGGTCGCAGCAGGTGCATGTTAAGTTGTGCCTCGCTGAGCGATGAAAATTTTCTTGTGAAAAAAACCAATCTGTTACAGGTTTGTAGTGTGACGATGCGGCCCAAAGTGGCAATTCGTGACGGAATTCTTGCTTTCTTTGAGGCAAAGCAAACATCCTTTGCCGGAAACGCGAAAATGATTGCATCCGCTTCGATCTCTTTTAGAAAGTCGGCTTGTTCTTTGAGTGTTCGGTCACTGACCTTGTTCCAGTTTTCGAACCTATCAACATAGGAGCAACACCGGATTACCGGCTCCGTATAGGACTTCCCTAGAAAAATTATTTCCGTGTCGGGAAATAATTCCCTGATTTTACCAGCAAGCGGAAGGGTCAAAACAACATCTCCAATGCTATCCGTTCGGCTGATGATTATGCGTCTAAATATTCGGTTTTTATTTAAGGTTCTTAACCGGTCGTATTTTCTGTAGGTTGCATAAGCTGAAAGCCTGGCAATGCGCCATCCCATTTTCCCATCGAGAAAACCAAGCTTTAGTATGAGTGTTTTGATATACTGTGCAATCGTTTTTAAATACACTTTTAGGTAGCCTGCACTAACTTTTTTTTCGAACAGCTCATAGGCTGCGATGGCTGTAAACTTCTCAATTTGCCTGTAATGGTCATCCAGGCTATAGTAGGAATAATGCAGCAAGTCGCCTTGCAGATTGCCAATTTTTGCATTTTTCTCCATGATAAATTTGTCATGAGGGTTCACGCCTCCCCATTGCCCTTTTGCGCTGTCCCATAACCGTAATTTTTTATCTGGATACCACCCGCAATGTTTTATCCATGTCCCACAATAATTCGTAAGACGATTCATTGCATAACCATCAAATCTCTTATCCTTTTTTGCCTCTAAAATTGATTTTTGCAATGGTTCGGATAATGCTTCATCCGCATCCAGAGATAACACAAAGGGATAGCGAGCGCATGTGATGGCATAATTCTTCTGCTCAATATACCCTTCAAATACATGCTCAATAAAACGAACGTTTTGGTTTTGGCAAATTTCTTTTGTCCTATCGGTCGAGAAAGAATCAACCACCACGATATCATCAGCAATTCCGGCCACCGACTCAATGCAGCGGGCGATGTTTCGCTCTTCGTTATAGGTGATGATCACTACGGATAATTGCTCCATCAGGAAATCTAAATTGACAAAGATAGGGTTTTGAGGCCAACACTTATTCGCAACAATCTGTTGCCATTTATCAAAAGCTTATTTCTCCTTAATGGGAGTAATATTTTTTGAGGGGTTCATGAGAAATAGGGAATAGAAAAGTGCCACAAAGGTTACTCCTTGTTGTGTTTCAATTGTGTCTTCGGAGAAGAAAGAAGTGATTGCAATGATAAAAAACGCGGCAAAAAAGTAATTTTTGTAGCCTTTGTGGCGCCAAGCAGGGTAGAAAAGTGCGAAAATGAACCATAGCAAACCGATAAAACCAAAACCCACACAAATAGACATGAACTGATTGTGGGAACGCCAGCGAAATCTTTCGAGAAGCGGCGTGTTCGTTTTCTCATACGCTTGCCTGAAGGCAATATTCATATCACCGGTTCCCACACCGAGCAACGGATGCCTTTTAATAATCCACCAGGAGGTTTTCCAATATTCGACGCGTTGCAGAAAAGTATTTGCATTGGGATCGCCGGTTGATTTGAGATTGATGAACCCGCTTGCAGCATCCCAGATTTTAACCTTGAGGTTGAATGGCTTCAAATACTCTATATTGGCTACTCCAAGCTCTATATTCTTAATGTCTTGAGGGCTGAGTGCGGCTACTCCCAAAGCATCTTTGCGCAATTTTTTTGAAGTCAAATATCGCACCAGTGTGAATCTTATTTCCTGCTTTTGAATATCTTTCCCCATAAAGTCAAATGTGCTCCGTTGATTCCAGGCCTGTTGCAGTTCATCCCAGCTCAGATAAAGGCCTACATATCGCCCGTTTTCTATACCCAACGTAAGCGTATCATGAAGATAGGGATTCCCTGAAGCGGTGTGTGTAGCTAAGGTATCGAACAATACCGGCTCAGGGGTTGCATATGATTTTACGGTGGAATGAATAAAAATTAAAACAGAAAATAAACCCACGACAATAGATAAAAAGAGTATCAGCTTCGTGGCAAGCGATCGTAGCTGGGTAGTAAAAAATAAGCCGATCATGAACACAACAGATAAAAATGCAATAATTCCCGACACCGATTTAAGAAGTATTAAAAAAGCAATAAACCAAACTGTCAGAAAAATCAGGCTGATTTTCTCCCACAAATGGCTGGGTTTATCTTTCGCAATCATATATAACAGAACGAAAACCGCCAGGCAAACATTCAGGCTCAGGCGAATATGAGAAATGTAGATTGACATCTCCCGCGGGTCGGTAAGGTCGGTTGTGAAAAAAATCCATGTACTGATAAAAGTGTTTGCCAGGATGCCTCCACAATAGATCAACAGCAATATTTTCAGTTCTTTGTAATTCAATGGCGCTATGGTGCAAAGGAATAAAGGCAGCAGGAGTAAAGGCACCTTGATTCGAAGATCTGTCAGGGCATAGGCCATATCGGTTGAATAAATTACTCCGAGCAGATGCATCAAATAGATTGATGAAAAAACCAGGGCAGCCTTGTTCCTAAAGAATAGCGACCATTTGTAGATAAAATTTCGATAAAGTGCAACAAGAAAAAATCCAGCACTCCGAGCAAGCCGTTTTATCTTTGATGCGGGGGCATCATCTACCGGATGGCTTTTTATTACCATCCCATCGAGCAACCAGAAACCTGCCATCAGGAACTGCGAAACACTCATCATATAAACCGAAAGCGTGATTGAGGCTAAAAGCAAAGCCAGCGCTCCAAGAAAAAAAATGCGAGTATTAATAATTCTCTCTCCCTGGTTGATCTTCATTTGTTGAATGTTTCAATTTATTAAGCTAATATTTAGCTGATGAAAGGCTGATTTAACGCAAAGATGAGAAATTTATCTGACTCTTTGATCAGATTACCTTATGCTGCCAGCGTTTTGAGCGGAGATAAAAATAAGAAAACACTCCCAGAAGGCCAAAGTAGATATATTCACAAAACCAAACAATGGTGATTGGTTGCTGCCATTTTATTCCAATAAGCCAGGTGAAAATCAGATAAATTACTAAAATGATGCCCTCAATAATCAACGCATCGCGTGTGTTTCCCGTTCCCGATACCCCACTGAACATATTCTGGCCGGCCGCAAAAAGCAGCATTGCACCGAAAATAACATACAACGATGGAATTGATTCTGCGATCAGGGAAGGGTCGGGAGTATAAACCCTGATCAACCAGCCCGGAATAAAAAGCATTGGTACAAGCATGAGCGTCACTATTGCAAGTGTAAAATACGAAATTTTTCGGATTGTTGGCAACACCATTTGGTGTTTTCCCTGTCCTATAATATTGCTTATTAAGGTATTGGTGGTTGAGCTAAAGGCCCACACCGGAATCATCATGACCATGTATATACTGCGAATGATGTTAGAAATTGCCAGTGATCGCGCCCCCATTTTCTCGATGATAAGAAAGAAAATGAACCAGGCTGTGAGTGAAAGAAAATGCTGAATCATTACAAAAACAGAAACATCCAGTGTTTTCTTGATGACACTAAAGTTTAATCTTGGAAATCGAAAGAGGTTATACAATCTCCGGTCAGACAATCTGAGGGTAAAGACCAGGAAGAAAACTGAGGCGCTGGCTTCGGCAATTGCCGAAGCCAGCGCTGCTCCAGCAATGCCCATTTGAGGGAATCCCCAATGTCCGAATATTAGTACATAATCCAACAGCACATTCACAACGGCCATAATTGCAGCGCTGATTGATAACAGGCGGGTGCGGGTAATCGAAACATAAAACGCCCGCATCATCACATTGAAGAATGCAAAGAAAACCCCATAAATACGATATTGCAAATAGGTGACCGCAGCACTGAAAATTTCATCAGAGGCAATAAATGATCTGAGTATCTGAGGGCTAAAAAACCTGATGATAATAAAAAGAAACACCCCCATCCCGAACATAAAATACAAACTGTGATCCAAAATATTGCCGATCTCCTTGTTGTTGCCCTGGCCATTTCTTCGGGCCATCAGTATTTGGGCTCCTATACTAAATCCAAAGCCCAGCATATAAAGCACCACATAGAAAATGATGGCAATGGCTGCAGCGCCAAGCTCCACCTCTCCCACCCTGCCCAGGAAGGCAGTGTCCACGACATTGATGACGTTTTGTGCCAGTAGGCTCAGCACGATGGGATAGGCTATTTTCCAGATACTGTGGTATGATGTGAGTTCTTTCAAGCGATTTCGGGTTGCAATCAAAGTGCAAATTTAGGACTTTTGTCCACTTCAGCAGGGCTTGCCCCTGATGCTTGCGTTTATGAAAGTAGCAGAAAAGTCTTATTTTCTCCAGAAAAATCTCGTGAAGAGCACATATACCGTAAGGAGTTCCAGCCTACCGATCAGCATGAGGGCAGAAAGAATCCATTTGCCCGCCACGCTTACTTCATAATAGTTTGATGCAGGGCCGGTATTTGCTAAACCAGGACCAATATTTCCCATGCACGACACAACGGAACCCATGGCAGTAATGCTGTCGGACCCAGCCACCGTGACCAAAATCGAGCCAATAGAAAAGGTCAGCAAATAAAGATAGAAAATTGTCAGAATATTCGACCTGATTGCCTGGCTAACCGGCTTAAGATTGTATCGCAAGGGGATGACTGCCGCAGGATGGAGTATTGATCTGAATTCGAGATAGCTGTTTTTAAGGAGTAGCAGATGCCTTATTACTTTTATGCCTCCGGCGGTGCTTCCTGCACAACCGCCCACAAACATGAGCAAGAAAATGAGAAACCAGCTAAATCCGGGCCATTGCATGTAATTGGCTGTGCCGAATCCTGTGCATGTTACAATGCTTGTGACCTGAAACAATGCATCGCGAAACGAACGCTCCAGGGGCGCATAATGAATGGCAGTCAAGGAAAATGTTATGGCTGCAGCTGCCAATAAAATCACTCCGATATAAAGCCTTAGTTCCTCGTTTCGAAACACTTCGCTGAATTTTCTCTGCAGCATCAGGTAATGAAGGGTAAAATTAGTTCCTGCTAAAATCATGAAGGCGATCGTAACATATTGAGCATAGGGCGAGAAAGCACCCATGCTCAGATTGCGTGTTGAAAATCCTCCTGATGAAACTGTGGAAAATGAATGACACAATGCATCATACAAATTCATATCGCCTGCCATGAGCAAGGCAGTTTGTGCAAAAGTGAGCAGCACATAAATTCCCCACAAGCGACGGGCAGTCTCTTTGATGCGGGGATGAAGTTTATCTTTGGTAGGCCCTGGAACCTCAGCAACAAATAGCTGCATGCCCCCAATTCCAAATATAGGCAGAATGGCGATTGAAAACACAACAATCCCCATGCCGCCTATCCAATGCGTAAGGCTCCGCCAGAACAAGATGCTTTTTGGAACAGCCTCGATATCATTCAAAATTGAGGCTCCGGTGGTGGTCAAGCCCGACATGGATTCGAAAAAAGCATCCGTGAGGTTTGGAATTTCACCTGAAATAATATACGGAAGGCTCCCAAACAATGCCATAAAAATCCAGGTAAGAACCACGATCAGATATGACTCGCGCTTCCCAAGGTCATTTTTTCTGAACTTGCCAGTTAAAATCCAACCCATCATACCCATGCCTAATGTGATGCCCGAAGAAAGCAGAATTTCCAACATCTCATGCTCTCTATACGCGAGGGCCACCGGAAGGCAAAGAAGCATAAATCCACCTGCAACAATCACAAACAGGCTGATGCTTTTAATAATTACCCGATAATGAATTTTTGTCATATTCAGGTTATCTTTTCCAGAAAGATAATGAGAATAAAATCAAAACAGTGAAAAGCTCAAGGCGCCCCAGTAGCATTAAAACTGTCAGCACCCATTTGCCGGCAACAGGAAATAGTGCATAATTATGAGCCGGACTCAACATCCCGATTCCTGGGCCTATATTTCCCAGGCTTGCTGCTACTGATCCAATTGCAAGATCAAAATTCAGCCCCAGCATTGACATCAACAAAGAGCCTATTACAAAAACAAGCATATAAATCAAAAAGAAAGCAAGTACATTGTATATCACCTGATCCGATACGATCTTCCGATTCAGGCGAACCGGCAAAATCACCTTAGGGTGAACCAATCGCCTGATTTCCACCGAACTATTTTTAAAAAGCAGCAGGATTCTGATCATTTTCATACCTCCACCTGTGCTGCCGGCACTCCCTCCCGTAAACATGAGCAGGAATATAATCAGCCATACAAATGAAGGCCACTGAAGATATCCTGAAGTAACATATCCGGTGGTCGTAATAATAGAAATAGTTTGAAACAGCGATGCCCTGATTGACTCTTCTGCATCAAGGCGGCTGATCAGGATGAGTGACAAGCTTAAAAGCCCGGCCACAATAATTATCAGGATAACATAAAACCGAAACTCATCGTCTTTATATACCTTCCTGAAATTTAAATGAAGGGCATGGTAATGTAATACAAAATTGGTTCCTGCCAGAAACATAAAAACAATAACCACATATTGAATAAAAGGTGAAAAAGCTGATGCATTGCCGTTTAGCGTAGAAAATCCACCTGTGGCCATGGTGCCAAAAGCATGACACAGCGCAATGTGCAGGCTCATGCCACCAATCATCAGAAAGCCCGTTTGAAGGATTGTCAGTATAACATAGATGGCCCAAAGCCTCTTGGCCGTATCGGTGATGCGCGGATGAAGCTTGTCTTTGGCAGGTCCTGGTACTTCAGCAACATAAAGCTGCATGCCTCCGATGCCTAGTATTGGCATGATGGCAAGTGACAATACAATAATCCCCATGCCACCGATCCATTGGGTCAGGCTGCGCCAGAATAATAATCCTTTACTCATTCCCTCAACATCCTGCAGAATTGTTGCACCGGTTGTTGTGAATCCAGATATGGTTTCGAAGAACGCATCTGTAAAAGATGGGATTTGCCCCGAAATTAAAAATGGCAGGCAACCAAACAATGAGATAATTATCCACGTGAATGTGACGATAACGAATCCATCCTTTTTATTTATGTTTCTTTGATCTATTTTGCGGTTGACCAGGAACAGGGTCAATCCAAAAATAATCGTAATGCCGCTGGAACTTAAGATTGCCACGCCATCATTTTCGCGATAGATATATGAAAAGATAGCGCTTGTGGCCATCATCAACCCAATCAATACCAGGAAGGCTCCAAGAATTTTGGAAATTACCCTGGCATGCAATTTTTTTGAATCGGGCATTTTATTGTTGGTAAGTACAAGGAACGAATGGCGAGCAATTTATTTAAATAAATCCTGGAGTTTACTCATACTTTCGGGAAGGGAAAAAGCCACCACTTTATCCCCGGCCTGCACCTGGGTATCGCCTACTGCAATAAAACTTTCGTTTCCCCTGATAATACCACCGATGAGAGTTCCCGGAGGGGTCTTAAGTTTACCGATTGGGTGGCGTGTAATTTTCGAACCGGCTTTCACAACAAATTCAAACACCTCGGCATCAATGCCGCTCAGATATTTAATTGCTGAAACCTCAGCATCCATCGTGAACTGAGCGATATGGCTTGCAGTAATTAATTTCTTGTTAATAATAGACTCTATTCCAATGCTTTGCGAGATGTCAATGTAGTCAATATTTTCGATGAGCGGAATGACTCGTTTTACACCCAATCGTTGGGCAAGCAAGCAGGAAAAAAGGTTGGTTTCAGTGTCGTCGGTCACCGCAATAAAGGCATCAATATTTCGAATACCCTCGTCTTCAAGAAGTTGTGTGTCGCGGGCATCTCCGTTTATGATCAGGGTATTGAGTAGTACTTCAGAAAGGTTTATACAGCGCTCCTTGTCAATTTCTATAAGCTTTACATTATAGTTATTCTCAATTTTAACGGCTGTTTCCCTTCCGATTCGCCCACCACCTATAATCATCACATTTTTGATTTCATGTTTGACTTTTCCACCCAAACGAAGCAACTCATCAACTCCTGATGGTTTTGTAACCACATAAGCCAAATCGTTTATCATGAAAACATCTTCTCCTCCGGGAACAATGGTTTTCCCCATCCGGTGAATGGCAACCGCCCTAAATTGGAGCCCGGGGTTCTCCTTTGCAATCTCTGATAGTGTCTTGTTTACTACCAGTGACTTTTCATCCAACTTAATAAGAAAAAGCATGAGCTTGCCTCCCGAAAAATCAAAAATTTCGGTGGCAGCCGTTTGCTGTAAGAGCCTGATGATTTCCTGGGCAGCAATTCGTTCGGGGCATACAAGTTCATCAATCCCTAGTGATTGGAGCAACTCCTTGTTTGCCTGAAGAAGATATTCGGCATTGTTTATGCGGGCAATTGTCCGTTTGGCTCCCAGCTTTTTTGCCAAGGCACAAGTAATAATGTTGATGTGTTCGCCATGCACCACAGATATTAAAAGATCGGCTTTGCGAACATTTGCGTTTTCAAGAACAGCAATGGAGGTCGAATCACCGGTAATGGCCATGAGGTCGGTATGGTTTTCAACCATACGCAACAGGTCTTCGTGTGGATCAACGATGCGGATATTGTGGCGTTCATCTGAAAGCAACTTGGCAAGGTGAAAACCTACTTCGCCATCGCCGGCGATGATAATATTCATGGTATGTGCTAAAAATAAGCCCGCAAATATAGTGTAAAACAGATCATTCGATACAAAGAATTTCCAAAACAAAATAAATTCAGGCGCCCTGACGGCAAATTGTGAATTAGGGCTAATTTTTGCTCAACACTCGAAATAATCAGTTGGTTTGCATAGCTTTGCAATTCACACAAAGATTAATAGTTCATGAGCGACGACAAAAAAATAATTTTTTCTATGGTGGGAGTAGGTAAAATTGTTCCACCAAACCGCCAGATTTTAAAGGACATATACCTTAGCTTTTTTTATGGGGCAAAGATTGGAATTATCGGGTTAAACGGTTCAGGCAAATCAACCCTGCTTAAAATTATTTCCGGCATTGACAAATCCTTTATTGGCGAGGTTGTTTACTCACCGGGCTACACTGTTGGTTTATTGGAGCAGGAGCCGCATCTCGACAACAGTAAAAGTGTCAAAGAAATTGTGGAAGAGGGTGTTCAGGAAGTTTCCAATCTGCTGAAGGAATACGAAGAGGTGAATAATCGCTTCTCTGAACCCATGAGTGATGAGGAGATGGATAAGCTTATCCAACGACAAGGGGAGTTAACAGAATTAATCGAACAGCACGATGCCTGGGAACTCGAGTCGAAGCTTGAACGCGCCATGGATGCTTTGCGCTGCCCTGAAGGCGATGTTCCGGTGAAAAACTTAAGCGGTGGTGAAAGGCGGCGTGTGGCTTTATGTCGCCTGTTGCTTTCGGAACCCGAAATCTTGCTTCTCGACGAGCCCACAAACCATCTTGATGCTGAATCGGTTGAATGGCTTGAACAGCACCTTCAACAATACAAAGGCACAGTGATTGCGGTAACGCACGATCGTTATTTTCTTGATAATGTTGCCGGGTGGATTCTCGAACTTGACCGCGGCGAAGGGATTCCGTGGAAAGGAAACTACAGTTCGTGGCTTGAACAGAAAACCAATCGTTTGGCATTGGAAGAAAAAACAGAGAGCCGGCGCCGCAAAACACTCGAACGCGAACTGGAATGGGTGCGCATGTCGCCGAAGGCCCGGCAGGCCAAAGGAAAAGCCCGGCTTTCGGCCTACGAACGCATGCTGGGCGAAGACGTTAAACAAAAGGAAGAGCGCCTCGAAATATTTATCCCCAACGGCCCTCGGCTCGGCAATAAAGTAATTGAAGCCTCCGGACTCACCAAAGCCTATGCCGACAAACTCCTGTTCGAAAATTTCAGTTTCTCAGTACCGCCTGCCAGCATCGTAGGAATCATCGGACCAAACGGGGCCGGAAAGACTACTTTGTTTAGGCTGATCATGGGACACGAAAGGCCCGATTCCGGCAGTTTTGAAGTTGGTGAAACTGTGAAAATTGGATATATTGACCAGGCCCATCTTGCCATTGACCCGGAAAAAGATGTGTGGCAAATTATTAGTGGAGGGCATGACTTGATTCAACTTGGCGGTCGCCAGATGAACTCGCGCGCGTATGTGTCACGGTTTAATTTCTCCGGGGCCGACCAAACCAAAAAAGCAAAAGTACTCAGCGGCGGCGAGCGAAACCGCCTGCATCTTGCACTCACTTTAAGGTCGGAGGCCAACGTTCTGCTACTCGACGAACCAACCAATGATATTGATGTGAATACTTTGCGTGCACTGGAAGAAGGCCTTGAAAATTTTGCCGGATGCGCCATGATCATTTCTCACGACCGATGGTTTCTCGATCGCGTGGCCACACATATTCTTGCTTTTGAAGGCAACTCACAGCTTTATTTCTTCGAAGGAGGCTACAGCGATTATGAGGAAAACAAACGTAAACGATTAGGTGACGAAGGCCCAAAACGAATCCGTTATAAAAAACTCACAAAATAGACGGTTCTGGTTTTATACAGAACATCCGGCCTATAAAGCACAATTTCGAACTTAAATCCTAAATTTGCCTCATTAATCCCACGATAGAAAATTCAGCAAGATGGCCACCCAAACAGCAATCCCCAAAGGAACCCGCGATTTTTTGCCACACGAAAGCATCCGGCGCAATTTTATTTTCGACACCATTCGTTCAGTTTTCAGGCTCTATGGCTATCAACCCATCGAAACACCTGCTATCGAAAACCTTAGTACACTCCTGGGAAAATATGGCGAAGAAGGCGACAGGCTCATATTCAGAATCCTCAATTCGGGCAACTTTTTATCAAACATAAAAGACAAGGACTATACCAACAGGAACAGCAATGCACTGGCCGCCCAGATTTGCGAAAAAGGCCTTCGCTACGACCTGACTGTTCCTTTTGCCCGGTTTGTGGTGCAGCATCGGAACGAAATCACTTTTCCGTTCAAACGCTATCAGATTCAGCCGGTTTGGCGCGCCGACCGCCCCCAGAAAGGGCGCTACCGCGAATTCTTTCAGTGCGATGTGGATGTAATCGGGAGCGACTCACTGCTCAACGAAACCGAGTTGATTCAAATCATTAACGATGTATTTACCCGGCTGAACATACGCATACAAGTGCTGCTGAATAACCGCAAAATATTGACTGGAATTGCTCAGGCTTTGGGGGTTCCCGACAAGCTGATTCCTTTTACGGTGGCAATTGATAAAATCGAAAAGATTGGCAAGCAGGGAGTAATAGCAGAACTGAAAAGTATTGGATTGACAGACGAAGGGTTGGCGCGGTTAGTTCCTTTGCTGGAGTTCCAAAGCACCAACCAGTCAACCCTGGCTGCCATTGAACAAGTGACAGGCAGTAATGAAATTGGCAAACAGGGAATTTCTGAGCTTAGAACAATTCTTGAAAACCTGCATTCCCTGACAATTTCATCACCTGTTGTCGTGTCGCCATCGCTGGCTCGTGGATTAAGCTATTACACAGGTGCTATCATCGAAGCAAAAGCACTCGATGTGCCCATGGGAAGTATATGCGGAGGCGGGCGATACGATGACCTGACCGGCATTTTTGGTTTACCGGGCGTATCAGGTGTAGGGGTTTCGTTTGGCGCAGAAAGAATTTATGATATATTGAACGAATTGGATGGCTTTCCTGCCAACCTAACAGAAACCACACAAGTAATGTTTATAAATTTTGGTGAACCGGAATCCAGGCATTGCCTGGCATTACTCGATAAGCTTCATAAGGCGGGCATCAGCGCAGAATTGTATCCTGTAATTGCAAAAATCAAAAAACAATTTGCGTATGCCAATACACGAAAGATTCCGTTCGTGGCCATGATCGGAGCCGAAGAGATGCAAAAAGGCCTGGTAACGATCAAGAACATGCAACATGGCGATCAGAAAACCCTGAATCAGACCGACCTGTTAAAACACTTTACTTAAGATGGCGATTACCCATATTGTAACCGACGAACTACTTGATTTCGAGGAAATTGAAATCATTTTAAAAGAGAGGAAGCAATTGCAACTTTCTTCTGAAGCCATTCTCCGCATACAAAAGTGCCGCGACTATCTTGACCACAAAATAGAATCTTCACCCGAAGCGATTTATGGCGTGAACACTGGTTTCGGTGCTTTATGCGATGTAAAAATCTCTAAAAACGATCTCTCGACACTGCAGAGGAATTTGGTAATGTCTCACTCTTGCGGCACAGGAA
Organism: Lentimicrobiaceae bacterium; assembly: GCA_037446395.1. GTDB lineage: Bacteria > Bacteroidota > Bacteroidia > Bacteroidales > JAAYJT01 > JAAYJT01. The sequence continues at coordinate 135,842 of JBBIIP010000005.1, forward strand.
AAGAGGTTTCTCATGACATTGTTCGGCTGATGCTGATCCTGAAAGTGCAGTCTCTTTCCTACGGACACAGTGGCGTCCAGTTGGAAACTGTGCAACGTTTGATTGATTTTTATAATCACGATGTGTTGCCTGTTGTGTATGAATTTGGATCTCTCGGTGCTTCCGGTGATCTGTCTCCTTTGGCTCATCTTTCACTCCCATTGCTCGGATTGGGAGAAGTATGGCATGAAGATAAAAAGCAAAAGGCCGCATCTGTACTAAAAAAATTTGGTTTGGCGCCTATCAACCTCAGCTCGAAAGAGGGGCTTGCCCTGCTCAATGGCACACAGTTTATGAGTGCGATCGGGGTTTATGCTTGTCTTCAGGCTTTCAAGCTTTCGCGGCTTGCAGATATCATTGCTGCTGTTTCTCTCGATGCTTTCGACGGACGCATTGAACCCTTTCATGAAAGTGTGCAACTGATTCGCCCGCACAAGGGGCAGATCAAAACCGCAAGCCGCTTCAGGGCATTGCTTCAAGGCAGCGAATTGATCAACCGGTATAAAAGTCATGTGCAGGATCCTTACTCATTCCGTTGCATTCCGCAAGTGCACGGCGCCACCAAAGATTCAATCAACTATGTTGCTTATGTTTTTCGCAAAGAAATAAACTCCGTCACCGACAATCCAACCATTTTCCCCGATGAAGATCTCATCATCTCGGCGGGAAATTTTCATGGGCAACCCCTTGCCCTGGCCTTTGACAACCTTTGCATCGCCATGGCCGAACTTGGAAGCATCTCCGAACGCCGCACCTATCAATTGCTGGCCGGAAAACGGGGACTACCGCATTTTCTGGTTACCAATTCAGGGTTGAACTCGGGTTTTATGATTCCGCAATACACGGCAGCATCGCTGGTGAGCCGCAACAAGCAATTGTGCACTCCCGCTTCGGTAGATTCAATTGAATCGTCTCAAGGGCAGGAAGACCATGTGAGTATGGGAGCCAATGCTGCCACCAAAACCTTATTGGTGCTCGATAACCTGAGAACCATTCTTGCCATTGAGCTATATAATGCCGCTCAGGCCCTTGAATTTCGCCGCCCGGCCGAAACATCTCCTGTGCTTGAACGGTTTGTTAAATTGTATCGCGAACGAATAGATTTTGTTTCTGACGACAAGGTAATGTATTACGATATCGCAGCCAGCGTCAGGTTTCTTGAAGAAGTTGAAATTGAACTGCCGGGTGAAGATGTTTCTTTATATCGCCTTTAGTCCGGGCCTGGTTGGCCTGAACTCACATGGCTCAGATGGCATGAGAACAATTTTCTAATATTATGGATAAATAGATTTTTTATGAAGCTGGCCAGATGCCTTATTTCCATAATATTACTCCTGCTCTCGCAAAAAACTACCGCACAATATTATACCTATGGCCAGGATGCTTTTTCGCAAAAATGGCGTCAATTGCATTCCCGGAATTTCCGGTTGATTTATCCTGAGAAATGGGAAGCCCAGGCTCATGGGCTGGCTTCGCTCCTCGACTCAATCACAAACCCTCTCAGCCGTTCGCTGAAAAGTAATCCCCGCAAAATTCCGGTGGTCTTGCGCAATCAAACCATGCTCAGCAACGGTTTTGTCATGTGGGCACCCAAGAGAATGGAGCTTATAACCACCACTCCTTTTGATAATCAAGCAACCCCCTGGCTTAAATACCTAGCTGTGCATGAATTCAGGCATGTGGTTCAGGTTGAAGCCTTAAATGTATCAACAACAGGTTTTTTCTCGAAAATGTTCGGCCAGCATATTACCGGTGCTGTGCTCGGCATGCACTTACCCTTGTGGTTTTTAGAAGGCGATGCTGTGCTTGCCGAAACCAGTTTCTCAAAAAGCGGCCGTGGACGGCAGCCCTCTTTCTATATGCCCTTGGCGGCACAACTTATCGAAAAAGGTAGTTTTAGCTACGATAAGGCAGCCCTGGGCTCCTACCGCGATATGGTTCCAAATCATTACATCCTGGGCTACCACCTGGTGGCTAAAACACAATCTGAATTTGGTTTTTCTCCTTTCCAACGGGCACTGAATCAGGTTGCTAAAACTCCCTTTCTGCCCCGTTCATTCTCAAACGGGGTGAAACGAGAAACAGGCAAATCGCTTAAACAAATTTACGATGCTGCGATGACTGATCTTCGACATGACTGGGAAGTAGTCTTTGAACCAGTTCCCGTGAATGACTTTCATAGCCTCACTGGCAAGAGTCGTTTTGATTATGTTACTTATTATAGCCCACATTTTATTGATGATGATAACGTTATTGCTTGTCGAACTTCACCATCAGATATACCAAGGGTGGTGAAACTTAGCGCTGATGGAATGGAAAAGGTACTGTTTTCGCCTGGTTTTGGGTTTTATCAAAGCCTGAGCTATGCAAATGGACTTGCAGCATGGACTGAAATCAGAAAAGACCCCCGGTGGCAATTTAGAACTTATACAAACATCAGGGTGCTTGACCTGAACAGCGGGAAAACCCATCTTATCGGCAAAAACGCAAGGTGGCAATCGCCAAAGCTATCGCCTTGCGGCACGAAAATTGCCGCCATCGAAGTTGACGAACTGAACAATTGGAGATTGGTAGTTCTAAACACGGCTGATGGTGCAGAAATTATTAGCTTTACGGATGAAACGATCGGTTTTCTTTCTGAACCCTGTTGGGATAGCAACGGCGATGCAATTGTTGCTGTTTCCCACCGGGAAAAGACTGGTAAGTCGTTGGTGAGTATTGAGTTGGATTCCCCGAAAGCTAAAATATTGTTCGATGCAGGTTTTGTCGAAATCAGCCGGCCATGGGTTCATGATAGCCTGATTTGGTTCACGGGGGCATGGAGTGGCCGCGATGAAATTTATGCATGGAGTTTTCATTCGAGCCAACTCTATTCGGCGATAGTAACAAAAACAGGCGCAAAGGATGGTGTAGTTTCAGGTGATGGCAACAGCATCGTTTTTCTCAATCTTACTGCAAATGGTTATCAGGTTGCAGTAGCAAAAACCCACCAATTGGTACGGGTTGACAAAAATAAAATTCTAGACAAATCATTGAAGCTGTATGATCGTGCGATCAGAGAAGAGAATTTTCTGGTGGATGGTTTGTCGCCGGCAGATACCGCTTTCGAATCCAAGAATTTCAGTAAACTGTTAAATCTTTTCCACTATCATAGTTGGGTGCCTGGTTCGCTCGATGTTGAAGCCATGACTGCCAAACCGGGAATTTCGTTTTTTTCGCAAGACTTGCTTGGCACCACGGTTTTTGCTGGCGGGTATGAATTTGAACCTGAGAGGGCCGGTCATATGGTTTTTGCCGACCTGGCGCTTAAAATGTTCTATCCCGTGATTGATTTGAGGATAGAAGGAGGTGCCGAAAACCGTTCTTACAAAGCGCAAGACCAGTCAACCATCAAATTGAGAACACAAATCCAAAAAATCACCGGTGCCATCAGCTTGCCCTTATCATACAATCGCCATTTCATGATTTATGGAGTTGTTCCGAGAATCAGTACATCGCAGGAGTTCAGTTCATACACATATAAAGATATAAAATACGATCGAAGCCTGCAAACATTTTCCTACCGAATGAGCCTTTATGCATACCGCAGGATGGCTTATCGCGATTTACACCCCAGGCTTGGTTTTTCAACTTCTGCCCAATTTGCCCACACTCCCTTTGCAGGTGATAATACCTCGCCACGCATTGATGCCGGACACCTGAAAGCTTTCGAAATTTCCCTGTTTCTGCCAGGGTTGATGCGACACCATAGTTTTAGATTCTATACCGGAATTCAAGACAGAAAGCGCGTCAGAACTTATTTTAATGATATGATCCGGTTTGCCAGAGGATATCAAACCACGCCCAGAAACAAATTAACAACCATTTCGGCGAGCTATACGTTGCCTTTGTGGTATCCGGATCTCTCACTGGGTTCACTGGTTTATGCCAAGCGCCTGCGGGCTAACCTGTTCTATGACATGAGTTATTCGCCAGTAGATGGAGGAGAAACAACCTGGAGTTCGATAGGCCTTGATTTGCTTGTTGATTTGCACCTGCTAAGAATGCCAATGCCATTTAATATGGGAGTCAGAACCATAAATCGCCTGAATGATGGAACGCTGAGTTTTCAGCTGATTTCAACAGTTGATTTTTATGCCATAGGCAGGGCGCTGGGATTCGAACGCAGTATTCCCCTGGCTTATTAAATTGATAAAAATCAAAATTACCAGGTTCAACATTTTTTGCATCTTTGCCTAATCTTAATCCAAAATCTTATGAACTTTCTGCTTAAGGTTATCATCACAGCCATTGCCGCTGTTGTTGCTGCCTGGATTTTACCAGGAGTTACTATTGACAGTTTTCTGACTGCCATCATCTTTGGTTTTGTGTTGGCCTTGCTGAATGCGGTGCTTAAACCAATATTGGTTGTGCTGACTATCCCCATCACCATCTTGACACTGGGATTGTTTCTACTGGTAATCAATGCCGGTATGATCCTGTTGTCAAGTCATTTTATTGATGGATTTGCTGTGGATGGTTTTTGGTGGGCATTGCTTTTCAGCATCATTCTGTCAATCATTTCGAGCCTGATGGGAATTGATCGTACAAGGAAATAGAGCAAAGGAATTACATTACCCGGATTTTAAGAAACGAAAGATCCTTATTCCATGAAAAGCCGCCCCATCGTTTTACAAAGCGCCCTGGATGAGATCATCCGCAAATGCACTTTTTGTACCGTCGGCATGGTTGATCCGGAAGGCAAACCGTATATCCTGCCCATGAACTTTGGTTACGCCGATGGCGTTGTTTACCTGCACTCTGCCCCCGAAGGCAAAAAGGTTGACATCCTCAGAAATAACAACCAGGTGTGTATTAATTTTTCTGCCGATCTCGAACTTCGGCACCAGCACGAGGATATGGCGTGCAGCTACAGCATGCGCTATCGGAGTGTACTCCTGTATGGACGTGTTGATTTTATTGATGATCCTGACGAAAAGCGCAAAATACTGGATATCCTCATGCGGCAATATTCCAACCGATCCGGTTTTAATTACAATGATCCGGCAGTAAGAAACGTGTTAGTGTATCGGATTTTGGCAGAAAAGATCGAAGGCAGGGTTTATGGTTATTGATACAACCCACTGAACTAATTCATTTTCGGGTCATTCTGGTTAGTTTGTCGTCAATCTGTATCCACAACGCATAAATAAAAAAGGCCTCAAGTGTGCCCATCAATGCCCCGCCGACTATATCGGCCGGATAATGCACCCCCAAATAAATTCGGCTATACGAAACGAGTGCAGCCCAAATAAAAAGCCCGTAGATGTAAGGCGAAAACCTGTTTCTAAGCAGTAAAACGACAAAAACGGCCAATGCAAAAACATTGCTTGCATGCGATGAGATAAATCCATATCTTCCCCCACAACCAAACGGGGCATATACCAATCCTTCCAGAGCCGGTTCATGACAGGGTCGCAGCCTGAGAAAAACATTTTTAAACATAAACACCGACACCTGGTCGCTGATCGTAATCAATAAAGCAACAAGGATCAGGATAATGATGACTTTTCGATAGTATTGCCTATAGAGAAGGAATATCAGGAATGCATAAAGCGGTATCCAGATGGTTTTGTGGCTGAGCCAATACATCAAAAAATCTGCGGTAGGACTGTTTATTCCGTTGAGAAACAGAAAGATTTTTATGTCGAGGTCTTTCAGAAATTCAAACATCACGTTGGGTTAGTTGTCTTGGTTAGATGAAACCATAACAAGTCTTTGAGGCGCTGCAGTCCGATTTCGCTTACTGCCGAGATGAAAACATGCGGTATATCAGGCAAATCCGCTTCCATTTCGCGGGCGAGATCAGCGTCAATCATATCAGTTTTGGTTATGGCCAGCACCTTTTCTTTGTCAAGCAGTTCGGGGTTATATTTCATCAGTTCGTTCAGCAATATTTGATATTCCTTTTTAATGTCATTGCTATCAACGGGGATCATAAATAAAAGTACCGAATTTCGCTCAATATGTCGCAGAAATCTCAAACCCAACCCTTTACCTTCGCTTGCACCTTCGATAATACCAGGAATGTCGGCCATGACAAATGATTTGCCACCCCTGTAGGGAACAATTCCCAGGTTTGGTGTGAGCGTTGTAAACGGATAGTCGCCAATGGCAGGTTTTGCAGCCGAAAGCACAGAGAGCAGGGTTGATTTTCCTGCATTAGGAAAGCCCACCAGCCCTACATCGGCCAATATTTTTAGTTCGAGTATAATCCATGCCTCTTTGGCCGGTTCGCCTGGTTGGGCA